>QJZC01000020.1 GCA_003247575.1 Pseudomonadota bacterium
CTCAGGGCGATGTGAGAAAGCGGATACGACACGCTGGGTCTCCTCCCGAACGAGGGCCACACCCGTGTGAGCTGCTCCCCCGTCGTGCTCGAAAGTGGCAAGCCGTGTGTAGCTCGTCTGCGGAGTGTAGCCCGGCGTAGCCAGCTCGAGCGAGGAGCCTATGCCGGGGTGGGAAGCCTTCGCGCGGATTCGGAGCACCCAACCGGCAAGCCGCTCTGAACGCAGCCCGCTCCACTTGCCATCGTGACGCTCACCGCCTGCTCAACCAGGCCCCAGGAATGTCTTTGACTTGCGTTTGCGGGAGCGGGGCATCCGCTGCCCGATCCGTTTCTGGGCTGGAGCTCTGGGCCTCCCGGCTGCGGGTTCTTGAAGGTGCCCCGGTGAGGGCTCCATGGACTCTCCGCGCTAGTGGGGGGCATTCGCTTCTACTCGAAAAAGTGGAGGCTGGGGTGGAATTTCTGTCTCTGCCGCCCGGCGCTGGCGCTATCATGATATCGCGTTAGTCAATCTCAAAAAGTATTTAATCCGTTGAGCTTGCTTCTGGCCTTGGGGTCCGGGCGGGTAGCTCGCACCCGTTCTTGACGAGGGGTAGGGCAGCCGCCCGCCCTGCTGCTGCACTGTGAGGTTGCTTTGAAGATTGGTGTGATGCTTCGCCACTACCGGCAGCATGCCGGCGGCGTCAAGGTCTATACGGAGCGCGTACTCGAGCAACTGCTCGTTCTGGGCAACCCGCATCAGTTCGTCTTCATGTACGCAGATCACGATCTGATCGGGACCTATGCTGGATACCCGAACGTCGTCGAAGTTGCGCTGCCCCTCGGCCGCGGGGTGCTCTGGGATCAATTGGCAGCACCGATCTTGGCGCACTGGTACGGGGTAGACGTCCTGTTCAATCCCAAGTTCGCGGTTCCCTTCCTGACGCGGAAGCCGAAGGTGTTCGTGCAGCATGGCTCCGAGTGGTTCGTGATCCCTGAGGCCTTCGCCTGGTACGATCGAATCTACACGCGCAACGTCGTTCCCTGGTACTGTCGGGCTGCGACGCGCATCCTTACTGTATCGAACCGCGTCAAGGCGGACGCAGTCGAGTTTACGGGAGTCGCACCCGAGAAGTTCGTGACGGTGTACAACGGGTTCGATCATGCTCGCTTCTACCCGGTGACGGACCCTGAGCGTCGGGCAGAGGTCCGATCGCGCTACCAGCTGCCGAAGCGGTACCTGTTCTGGGCAGGGCAGATCTATCCTCCGAAGAACGTGGAGCGAATTCTGGCGGCCTTCACCCGAGTCTGCTCCGAACTCGACCTGACCTTGGTGATGGCCGGCGAGACCTACGGTCGCGCCATGCGGGAGCTCTCAGCGGCGGCGCGTCCGGAGATCTCGGATCGGGTCCTGTTTACGGGCTGGGTCCCTCACGAGGACATGGCCACGATGTACTCCATGGCGGAGCTGTTCGTATTCCCCTCTCTGTACGAGGGCTTCGGGATCCCGCTCATCGAGGCGATGGCCTGTGGCTGTCCCGTGCTGACTGCGAACACCGGGTCGCCTCCCGAGGTCGTGAGGAACGCAGCTGTGCTCGTCGATCCGCTCAGTGTCGATCAGATCGCCGACGGCATCCGCCAGGTTCTCACCAGCGCCGAGCTGCGCAGTGCACTCGTCGAGCGAGGGCTCGAACGCGCGCGTGACTTCGGCTGGGACCGCTGTGCGCGCGAGGTGCTGACCGCGCTGGAGGGCTGCATCACCCCGCTGCCGATCAGCGCCATTCCCACTCCATGAGCCGGTTGCTTCGGCTGCTCGTCTCGCTCGCGCTGGTCTCGGGCCTGCTCTGGTACGCCGGTGGCCTGCGACAGGTGATCGAGCCGGTCGTTCGGGCCGATCTCGGCTGGGTGGTGTTGAGCTTCGCCGTCATCATCGCCGATCGCCTACTGATGACGTACAAGTGGACCCTATTGCTCTCGAGCCGCAACGTCTTGCTCGGCATCCTGCCCGGAATGAAGATCTACTGTTCGGCCATGGTCTGGGGAACCTTCCTGCCCTCGACGATGGGCGCCGATGCCCTGCGCTTGTACATGACCACGCGCCGCGGCCTCTCGGGCGATGTCGTGCTGGCATCCGTGGTCGTCGAGCGCATGCTCGGGTTCATTGCCTCGCTATGCTTCGGGATCGTCGGCCTCGTCCTGCTGGACCAACGTGGACTACTCGATGCTCGCTACCGCATCGTCGGTGCTGTCGGAGTCGGAGTATTGGCTGCCGCGGTCATCGGTTTCGCGGTCTCGCTCGACCCTCGCGTATCTGATTTCTTCTTTCGGCGACTCCCAGCGCGGCTGGCCGCGCATCGCTTCGTGGCTCGCTTGGAGCGCCTGCACCAGACCTACGCAGGCTTCGGTGCTGGCCGAGCCATTCTGGCCAGCTTCTTCGGGCTGACATTGTTGGAGCAGCTGGTCACGATCGTCTACGCATGGTGTACCGCCAAGGCCGTGGGGGTCGATGTCTCGTTTGGAGTCATGGCGGGGGTGCTCCCGTTGACTCTGCTCGTCACCCGAATCCCGGTGTCGATCGACGGGCTCGGAGTCTTCGAGGGGGTTTTCGTGCTGCTCCTCGGGCTAGCAGGCGTGCCGCCAGCCGAGGCCATTTCCGTCGGCGTCATCGGTCGGATCATCCAGACAGCGTCCTGGCTCCCCTGGTGGCTGGCTCAGAATCTAGAGGATCGCCGGCAGTCCGTAGTGCCGGGACGAACCTGACCCTGCGCCACATCAGGAGCTCGAGTCGAGAGAGCGACAGCCGCCCTCGGTTCGACTAACCTGCGCGAGATGAGCCGATTCTGGAGTGACACCGTTCGTGACCTGGCGCCGTATGTCCCCGGCGAGCAAGCGCACGCGCCGGGGCTGATCAAGCTCAACACGAACGAGAATCCGTACCCGCCTTCTGCGCGCGCGCTGGCGGTGTTGAGTGGTGAGGTGGGTCCCAAGCTGCGCCTCTATCCCGACCCGAGCTCGCGCTCGCTCAAGCTGGCGCTGGCCCAGCGATGCGGCCTCGATCCCGCAAACATCTTCGTCGGCAACGGCTCCGACGAGGTGCTCGCCTTCTGCTATATGGCCTTCTTCAAGGGGCGGGGGCCGCTGCTGTTTCCCGACGTCAGCTATAGCTTCTATCCCGCCTATGCACGGTTGCTCGACGTCGAGGTCGTTCCGATTCCAGTCACGGATGATTTCCGGATCGACCTCGAGCCGTACTGCGGACGCTCGGTAGGCGCCTGTGAGCGGCCTGGCGCGATCATGCTTCCCAACCCGAACGCGCCGACCGGCTTGGCGCTCGACCGGAACCAGATCCAAGCGTTGTTGGCCAACGTGCCCGATCGGCTCGTCGTGATCGACGAAGCCTACGTCGACTTCGGTGCAGAGTCCGCGATCCCGTTGGTTCGAGAGTACGAGAATCTCCTCGTGGTCCAGACCTTCTCCAAGTCGCGCTCGCTGGCAGGTCTTCGCGTGGGATTTGCCGTCGGTTCAGCCGAGCTGATCACCGGCTTGGATCGAGTGAAGAACTCGTTCAACTCGTATCCGATCGATCGTCTCGCCGAATGCGTCGCGCTCGCGGCCCTCCAGGACGAAGAGCATTTTACGGCCTGTAGGGACAAGATCATCCACGCCCGCGAGCGTACCCGCGAGAAGCTGCGGGCGCTCGGGTTCGTGGTGCTGCCCTCACGGGCGAACTTCCTCTTCGCGAGCCATCCGCGTGTTCCAGCTCACCAGCTGGTCCGAGCGCTGCGAGACCGGCGGATTCTCGTGCGGCACTTCGATCAGCCGCGCATCGATCAGTATCTCAGGATCTCGATCGGGACTCCGGACGAGATGGAAGCGCTCGTATCTGCTCTCGGCGAGCTGACTTCGTCAACGGAGTACGAGTCAGTCGAAACGCACCGGTAGCTGCTGAAACCCGAGCAACATGCCGTTGACGGTTCGGACTCCTGGCGAGCCTCCTGGACTCAGGCGCTCGAAGCGCTCGGTCAATGCGCGCATTGCGACCGATGCTTCGAGCCGGGCGAGCGGCGCCCCGATGCAGGTGTGTACGCCTTGGCCGAACGCGATGTGGCGTTCCTGCTCCCGCTCGATCTCGAACTGCATGGGAGCATCCCACTTGGATGGGTCTCGGTTCGCTGCCGCGAGGTGGACCATGACGAGCTCGCCTGCCGGGATCTCGCTATTGCCGACCCGAACGGGCGAGCGCGTGCGACGCATGACCATCTGTGCTGGGGAGTCGAATCGGAGAGACTCCTCGATCGCACGCTCGAGCGTGTCGGGTTCGCTGCGTAGGAGCGCCCACGCCTCGGGCAGCCGCGCCAAGCGATGAAGCAGGTTTCCGAGCAGGTTTGTGGTGGTCTCGTTGCCTGCGATCATGAGCAGGATCGCGAAGCCTGCAATCTGCGCGTCGGTCAGGAGCTCGGACGCGTGTTCTGCCCGAATGAGCGCGCTGACGAGGTCGTCTCCCGGTGCCCTCCGGCGCTCGGAAACCAGCTCTGCGAAGTAGGCGCGAAGCTCGGCGAGCTGTGCGAGACGATCTCCTGCGACCGGGCCACCCTGGAGGCCGACGATGGCGCTGGACCAACGCTTGAACTTCGCCTGGTCGGCTTCCGGGACCCCCAGCATTCCAGCGATCACGGCTACGGGGAGTGGGGTTGCGATCGCTTCGACGATGTCTACGTCGCAGTGGAGCGGAATGCGATCCGCCAGACGTGCTGCGAGCGTCTCGATGGCGGGCCTCATCGATGCGATGCTCGCAGGAGTGAAGGCCTTGGCCAGAAGGCCGCGCAGGACGGAGTGCCGCGGCGGATCGTCGGTGAGCAAGGGGAAGCCCACGGCTCCACCACCCATTGCCGAGGACGAGAAGCTGGCATGATCGAGGAGGATCGCGCGCACATCTTCGAAGCGACTGGCCACCCAAAACCCAGCCGGGTCTCGAAAGAGTGGGGCCTCGTCGTGCAGGCGCGAAAAGAAGCCGCTCCTTCCGTCGCTGCGCATTCCTTCTCGTAGGCTCAGCTCGCGTAGGCTCGGCGCGCGCTCTTCCATGTGGCCTCCTCGGCCGACAGCATACCAGGAGCCAGGGCTCCCACGCGTAAGATCAGCGAGTCTGGCTCTGGTTGAGCTTGGCGAACTCCTCCTGGAAGTAGCGTAGCAGCTCCGGGGGGCCCTCGATCGGCTGCGGGGAGCGTCGGTCGAGGATGTTCTGCATGCGAGCGGCTATGTGCTCGTTCCAGTCGTGCGGAAGCACGTAGAAGACCTCGCGTCGGATCGCGTCCACCACGAGACGGGCAACGTGCTCTGGCGAGAGTCCGTCCTCGGCGAGCCAGCGCTGCATGGCCGCCCTCATTGCGCGCGCGACCAGGTCTTCGGAGTCTGCGGGGCGGTCTCCAGAGGGATCGAGCTTTCGCGTGGTCTCGAGAATGTTCGTATTCACCGGGCCCGGACAGAGCACGCTGACGCGCACACGCGCACCGCGTGCGACCAGGCCCGAGTGGGTGGCCTCGCTCAGGGCGACCACGGCGTGCTTGGTCGCTCCGTAGGCGGCATTCCCCATGGCTCCGACCACCAGGCCGGCCAGCGACGCCGTGTTGACGATGTGACCCTCTTCCTGCTCGAGCAGAATGGGCGTGAAGACGCGTGTTCCGTGGACTACGCCCATGAAGTTCACCCCGACGATCCACTCCCAATCTGCCTGCGAAATCAGCCACGGCGCTCCGCCGCGAGCGGCGACCCCCGCATTGTTGCAGAGCACGTGGGCCGCTCCGAGCTCGCGCACCACGTGTTCGGCGAGCCTCTCTACGTCGGACACCTTCGAGACGTCGGTGGGAACCGCGATCGCGCACGTCCCCTGTAACGCAAGCTCTTCCTGGAGAGTGTTCAGCGCGGCTGCATCCAGGTCTGCCAGTGCGACCGACATGCCAGCCTGAGAGAATGCCCGTGCGAGGCCCCTTCCAATTCCGCTGGCGGCGCCAGTCACTACAGCGACGCGACCTTCGAGCTTCTGCATGCGTCCCCCTATTCCATGGGCAAGCTTCGTCGCGATTGGATCCAGCACGATTGTATCGACGCAGTCGTCTCGATGCAGTCGGAAACGTCTCCCCTCGTAGGAGCCAGGCGGATCCGGTATGATCGCGGCATGTCCGAAGGGTCTGTTCACTACACTACGTGTCCACTCTGCGAAGCGACCTGTGGCATCGAAATCGCGCTGCGTGACGGTACGATTTCGCGCGTTGTGGGGGATCGCCAGGATGTTTTCGGCCGCGGGTTCATCTGCCCGAAGGGCGCTTCGCTCGCGCAGGTCCACGACGATCCGGATCGTCTGCGAGCGCCGCTCGTCCGAGAGGCCGGCGGTGAGTTCCGCGAGGTATCCTGGGAGGATGCCTTCGCGCACGTCGAAGCTCGGCTGCTGTCGGCCATCCGTGAGGATCGACGTTCCGCGGCGATCTATCTGGGCAATCCGAACGTCCACTCGATCGCCGGTACGTTCCTGCCTAGGGAGCTGATCCGCGCGCTGGGTACTCGCAACGTTTTCAGTGCGACGACGGTAGATCAGATGCCCAAATACGTGGCGTGTGGGCTCATGTACGGTGACCCGTATGCGATCAGCGTGCCGGATCTCGACAGGACCGACTATCTGCTCGTGCTGGGAGCGAATCCGTGGGCGTCGAACGGGAGTCTGTGTACCGCGCCGGACTTTCCTGGGCGAGTGAAGCAGATGCTCGAGCGCGGCGGTCGCTTGGTCGTGGTCGACCCGCGGCGGACGCGCACCGCCGAGCACGCCAGTGAGCACATTCGAATTCGGCCGGGCTCAGACGCGCACCTGCTGCTCGGCATTGCTCACGTTGCGTTTCGCGATGGTTTGGTGCGGCTCGGGCCACTCGCGAGTCGTGTGGCCGGGCTCGAGCAGCTGCGCGAGCAGGTCGGCCGTTTCCGGCCCGAGGTGGTGGCCGCCCGCACGGGCGTTCCCGCCGAAACCGTGGAACGCTTGGCCCGTGAGCTGGCCGAGACGCCACGCGCCGTCGTTTATGGGCGAATCGGTACCCAGACAGTTCCGTTCGGAACCCTGGCCGCATGGGCCGTCGATCTGCTGAATCTGATCTTCGGCCACCTCGATGTCCCGGGCGGCGCGATGTGGGCGCGGCCAGCGCACGCCCCGGAGCGCGCAAAGAAGTCTCCAGACCCGCATTCCCGTGGTTCTGATTTCAAGATGGGCCGCTGGACGAGCCGCGTGCACGGCTATCCGGAAGTCGTGGGAGAGTTCCCGGTCGCGACCCTGGGAGACGAGATCGAGACGCCGGGGGACGGCCAGGTGCGCGTGCTGATCACGGTGGCTGGAAATCCGCTGCTGTCTGCGCCGAACAGTGCGCAGCTCGAGCGTGCGCTGCCGAGTCTTCGCTTCATGCTGAGTGTCGACCCGTATCTGAACGAGACGACGCGACATGCGCACGTGATCCTGCCGCCACCGTCGCCACTCACTCGGAGTCACTATGACTTCAATCTGGCCGGGCTCGCCGTTCGCAATCGGGCAAAGTGGTCGCCGCCGCTCTTTGCTGGCGACGGGCCAAGCGAGGCCGAGATCCTGGCGCGCCTTGCTCTGATCGCGGCGGGAGAAGGTGCGTCTGCCGATCCCAACCGAGTTCTGGCCGCGATCGAGGCACAGATGCTCCGCGCCGCGATCCGGCGCCATCCGCAGCTTCACGAGAAGCGACCCGAGGCTCTCGCATCGGCGCTCGTTGCCCGAGACCCGCTAGATCGCTACGTCGAGATCATGATACGCGCTGGGGTCTATGGGGATGCGTTCGGAGAGAAGCCCGGTGGATTGACGTTCGAGCGTTTGCGTGAGAGTCCGCATGGAATCGACTTGGGGCCGCTCGAGCCGCAGCTCGCCGACAAGCTGCGGACCGCGAGTGGCTGCATCGAGCTCATGTCGGAGCCGATTCGTCGCGAGCTCGCACGCCTGGTTGCCGACCTCGCAGCGCCCCCCGCGGCAGAGCTGGTGCTGATCGGACGCCGCGACCTACGCTCGAACAACTCGTGGATGCACAATGTGCCGAATCTCATGCGGGGCCGTCCCCGCTGCACGCTCCAGATTCATCCCGATGACGCGGTGCGCCTCTCGATCCTGGACGGGCAGCCCGTGCACGTGAAGTCGAGCGCGGGGCAGCTTTCGGTCGTCGCCGAGATCTGCGACAGCCTCATGCCCGGAGTCGTGAGCCTGCCCCACGGATTCGGGCATGACCGTCCGGGAACACGCCAGCGCGTTGCCGAGGCGCACGCCGGTGCGAACTTCAACCTGCTGACGGATTCGACCCAGCTCGATCCCCTGTCTGGAAATGCCGTCCTGAACGGGATCGAGGTCCAGGTTTCTCCAGCCTGACGGCCTCTACGGCGTGACTTCTGGAAGCCGCACCGCCTGCGAGTGCGAGGAGGAGCGGTCCGGGCCCGGTCCGCGCGCTCAAGGCGTCAGGTCCCGTTCCCGATATTCTGGAGGTCGTGTCGTCTGATCAGCGCCGCCAGATATGTGTCCGGTTGTCGATCCTGATGCTCGTGGTATGCCTACCGCGCCACGCCTGGGCCTACATCGACGTGGGAGCAGGAAGCATGCTGCTCCAGGGGGCGATTGCAGCAGTCTTGGCGGGAGGCTACGCGATCAAGCTGCGCTGGCGCAGTATCGCGGCTCGATTCTCCTCTCCAGGCCAGGAGGAGGCTGACCCGGATCCGGACGCAGATGCGACCGAGACTCCGGACGGCGAGTTTGCGGACGGCGAGTCCGAGAAGCCGTGAGTTCGTCTACGATCTAGGCGTAGGGCGCTGCGCTACCTTCTCGGCGCGAACGAGTCCCTTCACGACTCGGGCTGGTTGAAGCGTGCCGACCGCTTCTCTTGGAACGCCGTCACTCCCTCGCGCGCGTCGGGGTGGTGGTCCGAGATCGCGGTCTTCGAAGCGATGTCGTCGAGCGCGTGTGCGAAGGTCATCTCGGCAGCGTTGTAGATTGTTCGCTTGAGGAGCCGCATTGCGACCTGCGGACCGTGCGCGAGTTCGGCCGCGAGCTCGAGTGCGCGTGGCAGGAGTTGGTCGGGATCGGTCACCTCGTGTACCAGGCCGAGCTCCAGGGCCTCTTGCCCGCTGACGATTCGCGAGCGCATCAGGAAGTCCATAGTCTTGGCGACGCCGATCAGCTGAACGAGCAGAGCTTGGCCGCCCTCGTCGGGGAGCAGCCCGAAGCGGAGCGTGGCGCTTCCGAGCCGCGCTTCGCGAGACGCGATTCGGAAGTCGCACGCGAGAGCCAGGGACAGGCCCGTCTGGATCGCTGCACCATTGATCGCTGCGATCGATAGCTTGTCCAGATTTCGCACGGCTTGATTCAGTGTCTGGGACAGCGCGCGCAGCCCTTCATAGGTGCCGATCGGATCGCGGTGCCCTCCAGGGATCTTGGGCATCAGTGCCTTTCCAGTTCGCTCGGCTTTCTTGCCGCTGATGTCGTCCCCCGCCGAGAAAGCTTTGCCGGTACCCGTGAAGACGATGACTCGCACCGCGTCGTCCATTTGTGCTTGCAGCAACGTCTCCACGAGATCCCGCTTGAGGCGCTGCGTCATTCCGTTCAAGCGCTGCGGCTGATTGAAGGTGATCACGGCGATGCCTGGATCGTGCAGCGCTACCTCGAATCCACGAAACTCCCCCGTCTCCATCGCTTCGATCCCCCATGGCTGAGCGGTGACTGCGCACTCCCGCGTGAACGACCTGACCGTGTCAAGAGTGATCGACGATTCGTGCAGGGTCAAACAGAGATCGGTCGCTCCGGCCCCGCTCGACCATGTGGGCCGTGCCTACTTCGCGAACGTGCTCGACCTGGGAGCGCCGAATGGGCTCATCGAGAGCACTCTGATCGGAGAGCTCAATGGGATACCCGTTGGATTTGCGTGCGTGTACGGAGCCCCGATGGCCTCGGAGATCGTGCACATCTTCGGAGTGCTCGGTTCGCGTGCGGTCATCCAACTTGGGAGCTGTGGTGGGCTTTGCGATTCCATGGAAGCGGGAGATCTCGTGATCGCGACCGAGGCGTATTGCGGGGAGGGCGCCGCACAGTATTACTGCCCTCGCGTGTGCTACGTTTCCTGCTCTCGCGAGATCCTCTCGACCGGGCCCATCGAAGCGTTGCACCAACGGCGTGTTCACCAGGGGCCCATTTTCACGACGTCTGCGCTCCTCGCCGAGGGGCGGGAGGAGCTGGATGATTGGCACCGACGTGGGTTCGTGGCGGTCGACATGGAGACGGCCACCTCGTTCGCCGTCGCGTCGTACTTCGGCATGGCGCGCGCCTCTATCCTCTATGTCTTCGATACCCCGCGACACGAGGATCACCTACTGGTGACCGATGAGGCCAAGAATGCGTTGCGTGCCCACGGCTATGCTGCGGCGACCGACGCCGCGCTGGCGCTCGCCCTCGAGCTGAGCGCGTCATGATGGTCAGGCACGGGATCCTCGCTCTCTCTTTGATGCTGCTTGGCTGCAGCGTGCGTACCGGCTTCCTGTATCCGGAGCTCAGAGTCGAGCTGCGTGATCGTAGCGGGCGTCCGGCCAGGGATGTCTACGTGTCGGTCGCTTACTCCGACCGCCGGGTGCAGGCTGCGCTGCCTGCGTTCGTGGCTGCGGGGCAGCCGCCCGAGTGGCGGGCGGTCCCGCTTCAGGCGGGCGTGCTTCGGCTCGGACGCGCCACGGATCGGTCAGGTGTGGCCGAGGTCGAGATTCCGGACATGTGGTACGGCTTCCTGGACTGGGAGCTGCCCTTCCTTGCCACGGACTCGGATCCCGTTCCCATCCCGGATCTGGAGATTCGAGTCGTGGCGACTCACTCGGACGGCTCTGGAAGCGAGCAGCTCGCCCGCTACGAGTTCCACGGCGATGACCGCACGTTCTCCCCGCTGGATGCTTGCGAGGCGCCGGTGATGCGCCTCGATTCCGACTCCTCGGGCGTCGGGAGTGTGCTCGCGTTCGAGCTCCGCTGCTCGCTGCCACTGGATGCGAGCGAGTACGAATGAGCGCTCTCTCCCGGCGTCCCACGCTAGACGCCGGGAGAGAGACGATCAGAACCGCCAGGTCAGGTTCGAGTAGAACCGGCGACCGCGGGCATCGACCACGCGCGTGTCGAAGTTGAAGTTGAGATCGACGAAAGGCGGCTCGTTGTCGAGCAGGTTGATCACGCCGACCTGGAGGGTCGCATCGTACCGCTGCAGGTCGTAGCGGTAGAAGAAGTCGACCTCGTTGTGCGAGCCGATGTTGCGACCGCTGCGGTCGTCTTCATAGCCGGAGATCAGGCGGAAGGTGAGCCCCGCCGCGTGGTTCCCCAGCGCACCCTGAATTCCGGTCGTGAGGCGCCACTTGGGAAGCGAAGACGCGAAGACGGTCTCGTTCAGGCTGCCCGCAGCCTTCACGGTCCCCTGCGGCTGCTGAATGTCGAACTGGATCAGGTGAGTGACGTTGGAGAAGAACTGGAAGGCATCCAGCCCAGCGACGTTCATGTCCCAGGTGAGTCCGACGTCAATCCCGTCGGTGATCAGCGAAGGATTGTTGATGAACGACGCTTCCACCCGCGCCACGCTGCAGTCCGGATTGCGCGTGACGATCTGCTTGCCCGCGCTGTTCGTCGTGGCTATGAAGCCCGGCTGGCTGCAGAAGTTCGCCGGGTTGGAGGCGATCAAGCCGGCGTTCGCGAGCAGCTGCTCCTCTGCGTTGATCAGGTTCTGAGCGACCTGCGACACGATGATGTCCTTGAAGTCGATCCGGAAGTAGTCGACGGTCAGGTTGAAGCCGTCGAACGGGTTCAGGATCGCGCCGAAGTTGTACACGTCGGCTTCCTCGGGCTTGAGGTCCGTGCTTCCGGACGCATCCACCGCCTTGAAGCCGGAGTCCCTGCCGCTTGCGCCCCGGCTGGTCAGGTTGATCTGGGCCGTATCGCGGGAGCGCTGCTGGTTCAGGCTCGGTGCTCGGAACGTGGTCGAGAAGCTACCGCGCAACGTGAGCCAGTCGGCAGCATCGAGCCGAAAGCCGATCTTCGGGTCTACCGAGCTCCCGATGGCCCCGTTGTAGTCCTCGAAGCGTACCGCGGCCTGCAGCTCGAGTGCCGACGTCGCCGGGATGACCAGCTCCGAGAAGAACGCGGTCGCGGTCTGTTCGACATCGACCTCCGAGCCGCCTCCGAGGAAGAGGAAGCGCGAGGTTGCGAGACCGGTAACCGCGTTGACTCCATTCTGGTCCACCGTCTGGTCGGCGTTGCGGTCGATCTCATAGGTGTCGCGTCGATACTGGTAGCCCAGTGCGATCCCCACGGGCCCCGCGGGAAGCTCCATGAGCTCACCGGTGATCAGGCCATCGACGTAGAGTAGGCTGGTCGTCCGCGACGTCTTGAGGCGTCCCGTGAACGCATTGATCACGTCTTGGCTGTTGCCGAGCCGATTGCCGCCGACTCCAGTACCGTCCGGGTTCAGAATCGCGCTCGCGAAGGGGTTGAAGTACTGACAGGGCCCCTGGCCGGGCGTTACGCCCGCCGCGGCCGCGGCGGCACCCGCATTGAACACGCTCAGTCCTTGTGTCTTCAGCAAGGGGCATCCCGAGCCTCCCAGACCCAGCAGCGAGTTCTGGTACTCTGCCTGGAACGTATCGGGAGCGTTTGCCTTGCGAACCTCCTGGTTGTAGCCGACGTTCAGATCCCAGTTCCAGCCTTCGCTCAGCTCGCCCGTCAGCCCCGCCTCGTAGCGCATGTTGCGAGTCGAGAAGAATCCGCGTGCAGTGGCGCTGTTCTCGCCCAGCGGCCGTCCAGAGCGGGACTGCACGAGAACGGCTCCGAGGAAGTTGCCGGGGTTGCCGGTCGGAATGAAGAACGGCGTCACCGGCGGGAAGGAGGGAGAGAGACCCACGTCGTCGATCTTGTTGTTGAAGAAGTCGACCTTCAGTGTCAGCTCCGTCGTCTCGCTCAGCGCCTGCCGAAACAGGACGTTGTAGCGGACGCGTTGCTCGTGCTCGTTGATGTTGAAGTTGTCTACGAACTCGATGGCGCAGAAGCCCACTCCGGGGGCCACGTTCAGGGTGGCACTCCCGTTGGCCTGCTCGCAGTTCGGGTCGATCACCGGAAGCGAGCCGATCGTCTGACTCGTCCCGATCGCCGTGACTGCCTGTCCCAAGGTCGGTCCGCCGGGAACCAGCGCGACCGTGGGGTCGCCGCCGTTCGCCGCGAGAATGGCCGCCGGGCTCTGGTTGATGGGGCCGAGGCTTGCCGGTACGAAGAACGCACCCGGCCCTCCGGCCAGGCTGTAGTTGTTGTCCTGTCGTGCCGCCGTCGGGAAGCGGATGATGCGACCGTTTCCATCGCGTAGCGCGGCGGTGAAGTCTCGCTCCGTCGAGTTCAGCTGGTTGCTGTCGAAGTAGCCGCCGCCGATCTGGAAGTGAGTGCGCTCATCAGCGCTCGTCCAGCCGAAGGCGCCGTTGATTCCTTGCTCGACCTGGCCACTTCGAGCACGTTGATAGTCCGTTCGGATCTCGAACCCCTCGATGTTCTTGCGCGTGATGAAGTTGACCACGCCTGCTACCGCGTCCGTACCGTAGGTTGCTGCCGCGCCTTCCTTCAGTACCTCTACGCGCTCGATCATCGGCACTGGAATGGCGTTGATGTCGACGAAGGTCGATCCGTCGTTCGCTACGACTCCGGACAGGGCGCGCCGGCGACCATCTACCAGAACCAGACTCGTTCCGAGTCCGAGTCCTCGAAGGTTCACCTGAGCGGATCCATACCCATTCCCGAAACGGAAGGCGTCGGCTCGAGCCTGTGAGCCCGAGTTGTAGGTCAGTCTCTCGATCAGCTCGATCGGGCTCTGCGCGCCGAGGTTCTCGATCTCGACGCGATCGATCACGTCGATCGACGATGGACCGTCCGTCTGCGTTCTCGGTACGAGCGACCCGGTTACGGTGATCTCCTCCACTCCTCCACGAGGAGCGCGGGTCGGCTCGCCGGCTCCATCCTGAGCCCCGTCTCGAGCGGCCTCTCTCGCAGTGCCGCGGGGCTCCGCTTCATCGGCGGCACCTACGCTCCCAAATGCTAGGCAAAGCATGGCAATGCTTGCGGTAGACAACGTCCACTTCATCTCAGCATCTCCCGTCAGCTCAGCTGCTGAGTTACTTCAACCCACCGAGCTATTCCGTCAGCAGCAGCAGCGGACCCAATCCGACTCGAGCATATTCGTCGAGCGCGAAGGTGGGCCCTTCTACACTCATTTGTGATTAGATTCTCATCCCAATCGCCATCAAGAGTCAAATGAGTCTGCTTCGAGTCGCACTCTCGAAGCGCGATTATCGCCTGGGGAATGCGAGATCTCGATTGGGATGGGCGTGTGAGTCGGGGTCGGGAATCGTTGGGTGTAGGTATTCTGGAAGCGATCGAATGCGGATGGTGTCCGGGGTTCCGGTCGAAGTTGCACGACTCTTTCAGGTGTAGAGTGTGAGCATCGCCGAATCGAGTATGGGAGCGGTACGCTCCCCAGGAATCAGAAGTTAGGTCCGCTAGCTAATTCTGCGATCAGTGCGTCGATCTGGCTCACCTTCGCGTCGGCGCCCCACTGCCTGTAGCGCTCCTTGGCCTGTCGAAGCTGGGACAGGGCCTGTACCTCGCGTCGCGCTCGGAGCAGGAATCGACCCGCGCGCTCGTGGATCCACGCCTCGAGGTGGATGAACCCGGCCTGCTGTGCCAGGCGGGCCGCCTGCGAGTACCGTCTCAGGCTGGAGCCTGTGTCTGCGCGACTTCGCAGCCACTCGGCGTCGAGGAAGGCAGACAGCGGCCCACAGTCCGGTGCGTGCTGCGAGCGCTCGAGCAGCCAACAACGTGCCTCACGCGCGCGCCGCCGGTCTCTCCGTGATGCTCCGCTCGGTGAGCGATCTCTCGAGTGTACAGCGGCCAGCCCCCGGAGCAGGTAGAACTCGGGTAGTGCGATCGAGCCACGAATCTGTTGAGGCCTCGGGCAGCTTCGAAGCATCTCGTCCGCCAGGTCGAAGCTGTCGAACATGCACAGCGCCAGTAGCCAATGGATCCGGCCATGTAGGTATGCCTCGGATAGATCATCTCGTAGCTCATTCGTTCGTTCTGCCCAATCGACTGCTTGGGCTCGGTTCTCGGCGAGTGCCTCGTAGGCAGCGGCGTAGCAGCGCAGGAACCCGCGGACCTTCGGCCACTCTTCCCAACGATGTCGATCCTCGATGCGTTCCAGGAGCTCAGGGAGGGGTACGCCGACCAGCGCGGAGATCGACAGGTTGCCCATCAGTGCCGTGCTCGCGTAGCGAACCTCGCCGCGCTCGAGAAGCGCGTCCATGACCTGGAGCAGTGGCGTCGCGAGCTCTCTGCGTGGCTCCAACCAGACGAGCGAGAAGGTATAGAGGCTCACCTTCGCGATCAGATTCATCGAATCGTCGCTGCTCTTCGTCCAGTAGAGCGCAGCGTCGCTGAAGTGTCGCAGTCCGCGCCAATGCCCGAGCACCTCGAGGCGCACCGCGACATAGCCTGCCAGTGGAGCTGAGGGCGAGCGGATGGCGCCATGCCGCATGAAGCTCTGGAGAGTGCGCAGGACTTGGAGAATGATCAGCGGAGAGTTTCGCGATACGAGTGCCGGAGCTGCCTCGGTCAAGATGAGAGACGGGAACACCCAGGACAGATCCTTGCTCTTCAGGCTCGTGAAGCAGCGCTCGTCGGTTGGGCCCCGAAGACACCAGTCGAGCCACTTCACCCACAACCAGATCCAGAGTCGCGAGGGGTTGGGGCTCCAGCGGATGCCGTACGGGCGCAAGGCCGACAGGACCTCGCGCACGATGTGTGGATCGTCCTGGGCTGCCAAGACCCGGATGCGCTTGGTCAAGGCGCGGCACTGATCGAAGCCCTCGAGCGGACGCGCAGTGAGCCGATCGGCCAGCTCGCGTGCGCTGGTCATGCGTCCACACAAGAGCTCTGCCTCTACGGATTCGTGGAGCAACGTGAACGCTCGTGCTGGCTCGGAAGCCCAGTCCTCGTCTCGAAACAGCTTGCGAGCCGACTCGAAGTGCGTCCGAGCAGCCTGGGGGGCTCCCTCGGCGAGCGTGCGCTGACCGGCGGCCATGTGAACGGCCAGGCTGGATGTGCGCTCGGTCTCCGGAACCAGTCGGGCCCCGAGTTGGAGGTGGAGCGAAATTTCGGTGCAGTGCAGGGGAAGCTGTTCGAGCGACGTCTCCGACAGAAGCTGGCGACCGATGTCGTAGTGGATGCGCGTGCGCTCCTCGAGTGACAGCTCTTGGTTGCACACTTCGCGGATCCGTTGATGCGCGAAGCGGAACCCATCCGACGAGGGCACGATCAGACCGACGTCCGACAGCTCGAACAGTCGCTGTTCGACCTCTTGGAGACGCTGCTCGAGAATCGGGCTGATCTGGTCGGCGTGGAAGAAGTCTCCAATGCAGCTCAGCAGGCGCAGAAAGTCCCTCGCGGGCTCGGGAAGCCGATCCAACTTCGCGCACACCAGTGCGATCGCTCCCTCCTGGATTTCCGCCGCCTCGACCTCCTCGTCGTTCCAGCTCCAGCCCGCACCAGGGACGGGAAGGATGAGTCCCGCTGCATGAAGGTGAAGCAGAAACTCCTGCACGAGCAGGGGAGAGGCATCGGTCTTGCGTACTGCGGCAGCTGCCAGTACCTCGGCGGAACCTCGGTCGGTGCCCAATGCATCGGCGATCATCGCAGCGATGGCGGACGGGTCGAGTGGGCCGAGCTCGATCTCTGCGAACCCTGCGGCTGGGTTTCGTCGCAGAATCTGCTGTCGAATGCGTTCGCCGGCGTCCGATTCATCCGAGCGATGCGAGAGAATCCAGCAGATCTTGGCATCGCGCGTCGAGCCGACCAGAGTCTCCAGCATGGAAACACTGTCTGCGTTCGCCCACTGGAGGTCTTGCAGGCAGATCACCAGAAGGTGGCCATGGCTCGGAAAGCAGCGCAGGAATCGTTCCAGTGCGAGCCCCAGCCGTTGAGTCGATTCGCGAGGACCGAGAGGGGCAAGGGGAGGCGTATCCCCGATGATGTCCCTCATGCCTGGGATGAGCTCCGCGACCACACCCGCCAGATTTCCGAGGGAATCCAGCAGCCGCGACTGCCAAGCGATCACCTGTGTTTCGCCCGAGCAGAGAATCTGGTCTGCCAAGGTTCCAAGCGCGGACACGAGCCCCACGTGCGCGATATCCGCGCGTAGCTCTTCGAACCGCCCCTGGGCCAGCAGACCGCCGGCCTCGCTGACGGCGGGCCGGATGCTGTCGATCAGGGCCGACTTTCCCACTCCTGGGGGGCCTTGGATGAAGAGGGTTCGGGGGACCTCGCCTCGCACGACCCCATCGAGCTCGTCCAGGATGAGGTTCCGCTCTCGCTCACGGCCGAACAACAGGCGGCGGAATACAGGACTCATCGAGAAGTCGGCGCCGCCCAGAGCGAGGTCGTCCGGGATCGACCCTCGAGCGTCGAGCAGTGCTACGCACTGGTTCAGGTCGTCGTGCAGCGCGCTGGCGCTCTGGTAGCGGTCCGCGGGCTCCTTCTCGAGGAGCTTGGCAATGATTCTCGATACCGCGATCGGCACGCGGGCATCCACCTCGTGCGGAGGAGCCGGCACCCTCGCCATGTGCGCGTGGAGGAGCGCGAGTGAATCACTGATGTCGAAGGGTGGGCGGCCCGCGACTGCGAAGTAGAGACAGGCCCCGAACGAGTAGAGATCACTGCGGGAGTCCACTCCGCGTCCCATGCGGCCGGTCTGTTCGGGAGAAGTGTACGAGAGGCCGCCACCGAAGCCACGAGAGCGGGATAGGCTGCGCGACACGCCGTCTCGCTGTGAGCTGCCGAGCATGCGTGACGATCCGAAATCCGTCAGGTGCGCCCGGAGCGTCGCAGGGTCCACGTGGATGTTGGCTGGCGAGAGATCCCGATGGATCCAACGCTTCGCGTGAACTCCTGCCAGGGCCGAGGCAATCTGGATCGCGACCTGGAGCACATCGCGAATCGGCCTCGGCTCGGATCCCGCCCAGTTCGCCAGGGGCTCACCGGGCAGGAATTCGAGTACAAGACACGGGGAATCGTCTCCGACCACGCACTCGAGCGCATTCACGATCCCATGCGCGCGTACGCGTCCCAAGGCTTCGTACTCGTGCTGCGCGCGCGAGCTCCCGTCCCGTAGCTGATCGGCCTTGTAGCGCTTGAGCGCGACCT
Source organism: Pseudomonadota bacterium (assembly GCA_003247575.1). Lineage (GTDB taxonomy): Bacteria > Myxococcota_A > UBA9160 > SZUA-336 > SZUA-336 > SZUA-336. Next base: position 18,259 of record QJZC01000020.1, read on the forward strand.
GCGCGCCATCGGCATCGCACCGAGCTAGCCAGACCTCGCTACGGGATCCCGAGGACAGCCGCTTCTCGACCGAATATCCCTGGACAGCGAGCACGCTGACTTCTATCGACGACGCAACAGCCGGACTGGATTCGGTGAAGCGGCGGGGCTGCTCAGTCTCCGACTCGAGCGAACTCCTGCAGCTCGCATGCAAGCGATACGCAGAGCCGGGTCAGACACGACTTGTTTGCCGGCCAGAGCTCAATGTCGACGCGCCGAGTGCCGAATCGATTGCAAGTGGAGTCTCAACCCTGGCCAGATGGCTATTGCCACGTCAAGCGGCTGCACATCGGTACCTGGGGCGAGGTTCTGGCTGCGCAGCGTGTGTCCGATGAACGTCCAGTCGTTCTGAAGATCTTCGCGGCGAGCGAGGAGGGTCTCGAGCACGCGCGACACGAGTTCACTGCTCTGAGCACGTGTCGTAGCCCAGGGATCCCCGAAGCGATCGCCCTCGACCTGCGCTGCGAGCGACCCTGCCTCGTGATGGAGCAGTTGTCCGGGGTTTCGCTCAAGGCCTGGGTCGAGTCCAGTGGGACGCCTCCGGTCGAGCAGGTGCTCGAGCTGGCGATCGCATGGTCGGAAGCCTTGGAGGCGGTTCACGCGGTACGCTTCGTCCACCGCGACGTCACACCCAATAATCTCATCGTGGACCCCCGGACACACGAGACGCATCTGATCGACTTCGGGATCGCATCCGAGCTCGGGGGATTCGGAGTCGGCGGGGCCGCGGAGGCGGCGCGCTCGGGTTGGGCCGGGACCTTGATGTTCATTCCTCCGGAGCAGACCGGTCGCATGAATCGTGCGTGCAGCTTCCGGAGTGACCTGTATGGCTTCGGCGGGTGCTTGTACTTCGCGCTGACCGGCCAGCCGCCCTTTCTGTTCGAAGATCCGCTGGCGCTCATCCATGCGCACATCGCGCGAAGACCAGTTGCTCCGTCTGCCCTCTGTCCCGGGGTCCCCGACGCGCTGTCGCGTCTTGTGCTGAAGCTACTCGCGAAGGATCCAGAGGATCGCTATGCGAGCGCGAGATCGCTTCGAAGCGACCTCGTCATGCTGCGCGACCAGCTGACCAGCGACGGTGAAATCGATCCGGACTTTCGCTTGGAGTCGATCGAGGTGCTCGATCGACCGCGCTTCTCGTCGAAGCTCTATGGACGCGCCCGAGAGTGCGAGCTGCTCTGGAGCAGTCTGCGCGAATCGATGCAGAAGGGACCGCGCGTCGTGTTCGTCGAGGGAGCGGGAGGGTCCGGCAAGACGAGCCTGATCGATTCGCTTCGCCCGCGCCTGGGCGAGGTGAACGCGTACCTGGCCCAGGGCAGCTTCGATCCGTACCGCGAGCGACCCTATGCGGGATGGATCGGCTGCTTCGAATCGCTCTCGCAACAGTTTCTGGTCGAGAGCGACGCGCGACTGCAGGGATGGCGGCGCGAGCTCGGGCTGGAGCTCGGAGCGGTCGCCGGCGCGCTCGTCGATCTGGTTCCCGACTTCGGCTCGGTGCTCGAGAATGTGACACCCGTTCCTCCACTCGGCACGAAGGAGACGCGAGCCCGCCTGTTGCTTGCGGTGCAGCGACTCATTGCCGCAGTGGGAACCCGGAGCCACCCACTCATCCTCTTCCTCGACGACTTCCACCACAGCGACTCGAGCAGTCGATACCTGCTCCAGGAGCTCTTTTCTGCAGAGCTCACTGGCGCATTGGTGATCGTGATCAGCTGCGATCCCGACGCGGATGGAGCGGGGGATCTCCTGGGCACGACTCGCGCGCGCTTGGGCGAGCTCGGAATCCCGTGCGATCCGATCAGGCTTGGACCCCTCTCTTCGAACGACCTGCTGGACATGCTCGAAGAGACTCTGGAGCGTCCGCGCAACGTAGTCGCACCCCTCGCCGCACAGATCGAGCGCAAGAGCGGCTGCAACCCGCTATGGGTGAGGCAGCTGATCGACCATCTCCACGATCAGGAGATGATTCGCTTCGAGCCAGCGGACGGATGGAAGTGGGACCTGCCAGCCATCGCGGGCGCGAGCGTACCCGACGGCGCGATCGGGCTGTTGGTCTCCAAGCTCGCGCATCTTCCTTCGGAGCTGGGTGACAGCCTGAACTGGGCGAGCTGCGCTAGCCAGACGTTCGGCGCCGAGCTGCTCGAACGTCTCGGTGGCGAAGCCGCAGCGCACGTGAAGTCGAGCCTGGTGGAGCTCGAGCGGCTCGGCCTGATCCTGCCTTGCCCGCTCGGGTTCCGATTTGCGCATGAGCGCATCCGAGAAGCTGCGCGCGAGCGGCTGTCACCGGACGAGCGCGCCCGATTGCATGCATCGGTGGCGACCTGGCTGCTCGATCGAGCGACGGCCGACTGCCAACCCGAGGAGCAGTTCGAGCTGGCAGACCAGCTGGTGCGTGCCGCGGAAAGTCTACCGTGCGAGCTGCGCATCCCCAGGGTGCAGCACTGTCTGGATGCTGGACGCCTGGCGCTCGGCTCCGGTGCGGCGATCGAGGCGAGAGCGTATCTCGACTTCGCCCGCACGGATTTTGCGCCCGATGACTGGCAGTCGCATCGCCCGCTGGGCTTCGAGCTCTGGCTGAGTTGCGCAGAGAGCGCCTTCCAGGCGGGTGCTGGCGACGCTGCGCGGGCCCTCCTCGATGAGGTCCAGCCGCACGTGCGAGAAGAGCTCGAGCTCGCGCGCGTAGAGATGCAACGTATCCAGATCATGGCGTTGACGGGCTCGCCGGCGGACTGTGTCCACTACGCACTGGGTGTGTTGCGTCGGTGGGGGATTCGCTGGCCGCTCCACCCCTCGCGGTTGCGAACCTGGCTCACGATGTACTCGCTGCTGCCGAGGCTACAGAGACGCGCGCGTCTCGGGGCGAACGCGCCCCGCGGCGAGATCGGCAAGCGGCGCCTGGCCGCGCTGATGATCATCAACGCAGCGGGAGCGTCGATGTCGCGGGTAGACCTCCGACTGACCGCACTCGCGACCTGCTACGTGGTGCGAAAGCCGATGAGCGCGAGGATGAGCGTACGCGAAGCGTACTCGATCTCGAACTTCGGGGTGTGGCTGGCGGTGCTCTGGGCCGACCTCGCGCGCGCTTCCCGAGTCTCGGCCGATGCATACACCTGGATCAAGATGACCGGTGACGACGTCTATCGGTTGCGGCTCGAGGTTCCGCTCCGAGGCGGTCTGCATCCCTTCCTCATGCCGCGACAGCGTGCCCTTGCCGGTCTGGAGCTTTGCGCCGTGCAGCTCATGGAAGTCGGCGACTTGGAGTACTCCTACTACGCGCGCTTCCTGAAGGCTGTGCTCGGAGCCCTGGGTGGAAGCCCAGTATCGTCGGCAACGGCGCAGCTGGGCGATCTCGCGGAGCTGATTCAGCGGAGTGGCCATAGCTACCTGGAGCCGAACTACAGCCTGAATGCCTACCGTTGGCTGTCGGACCCGGATCTCGCGCTTTCGAATCTACCGGATGCGATCGCCGCTTCGAAGGAGCAGCGCCGAACGGAGCTTGGTGGAACAAAGGTGTGGGAGGTGACCCTCTGGGCACTCGTCAGCTGCGTCTACGGGCGTCCGGACCTCGCCTGGCAGCAGTCGGAAGTGGTGATCGACGAGCTGTTCGAGAAGGTTCCCTACGCACAGGTCACGTATTTCATTCTCTATCGGGCGATCGCCGCGGCTTCGTTGGCCGGGAATGGAAAGAATCGAGCGGCTCGAAGGGAGCTCGACCTCGCGATCAAACGCATGACTCGCTGGGCGTCCGGTGGCCCGGACTTTCTGCACATGCTCCAGTTCTTGCGCGCGGAGCGCGCGCGGTTGACGCGCGACGTGACCCGTGCACGTCGTCTCTATGAGCAGTGCGCGCGCGAGGCGATCGCTCGCGAGTTCATTCATCACGCGGCACTGGCAAAGGAGCGCCACGCATCGCTACTGCTCGAAGTCCGCCGAGCCACCGATGCGCGCGATGCACTGCGGCAGGCTCTGCAGCTCTATGAGCGCTGGGGCGCGGCCCCGAAGGTGGTGCAGCTCGAGACTCAGATCGAGGAGCTGTTCGAGCTCAGGCTGTGATGCGAGGCGCGCCGAAGCACTCTCCTGCGGGGCCCGAAGCTTCGAGCTAGACTCTGAGCGGTGTCGGACCGTGGGGAACGGTGGAAGCCGTGGGAGGGAAGAGTCGTGCTCACTCATCTCAATGCAAGTCGAGAAGTCCCTGACCGGACTGTCGTCATAGGGGCCAAAGGATTCGTCGGTGGCGCCATCACGCGCAAGCTACGACAGCAGAGCGCGCCCGTATTGGAGCTGTCCAGAGAGGACCTCGATCTGTTGGCTCCCGATGCAGGCGCTGCGCTCGCATCGATGCTCCGCCCTTCCGATGCGGTCGTGTGCGCCTCCGCGATCGCACCCGTCAAGTCGCCTGCCATGCTTCGGGACAACATCCGCATCATCGAGACCTTGCGCGATGCGTTCGCCAGACAGCCGGTTACGCACGTGGTCAACATCGGCTCGGATGCGATCTATGGGGACACGTTGGATCTCATCGATGAGTCCTTCGATGCGGCTCCGACGAGCCTGCATGGGATCATGCATCTCACGCGCGAGTTGGTCTTGGGCGAGGTGTGCGCCGAGATTCCGTTCATGACTCTGCGCCCGACCTTGATCTATGGAACGGACGATCCTCACAACGGGTACGGGCCGAATCGATTCCGCAGGCTGGCGGCCAGCGGGTCCGAAATCACTCTGTTCGGCGAGGGCGAAGAGCAGCGAGACCACGTTCGGATCGAGGACGTGGCGGAGCTCGCGCTGCGCTGCCTGCTCTGGCGTAGTCGTGGATCGCTCAATGCGGCCACGGGAGTCGTCGTCTCCTTCAGGCGAGTGGCGGAGCTCATCGGGTCCCAGTTTCCGAAGCCGGTCCCGATCCACTCCTCGGAACGCACGGGTCCGATGCCCCACAATGGCTATCGCGCGTTCGATCCATCGGCCACTTTGAAGGCGTTTCCGGACTTTCGCTATACCGCGCCGGAGCAGGGGTTTGCAGCCTTGTGTGAGGGCGAGACACAGGCACCGTAGCTTCCGTCCACACGTGCGCTTTGCACGAAGATGCTGTGAATGAACATGAAGTGGATGCCCAGTAGCCTGACGATTCGGTCGAAGTTGATGTTCGGGTTCCTGCTGCTGCTCGCGCCTCTCTTGGTGCAGGCCGTCGCTTCGCAGCGGCTCATGCATACGATGAGTCAGAACACGCGGCGGATGACCGAGCTGTCCTACGAGGAGTCGCAGCTGGCGGAGCTCCAGGTGCTCCTGCTCGAGCAGATTCGCCTGCAGAAGAACTTCGTCTTGTCTGGAGACGCTCGCTATGCCAAGTCTTCGGCCGAGCTGCACGAGATCGCTCTGAAGAACATGCGGGAGCGCATCGAGCAGGCGAGGAAGCTCGGGCAGGGTGCATGGCTCGCCGAGTACGCGAAGGGTGCCGGCCAGGTAGAGCAGTACAAGAAGACCTATGCCGAAATGATCGAGCGCGTACAAGCAGGGGAACGCGACCTGGCCGCATCGATCTCGCTCGACTCACTCGATGCGCAGGCTGGTGTGATGCTCGACGAGCTGCGGCTACTCGTTCGACTGGCCCACTCCGCCGTAGAGCAGGAGCGTGCGGCGACCGAAGCTGCTGCACTCAATGCTCGCGCAGCGCTCTTGGCGACGTCTCTCCTCGGTGCGGCCCTCGTGCTTGCGATCGCGGTCGTGCTGGCGCGGCACTTTGCGCGTCCCTTGCGCGCCGCCGTGGGCGTCGCGGAACGAATCGCAGCGGGGGATCTGCGCGAGGAGGTAGAGGTCACGAGTCGCGACGAGATCGGGCGGCTGCAGGCTGCAATGGCAGAGATGCAGCGCCGGCTCTCGCTCGTGATCGACGAGGTCCGAGACGGCATTCACTCGGTCGCCTCCGCAGCCGACGAGCTGTCGAAGACGGCACAGAGCCTCGCAGAAGGGACTTCTGAGCAGACGGCGTCCGCCGAGCAGACCCGTGTGAGTCTGGAGCGTATGAGCGAGTCGCTGCGCCAAACCTCGTCCAACGTTGCGCAGATGCGGGACATGGCGATCGCGGGTTCCAGAGCCGCAGCAGACAGTGGTGCCGCCGTGCGGGATACGCGGAGTGCGATGCGGACCATCTCCACCCGGACGAGTGTAGTGGACGACATCGCCTATCAGACGAACATGCTCGCGCTCAATGCGGCGATCGAAGCGAATCGAGCAGGGGAGTACGGGCGGGGATTCTCGGTCGTTGCGACGGAGATCCGCCGGCTCGCCGAGCTCTGCCGCGATTCTGCAGGAGAGATCGGAAAGCTGGCGACCGACAGTGTGGGGCTCGCGGATCGATCGGGGACCCTGCTCGAAGAGCTGGTTCCCAGGATTCGCGCGACGTCCGATCTGGTGCGCGACGTAGCTGCCGCCTCCGAGCTGCAGGCGAGTGGAGTGGACCAGGTCAGGAGCTCCGCCGCTCGTATGGAGGCGGTCGCGCACCGGAGCGCGGATAGCGCGGACCAGCTCGCCCATACCGCCGATCGGCTGGCCGCTCGCTCGCGTAGCTTGAGCGACCTCTGCCGCTACTTCCGTACACCCAGCGGATGAAGCGGGGCTTGCGAAGGTCCCACCTCGACGCGCGACCAACGCCGGAATCCAGACTCACCCTGGTTGTGCTCGATGTAAACACTCCATTTGGAAGAGATTCTTTGCTGCCTGTTCTGTTCTGCGTCCTGGGGTCGTTTTGAAAAATCAGACCCACGTGACTTTCGCGGCGGCATTCCTTCTGACCAGTGCATGCACTCTAGATTTCAGCGATGCAATCTCGCCGCCCGGCGGAGGCGTCAGCCTTGCGCTGGACCTGGATGTGTGGGACACCAAGAAGGAACTCGTCGCCGTATCGGACACCGTCATCATTGGTACTCCGGTAGGTGAATCCCGATACCAAGTCGTCGAGATGCTCTCGGAGTCGCCCCTTGCCAACTATTTTCGCGATGTCGCGATCGACCGGACCGTATTTGGATCTGCGACTGGCGTCATTACAGTGACGACGATCGGATGGAATCCGGAATCGAGCCGTTCGCAAGGACGAGTGCTGTTCGAGCCTCCAGCGCTCCCGATGATGGGGCCGATCCCAGATGGAAGAGCGCTCTTCTTCCTGAGAAAATTTCCGAGCGGAAGCGCCCTGGAACGGACGTACGAGCTCATAGGGCAAGATGCAGGTTACATAGGCATTGAAGCGTCTACGGGTTCGAGCAAAGCGCGTACCCAGGAGCAAGGAAAGATCCCAGAGCTTCGTGGCCGAGACGTCGAGGCGCTCATCAAGGAACTCCAATCCGAGCTCGACAAGCGGTAAGCCGTCCCAACTGATCGGAGAGCGAGCCGCCGTCAATGTTCTGTACAGAGCGGGACCTGCCCTGATTCACTTTCTCTACAAGGAACGCACGATGGTCGTATCAGAGCGCCTTCTGACGATGCTCGCTTTGGCTTTCCTGCCTGCCTGTATCTCAGAGCGATCGTCAACATTCCCCGCCCCAGCGAGGCCAGAAACGTCGCTAGAATCTCCTGCGGCCCTGGTGCGCACGAAGGTCACCCTCGACATCGGCGTGCTCTTGACGCCAGGAGAGATCCTTGGAGACACGACCACCATCGTCGTCGCCAAGCCGGTTGGCGAGCCCGTGTACGAGGTAGTGACCGAGATCCCGGAGCTCGCGAACTATACGCACGAGATTTCCATTTCGCGAACCATCTACGGTACCGCCACAGGGGTCATCCGGGTCGGCACGGTGGGCTACAACCCGAAGGTTTCATTCTCACCAAAGGGACCGGAGATCGAAGCCAGCGAGTTCCCCATGATGCCCCGACTCCCGGCAGGCGAATCTCTCTTCTTCCTGCGTGAGTTTTCGGGGAGAAGCGACCGCGATGTGCTCTACGGGATTGTTGGAGAGTTCCGTGGTTTGGTCAGGCTCACGAAGAATCCATCGACAGGCAAGTGGGCAACCACGCCCAATGCGATGGTCGCCGAATTCGCCGGTCGCGACCTGGATGAGTTCGCACGGCAGGTTCAGTCCGCGATGGATGACCTTCGCCGATAGACGAATAGCCAACCCCGACACGCGGCCAAGGACAGTGCGGTCCCGGCCCGTCCTTCTCCCTCGCCGGCGAGAAGTGGTCCGCGGGTGCCGAGAGATGGATGCTGCTTGGCTACAGGCGGCTAGTTTCGATCCCCGTGCGACTCAGGGAAGGTTGCTCGCGCAAATGTCCGCACACGCCGCAGAATCACAGGAGCGGGTCGGGCTCGGCCGTTGGGCGATTCAAGGCGCCGTCCTGTGCGGGACGGACCTACTGGCGTAGACCCCAAAATGCTTCAGCCAGTGCTAGGCAATCAAGCCGTACAGCGGTCCATTCATCTGCGAGGCGTGCTCGGCGGCAGGGGAGGGGGAGACTTCGCTGACCGACGAGCGCGAGCCTCTGGCCCGGCGCGCGCCGGATGTCCCAGCCCGGTTCCTACTCCGATCGCGGCATGCTTCGAGCTTCGAGTGATCTCGAGGCTCCCGCTGCGCGGGAAGAGCTCAGCGCATCGTCGACGACCTTGACCAGCCGACGTGGACCTCTGCCTACGCGCACTCGGAGCTTCTACGAGACGCGCACCCAGCGCGATCTCTCCGACATGCGGGTGCATCGAGGGGATCAAGCGGGCCGCTTCAATCGCTCGATCGGCACGCGTGCATTCACCTGCGGGAGCCACATCTGGCTCGGATCCGGCGTCGGAGAGGAGACGAGCTCCACCTTGGCGCACGAGCTGGTTCACGTCATGCAGCAGACACCACGTTCGGGTGTCGGCTCGCTGCGTACGCACGCAGTGTCGCGGCTCGTTCAGCGCCTCGCGCCGCCTGGAAACTGCGAACAGAGTGTTCACGACGCGATGCAGCGGTTGGTGAAAGCGATCTGCGATCCCCCATCGTGGTGGGGCGGAGCGGAGCATACCTGGCGCAGCTGCAGCGAGCGCGACAGCTGTGGCCAGCTCAAGTTGAAGATCACGCGAAATCCGCTGTGTGCGCAGCATCGTCGATCGATCAACGACGAGTGCTACGACGGCGGAGACACCGGCCACGGGATCGCCGAACGGGACCCGAGGTGTGGACAGGCAAACTGCATGGCGATCTATCGCGCGAAGTATGAACGCACCCGGCGCAGACTCGGGCCGGCTGCCGAGCGGGTCGGAGTCGCTGCGATGGTGGGTGCCGCACTTGGCGCCGTCCTAGGAGCGATCATAGGTGCGGCGGGGGGTGGAGCCGGGGTCACCTTGGTGGCACCCGGAGTCGGGACCGTCGCGGGAGGCATCGCCGGAGGCACCGCGGGTGCGCTCGAAGGGGCTGCGATCGGCGCGACTGCCGGAGCGTTGGTAGGTGGAGGCGTACAGAGCCTGATCGAGTGGCTGTCCGACTGAGATTTCCTTCGGAACGCGCTTGCCCGAAGCCCGCGTTCCGAGTCCTGACAGTAGAAGCGGTGTTCGCACGATGCAGCAGACAGAGCGCGACTTGATTCATGCCATCAAGGCGGCCTTCGGGCACCGCCGGCTGGCCGCAACGACGCCGATCTTCGAGTCCCATTCCGTCGAGGTCGCTTCCGAGACCATCGAAGCGATGGCGCGGCAGGTTCCTTGGACCGAGTTTCCCGAAGAGGTCCTGAGCGACAACCCGTTGGCGCTGGCCTTCATGAGCCCCGCCGCATTCGCCACCTTTCTGCCCGCCTACATGACCGTCTCGATCTCTCACTATTGCGAGACGGGCACTCTGACCTCGAGCCTAGTCACCGCGCTCACGCCTCCAGATGCCGAAGATGCACGCCGCTTCGCCGAGCTTGCCGCGGAGCTCGAGGCCGAGGATCCCACATCCCGAGACGACCTCCCCCTCGACTGCCTAGTTGACGAGCAGCTACTCCAGGTCTTCCACGAACGCGCTGCCGAGCTGACCGACACCGAACGGGACGCCGTCCGCGCCTACCTAGAGTTCATCGAGCGGGCGCACGGAGAAGACTTCCCAATCTTCGGCCCCCAGCAGGCACTCGAACGCTTCTGGGGCAGGAGCGCGGCGTCGTAGCCCAGGCCCCAGCCTCCCGGCGCCCCCTCACCGTCCGTCCGTGCCCTTCGAGCTTCACCCCGTAGAGCAGCAGACCCGAGCAAAGCTTCCGTTACTTCAGGTACCTTGGAGGCGCGGAGGCGATTACGGGTGTCTCGATCGGTACATCGCTCCCCGTAATCGAGCAGCAATGGGAGATCCTAATGCGTGTCCACATCGATGGATGCACGGTTCGAGACCGTACCCTCAAGCGAATTCGAAGCTATATCGATTCGGAGATTTCTAAGCTTCAGCGCGGCGATTTTTCTCCAGCGCCCGGATTGCGGGAGGCGATACGCACCTTTATCTGGTGGGTGATCCCAGCCATGGCTCTTGTAGAGTATACGATGTGGTGTTCAAGAGTAGGCGGTGCAGAACACTTAGCGGCTGCGATCGAAGAAGGAATCGGAGTGAATCTCTGGAATGTGATGGGATCGATTGGAATCGCTCTTCTCGGACTTCTCATCATCGCTCCGGGATCACGCTTCGCATCTGATGCATCGAAAAATGTCCTGATGAATACGTACGCGATTGGTTGCCTGTCTCTCGGCCTCCTTATGGGTCAAGGCGAGTACGCGGTTCGAACCAGCTGGGGTGTTGATGAGGAGTTTGGTTGGGAAACCGGTGGCTTGCTGCATCGGATGTTGATGGCGGTCGGCATCAACGCCTTCGTATGGTACATCGGTTTTCATTCCGGGTCCGTTCAGGCTCGACCGGAATTCCGTGCCCGCTTGGCTAATTTAGGAATCGTGTTTCGCCTCGCGCTTGGGGGAGTGGTTCTCGGGGTGTCGATTGGAGTCCTGGTGTGCAGCGAGTGAGGCAGATCGAGCTGTTCTCTTCTGGCAAGGCGCTTCGGTTGGTTGTGAAGGCCCGGAGTCTGGTGCACGGCTGTCTCCGGAGTTCAGTAGGCCGAGACTCCTGACTTGCCCCGGACCCGCGATCGGGGCCGACGATGTCGTCGCTCGAGGCCTACTGCAACGCCCATCGCCCACCGTCGCAGACCCGGCCCCGCACAAGCGGCTATCCTTCACTACGCCGGTTCAACTCCGAGCCACTGATGGCCTCTCGCTCCAGCTGTCCTGTGGCCAATCAGCCCGTTGCGCCTTCACGGCACCCTCGGCGTGCCCGAATGACGCGCAAAGAACGAGCCAGGTGGATAGAATCAACCAGACACGTAAAATGGAGCGTTTGGCATGGATGAGAGGTCGTATGATTCCTGGAGCTTACATTGCCTGACGCGATCTTGATTGCAGGCCCAAACGGTGCTGGAAAGACGACCTTCGCGCGGCAAGCTCTTCGCCTGTGGTATCCGCGAGCCGTCTTCTTGAACGCGGATGAGGTTCAGCGTGAAAATTCCAGGTTCACACACGCGGTGGCGGCGGGACGCGAGGTGCTGACGCGAATGGCCGCCCTCGAGGCCTCCGGCCGCTCGTTCGCGATAGAGACGACTCTCTCTTCGACATCGTATGCGCGTCGCTTCGGAAAGTGGTCTCGGCTCGGATATTGGACGACACTCCATTTTATCGAGCTTCCCTCCTCGGATCATGCGGTAGAGCGAGTGGCACAACGTGTCGCTGCGGGGGGGCATGGAGTCCCGGAGCGGGACATTCGGCGCCGCTTCGAGCGGGGGATTCGACTCTTCGAGGAGGTGTTCAAGCCCCTCCCCGATCGTTGGTATCATTGGATCAGTGACGAGAAGGGACTCCGCCTTGCCGACAAAGCGCAGAACCGAAGATGACGAGCACGAACTGGAGGCGCTGCTAGAGGCAGCTCGCCGGGCGACTTGGGACGCGTTGCATGGACCGCGACATCTGAGGTCCGGCCGCTTCCGCCCCGAGGAGCGCGACCTCGACTGGACCTGCGAAGATTTGTCTGAATCGGACGTTGCACCCGATGATGCTTCGCATCGCAGGTGAACGCAGCGTGAGGCCAACGATTCCAAGAGGGCGCGGTGACTTCCAACGCCAGACTCTCTGTGCTGTTGGTGCCTGCCTTCTGGTGCTTGAGGCCGTCGGGCTCCCGGTAGCTTCGTGCGGCGTTGAAGGTGCTCAGGCTCTCGCAATCGAGAAGACCGCGGGAAGGCGCCTCAAGTGACATTGCAGGTGAAGGTCATCCGTTCTGTGAGTTCCGCAACTTGTGCGGGCGACGGTTCCCACGGCGAGACCGACGACCGCGGACGCTTCTCCGCCCGACGAGTGAGGCGAACATCCTTGATCGATTCCGTGGCTGTGGTCCTTTAGAGCGACACGGTCTGCATTAATGACTGAGAACGGTGGCGTCCCATCTGGTTCGCCCCTCACCCCCGCTCGCTGTTGGAGATTGCCTGGAAGTGTGCACCATACGCAATTCCTAACGATGTCATCCTGGATGTCTGCGAGCTGCTGTGACGCGGGATCAAGCACTTCCGAGCTGCTCCCAATCGGGGGTGCTTGGTGTCTTCGTCTTCTTTGGGCGAACGAGTTGTGGAAACAGGATGCGGGCGCGCGGAGCGAATTCATGCAGCAGCGCAGAGGCGTGATTCGAAGGTCTTGCGGTGTGCGAGCTTGATGCTATGAAGCAGATCTGTTGTACCTGCTCGACCCACTCCTCTGAGTTGCGCGAGGTGAGGCTGGCGTGGAAAGAGACGTAGTAGGCTGAACTAGAGGGTCTGAGAAGGCCACGCCCTCGTGCTCAGCTTGCTCAAAGTGAAAGCCGGCGCTGGTTCTGCCCCTGCAGGGGAGCAAGCGGAAACCGACAACCCATCGGGCCCCTCCCGATGCCCACCTGCTGTGTGTATGGTGGCGGTGAACGTGCGCCGCTAGTGGCGGGACTCGGGTATCCTGCTCCTCCACATTTCTATGCGAAGTATGCAGACTCCGAGGTTTCCGTCCGATTCGCCGACGGAATCGTCGGGGGCCGTTTCCCTTGACGAGCACTGAATTTGGTTTTGGAGTGGTGCGCATTGTAACAATCCCGGGTCCTTGACTTTTGGAAACTCGCCCGAGAGCGGCGTACTCTCTTCCGGATCGATTCACTGGAGTAGCTCGAATGGCCTCATGCGTCGAATCTGCCTTCTGCGTGAGCGGCTACATCATTCACTTGAAGTTTGGCGATCGCACCGAGGCCGACGTCGATCTTGAAATCGAGGTCTGGGGAGAGGTGTTCGAGCCAGCCGGCTCTTCGTATCGAAGCTGAATCGTTCGTTGGGCAGGGAGTGCATCGGCGCGATCGGCGCGATGCCGAATGAGCGGAGGGTAGAAGTGAACGAGTCCATCGTCGTGGCCCTCGTCTCGGTCCTCGTCTCGGGAGCCATTGGTGCACTCTCGTGCTGGTTGGCCTTCAGGAAGCACTCAGAAGAGGACGCGCTGGGGCGCGCGATGCGCCGCACCTCGGCACTCCAGATCATGAGCGACGAGGAGTTCGTGCTGCTTCGCGTCCAGGACGAGTGCATCCTCTTCAGGGACGCCATCCTCGGCGCTCGGGAGAAGATGGGGGCCAAGTTCGACCACTTCGCGAAGGAAGCGGATCGCATCATCGGAGAATCCGACCAGCTCCTACATCAGGCGCGCGAGCGGCGTCGAGAGCTAGAGCCGAAGATTCACGGCTTGAGCGCTATCGCCATCGAGGGCGTCGTCGCGGGTGCGTACCACAGAATGAAGTTGGCGGAAGCACAGCTACAGCGTACCACTCGTTCCAAGGTCGAGTTCTTTCGAGAGCGCTAGCTAGGACGATCGCGGAGGGCCTGTCCCTAGCTTCTCCCGAATTCGGCTGAAGTCTCGGAGCAGTGCGCGCGGTGCGATCGCGCAAGGATTCGTGGCGCTCCAGGAGATTGACCGCACACTGGCGCAGAGACTACTCTGCAGACGTCTACTCCTTTCTCTTGACTCGATCCGTGAAACTCTGTGTCGATCGCGAGTTGTTCCTACCTGCGTTCCTGCATGCGTTGGTGCTCGAGGGCTACTGAGCACAGCAGAAAGCTGAGCTCGCGCCTGCATTCTAGGCATTCCCTTGGGGGATGTGGGCTTATCAGGACGTTCGGCACCTTCGGTGCACGATGTGCCGTCTGACTCGGATTCGACTCACTCAGCTGTGGAGAAGGTCCTTGTTGGTATTGCGCCTGCGCCTCCGTTGGACCGCGGCTCTCACATACATGCTTCGCAGCGGGTGCGCTCCTCGCGGCTCGGGTTGGATGGTTGTCCTGTTCGTAGTCTGCTCGCTCTTTGGAGCGACTCCGAGTCACGCGCAGCTCGATCCGCTGCGGCCGGGGTTCAATCCTGGCGGCGGTTTCGGAGACAATCTGCTCCGGAATCCAGTAGTGCCTGGGGTGTGCTTTTGCGTCGCACCCCCTTGCCCGTGTCTCGGCGGAAACGGCTCCGTGACTCCGCAGTTTCCAGATCCGGTGATCCCTCCTTTTACGCCGCCTCCGGCTCCTCGATTCGAACCCAGGGAAGAGATCAATGCGGAGAGTCGCCAGCGGCTGATCCGAACTCCGACGCCGGTCGCGGGGATCTCGGCCTGCTTCGACGCCATCGGAATTCCCGATTCGGCGACTCCGAGTACTTGCTCGGAGTCAGCGGCCCAGGTTCTGGCTTACAGTGGGCAGGCGACCTTGCTCGCTACCGACATGCGGATCCCCGGGCGCGACCCGGTGGTCGATCTGCAGATCAAGCGGCGTCACCTGAGTGGGGTGAAGCAACTGGATCTCCACCTGGGCGCCGAACGGGCACTGAATCTGGTTTAGCTCTTCAGTGTCGAAGGCCCGGAGCGACCAACTTCGCAGGCCCCGCTCGCGTTGCACATGTACAGCTTCGGGCGCGAGGACGTCTTCCGAAAGGTACGTCCGAACGTCTGGGAAGGGGTCGGGGGGCGCTTCGGAACGCTGCGCTACGATGGAAGCGCGAGCGCGTCGCTACGCATGCCCCGGGGAACGACGCTCACCTTCGCAGTACGGCGCATCGGTGGGGCAGAGATCGTCGGTCAGCTGATCCGGATCACCTCCTCGCAAGGCAATCAGATCCAGATCACTCTGGGCGATCCGATCGCCGGAAGTAGTGCGACGACGCCTCGACCGATCCGCTCGGTCACCGACTCCTTCGGACGACAGGTGCGCTTCGCCTATGACGATGCGGCGAATCCTGCGCGCCTCACCCGAATCGTCGACTTCGCAGGTCGCGGGGTGAGTTACGCCTACGATAGTGCGGGGCGGCTCGAGTCGGTCACGAGCCCGACGATTCGCTCGACGGGTGGCCTCAACGACTTTCCGCAAGGAAAGAAGACTCGGTACACCTACACGAGCTCAGGCTCCATCGAGAAGGTCTTTTCGCCGCGCGACAGCGGGGATCGGCCGCGGCTCAGCTTTTCCTACTACACCACGGATGACGTGCCTGCGAACCCGGACGTGTCGGGAGTCCGCGCCCTCGCACGTCTGGGAATCATCAGCTCCCGGGTAAAGTCCTTTACCACGGGCGATCCCGCGGCCACGTCGCCCACGGGCGGGACGACCGGCTATGCATACGAGCTCCACTTCGTGGGTCCCGACGGATCCAATGGGGGCGTGGCTTCCGTCGGGTTCGACTCGGTCACGACCGAGATCACCGACCCGCGGGGGACGCGTCTCGTCGAGGAGAACACGAACCTGGGCCATCTGTTGGGTCAGACTGTGGAGCTCCGAGGTTTGCGGCCCAATGATCGTCTCGGAAACACCATCGAGTCTACGGTCGAGGTGAGCCTCGATGGGCTTCCCTTGGTGCGTACGGACCCGAATGGGATCCAGAACAAGGTCGAGTGGGGGAGCGGCTCTCGCGCGGCCGAAGCGGTACCGGTCTCGATCGAGACGCTTCCCGCTCCCGGAAAACCCGTAGAGCAGAATCGCCTGCGCTCGGAAACGGAGTACGAGCCAGTCTTTCAGCGCCCTTACAAGATCAAGAGCCCGCGGGGCTTCGCCGAGGGGCGGGTCGCCGCGTTCACCACGACCTTCGTCTACGACTACATGGAGGACCTCGAGGGAACGATCGCCAGCCTGGTGGCGCCAGGGTGGGACGAGGCCCAGCTTCGACGCGAGTTCGATGCCCGAGGCATTCGGGGTCTGGGGGACGTCAATGGAGACGGCGTCACCTCTCAGCGCGCAGGCAACGTGGTTCAGATCGTTCATCCGACGGTTACGCTTCCCGCCGAAGCGAGTCGAGCCGGTCTCGCGAGGAGTCAGAGTGCAGTAGAGACGTTCGCCTTCAATCAGTTTGGTCAGCGGACGCGGCACGTCGATGTCGAGGGCAACGTGACGCGCTGGGAGTACTATCCGGCCCGCGACCCGGATGGGGACGGTGAGATCGATGTTCCCGGCGGTGACTCCGCCACGGGAGGTTTTCTCCGCCGGGTGATCGCCGATGCGGAGACAGGCGCGGGGCGCAACAGCGGAACCGGTCCAGCTCCGGTCGAGCAGGTGACGCAGTTTGGGTACGCGGCTGTCGGCTCGTTTCCCGCGAACCGTCGCGGGGTTCCGACAGTCGTGACCGACCCCCGGGGCGTGGAACACCACTACCTGGTGAACGAACACGATCAGGTGGTCAAGGAGGTAGCCGCGGCCGAGGTTCGGGCCGCGACCGAGTCGGGGCTTCGCGCGCTCGCCTACGAGACGGTCACGATCTACGATGCCAACGGCAAGATCGTCGAGAAGCGCATCGAGGATCGCGACGGCGTAGATGGCGAGCAGCCGCCGATCGTACACCGCTTCTCATACGACAAGCTCGACCGCAAATCGGCTGAGCGCTGGGATGTGGGCGGTCTCGAGATCGAGCACCGCTTTACGTTCGACGAGAACGGGAATCTCGTGTCGAAGATCCGAGGGGCGGGCAGTCCCTCGGAGAGTACGACCCGGTACGCGTACGACGAGCGAAATCTTCTGATGTCGGCGACGCGCGGAGCCGGGACTCGAGAAGCGGCGACCACGCGCAACGAGGTCGACCAGAGTGGCAACGTGGTGCTCGAGATCGACGCCGACGGGGACGTCGCCGAGACCGTGCTCGACGGCTACGACCGCGCACGCGAGCGGATCGACCGCGAGGGAATGCGCACGCTCACCAACTTCGACGCCGCGTCGAACCCGATTCGAGTGCGGCGCATTGGGCGCGTTTCGGGTCCCGGGACCCCCGATATCCTCCTCTCCGAGAGCTTTGCCACCTTCGACGAGCGAAACCGTTCGCAGCGGCAGGACCGACGGCTGTTCCAGTATCCCGGTCAGCTCGTGGGACCCTTGGATGCGGGCGCGCTGGCAGCGCGCAACCCGTCCCCCCAGTGTGGGTCCAAGCCCTGTGTGTCGCGCATCTGGGTCCACGACCGGCTGGGGCGCATGGTGGCGGAGATCGACGCGGAGGACGACACCACCCTCATCGGCTACGACGGGCTCTCGCGCACCATCGAGCGGATCGACGCCGCCGGGAACGTGGTCTCCACGGTCTACGACGATGCCGGAAACGCGATCGCGGGCATCGAGGCGGAAACGTCGGCGTTGATCTCCGAACCCGAACTGTTCCAGTCGAGCTTTCGTTACGACGCGTTGGGGAGACAGATCCAGGCCACCGAGCCGAACGGCTCGCAAACGCGCTGGGCCTATGACTCGCGAGGTCAGCGCGTGTCTCGGACCGATGCGCTCGGAAACGTGACCGAGTGGCGCTACGACCGGGTCGGTCGTCCGATCGAGAGCGCCCGGTACCTGGCGCCCCTGGCAAGGGCCGGGGAGCCGCGCGCGGCGGGAGGCGCCACGCCCAACGCGTTCGATGCGACTCAAGGGGGTGGAGATGGCGTGATTCGCACGCTGCGCGGCTACGACGCACTGAGCCGTCTGATCACGCAGACCGACGACCGGCTTCAGACCACGGTCACGAGCTACGACGCGCTCGACCGAAGGGTGGCGGTCTTTCATCCGGATCAGACGGCGGACACGTGGACCTACACCGCAGATGGGGAGCTCGATACGCACGCGACCCCGAATGGGTCGGTCGAAAGGTGGAAGCACGACGCGGAATCGCGGCCCCTCGAGGTCGAGATCGACAACACCAGTGCTCCGGAGGTGCTGGGTACGAAGCTTCGTCGCTGGAGCTACGACGGACTCGGCCGCGTAACGAGCTTCGACGACAATGGTGCCGGCCCGGATGTGGGCTATGCCTATCTCTACGACTCGCTCTCCCGCAAGCTTCGAGAAACGCAGTCGATCGCAGGTCTACCCGAGCTCCGCACGGATGTGGCTTGGCGCGGTGCGGATCAGCGGGCTTCGCTCACGTATCCGAGTGGCCGCACGGTGCTCGCAGAGCACGACTCCCTGGATCGAGAGATCTCGCTCTCGGAGGGCGACGGGGACACCCCGATTGCGAGCTACAGCTACGTGGGCACTGGACGCCTGGTGACCGCGACCTTGGGGAACGGGACGTCGCTCGATCTGCGCAATGCCTCCGGTACGCAGACGTTCTCGGGGACCGGGCGCGGGTACGACGAAGACGGGCGCCCCGTCTTCGTGCGCTGGGAACGACCGGGGGCGCGCTGCTGGCGGGGTACGGCTGGGAGTACAGCGCTACGCACGACCTGCTGCAGGAGGCGCGTCCGCATCTCGGGCGCGGCGATACGTACACCTTGGACAGCCTGGGGCGGCATGTGGGGTTTGCCCACAACGTGTCGATCGCTGCGAGTGGCGCGTTCGCCGGAGCTGCGGCGTCCCAGATCTCTGCTTGGAGTCTGGATGGGGTGCACGGCTTCACTTCGTACGTGCGGCGAGGAGAGGATCTGTCGCCCGTGATCGACGATGCGCGCGGGGTGAACACGTACGCTTCCTTCGCGGGTAGCGGGCAGAGTCATGACGCGAACGGCAATGGCACGCGCGATGGCAAGCACGCGTACCTCTACGACGCAGGGAATCGTCTGGTTTCGGTCGAGAGCTCGAGCGGGGCACCGATCGCGCGCTACACCTACGACGCGGATCATCGGCGGGTGCTCAGGGAGACCGCGTCGGGGATCACGCGCTACCTGTACTGCGGTTGGACGTTGGTCGAGGAGCGCGAGGTCTCCGGGAGCAGCGAGACCCTTGCCCGACAATATGTGACGCGGGAGGGGCTCGACCGTCCGGTTCAGATGGTGGCGTACAGCGGGTCATCTCCTGGGACGTACTACTACCACCTGGATCCCGGCGGCAATGTGGGCGCGCTGTCCGATGCTTCGGGCGAGGTGGTCTACCACGTGGAGTACGACGCCCTCGGAGGTGGCGTCGGCGGGCGTCACCTGGTGGATCCAAAGGATCCGAGCCGCTTCCTGGGCCGGGATCCGACGGGCAACCCGTACTTCTGGCAGTCGCGGGACCTGGACCCGGAGTCGGGGCTCTACTACTTCCGGCATCGGTACTACGACCCGGAACAGGGTCGCTTCCTTCACGCGGACCCCCTCGGAACGTGGGGCGACGCGGTGAACGTCGGGAATCGCTACGCGTTCGGAGGGCAGCGCACGGGTACGGCCGACCCCCTTGGTCTGTCTTCCGAGCCGGGCTCAGGCTTCTTCGGGAAAGCCTTTCGGTTTGGAAAGGGTCTTGCGACGGGTGCTTTGGTGGGTGCCGCCGTTGGCGCGATTTCCGTCGCCGTTCCCCCTGTAGGGGTCGGAATCGCGGCCTACTTCGTGATCACCGAAGTGGACAGCCGGTTTGCCGGACTCCGTTCCGTGGGTGGGTCCTTCAGATGGCGGAGGTCATAGCGAGCGGTCCGCGCGCCGCGTTCCTATCGGAAGCAGCGCGGGTCTTGGAGCCAGGCGGACGGATCTTCATCAACACGACGAGGAACGATCCCTTTGGTCTGTTGAAGGGTGTCGATCTTGATGCGCCAGGGCTCCGAGTGGTCCAGGAGCTAGGACCGCTCGCTGGACGTTTCGCGAACCAAACGTTCCGGCGAACTGATGGGAGCGTGGTTCCAATCGATCGAGTCCGCACCACGATCCTAGAGAGGGTCCAATGAGGGAAGTAGATGCTGTACTCGATCAGCTGGACTTTGGAGACGCCGTAGTCAGCGCGGTTGATCTGACGACTCGCGACATCGAGATTCAGATTAGCGATCTCGCTCTGACTCCAAATCATCCGTTGAATGAGACCGGAACACACGTGTGGGTGAAGGGCTGCGCTCTCGTCTTCCTCGATGTCGTCTTCTCCCAGAGATCGGTCTATGAGTATGATCAGAACGGAAATCCAGCAAGCAAGCCCACTCTTATCACCGATCAGAAACTGCAGCCAGACGGGGAGCCAGTAATCGATTTTGAGTTCGAGTGTTTCCTAGGAGCGCCGCGTGCATACATGGTCTGGCGAATCTGCTGCGCCTCGGCTCATCTCAGGCTCTCCGCAGCCTCCGAGTTTGGTCGCAGAAGTTGGGCGTACCGGTCGGGGGCTCCCTGATGGACAGCGATGCTCAACTTCCCGCCACCCGCGCTCGATGCGCGACGATAGGTCCCGATAGGCTTCTTTCTTGGGGTTTCCTGATGAGCCACGTCGAGACTGCGCCCGAACTTCCCCTTACCGGTGCGCTGGAGCGACGGCGGCACGATGCCCACGCTGCGAACGACTTCGCCCGTGAGAGTCTGAGCCCGGCGACTCGTCGAGCGTACCAGAGCGACGTGGCTGCTTTCGCAGATTGGTGCCGTTGTCGGGGTGTCTAAAGCTATGACTTCCCGGCCGCCTTTCTCTTTGCCCGAGCTGTCGGGCTCGGGTGTACCTCCTTCAGGACGCGGCGGAGGGTTTCTTCGAGCGACTCCCGCTCGTTCTCAACGTGCTCGCGGAGTGCCGCATTGATCATCGTCTGATAGTTCCCGCCACCCGCCTCGTGCACCTGCTTGCGGAACCACTTGAGAATGTCGTCATCGATCCAGATCGTGATGCGAGTCTTACCAGGCTCCACCCCACGCACTGGACCCCGACGTACTTTGCTGAAGTCATACGCCTCTTTCATCTCTTCCCTCCGTACTGTTTTCGTTCCGATCGCGTGGCCCTTCTCGCAGAGATCAGACGGACCGAGTCGTCGCGCCAGGTGTAAACCTTACTAGCATCCGGCCCAGGGCATCCATCGCTACCGAAACCATCCGGTCCTCGTCGGCGTGATCGTCAACTATGGTCAGCGCGAGCTCATCGGAGAGCGCTGTCGCTGCGTCCGCGAAATCTACGCCGTGCTTCCGCAGGTTCTCGGCCGCCTTATCAGGATCCCACTCGAACACTTCGGAGGTATGCACATATATACACAGATTGGCGAGGCTTGCTCTAGCCTGCCCAAGGCTGCGGGCGTGTTGCTGGCATATTGGTCTGGCGTTGTCTGGTGCAGCCGTCTGGAGGCGGTTCGCACGGGTGAACCAAGTTCGACAGACATAGCGAGATCAGATGCTGAGAGCGACCTGGCGTTGGAGGGGTCTCGCGCTTTCTTGTCAGGGGATGGTTCGGGCTCGATGGTTCGATCGGGGATTCGCGGACGTCTGCTGCATCCAGGTGGCTTCCCAGGCTGCTTGGTACTCGGACAAGCGCTCATAGTCGGCGGGGGGGAGCTGTTCGGCGAGGCTGCGTTCGAAGTCGATGAAGAGTTCCGCCTGCGGGAGAGGTGCATCTGGGTGGAGTGCGCCTCCTGTTTCGCGCAGTGCGGTGAGAGAGACCTGAGCCTGATTCAGGCGACGGTCGAGCTCGCTGAAGGCGCTCTCGATGCGCTGCTGTTCGCGGTCGGAGAGGCGTAGGTCTCGTAGCGCATCGGGAAGCATCAGGCGCGAGCGTAGCTCGTATGCGGCGAGGTCCTCTTTCATTGCCGCCAGCCGCAGCGCCCCGAGAGGAGGGAGGTCGGGACCCGCGTATCGATCCGGGCGCTCGAGCTCGGCGAGGCGGTCCGCGCCCAACTCTTTGGCGATGCCCGCGCGAAGCTCTGCGAAAGCCCGGTCGCGTAGCTCGACCCATTGCTCGCGTGGAAGAGCCTCCGTTTGCGCGAGGCAGTCGGAGGCTCGCTGGACGAGATCACTCAGTGTGTCCTGTTCCTCGGGCCGCAGATCGACGCCGACTGCTGCACGAAGCTCGAAGTTCTGCAGGCTGGCGAGTACACTGTCCTCGACCGCCGTCTCTAGTGGCGTGCCGTTTTGCGTCTGGTCCTCCCGGAGGCTCGTGTGCGGTGCGACGTTCTCGCGCTTGGATTCCGTTCGAGCTCGGAATGCTGCGTCTGCGGTCTCTGAATCTTCCGAGAACGACGCATCCGCATTCGACCCGCGGAGCGTACTCGCGCTGTCGACGCCGAAGCTCGGGCGCGCGGTGATGTCTGAAGCTTCTAGACCGAGCGGTGATGGCCCGCCGTCACGAGGGCTGGAGGCCGTTCCAGTCTCTTTCAGGTTTGACGGTTTCGCGGAGAGCGGTGTGTCCACAGTCGGAGATGGGAGCGAGGCGAGGGAGCCCGCGGAGAGCGCGACGAGTCCCAAGGCGGCTCCCACTACAAGCCAGCCGATGGTTCGCGCTCTCGTCGCGCTCGGCAACTCCAGGCTGATACTCGCATCGCCGGAGTTGCTCGGTTCGGCGTTCTCCTCTCGCCTCGCCCGGATCATGGGACCACCGTTCTGATCGGGCAGGGAAGCTTGCAGATCGGGTACGGGTAGATCTGCGAGCTCTCACCCTCGGGTGGAAGAGAGAGCGGCGCGTTCTCTTCCTGGATCGTGATCGGCGGGTAGATGGGGAGACAGGCGCAAGGGGGTGGCGGGATGGGCTTGATCACTCGGCAGATGGGGCCGAGCTTCGTGTCCACGCACACCGATCCGGGACCGCACGGCCGCGTGCGAGTCTCGCAGGTCTCGCGAACCGGGAACGGAACGCAGCGCGGGAATCCGTCCTTCTCCGTGCACGTGGTTCCCTGGGGGCACAGGATCACCGAACAACGAATCGGCAGCGGCAATGGGCCGGGATTCGGCGGGGGGATGTCCGGCGGCGGAATGATGGGATCGATCTTTATCGGGCAGTCTGTTCCGGGGCACTCGATCGGGGGGATGCGTTCGATCAGATCGCGATCCTCTGCGGCACTGGGTGAGCCCTGAAGCCCGAACCCCAGAAGTCCGATGCAAAGCGCGAGCAGAAGTGAAGCGGTAGATCGCATGTGGAGATTTCCTTCCTAGATGGCGACGACTCTTGCCTTCCGAAAGCGGTGCTCTTTCGAGCGATTGACGCACATCACCTTACGCGTGGCGCGCCGGACATTTGCAGGGCAGCCGACCGGACAGCTTCCGCCTCTAGAGCCGAAATCCCTCGTACACGAATGCAGTACGGATGCGCTCGCAATCGCGTACGCTGACCCCTTCGGTGCGGGCGATGGCGTACCAGCGGCTCTCGACGATCCGTTCCGTCTCGTCGATGAGGCTCGTCGCGTCGTCCGGTTCGACGAAGAAGCGCCGGCATTGCGTCAGCAGGTTCTGGGCATTGGCAAAGCGGCCCTGGTCGCCGCACTGCAGGGCGAGGTCCCGGTGGGTGATTCTCACCGGAGTCGACGGTGTCAGGTCGTAAGCCGGGGAGAGTCTCCAGTCCTCGTTCATTGCGATCATCGCGTGGTCGCGCGGACGATCGTCGTTGTTGGAAATCAACGCGTTGAAGACCATGCGGCGGAAGAGTTCCGGAGCGTCCTGCTTGGGCTGTGCGGACAGCCGTCGAAGTTCTTCGGCGAGCAGGACATAGGACCATTTATCGCGCTCGTACTCATCTGCGCGGAGCAATGTGAGCGCGCTCAGCATGCGGGCGCCGGTAGCCGTGCTTCTCTTTCTCACGGTCGAAGCGTTTGACCAGCAGGACGTTGCGATCACCGATGGTCGTGCACTTGCTGGTAGCGCTGCGGATGCCGCACTCAGCGGCAAGCAACAGCATGGCGCGTTCGGTCTTGGCGTGGTCCCATCGGTCGTCTACACGGTTGAACTTTGCGAGCCAGAGGCCATCGTGCGCTTCGACCACTACTTTGGGGCGGGCACCGCCCATAGAGGTTCCAGCGAGCAGCTCATGCGCCTGCTGAGCGTCGGGATCGTCGCGCGGCACCTCGTCGTCGGCGATGATTGCGTCGGAAACCGCCTGGAGCTTCTCGAGATCGATCGTGCGGTTGTACTTCCGCAGCGGAGCCGGTGGCGTCGGGTCCCGCGTCTCGCAAGGCACGGAACAGCCCCCCGAGGCCCTGCGTCTCGTACGTGGTCGCGGCGAGCTTCAGCTCGATCGGGTCGATCGGCACAGCGGCCTTGTTCGCACGGTATAGTCTGCCGTAGACGAATCTTCCGATCGGCTCTCCCTGGCGCGTCGTGTCCAGGACGAAGCGCCCGGCAGTCGTGGATCGGGTCTCGCCGGGTAGCACGATGTAGACGAAGCACTCACGGTCAGAAGTCATCATCGAGCTTCTTGCTGCTGGTGCTACGCGCGCGTTCGCGGCGCTCGGACAACGCGAGGCCTTCGGTGTCTTCGGCAGGGTCGGCCAGCACATCCCACGGGCCCAGCAGGTCATAGGTCCAGAGCAGAGCCGTATAGACGGCGATGCCGGTCGTCACCTTCCACCTTCTCGGCGTCAGCGACGGCGCGCATGCCAGTGCCGATTCTGTCGGCGACCTCCTGGATGGTGAGGTTGCGGCGCAGCCGCGCCGTGCGCAGGTTCTGGCCCAGGCGCTTGATGGCGCCTTCGACCGCATAGGGTGGGACCTCGGTCAATGTGTTCCTTGCAGTCATGTGCGCTCAATCTGACTTAGGGTGCCCTTGAGGGCATACAGGGGGACCTGCTCAAGAGCTACTCTCTCACTTCGCCCGACTCCTGGAGAGTCGAGGGCCTACAGGCACAGAAAATCAGCTACTTAGGGGAAGGGCCGGCACTGCATTCCGGGGGGGGCACGGCCCGGCGAAGGCGTTCGGGGAGCCTCGGAGCGAGCGGTAAGAGGCGCAGCGCCGGGGCGCTAGCGGTAGTGCGCTTCCTGCGTCATCGCCCGAAGCTTCGACGCGGCTCCCCACGAGGCGTAGAGGCGACGTGCGTTCTCGATCGGGGCTTCGGCGTCCGTGTCGCGGCGTTCGGAGAGAAGTAGATCTGCGGCGCGCTCGAAGGCGATGGCCGCGTGGTGCGGAAACTCCTGCTGTCGAGCGCGACGCGCAGCACGCTCCAGTGCGGCCAGCGCTGCCTTGGAGTGCCCCTTCAGGCGCAGAATCTCGGCCTCGAGCAGCTGGGCCATGTGCACGAAGTCGGGCCCGTTCTGCGCCCAACGACTCACGGCACGATGGGCGCGCTCGAGCTCGCGCCGATGCGCACGTCGCTGCTTCCGACCCCGCCAGTCATGGGCCATGGCTGCGCTCGCGAGGCCCCGATAGAAGGTGTGATCCACGATATGAACGAAGGGGCTCAGGCGATACAGCTGCCTCCCGAGCGCATTCGAGTGGTCGAGCGCGAGGTCGAAGCGCTTGTGAACGCAGAGCACCATGAGCCACAAGGTGCGTACGTAGGGCATCTCCCCATCGCTGCGAAGCCAGGCGTCGTCCTTCCGAGACTCCTCCTCCAAATCTCCGGACGTGTCCTGGAGGAGTTGCACGACGCGTCTCGATGCTTTGACCTCGGGGTAGGAATGCCCGGACCGCAGGACCCAGTCCTCCAGATCCGACAGGCGAGCCACGCTCTCGTCAACGGAGTCGCCGGCCAGCGAGCGAAAGTATTCGCGTAGGAATCGCGCGTACGAGCTGAACTCCAGATCGCCCAGCTCGAGCGCTTGCTCGGCGACCCCAACGAGCGGTGCCAGAGCACGCCGCCGCCGCTCGAGCATGGGTGCGAGTGCACCGCAGGTCAATAGCTCCGCCCTCAGGTTGTACACGGGGTCGGGAGCGCGCGCGTTGAACTCGGTCATCAGCGCGACGCAGTGCCGGGCGTAGTCTGCATCGCGCAGGATCTGATACGAGAGGTACGAATGCGTGGCCAAGGTGAATCCGGGGCGACTCACGTAGCCGTAGCGTAGGTAGCGCCGCAGAGCGAGCGAGCTGGCGAGGATCACGAGATGTGCATCCGTACGCAGCAGCGCCGCACCCGCAGGTGCCAAGAGGAGCATGGGGGCGAGCCAGCGCGGGTCGACCTTCGCGGCGGGTTGCAGCACCGTCTGTGCATCTTTCCTACGGATGCGGAGATGCAGGTAGAAGATGGCCAACCACGCCCGCAGGTAAGAAGGGCTGCGCGGCCAGCGCACGCCGAACTGACGCAGCACGTCCAGCACATAGGCCACACAGACCTTGGGAGGTTCGCTGAACGAGAGCACTTGAATGTGTTTGGCGGCCACCTGAACCCGTTCGATGACGCTCAGGCTACGCTCTTCGAATGGCGCCAGGTGGGCGAGTGCCTCGTCGAACCGCTTGGCTTGGAAGGCGCACTCGGATCCGAGCAGCCCGAGCTGGAATGTGATCCCGGGATGCTGCTCGGAGTCCTCCGGACGCAGGAGTCGCCGGGCCGACACCAGATACGGTTCAGCGCTCGCGGCCGCCCCGGTCTCTACGGCTTGCTTCGCGGCAGTGAGGGCGAGCTCGAGGAGCTCGATGCGAAGCTCGCCCGGTACGTTCTCTAGGTGGTGATCGAACTGATCGACGATGATTGCGGCTCTCGCGGGCCGCAGCTCCTTGGGAGTCTCTTCGAGCAGTCGGACTCCGATTTCGAGGTGACACCGCTCCAGCTCTTCGTGCGAGAGCCTGGCTTGTGCCGACTCGCGCACGCGCTCGTGGGGGAACCCGGGACCCACAGGCGTTGCGACCAGGAGTCCCTGTCGATAAAGCGTATCGAGAGACTCGTCGGTTTCGCTTCGACTCATCCTCGCGACGCTCGCAAGGAACTCCACGTCGATCTGCGTATGGATGCAGCTCGCGACCTCGAGGACTCTCTGGGGAGCTGCCTCGAGTCGGTCGATCTTGGCGGTCACGAGTCCGACCGCGCTCTCCGGGATCGGGGCCGAGGCGATCGCCGACACTTCCCAGTGGAATCCCTGCTCATCCTTGTAGCGCAGTAGTCCGGACTGATGGAGATGTTCGACGAACTGTCGTACGAGTAGTGGCTGATTCCCCGTCTTCATCTCGATGAGCTCGGCGAGGTCTCGCGCGGATTCTGCATCGGTGTGGAGCGCACTGCGCAGGAGCTCGGTGGAGTCATCGATCGATAGAGGTTCGAGCGTGATCCACTTCGGGGTCGCGCCGCGGGCGGTCAAGAGGTCGTTGAACGCATCGGCCGCGGGGGGGAGGGCGCCCGCCGTGGAGCCGCAAGTGACCACGAGCAGGAAGTTGAGCGAAGTCTCACAGATGAGATCAGCGAGAACGGCCTGGCTCTCGGCGTCGGCGGAATGCAGGTCGTCGAATAGGACGATCAACGGGTGAGACGGGCGACTGCAGGCCAGGAGGAAGCGGCGGAGGGCCAGCGACAAGCGAACCTGGAACTCGCGTGGCCCGAGTGCGGGCAGTGGCGGCAGCTCGCCGACGATGAACGAGAGATCCGGAACCAGGGCAAGCAGGCTGCCAGCGATGTTTCCGAGCGCCTTACGGAGCTGCTGGCCCCATTCCTCGCTGCGCTGATTGCCTTCGACCAGCATCTGCTGAGTCAGGGACTCGACGATCTGCTTCCAGACCTGATAGGGCACGCGGGCATCGGTGGTTCCGCTCCCCACGGCGAACAGGCTCTTCCCTTCATCCAGGTCGCGATGAAAGATGCGTGCGACGGAGGACTTTCCAGAGCCCGCGTCACCGCGCACGAGTACCGCCGAGGCTCGTCCGCACTTCGCGCGCTCCAGCTCGGCTTCGAGTGCGCGGAGAGTCGCTCCGCGGCCATGGAGCCGATCCTGGAACGTGATCCGCGTGCGCTCGTCGGCGCCCCCGAGGCTAAACTCCGAGGGGAGTCTCCCGTCGCGTTCGAGCGCCTGCTTGAGTGCTCGTAGGTCTGCAAGCAGCGCGTGCGCCGTGGAGTAGCGCGAATCGGGCTCCTTCTCGAGCAGCTTCTGAATGAGATCCGAGAGCACGACTGGAAACTGGCTGCGAAGCTCTCGGACCGGTGTGGGGCGCTGAGCGAGATGCGCGTGGATCAGCTCGAGCGGATCGGTGATCTGGAAGGGTGGATGACCGACTACGGAATAGTAGAGGGTCGCACCGAGTGTATAGAGGTCGCTGCGGAAGTCGCACCCGCGGTTCATCCGTCCGGTCTGCTCGGGAGCGATGAAGGGAAGGGTGCCGGAGAGCATCCCCTTCCCCAGTGAGGTGTCCGAGCTCCCGATTCCTGCGGACAAGGGCACCGCCAGTCCGAAGTCGATCAGATGAACCTCGAGGCTTTGCGGCTCGACGAGCACGTTCCGAGGACTTAGGTCGCGGTGCAGCCAGCGTGCGTCGTGAACCGCCACGACGCACTCCGCGATCTGGATGGCCACATCGAGGAAGGCCGATACTGGGTGGGGAGCCTGCTGTGCCCAGCGCGCGAGCGGTATGCCGGGGAGCTCCGAGAGCACGAGTGCCGGAAGCTCGCGGTCGAGCTGCAGTGAGAGTGCCGTCGGGACCTTTGCCGAACGTACGGCACCCAGTGCATCGAACTCTCGCTGCGCCGCTCGCTTCCCCTGATCGTTTTGGGCATACAGCTTGATGACGACGTTCTTGCCGTCGGAGTCGCGATGCCCGAGATACACCTCTCCCCGCGACCCGACATGCAGGCGCTTGGCAAGAGAGTAGCCGCTAAGAGACAGCTCGGAAGTCACTCCAGCAATGAACCGAGATCGGAATATCGGTCGAGAAAGCTGAGCCCGGGAGGGGAAGCGATGGGAGGTTCGAGGCAGAGGTGCACCGCAGCGAAGGCCGGTAGAGCCCCCGTTTCCGGCCAGCGCCCCCAACCAATGTGGAGCGCGCCGGAAAGCGGCGGGGCACCATCTAGCTGCACGGCGCCTGCGGGTGAACTGCAGCTCGCGCCCGAAGTGTCCTCAGTCGAGCAGCTTGAGGGTGTACCGGGCGATCACGCCGACGACGCCTCCGCCAACTCCTGCGACCAGCTCCACCATACAGAGGACGTACAGCAGAGTCCCCGCACGGCCTCGGAAGTCGTAGCGTTCTCCCTCGACCGCCCCGAACAGTCTCCGTGCGCAAAACCGAGAGCAGACTGCCGGCACGTAGAGCGAGGCTCGTAGGAATGGGAAGAGGGGGAGGGTCTCCGCTTCCAGTTTCGTCCAACGCCGGGTCTTCCAATCAGGATCGAAGCGCGGATTCAGGAACAGCGGAAAGGCTGGTAGGACGAACGCGCCAACCAACATGCTCATGCCCCCTGCGATCTCGATGAGCTCCAGGATCTCGCGCAGACGCTCCATCGCTCGGCTATCGGAGTGCCGGCAGAGGGAATCTTTCCAGAGCCCAAGCGCTTGAGCTACTCCCGGCTTCGCCTTCACTCGGCTGTGGACCCACAACGAGGTCGTGAACCGTGCCGGTTGCGAATGCGCCCAGCTCTCCGAAGCCGACGCCTGCACCTGCGCCTACGATGAGAGCACAGATCCATAGGCTGTTGCCTCCGGTAGGAAATCCAAGGGCGACATTGCAGACGCCGTAGCCCGCGCTACCCCCCAGCATCGCGCCCCCGAGTCCGCCGAGCTGTGTCGCAAGGGTGCGATTCTGCATAGGTGTATTCCAGTCGCTGTAGATGGCGACGCCTGCCAGTCCGATGGAGATGCCCAGGCTACCCTTGGCTAGGAGGCTGAGTCCGCGGGCGGTCGCGGTGAGTGCGCGCAGTCGCGTGGCGTACCTCGCCTGGCCCAGTGTGTCGGGGGTCAGGCGAATCACGGCTCGCGTCGTTCGCGTGACTTGCTCGCGCCGCAGGGTGGAGATGGTCCGGTTGCGAATCTCGATCAGCTGTACCGAGACGGACTGGATGCGTTGGCGAAGCGCGATCTGGACCTCGGGCGGCGGAGGCCGAAGCCCGGAGAGCTCGACCTGTGCGACCGCAACCCCGGCACCCGCCATCCCTCCAGTGCCGTTGTTTCCGAGATTGATCCAATCGAGGAGGTCCCAGTGCTGTTCCACGAGCTCGCGTTGCTGCGGAGGCGTTTCTTTCCAGATTCGACGAAGTCGTTCGATCTCTTCGGGCTGAATCTCGGGTACGTGGGTCTCGTGCGCGGGTGAAGCGGCACGCCGCAGGATCACAGGCTGTCCGGGCTGAATGTGGTCGGGATCGGCGATCCCGGAGCGCCGTGCGACCTCACGCACCGTGTCCATCCACTCACGATCACTCGGGAAGGGACCCAGCGTATCACGGACGATCGCCGACAGAGTGTCTCCCGGTTTCGTGAATACGACGTAATACGCTCCATCCGCCATCAATTCCTCCGAATCCGCCCGATCCGTCGCCTGCAGGCTCGTCATCGACAGGTGCGTGGTCTACGGACGAGGAACTTACCAAGGTGGCTCGTGCGTCTCAACTGACTCGTTCTGGCGCGGGTCTAGAGCATTGACGCAGCGGGTCGATGTGCGGGGCTGAAGAAATCAACGACCAACCATTGGGCATGCTCAGATTTGGTAGACTGCCACACATGGGCCTGACCACCGCGAGCTCGCGCCTGCCGTTCATGACGATTGGGCTCGGCCTGGGCATCATCTGGTGGCTCGCCAATCCGTTCGGCTGGACCGATGCCGGAGAGCGAGTGGGTGCGCACACGACGGCTGCCGTGCTCGTCTCGTTCGCGAGTGCGGCGGGTCTGCTGGCGCAGTTCACCTGGACCGGGCGCGACTGGGCACGCTGGATTCTGTCCGCTGCTGGAGTCGCGCTGGTCATCGCCGTGGTTACCTGGCAGGTTTGGAGCCACCAGCCCACCGTACCGGTCGACTACCGAGGAGACGGGCAGCGGATCGGGGTGTGGATCCTCGGAGCCTGCACGTTCCTCTACATCGCCGCACCGTTTGCGCAGATCTACCAGGACACGGGGAGGCTTCGGTTTCCCTATCCAGGTCTCTTCGAGCACAGCTGGACCAACGTCTTCGTCCTCTTGACCGCAGCGCTGTTTGCGGGCGCCGTCTGGACACTGCTCGCGATCTGGACGGCCTTGTTCCAGCTTCTGAACGTCTCCTTCTTTCGCGACGTGTTCTTCAGTCCGCCCTTTGCGTACCTCGCTACGTTCACAGTGCTGGGCTACGGGTGCTCGGTCGGGAGGATGAACGAGAGCGTGATTCGCGCGCTTCGCCGGATCACTCTGATGGGCGCATATGCCCTGCTTCCGCTCGTCGCACTCATAGCGCTGTTGTTCGCGGGCGCGCTTCCAGTCCGGGGCCTTACGCCCTTGTGGGAGACGGGGCGCGCCACACCGCTGTTGCTGACTTTCCTCGCAGCGATCATCGTGCTGACGAATGCGGTCTTCGAGGACGGGGCGTCGATGCCTCGCTACGCACGTGTGATGCGGATTGGGATCGAGGCTTCCGTGCTGGTTACGCCTGGCTTTGCGGTCATCGCGGCCTATGGAACCTGGTTGCGCATCGACCAGTACGGGCTCTCACCGGATCGCGTCTACGCACTGCTCCTCGTACTCATTGCTTTACTGTATACGATCGGATACGCGGTCAGCGTCGTCTGGCGCACGCCCCCGTGGATCGGCGGGATCCAGCGCGTGAACGTCGCCGTCGCGATCGTGATCGCGGGGCTCGCGCTCGCGGTGCAGCTGCCTCCGCTCGACCCGCTACGACTCTCGGCGCTCGACCAGGCCGAGAGGTTGCGCACCCAGCGCACGCCCGTGTCGGAGTTCGACTTCGCGAGCCTGCGCTTCAAGCTCGGGCGCTATGGGTGGGAAGAGCTGTCGTCGCTGCGCCAGCTTCCGAGCCATCCCGATGCCGAGGTCATCTCGGCTGCGGTCGATCGAGTTCTGCTCGCCGACAGCTACTGGAGTGCACGGAGAGCGCCGGTGCCGAGCGCAGCGAGTGAGATCCGAAGAATTCCGTCGGATCTGGAGGTGACGGACGAGTTTCTCGCGCGCATGCTCGAGCAGTCGAGTCAGGGAGCCAACTGTGTCCCGCCGAACTCGTGCGCAGTGCTCGGCGCCGATCTCGATCACGATGGTTTGCTGGAGCTCTGCCTGATCTCACTGCAGAGCTATCGCAAGTCCTGGTGTTACGTGCAGGGGGAGGCGGGCGAGCCGAGATCGATCGGGCAGCTGCTCTACTCCGGAGCCAACCGCCAAGCTTGGGAGCAGGCCCTGGAGGCACTCTCGGATAGTCCGATCGCGTTCCGTCGGCCGAGGTACGACAGCATCGTCGTACACGGTAGCGAAGGAGTGTTCGAGTTCTATCCGGAGGACTGATCCTATCGATGATCCAGGCTTCGACGATCGACTCTTCGACCAAAAACTCCTCGTCGGATGACTCCTAAGGAAGGGTGGGTCTCCGCCTCGCGCTCACGGTTGCAGCCGGAGTTGCCGCACTCGCCTATCACGCCTACTGGGGCATGAGCGTGACCGGACTTCAGAATCCGGTGTTCTGGGGTGTGTACATCACCACGTTCGTCTTCTGGGACGGGATCGCCCACGCGGGAACCTTGATCTCCGCGATCCTGTTCATCAACTTGGGGATGGGGTTCGAGCGTTACGTGATCGTCACGACCGGCCTCGCGCATGCATTCCCGCCGCTGTTGATTCCGGCACTGCATATGAAGCAGGCTCCGGTCGCACGCGCGCAGGGCTAGGTGTGCGCAATTCCAGCGAATCTGATCCCGGAGCGACTGCTGCGGAGCCTCGCGTGCAGGGAATACGGTACAGCTTGGCAGGCAGGCAAGCTGGAAGAGGCAGCTGAGGTAGACGAGGCGAACGATCGATCTCGATCGGATGGATCGCGGCCAACGATACGACGTAGCGGAAGACGAGCCCTTCATGACGAGCCTCTCGTGTGCTGAGTGAGCGAGCATCTGCCCGGTCGGTTACGCGAACCGCGTGACTGGCCGAACTCCTACGAGTAGAGCCGAGTCGGTGTGGAGGAGAGCGCCGTTTTCGGCCTCCGGCAGTGTTCTTGTGCTCCACTCGACACCCCAGTGCGTCGTCATTCTCTGAGGGGGTCTTGCAACATACTGTCATTGAAGGGAAATTTCGACTAGATTGAAGAAAGTACGCGATCACCTCGTGAAGTGACTCGTCGGGTTGGCAACGCTGGATCTCACTCGAAAGGAGAACGGTGTGGCTGGTTACGATCCGAACTTTCTTCCCGAGCCGGTGCCGCTCCCAGAGCTACGGCCGAGCGTCGCCGGAGACGTGCTCCGACGCCCCGAGCTCCGAGAGGGCATCCTCGCCGACTACGCGAATTACACGATCGCGATGCATGCGACCTTTCGCACTCTGCTCTACGCAGCCCTCAACGTCGATCAGGACCAGTTCCAACAGACGGCCCGCTCGGACAACTGGCGAATCGATTCTCGCATCGGAGCCGAGAACCAGCTCGACAACTCCTACTACCGCAACAATCCCTGGGACCGGGGACACCTGGCTCGGCGCGCTACGGCCGGCTGGGGTGCGACGCGTCGTCAGGCGCAGCGGGCTGCGGATGAGACCTTCTACTTCAGCAATGCTGCGCTGCAGCACGCCAACTTGAACCAGGACGAGTGGCTGGCGCTCGAGGAGTGGGTCTTCAACCTGGATCTCGACAAGGGCAATCGATTCAGCGTGTTCTCTGGACCCATCTTCGGTGAGTTCATGCGTACCGTGCGTCCCCCTGGACGTCCGCCCGCCTTCGTACCCTCAGCGTTCTTCAAGATCATCTTCTACATGAACCAGCGGGATCTGCTCGAGGTACGCGCCTTCCTCGTGCCGCAGGACAACGTTTCGCTCAAGGACAAGAACGGGCGTCGCATCTTCGACCATCAGACCTATCAGGTCTCGATCACCGAGATCGAAGAGCTCACCGGTTTGGAGTTTCCGGACGTGCTGCCGGATCGAAACCCGATGTTCTTTAACGAGTCGCAGCAAGCCCGAGCGGAGCTCAACGTGCATGAGTTCCCGGAACGTAGAGAAGTCAATGGCCCCAGGGATATCGTGCGCGACAACGAGCGTCCCCGGGCAATTCGATTCGCAGACGATGAAGTCGACGTATTCATCGCCGCAGCGCTCGTCAATCCGGTGGGGAACGAACGGCAGAACGAATGGGTTTCGATCGCGAACCTGACGAACGAGGAAGTACGCCTCGACGGCTGGAGTCTGGTCGACGATCGCCAGCGGACCCTCGAGCTCAAGGGTGCCATCGGGCCGGGAGAGGCCGTGCGGATCCAGCCTCTGTCCCCGGTGTCGCTGGCCAACAGCCGCGGCGGCTTCGTGCAGCTGCTCGATGACCAGAGCCGGCAGATCGATCGCGTCCCATACACGCCGGAGCAGGCACGGCGGGAGGGCAAGCCCATCGTCTTCGCCTATCGAGAGCTCGCCGGCGAGCCCGCCCCGATCCCGAGCCCAGGCCAGAGCGCTGGCGCTCCATAGGTCAGAATGCGTATCCCAGGTTGAGGTTCAGGGAGCGCCGCGATTCGCCGCGTCGTAGCAGCACGTCCATCTGGAGATCCAAGCTGAGCGGTCCATCGCTGCGCAGCGTGAGAGTCATGCTGCCTCGTACGGCACTGGGTGCGCGCCGTGGATCGGCGATTCGGAGAGGGCGATCCGGTCCTTCTAGAAAGCTGGTTCGCAGCTCGCGATCGCCGATGGCGAAGGAGCGACGCCACGCCAGGCCGAACTCCGGCGCGATGCGGCCGAAGGGCAAGCTCAGTTCGCGCTGAACCTTCAAGCCGAGCTCGCTGAAGAGCGATTCACTGCGCCGTGCGTCGATGTGCAGGCCGAGCCCTCCCGCGCCCCGTTCGGTGAGGTCGTCCTCGACGAGCCGTGTGTACGCGAGCGTCACGAATGGCGAGGCTCGCAGCCCGAACCATCGCTGACGCGTGCCGAGATGTAGCCGCGCCGAGTAGCTGCGCGCGTCGTGCGAGCTGTCGGCGATGCGCGCGACCCCACCCACTCTCGCCTGACGCAGGGTCGAGACATCGTGGTGGCCGATGCTCAGCATCAAGTCGGCGAAGTGGACTCCGCGAGTCGCGCTCGCGAAGAGCGAGGCGAAGATGCTGCGCACATCCCCGGAGCTTCCCGAAAGCTCCGCCGAGGCCTTGGATGTTCCGCCAGCGAGTCCGATCAGCGAGTTGTCTCCGAGCGCAGCCTGGAGACCGAGAGCCATCCCCGAAAGCCGATGATCGACTGCGTCGAAGCCTCGCTGCCCTGCTTGGTGCCCGCGCTCTCCGAACGACGCGAGCCAGAGTCCGAGGGGCTGGAAGTCTCGAGCGCCAACTGCCGAACGGGCCCCGAAATCCAGGTCGTCCGCCTGGGACGAAGCCCGCGGTGTAGCGATGGACGGAGTATCGATCGCGCCCCCCGCGATCGGAGTGATGCTCGGAGCAGTGCGCTCGGCGCGCCGGTCCGCACGCCGACGCAGCGACGCGCGCGCAACTTCGATTCGGTCTTCTACGGTTTGTGTGTACCGCTCTGCCGAACTGATCTGAACCCGCGTGAGCTGGGCATGTGTACTCCCGTCGAAGGCCCGGAATGCCTGCCTCAGTCTGGCCGCCTCGGTCCTCTGGAACTCCCCGAGCACGACGTTCAGATCACCTTTGGATTCCGCCGCGATCGAGTCGAGGTAGTCCGCGACGGTTGCCTCGAGTCCATTGGCAGCCACCGATGCGAACGGCGCGGCTCGGGCCTCCAGCTGGATGCCCGTGTTCGACCGGGCGAGATCAAGCGCGAGCAGCGGCGTGGCCGCGGGCGTCTCGGCGAATTCGCCGCGCACCTCTTCGGCGGTGATCACCGAAAGACGCGTGCCGTCCGAGACGAAGCCGCTCGATGCGAACGAGAGCGTCCCACCGAGCGTCGCGCGCCCGTCGACCGTGAGGGATCCGCTGCCCGACAGAACCAGCTCTGCCTCCGCTGACTGGCTGAAGGCTCCCTCGAGCTCGGTCTCTCCGGAGATCGACAACGTTCCCTCGTTGTGCAGCTCGCCGCCACCGAGGGCGATCACGGAGTTTGCAACGATGGTACCCCGACGACGATTCTCGAGGCGGTTGTTGCCTCCACCGAGATCGATGTCGCCGACGATCATGCCCTGGTTGATGACGTGTTCGTCTCCGTCTCCACCCACGACAGCGCGCCCGGACAGTGCCGAGATTGCGCCTGCATTCACCAGCGAGTTGTTCGCGCCATCGACGAAGCGCACGCCGACACCGTCCGAAGCACCCCCGCGAATCACGCCTCCGCGCAGAATTTCGATCGAGATGTTGCCGTTCCGCTCGCCGAATCCGATGCTCAGGCCCTGGATCGCATCCGAGTGATTCCCGTTGGCGATGACCTGTCCTGAGTATCGGATCGACACGGGTCCGGCGATCCCAGTGCGGCCGGACTCGCCCGGACTCACACCCAGGCCGCCATCTCCCCCGAGCCCACTCAGGCTCTGCGCGAAGATTCCAAACGAGAACTCGCCGTTTGTTACGATCGTGCCGCGCCCCGAGACGCTCGCCTCGCGGCCGTCGGTTCCATCGCCTCCGGTGCTGCCCGCGAGTGTTTCGCTCGAGCCGCCATGGCCGCCGAAACCTCCCTGGCTGAGAGCGAAGATCCCGTCTGCAAAGGCGCCATTCGTCGTGATGGTCCCGTTGTTGACGACGTCAACGGACGCAGCGGCGCCGGCTTTCCCACCAGCTCCCGCCACGAGTTCCGCGTCGCCGCCGAACCCTCCGAATCCCCCCATGGAGAGAACGCGCACTCCGGAGGCCCCGTCGCCGTTGGTCGAGATCACCGCGGGGCGACTCGGAGAGCTGGAATCGCCTCCGACTATGACGGAGACCGCTCCCGAATCTGCACCGTCGCCGCCACGACCTCCGCGCTCGGTCGCGATTCCACCGAATCCACCCGCGCCTCCGAAGCTCTGGGCCAGGATGCCTTGGGCGTTGATGCCGGTCGTGCGAATCTCTCCGGCACTACGCACCTGTAGGTTCCCCGCGCTGCCGCCGCGCCCTCCGGAGCCAGCCTGGAGGATGGAAGAGCCGCCGTCTCCCGCGTTGCCTCCGAAGGTGGTGGCCTGGATTCCAACCGCTGCAACGCCATTCGTCGCGAGGATCCCGCTCAGCTGAGCGGTCGCCCCACCTGCACGGCCGCCGTCTCCGCCGCGGCCTCCGCGAGTCGGCTCGTCACCGCCAAGTACGTTGGAACCCCCGAAGCCCCCGGAACCTCCGGATGCGTCCAGCAACACCGCGGATGCGAGCACGCCGACGGTATCGACACGCCCGAGGACGGAAGTACGCACCAGGGCTCCATTGCCACCGTTGCCTCCATCACCCGCGAGCGCGGCACCGCCTGCGCCCCCTCGACTCGCGGCGCGGATCCCGGAGCTTTGAATTCCTACGGTGGCGATGGGTCCGCTACTCGATACCCGCACCCGGCCCGCGTGGCCGCCGTCGCCCGCTTTGGATCCCGTAGCCTCCGGCCCCCCCATCCCGCCGATGCTCCGAGCCAGGATTCCGTCGACCAAGTCGTCCAAGGTTGCGATCGGCTCTCGGCTCTGCACGTCGACGCGTCTTCCGTTGCCGCCGTTCGCGCCGACATCGGCGTCTCGTCCCAGACTCTCGATGATGATTCCAGCCCGATCCATATCGCTCGGCGGGCCACTCTCTTCACACATTCCTTGCGCGGGATTGCAAGTTTCCTGTGCCTGAACGGGCATGACTGGCAGACCGAGACAACTGAGTCCCATCAAAGCCGTGAGTGAGTGATATGGCTTGGGTCGCTTGCGGAAAGGCATTTTGAGATAGGAAGCTCGAAAACAATCCATTGTGCACCTCTGGCTTTGCGCTCTGCGCGTCACCATTCGTGAGTCGCGGAGCGATCCGTTGCCTTAGGTGAGCCATCCGTGACGAGAATCGGATCACGCAAGTCGCAAGCAAGCGGAATGCAAGGGGAGCATCGCGGGTGCCGGGCCAGCGCCGACACCGTCGTCGCCATGCTGAAGGCGCGTGTGAGGCCCGGAGGGAATGGCGGATCGGTTCGGGCCGCCAGCGAAGGGTAGGGCAGATCCATGGCGCAGCTCTGTGTGCGAATTGAACCCCCGAGCCGC
This sequence comes from Pseudomonadota bacterium, assembly GCA_003247575.1. Taxonomy (GTDB): domain Bacteria; phylum Myxococcota_A; class UBA9160; order SZUA-336; family SZUA-336; genus SZUA-336. The sequence continues at coordinate 56,491 of QJZC01000020.1, forward strand.
TCGGCTACGTATGCTGTGTTAGGGTCGTCTGGGTCGCGAGATCGGGCCGGGGACTATCGACGCGAAGGGCACGGCTGTGATCTACAATTTTGGGAGCTTCAGGCTCGACACCGACCGACAGGAGCTACTGCGAGCAGGAGTGGCCGTCGTCGTCGAGCCGAAGGCTTTCTCCGTGCTGTGCCTCCTGATTCAGAACAGCGACCGGATCGTCACCAAGCGCGAGCTGCGTGAGGAGATCTGGCGCGATGAGGTGCTGAGCGAGGGAGTCCTCACGCGTAGCATCTGGGCTGCGCGGAAGGCGGTCGACGACGACGGGAACCGCCAGCAGATCATTCGCACGGTCCATCGACGTGGCTACCGATTCGTGGCGCCACTGATTTCGGAGGCGCCCGCTCGCGCGGAGAGGGACGCTTCGCCCGTGCCGGGGACACAGGGTCCGGAGGGTCCGCACGCCTTTGTCGGCCGTCGCACGGAGCTGGCCGTTCTCGACGAGTGGTTCGACAAGGCGGCGACGGGACAGCCGAGAGTCGTCCTGGTGCGCGGTGAGGCGGGCGTCGGCAAGACCCGGCTGCTGCAGGAGTTCGGCGTGCTCGCGAGCCGTCGCGGGGCGGTGGTGCTCGAGGGCCGTGTTCCACAGGACACCGGTGTGCCTCCGTACTGGCCGTGGCGCGAGCTCTTGCGGGCGACGTTCGAGTCGCGCGAGCGCACCGACCTGTTGAGCAAGGTCGGAGATGCCTTGCCTGCGCTGTCGGAGGTCTTCCCCGAACTTCGCACACGCTTTTCGGGTGCGACACGTTCTGGTGACCGTGAGACTCCGTCGAGACTCGAGATCTACACCGGAGTGGCCCGGCTGATCGAGCGGCTGTCGGAGAGCCAGCCTCATCTGTTGCTGCTCGAGGACGTCCACTGGGCGGATCCCTCTTCGCTGATGCTGCTGCGCTTTCTTCAGGGTGGCCTCGGTCGCGCGCGCGCGCTCGTGGTTGCAGCGTTTCGGACCTTCGACCTGCATGGCGAGGATCCACGGGCCGCGCTGCATCGCTCGATCGAGGCGCACCCCGAGTGCGAGGTGCTCGAGCTCGGGGGGCTCGCGCTCGAGGACGCGGGACGTCTGGCGGAGATCGTCGCCAGGCGCAGTCTCAGTGTGGCTTGGGCGCGGGAGCTCTTCCGGCGTAGTGACGGGATCGCGCTCGCCTTGATCGAGCTGGTGCGATTCCATGACAGCCGTGGAGAGCTCGGGCGGGAGCCGGGCGCGACGCGGGCCGACGTGTCCGAGGTGCTCGCGATGCTCGATCGTCGACTCGATCGGCTTACCGTGCCTTGCCTCGACGTGCTGGCGCGCGCCGCTGCTTTTGGAAGGAGCTTTCGGGTCGATCTGCTCGAGCACATCTCACCAGAGTCAGAGGAGTCCCTGCTGCGCTCCCTGGCCGAGGCCGAGAGTGCGCATATCATCGGGGCCCTTCCAGAGTTGGGAGGGTATCAGTTTCGCCACGCACTGGTTCGCGATGCGGTGTATGCCAGGGCGACGACTGCCGAGCGACTCGGCCTCCACCGGCAGATCGGTCACCTGCTGGAGCGGATGTACGCCGGATCGGAACGGGCACCCTACGCCGAGCTCGTCCACCATCTCGGTCAGTCGCCGTTTCATGACGACCAGGAGAAAGTGGTTCGGTTCGCTCGGCTCGCGGCGGCGGCAGCCGCGCGAATCCACTCCTACGCCGAGGCGGTCGCCCACTACCGCCACGCACTGCATGCCCAGACGCGTGTCGTGCCGCAGGACCTGCGCGGCCGAGCGGAGCTGCTCGGGCAGCTGTCGGTCGTCGCGATCGGGGCCGGAGACCATGCGGCGGCGACCGACGCGCTCGAACAGGCCCTCGGCCTCGCGCGGGAGCTCGGCGACCGGGAGCTCTTTGCCGAAACCGTGTTCAGCCTCTCGCGCATCCAAGGAATTCGCTGGACTTCCGATGACGAGACGGTGGCGCGCCTCGACGAGGCGCTCGCGGTTGCGCGGGGTCGGCTGCGCGCAGAGCTGCTCGTGCAGCGAACCGATGCAGCCATTTCGCGCGGAGAGCCCAATCAGGGTGCGCTCGGTGCCGAGGCCCTCGAACTCGCGCGGCGCCTGGCGGACACGGGCCTGATCATGCGCGCTCTGGTCATGCGACATCAGGTCCTCTGGAGCCCTTATACGCTCGACGACCGAGTCGCGATCTCCCATGAGATGCTCGAGCTGGGCCAACACGCGTCCTCTATGACCGATTCGCCCACGCTCGTGGATCGCGCCTGGGGACTGATCCGCTATGGGGTCGACCTGCTCGAGATGGGCGACCTGCCCAAGCTCGGCTCGGTGCTCGAGCAGGTCGCGTCCTGCGTTCAAGGGTCCGAGGACGACCTCCCGCCGGAGGTCCGCGCCGAGCAGATTCTGGAGCGCAACCAGCTCGACATCATTGCCCAGGGGGTTCGGCTCACCGAGAACACCCTCAGGATCCTGCGTGGGGAGTTCGCGCAGGCCGAGGCTCAGGCGTCCGCGCTGGGCGCGGACGCGATCGAGCTCGGGAACGGAGACGCGTTGATCGGCGCTCAGGTTCAGATGTTCGTGCTACGCCAGCTGCAGGGGAGAGCGGACGAAGTGGTGCCTCTCATGCAGCAGCTGCTCGACCAGAATCCCGGGTATTCCCAAGCCGCGCGTGCTGCTGTCGTACTGGCTCTCGCGGATCTGGGCCGAGAGGAGGAAGCCCGACGAGAGCTCGAGATCCTGCTCCGTACTGGATTTCCCGAGGACATGTTCCTCTTGTCCTCTCTCTCGCTCGTTGCCGAAGCGACCTTCCTGCTCGAGATTGCCGAACGGTCCCGTGAGCACTATGCACTGCTCCAGCCGTTCTTCGATCGCAATGCCATGTCGGCGACGGCGTACTGCATGGGGTCGGTGTCGCGGGCGCTCGGGATGCTCGCGACCGTGGTCGATGAGTTCGACCTTGCTGAAGGTCACTTCGAGTTCGCGTTGCAGCGAAACGAGCAGCTCGGTGCCCGGCCGTTCATTGCCTCCACTCGACAGGCCTACGCGCAGATGCTCGCACGGCGAAAGGGTCCAGGGGATCTCGCGCGGTGTCGTACGTTGGCAGCTTCGGCAGCCGATGAAGCCCGCAGCCTGGGCATGCCGCACCTCGAGCAGCGCGCGAGTCGCCTGGTCACCTGAGCACGGCGGCTCCCGCGCAGCTCTCGGAGGGATGCGCGGGGCTCGGGCGAGCTCACCCATGCTCGCGGCTACGCGATGGAGTTGCCGACGCTCGCGCGCAGGAACTGGACGGCGTGCGACTGGCGCGACTTGACAGTTCCAGCGGGAATCCCGATCTGTGCGGCGACCTCCGCAACCGACAGGTCTCTTCCGAAGCGAAGCTCCACGACCTGACGCAGCCTTTCGGGGGCGTTGCGCAATAGGCGCCAGGCGCGATCGCCTTGGACCGCGCGGAACGGGTCCTCGTCGCTGCGCTTGTCGGTCTCTCCGAGTGGGGTAGAGCGCCTGCGGCTCTGTGTCCGCAGCCGGTCGATCGCGCGTGAGCGCACGCGCAGCCGGAGCCAGCTGCGGAGCGATCCGCGGCGTGGGTCGTAGTCATCCCAGCGCTCCCAAGCTTCGATGAATACGTCGTGGACGAGGTCCTCGGCGTCTCCCTGGCTCCCGAGAAGCGAGCTCGCAAAGCGTGTGAGCACCGCCGCGTGCTCGTCATACGCGCTGGCGAGCTCTGCGCGCTGCCTCGACTGCGAGCTCACCCCACGCCGCGGTGGCCCAGTCCGCTGCAGGCAGGGGGATGGTGTCGCGGGCTTGTGGGGGGCGCCCGGCTGGGGAGTTTCGATAGAACTGGATCGCATGCTCTCCTCCGATCGAATGGATCGACGAGCAGAGGATGGGCTGGGAGCAGCTCTCGAACCTCACGGAGTTCTCACGATGTCGTGATATCACGAGGTTCTCACGTCGGTTCGCTGCGCGATCCGGCCGCCGACCCACGCGGGCGGGGATGAGAACGTTTGTCGGCGTGTGTCCAGTATCAACTGACGGGTGCGGAGATCCGATCATCGATAGATGCAGGCGGACCTTGTTGCCGCGAACGGATACCGGCTCCACAAGGAGTTGCGGAGGAGCCGACGGGCGACGGTATGGGAGGCCGTGCGTGAGTCCGATGGCGAGCCTGTCGTGCTCAAGGCCTATGCTGAGGCGGAGGATCCGACGGGGACGCGCACCTGTCGCGAGCTCGGGATTCTGCGTAGCCTGGAGGGATCTGGGACGATTCGGGCACTCGATCTGCTCGAGGACGTCTCTCCGCCCGTGCTCGTCCTCGAACGCGTCCCCGGCGAGAGCCTGCTCTCGTGGGTGCAGGGGCGAAGCTGCTCTCCAGGAGACTTCCTCGAGATCGCCAGCCAGCTCGCGGATCTGCTCGGCCGCATCCACGACGCTCGAATCCTGCACCGGGACCTGCATCCGGGCAACGTGATCGTCGATCCAGCGGATCTCCGCACACATTTGGTCGACTTCGGCAGCGCGCGGCCGGTCTTGCGGGGCACGGAGCGGGATGTGCCCTCGGTCAGTGTCCTCGACGTCTTCGCGGGTCCGGTCGCCTTCATTGCACCCGAGCAGACGGGGCGCATGGACCGCGGCGTAGACGTGCGCAGCGATCTCTACGCGCTCGGCGCAACTCTCTACTATGTGGCAACAGGGTTACCTCCTTTCGAGGGAACGGATGCGCTGGCCCTGATCCACGCTCACATGGCGCGCATGCCGGAGAAGGTCGTCGATCGCCGGCCCGAGTTCCCGGAGACCTTGTCGCGCATCGTGATGAAGCTCCTCGAGAAGGAGCCGGAAGATCGCTACCAGACAGCGCAGGCGTTACACGCCGATCTCGTCACTTGCTCGGAGCAGCTGCGAAGCGCCGGCCGGATCGACGCGAAGCTCGTCCTCGGTGGGGCGCACGTGCCCTCGCACCCGCTCTTCGCCAAACGGTTGTACGGTCGCGAGAGTGAGCTCCAAGCTCTCGAAGGCGCGTACGTCCGCGCTTGTACGGGAAGCCTCCAGTGGGTACTCCTGTCGGGCGAGCCTGGCTCGGGAAAGTCTGCTCTGGTCAACGAGCTCCGGGCGCCGATCGCGGCGAGCGGTGGCTTCGTGGCCAGCGGCAAGTTCGATCTCTACCGTCACGATGTCCCCTATTCGGGATGGCAGGCTGCTCTCGACAGCCTAGTGCAGCAGCTGTTGATCCAGCCCGAGGAGCAGCTCGCGCAGTGGCGAGAGGCGCTGCACACTGCGCTGGGTCGTATCGCGGGTGCGCTGGTAACCTTGGTGCCCGATCTGGCTGCCGTGTTGGGCGAGGTCCCCGACCTACCCAATCTGGGACCACGCGAAACGCAAGCACGGCTCTTGCTCGCAGTGCAGCGCTTCCTGCATGGATGCGCGCAGACGGGACATCCGCTGGTGCTCTTCTTGGATGACATCCAGTGGGCGGATGCGGGGAGTCTGGCGCTGCTCGAGGCGCTGGAGAAGCTCGTAGGCGTTCGGCTGCTCGTGGTCGTCGCCTACCGTGCGGGCGAACTCGACGAAGCGCATCCGCTCTCGCGTCTGCTCGCGCGCTTGGATGCGAGTGAGTCCGCGCCGGTTCGTATCCATCTCGATGAGCTCTCCGCCCTCGCGGTGCAGGAGATGCTTGCGGATGCCACGCGAAACGCCGGCCCCGCCGTCGAGGCGCTCGCGCGGACGGTGGTCCGCCGGACGGGCAGCAGTCCGCTGCGCGTGCAGCAGTTCGTGCTGCATCTCCACTCCCGCGGGTTGCTGCGCTTCGAGCTGCGGCGCGGTTGCTGGATCTGGGATGATGCCGAGGTTGCGTCGGCGGTCGTACCGGAGGGCGCGGTCCCGATTCTGACGGCCAAGCTGGTGCGGATCGAGCCTTCGGCTCGTGAGCTCATCGAGCTCGCGAGCTGCGTCGGCCACGAGTTCGATCTATCGCGTTTGGTGTCTCTCTCTGGGCGGGCAGTGTCGCAGCTCGAGCCCGCGCTCTACACGTTGCTGGACGAAGGACTCCTCTGTGTGTCCCCCCGGGGATTTCGCTTCGCCCACGATCGTATCCGCGAAGCCGCGCAGGCTCTGCTCCCCACGGAGCGTCGCGAGCAGCTGCACATGGGTATGGCCTCGCTTTTGGAGGCGTCCGAAGGGGAGCAGCGCGACGACTTCGTGTTCGAGTTGGCGGATCACTGGAATCTGGCGGGCAATCTGCTCGGAGAAGAGAATCGCCGTCGTGCGTTGGACGCGAATCGACGTGCCGGTGTGCGCGCGCTGCGGGCCGGCACGGCCGCTACGGCGGACCGATACCTCGGAGTCGCGCTCTCGCACCTCTCCGGGGACGATCACCAACGAGACTTGGCCGGGGTCGTAGAGCTGTTGGTGGTTTCCGCCGAAGCAGCGACACAGCACCGGAAGATCGAACGTGCGCTTTCCCTCCTCGATCGGGCCGCATCGCTTCCAGTCGATCGAGCTCGGAGGATTCGGGTACAGGCACAGCGCGTGACGGCGCTCTCGATGTCGGACAACGCCGCGGCGCTCGACCTGGCCTTCGCGCTGCTACGCGAGGTAGGAATCAATATTCCCCGCCGCCCGAGTCGGATACGTGTGCTGCTTTCGCTGTGGCTGACTGCGCGCTGGGTGGGGAACGCGGGCGAGGACCGCTTCCGAGCTCGACCCAGCTTCCCCGAGCGAGAGCTGCAGCGCTTGGTGATCCGGGCTGCGGGTGCGCCGATTCTGACAGCGGGCCTCGGCCCGGTCACCTTGCTTGCCAATCGCTCCCTACGGCTCGAGCGTAATCTGGCGAATCCGGATCGTGTCGGCACAGGCCTCGCATCTCTTGCCAACGCATTCCTCAGCATGGGGAACTCGTGGCGCCGCTTCGAGCGCTATGTTCACGCGACGCAAGGGTGGTTGGCCAGGTTTCCAGGACCCCCTACCGCGCGCACTGAGTGCATCCTCAGGGTGTTCTCGCTGCCGCTCATGAAGCCCCGACGTCCACTCGCTCTGGGTTTGGAGTCTACGGAGGAGACACTCCGCGAGATCGGAGACGCGGAGTACGCGGGTTTTGCGTTCGCCGCACGAGTTCTGCTGCTGGCGCTCTCCGGCGAGTGCATCGACAGCTTCCTACGTCTGGCTGCGGGCTCGCCGATCGCCGCAATGCTGGTGCCCTATGGTCTTTTGCAGCAGGGCGACCTGGACCAGGTCGAGTGGGCAGAACACCTCCGCAGTCTGGAGGTGAGGATCGGTGCGCTCCCGGCATTCCGCGTCACGACCTTGCGCTTGCACTGGCTGGTCGTGCTGTGTGTTGCGCGACAGTACGAGCTCGCATGGAAGCTCGCCGAGCGGATGGAGCCCGACGTGAACTCGGCGAACGCCTACGCGGGGTCGATGCTCGACTTCCGACTCTACCAGGGAATATGTGCGGCAGTATTGGCGCGCCAGGCGAAGCGGCGACAGCGGCGGCGCTTCGCGCGCGTGTTGCGCCGCAACCTGGCCGTTCTGCGAACCTGGGCAGGGCGGGGGCCAGACGTTGGGCCTCTTCACGCGTTTCTCGAGGCCGAGCAGAGGGCGCTCCGCGTGCCCGCTCCGGCGGTGCATGCCTACCTTGCCTGTGCAGATCAGGCGCGCGCGCACGGTCTGATCCAGCTCGCAGCGCTCGCCTACGAACGTCAGGCCGACCTGCAGCGCACTATGGGCCGTACGCTCGAGAGCCATCCCGTCATCGAACGGGCGTGCGCGGCGTATCAGGAGTGGGGTGCAGCCGCGAAGGCGGACCAGCTGCGCCAGCGGCTGGGTAGTAGCGAGGAGAGTCGGCTCGCCCAGCCCCGCTAGATCCTGCCAGCGCAAGGCTGCGACCGGACGTACCAAGGCGTATGCTTCGCGGGATGTCGCAGCGAGCCAACCGAGTGTTCGTTACGCGGGAAATTCCGGAGGCCGGGCTCTCGCGGGTGCTGGCGGCCTGTGACGCGGTGGTCTGGCGTGAGCCTCTTCCGCCGCCCCGCGAGGTACTGCTCGAGCGTGTCGTCGGCTGTCACGGGTTGCTGAGTCTGCTCACGGATCGCGTGGACGCCGAGCTGATGGACGCTGCGGGTGCGCAGCTCCGAGTCATCTCGAACTTCGCGGTCGGTGTGAACAATATCGATCTCGCAGAGGCATCCCGGCGTGGGATTCGTGTGGGGAACACGCCGGACGTGCTCACCGATGCGACCGCGGACCTGGCCTTCGCTCTGCTCATCGCAGCGGCGCGTCGGATCGTGTCGGGCCAGGATTCGATCCGAGCGGGCCACTGGCGGACCTGGGAGCCCCTCGGGCACATCGGTGTCGACCTGATCGGGAAAGTGTTGGGGATCGTCGGCATGGGCCGCATCGGTGCTGCGTTGGCGCGTCGCTGCCATGGGGGATGGGGGATGCGCGTGCTCTACACCGATCCCAACCGCAACCACAGTGCCGAGAAAGAGCTCGCGGCCGAGCGCGTGGATCTCGACACGTTGCTCCGCAGCGCTGACTTCGTGTCGGTCCACACGGATCTGAGCGATTCGACCTGCGGCATGTTCGATCGCGCCGCGTTTCGGCGCATGCAGCGCCACGCGGTCTTCGTCAACACCGCCAGGGGGCCCATCCACGACCCCGCAGCTCTGCACGAGGCGCTCGCGACGGGACAGATCTTCGCTGCGGGGCTCGATGTCACCGACCCCGAACCCATCGCGCTGGACGACCCGCTGCTGGGGCTCCCAAACTGTGTGATCGTTCCACACATCGCGAGTGCAACCGTGGCGAGCCGGAACGGGATGGCCGAGATCGCCGCCGACAATCTTCTCGCGGGGCTTCGGGGTCTGCCGCTCCGCTGTTGCGTGAACCCCGGCTGATTCCTTGGACTATTTGGCCGGAGGATCGCCCGTCTGTAGCGATTGTAGGTACTCCGCGACCAGATAGATCGTGGACGGCGTGAAGAGTGGAAAGCGCGTCGAGGACGATCCCGCGCGGCTCTCCGGATCGCCGAGGCTGCGCCCCCAGATCGGCATTTCGCGAGGCCCGTGCGCGGCCACCTTCTGGCGACCGTCGATGAAGCGCGCCACCTCGCGAATGTCGAAGGTTCCTCCGCGACGGCTGGCGATGCGCGTCAGATCAGCCGGCTGGGTCGTGAGCGCGCCCGCGAGCGGACCGTTCCCACGTGCGTCTGAACCATGACAGACGGCGCAGTTCTCTTGGAAGGTGCTGCGCCCGCGTTCCAGCCGGCTCGAGCGGGTCAACAAGGGGACACAGCTACACGCACTCACCGTGCACGCGACCACCATCAGCACAGCTCGAGTTCGCACGGTTGGGTCTCTCCTACTACTGTCCTACTAGTGCGCGTCGGCTTCCGCCGTGTCGTGCCCGTCGTTTCGTTCTCGTCGTGTCGTTTGGCCGAGGCTACAACACCGAGGGAAGTGCATCCACAGGTTCGTCCAATAGCTCCGAGACGCGCTCGAGAGCACGTTCCAGAGACGCGAGGCTCGTGGGTGACATCAGTGAGAGTCGCACACCCTGGCTGCCGGGTGAGATGGGGCCGACTGCGAAAGTGTCGTCGGCGCTGAGTCGCACGCCTCGCTCGAGCGCGCGCGACGCAAACTCTGCGCCGCGCCAGGGTGAGGGCAGGGGTAGCCACATGTGGAGGCTCGCGCGGTCGGATCGGATCTGCTCACGGGGAAAGTAGCGCAGTGCGAGCTCGTGTCGTTTGGCTGCCTCCGATCGCTTCCAGCGCGAGAGGGCCTCGGCCGCGTCTGACTCGAGGACTCGCGCGGCGAGCTCGACGGCAAGCGGCGACACGACCCACATGCGCGTGCGAACCGCCCCTGCGAGGTCGCGCGCCCATTCCGAGGGCGCACGCACGAATCCGACGCGCAGCCCCGGAGTGATTCCCTTCGACAGGCTGGTGACGAAGAAGCTGCGCTCGGGAGCCAGGTTGGCGAGTGGAACCGGAGGCTGCTCGAGCATGGGCCGGTACACGTCGTCTTCGATCAGCATCAGATCGCATTTCCGCACGACCTCGGCGATGGCGATGCGACGCTGCTCGGACATCGTGGCGACCGTCGGATTCTGGAGGGTCGGCGTGCAGTAGACGACGCGTGCCCCCGTCTGACGTGCGCGAGCTTCGAGCGCATCGGGACACAAGCCCTCGTCGTCCTGTGCCACGCCTACGAGTCGCAGTCCGCGTTCCTTCGCGATCCAGCGCACCCCTGGATAGGTGAGCGACTCGGTGAGTACAGCATCCCCCGGGTGCGCGAGGGCGCTCAGCAAGAGCGAGATCCCGTGCTGGGCACCTGCGCACACGATCACATCTCTGCGATTCGCCTCGACTCCGAGCGACCGCAGCCAGGCCGCGCCTGCTGCACGATGCCTCGGGTGTCCGGCGTGCGGCTGATACGTGCACCACTCGTGTAGGGAAGGGTCCGCTGCAAGCTCCACCAGCAGGGTCGCGATCACGTCGGAGCGCCGCTCCGCGGGAGCGATGCTGAGGGACAGGTCCACGACCTCGTCGCCGAGCTCCGAACCGGTAGAGCTCTGGCCCCCAGGCCGCACGCCGAGCGCGAAGCTCTCGGTCGTTGCGCGTGCGCGAACGAATGTGCCGCGTCCGACCTCGCCCGCGATCAGTCCGCGGCTGCGGGCCAGCTCGTAGGCGCGGGTGACGGTACCCACCGTGACGCCGAGCGTGTGCGCAAGTTCTCGCTGTGGGGGAAGGCGCTCGCCCTCGCTGAGGCGTCCGCTCGCGATGTCCTCGGCGAGGGCGTCGGCAATCGCACGATAGCGCGGACGCCTCGACACGATCCGCTCTGGAATCCAGGGAGAGTTTATTGTCATAGGTACAATTCGATCATTGTATCCGAAATTGTACCCGGTATGTTGAATCTGTCCGTAGGCACCGATCCAGCGGACGAGGAGATCGAAGTGACCCCACCCCTCCTGCCCCCCGATCCACCAGCGAGCTCCGATCTTCCTGGGACGGCCGCGCGCGGGCTCTCCCTCCGCTACCAGCTCTCCCTCCGCTACCAGCGGGTGGACGTGTTCACCGACGAGCCCTTCGGAGGCAATCCGCTCGCAGTGTTCCTCGATGCCGATTCACTCGACACCGCGAGCATGCAGCGGATCGCGCGCGAGATGAATCTGTCGGAGAGCACGTTCGTGCTCGCACCGAGTACGGAAGGGCGTGCGCAGGGATGCGAGTTCCGAGTGCGCATCTTCACTCCCCGTGTGGAGCTGCCCATGGCAGGCCATCCGACCTTGGGCACCGCCTTCGTCCTGGCGCGGGAGAAGCGGCTCGTATCGGAGCGCACTCTCTTGGAAGAGGGAGTGGGTCCGGTACCCGTCGCGCTGGATCGCAGCTGCGACGACGGGGGTGTGCGCATCGAGATGGAGCAGCCCGCTCCGTGCTTCGGGCCCGAGCTCGAGAGTGGCTCGGTCGAGAGCGGAAGCGGCTTCTTGGAGGCGCTCGCCCGCGCGCTCGGACTGAGTCCGCAGGATCTACATCCCGACTGGCGGCCGCGCGTGGTTTCCTGTGGAGTTCCCTTTCTGATCGTTCCACTGAGGTGTCTCGACGCAGCCGAGCGCGCCCGTCCGTTGACCTCCGAAGCGTTCACGCAGCTGATCGGAGAAGACGCGCACGCGGTCGTGGCGTTCACGCTCGAGACCCGAGCGCGCGATGCCGACGTACACGCGCGCGTGTTTGCTCCGAAGGTGGGTGTCAGCGAGGACCCGGCAACCGGGAGCGCGTGCGGGCCGCTGGGTGCGTATATACTCGAGTCCGGCATTCTCGGAGGCCACGGTGAGTTGCGAGCGCGGGTCGAGCAGGGGATCGAAATGGGCCGACCGAGCCGCATCGAAGTGCACGTCGAGCGTTCACCCGGGCCAGAGCCGAGCTGGCGGGTCCGCGTCGCTGGCCAGTGTGTGTACATGGGCCACGGGCTGTTGGAGATCCCCAGATGATCCTGGGCCCGAACGCGCTGCCCTCGTTCGACGACATCGTGCGCGCGCGTGAGGTCGTCGCCGCGCACCTGCCGCGGACGCCGCTGCTCCCCTATTCCGGACGGTCTCGTATGCTCGGCGCCGACGTGCGCGTGAAGCACGAGATCCACCACGCGCTGGGCGCGTTCAAGGTACGAGGGGGCGTGCACTTGGCTGCGCGCGGCGGTGACCGTGGCGGTTCCCGAGGGTGCGAATCCACAGAAGGTCCAGGCGATGCGCCATATGGGTGCCGAGGTCGTCGAGCGCGGCGCCGACTTCGACAGTGCGCGCGAGTGGGCTTCTGCCGAGGCGCTGCGTCGCGGCGGCCGCGAAGGCGAGGCGTGAGGAGCTGCGAGACCGGGTTGTCGCGCTCGTGCTCAGCGGAGGAAATCTGTCGCTCTCTGCGTTGCGCGCGACCAGGCCGCGGGACGCGTGCCGGAGTTGTCCCAGACTCGAGGTAGGCGAATCACACGTGAGCGGATACTCGTCGTAGGCCGTCTCGAGTTCATGGCTACTTCACTCCTTCGGGCGGACCCACGGCATCGACTCCGAGATTAGATTCGCCAGCGCCGGAACGCCGCGACTATGGATGCCGCGCTTTTCGAGCTCCAACGCCCCGATGCAATATGGCGCGCACGCTCCCGAGCTGTGGTGGCATCGCCGAGGTCGAGGAGAGCCGCCACTTCTTGAAGACAGTGAATCACGCGTGCGTCCAGGTCGCCTCTCTCGTTGGCAAGATCAATGATCTGAGCGAAGAGCGTCGAGACGGCCTCGCCGTTCCACGCTTGAATTGAATCGGGAAGGATCGCCTCGACTCGGTCGGGATCGAAGGTTTCGACGAGCTCGAATGCATACGTCGCATCGATGTGCGCAACCAGGCGGAGGTGATCTCTCAAGGCATGCACGAACGCGGGAATCCAGTAGCAGGTATGCCACGCGTAGTCCTGAAAGATCAGACTGGCCCCAGGGACGAGAGCTGGGGCCAGCTTGCGCAAGAACATCTTCGTTCCATACCAGCTCTTGCACCCATCCACGAAGACCAGATCGAATCGAAGGCCCGGCGGAGGGGCGAAGGCCGAGCGGAGAGTGCGTTCTTTCTCGCGCGAGTCGGCTAACCAGCCCTCTGAAACGACCAAGTCTTCAGCATAGGTGGTGGTTTCGTGCAGCATCTCGAAGATCTCGCGGAATGAAGCCTGAGCGCCCAGCCCGCCGAGCACGGATGCCGGTAGAACTCCCCTTTCTATCAGAGGTAGGACTTGCGTCTTCAGCGAATCCTGCGTGTGGTACCGCATGAATCGGTCGAATGTGAAGAGCTGCGCACCCGGCCTCCGCTCGGGGTTTGCGCGCATGCCCAGCGCTAGCGCCCGCGTGGTTCCCCCGAGAAATGGGCCAATCTCGAGGGCAGGATGTCGACCCGACCACAGGATCGCAGAGTACGCGAACAGGAAGCGGCGTTCTAGCTCGGTCGTCTCCGAGGGAATGATGTGCAAGAGATCCTCAGTGGGCCGGGGGAGACCAACGCGCGAGAGCACTCGCCCGAGGAGCCGAGGCTGCAGGTCTGATCCAACCAAGTGCCGGACTTCTTTCGAGCCGAAGAAGGAGCACGCTTGTGCCCAGAACGAATCGATACGGGTCGCGAGTAATGGCTCCACGGTTACCTCCTCCTCGGGTCAGAACAACCCCAGATGTTTCCTATGCCTGCGGGGCTGACCGAGCGCAGGGGATCGGGCCAGCTCGATGAATCCGCGCTGGCCGAGTATGTCCTCACTGTGACCGACGTCGGAGCGATGGAGACGACGTTCACGCTCCAGAAGGAACACCCCAGTCTTGTATAGCGGCGCACCCCTTCGTGTGCCAGCGGGAGTGGCAGGGGAGAGGAGGCCGTTCCGTGCGCCCTGTGCTCTTGATGTGCTGCGACTGGGGTTCGAGTTGGGTCCCAGAGTCTGGACTGTCGCACGGATCAAGCACAGTCACGTGGTTTCCCAAGCGCCGAATCGCCAAGCACAGGTCGTACGAGTACAGTTCGGATTCCGTCCAGCTATCCGGCAAGAACGCGTGCACCCTTTCGCGGCTTCGCAGGGGCTGCGCGCTTCGCTTCAAGGCAGGCTCTTGCTCTACCTGTACGTCCATTCCGACGTGCGGATCTACGCCCGCTACCCCGCACATAGCATTGACCGAGCCACCGGCGGCCAGACCCGCGAAGAAAGCGGAGCGGGCAGTGATCTGCCAACTGCGCTGAGAATGGCCTGTTCAGGTCGCGTCAGCCTGAACACCACGCGGCCAGTTGCGTCGGATTCGCCAGGCGAAGCGTCGCCAGATCGCGAACGCGCATCTAACGCCTCAAGTCGAGGTCCGTCGGGCCGATTCTAGAACCGTGGCGCAAGCGTTCTCGCACTGCTGCGTCGACGCCTCGGATCGGATCGTGGGCGTGCGCGCCCTAATTGAGCCCCCTCCCACGAGGATGAAGTGGACTTTGGCGATCTCAGCATACTGGTGACAGGGGGCACGGGCTCGTTCGGCAATGCGTTCGCACGCTACGCTCTCGAGGTACTACGCCCAAGACGCTTGATCGTTTTCAGCCGGGACGAGGTCAAACAGCTCGAGATGCGGCGCGCGCTAGGGTCTAACGGCGACCACGTACGCTACTTCATCGGCGACGTTCGCGATAAGGAACGCCTGTACCGCGCCTTTCGCGGTGTCGATCTGGTCGTGCACGCCGCCGCACTCAAGCAGGTGCCCACCGCCGAGTACAACCCGCTCGAGGTGATCCAGACCAACGTGCTCGGCGCATCCAGCATCATCGACGCCGCAATCGATTGCGGCGTCCGTCGAGTCATCGCGCTCAGCAGCGACAAGGCCGTCTCACCCGCCAATCTGTACGGTGCGACGAAGCTGTGTGCAGACAAGCTCTTCGTCGCGGCGCACTACTACGCGGGATCGCGCGACACTAAGTTCTCGGTGGTGCGCTATGGGAACGTCTCCGGCAGCCGCGGTAGCGTCGTGCCGCTGTTTCGCGAGCGCAGCCGCACGGGCGCGTTGCCGATCACCGATCCCCGTATGACCCGATTCTGGATCGAGCTGGACGAAGCGGTTCGATTCGTCCACCGAAGCGTGTCGGTGATGCAAGGATCCGAGATCTTCGTGCCGCGTCTGCCCAGCGTGCGCATTGTAGACGTCGCGCGCGCGATCGCGCCCCACTGCCGCCACGACGTGGTCGGCTGTCGCCCGGGCGAGAAGCTCCACGAGGTGCTGGTGAACGAGGAGGAATCTGCCCGCACCGTCGAGTACGACGATCTCTACGTCGTACACCCGTTTACGGCGCGCGGGGCGCAGGTCGGGCCGCTAGGATGTGGCCGCAGAGTTCCTGAGGGCTTCTGCTACTCGAGTGACCGAAACGATCACTGGCTCGGAATCGACGAGCTGCGCCACACGCTCGCAACGACCAGCGAGCCTCGCATCGTCGCCGCGGCTGGTTCGTGAGCAGTCAAAAGACTCATGTATACACCAACAAGGGACAGATGCGCGATCGCTCCTCAGGTGCGTACGTTCGGGCGCACCGGGCACCAGGTATCCGCGCTCGCGTTGGGCACCGTATCGCTCGCGTGCGCGTACGGGATCGCAGAGCCCGGTTCGACGGCGGCGTGCCCGGACCCCAACCTCGCACTCAGAGTGATCCGTGAGGCGCGCGCGCATGGAATTTCACTGTTCGATACGGCTCCCGCCTATGGAGAGGCCGAGGTTCTGTTGGGCCGCGAACTCGCGTCTGATGCGGATTGCACGATCACCACCAAGCTCGCCCCGCCCGTCGACCAATGCGGGCGTGCCCTCGAGGGGCAGGCGCTGGAGCGCGCGGTCATATCTTCGGTGGAAGCGAGCCTCGAGCGCCTCGCGCGGCCTCGCATCGATGTCCTGCTCATTCACAACGCGACCCTCGACGTGCTACAGGACTCCGCTCTGATCGAGGCCCTCTTGCGGCTTCGCAAGCGCGGCCTGGTCTCCCACCTTGGCGTGTCGGTCTATCGCGAAGACGAAGCCCTGGCGGCCATGCGCGGCGACGCGTTCGACGTCGTGCAAATCGGTCTCAGCCTGCTCGATCAACGCCCGCTGCTGCGCGTGCTGCCCACCGCCCAACGCCTGGGAATTGCGATCATCACACGCTCGGCGCTACTCAAGGGCGCCCTCACTTCGCGCGCCCGTTGGCTGTCTCCTCGCCTTGCCCACGTGCACGCGGCAGCCGATTCCGCGCGCCGCGCGCTCGAAGTTAGCTGGGAGGAGCTGCCCGCGATCGCGCTGCGCTTCTGCCTCGGAGTCGAAGGAGTGTCCTCGACACTAATCGGCGTCCACGACCTCGACGAACTCACGGCCGCTCTCAGGGCTCAGTCCGATGGCCCCTTGCCCAAGGCTTTGATGTCGCGCACTGCCGGCCTCGCGAGCGTCGATCCCGCGGTCGTCAATCCAGCGCTCTGGGATCTGCCGTGAGCGACGTGCTGAGGTACGGCTCCCATATCATCGAAGACGTCGATCTCGACGCCGTCGTTGCCGCGCTTCGCTCCGACAAGTTGACGCAAGGATCGCGCGTGGCCGAGTTCGAGTGCGCGCTTGCCGAGTACACGGGCGCGAGCCACGCCGTCGCCGTCTCGAGCGGCAGCGCTGCACTCCATCTAGCCTGCATCGGGCTCGGCCTGCGCGATCAGGCGGCCGATGGAAGCGCACGTGTCGCGACCGCACCTCTGTCCTTCGTCGCGACCGCCAACGCGATCGTCCATTGCGGCGCGCAGGCACACTTCGTCGACGTTGGTTGCGAGGACTGGAATCTGTGCCCCGACCGGCTCGCACAGTCATTCGAAGACCCTGCTTTGGGTCCGCTGCTGCGCGGCGTCATCCCGATCGATTTCGCGGGCCATCCGTGCGATATCGAGTCGATTGCAACGCTGGCGCGTGCGCACCGTGCGTTTGTGATCCGCGACGCCTGCCATGCCTTGGGCGCGCGCTGGATCGACCGCAGCGGGCTCGAGCATCGCGTCGGTGACTGTGGCTACAGCGATGCCACGGTGCTCAGCTTCCACCCTGTGAAGCACATCACCACGGCCGAGGGCGGGGCGATCCTCACCAGCTCGGCAGCCCTCGCCCAACGGTGTCGGGAGTTGCGCGAGAACGGCCTCGTGCGCGACACCTGCCCAGATGCGCCGTGGGTCTACGAGATGCACAGCCCCGGCTTCAACTATCGCCTGAGCGACCTCCACTGCGCGCTCGGGCTTGCTCAGCTGCAGCGTCTGGATGGCTGGCTCGCACGGCGTCGCGAGATCGCGCACCGCTACGATGAGCTGTTCGCAGGCGTGCCCGAAGTCGTCACGCCGGCGGTCGGTCCCGGCGTCACTCACGCCTACCACCTGTACGTGATTCGTGTCTCCGATCGGGCTCGCGTGTTCCACGAGCTGCGAGCGCAAGGGATCGGGGTACAGGTGCACTACGTCCCGATTCATAAGCAACCGTACTACCGCAAACGGCAGCCTGGGCTACGCCTGCCCGAAGCCGAGGCGTACTACGCGCGCGCACTATCGATTCCGATTCACGCGGCGTTGCTCGACGCCGACGTGCTGCGCGTCGTCGAGGCCGTAAAGCGCGCGGTTGTCGAGACGCGCTCATGACGGCAAGCCGCGCGCGCTGCTATGCGCTCTTCCACCTGAATCTGGCCTACTCCTCGATCGAGGTAACGCAGCGTCCAAAAGTGATCGAACGCTGCTACTGGCCGCTGCTCGAACTCGTGCGAGCGACTCGGCTCCGGCCGGGGATCGAGCTCAGCGGGTACACGCTCTCCGCGATCCAGGGGATTGCGCCCGAGTGGGTGGCTCAGCTGCGCGCGCTGCTCCAGGAGGACCGCTGCGAGCTCATCGGCAGCGGCTATAGCCAGATCATCGGGCCCCTCGTGCCCGCCGACGTGAACGCGATCAACCTTCGGCTGGGAAACGAAGCCTACTCGATGTATCTAGGTGGATCTCCGCGAATCGCTCTAGTAAACGAGCAGGCCTATTCGAGCGGGCTCGTTCCCCTGTACCGTGAAGCCGGCTATCAGGCCATCGCGATGGAATGGAACAACCCGGCCGCGCGTCATCCGGAATGGTCACGTGCACTCCGCGACGCGCCGCAGCGGGCACTGGGAGCCGATGGTAGCGCGTTGCCCCTGCTGTGGATCGACACGATCGCGTTCCAACAGCTGCAGCGCTTGGCGCACGGCGAGCTCGAGCAGAACGACTATCTCGCTTACCTCGAGCGAGCTCTGCGCGAAGCCTCCACCGCGGAGATCGCGCTGCCGCTCTATGGGAACGACGCAGAGATATTCGACTATCGACCCGCCCGCTTCACAACTGAGGCGGCGATCGATCCTCGCGGCGAGTGGCGGCGAATCGCGAACGTGCTCGGCGCGCTCGAGCGCGACGAGCGGTTCGCGTTCGTCACGCCGTCGGAGGCGCTCGCATGCACCGCCAATGCGGCCATCGCGTTGCGGCTCGAATCCGCCGAAGAGCCGATCCCGGTCAAGAAGCAAGAGAAGTACAACGTCACGCGCTGGGCGGTCACCGGGCGCAACGACCTCGCCATCAACACGGAGTGTTGGCGCCTGCTGCGCGCGCTGCGCGCGAAATCCTCACCCGACCCACAGCTGGAACGCGCGCTCTGCAGTTTCTGGGCGAGCGACTACCGCACGCACATCACGGAGGCGCGGTGGCGCGAGCTGCGGGCCGAGCTCGCCAAGGCGCTCGCGCAGCACGCCGAAGGCTCTCGGCAGATCGTGCGCGAGAGCGTAACACCACTAGGCGGCGACTCGGGCCAATGCAGCGGCCGAGAACCACTGCGCAGGCGCGGTCGCCTGCTCGACGTGGAGACCGCCCAGGTGCGCGTCACGCTCGACCTCGGGCGCGGCGCGACGGTTCGCTCGCTCGCGTTCGCGTCGCTCGGCCCTGCGCCGCTGATTGGCACGATTCCTCACGGCTTCTTCGACGATCTCGCGTTGGCCGCAGACTTCTATACCGGCCATACAGTGATCGAATTTCCCGGGGCCTCTCGCGTCACCGATCTGGCTCCGGTCGAAGCGTCCGGTCAGCGCGTGCGCGGCGAGCTGGGCGAGGCCATCCGAATCACCGCTGTCGTACACACATCGCTCGGTGCAGTCGGAAAGACCATCGACGTCTTCGAAGATGCGCCTCGGATCCGGATTCGGCTCGACTTCGACTGCGACCTTCCACGCCGCGGTACGTTTCGCACCGGCTTCGTCACTGCGCTTCCAACCGCTTTCGCGCGCGAACGGCTCTTCTTCCGGACGCACAACGGCGGGCGCGACGCGGAGACCTTCCTCCTGGCAGGACGTCACGTGCGCCATGGAGCCGCGGTCAGCTCCCTCGTATCGGCGCGCTCCGGTCTGGGCGCGACGGAAGGGCGAGTGAGCTTCGGTGACCATGAACGCTGCATCGCGATTCGGTTCGATCCAGCCGAGGTAGCGGCGTTGCCGCTGCTCGAGTATCGCGACGTCGGCGACAGCTATTGGCTGCGGCTTGCGTTCTCGCTCGCGGAGATCGACGAAACCCGCGGGCTGCCGGATCTCGACGATCGGCCAATGCCGGCGCCGAGTTTCTGCTTCGAGATTGCTGCGGAGCAGACATGATGCGCGCGCCCTGCCCAACGATCGCGGAGCTTCATCCCTATCGCGGCGGATGTACGCTGGAGCTGCGATGCCAGCGCTGCAGTCACGCGTTCCGGGTAGATCAAGACGCCATCGGCGGCGTCGCCTTCGGACGGCACCCGTGTCCCGCGTGCGCGTTCGAGCACGAACTGTGGCCCGACGACTTCGTGGCCGCCGTGCTGCGCGCATTCCAGAGTGATCTCGGAGATACTGCGCGGGAGACCGAGCAGGCGACGCAGCTCGCGGAGCGTTGGCACCGCAGCCCGGTGTTCCGTGAGCTTCTCTGCTATCGCGGAGTCGACTTGGGCCCGCCGACCGAGCGCGAGCTCCTGACCGAGATCAGCGAGGCGCTGCGCCGCCTTCCTCCGGAGCCCCCGCGATGACACGCACGGTGCTTCTCTACGACGTGTCATCGCTTGAGATGTACCCATGGGTAGCGGGTCTGCTCGCGAGTGGCGTGGAGTGCGTGATGAATGGCACCGCGCTGCGCCAGCGCATGCGCGCGGATGGTCAGCCGCTCCATTGCTGGGAGGACTTCCAGCCGAGCGACCTATCAGGGTGCGTGGAACGCGAGATCATGCGCATCGCCAACGGCGTATCTGAGGCGCTGTCTACTCATGAAGGTGTCGTTGCTTTCGAGACGCCGCGCGGAAACCTGCTTCGAGGCAGCGGACAGCGCCTGTTCGAGCAGGTTTTGGGGATGTTCTCGCGGCAGATCGCCTTGATCGAGACCTTCGATCGGCTGCGCTCGGAGCGAGACGTAGGCTTGGTCGTGCTCGGCTGCGACAACAATCACCTCGAACGGACCCTCGTCGGGGCAGCGCGCCGCGCCGGGATTCCGTCACTGCAGCTGGCTCACGGACTGAACGGCCCGGTGCGGATCCGCATTGCGGGGGAGATGCACACCGTGTATGCGGACGAGGTCGCGGTCTATGGCGAACGCGCACGTCGCAATCTCATCGCGAGCGGGAACGTCCCTGATCGCATTCACATGACTGGTGCGCCCGCGTGGGATGCGCTCTACGGGCCGACCGCGCGTATCGATGCCGCCGAAGCACGCCGCCGCCTTGGCCTAGATCCCCATCGCCCCACCGTGCTGTTCCTGCCGACGTGCTGGCACGGGAGCTCGAGCATCTTCGGCTACAATGTGCAGCGCTTCGCCGAGACCACCAAGGTATTGCTGGGCGCTCTGCGCCAGCGCGCGCCGCTCGCACAGCTGCTGATCCGGCCCCACCCGGGCGAACGCCTGCTTTCCAAGAAGACTCCGGCACAGACTGCGCGGTGGCTGCGCGAGTACGAGTCTTGGATTCGTGCACACCATGGTGTCGATGCGCGGGTCATTCAAGACCGCAAAGTCGAGGTCATCCGGGCATCGGACGTTGCGATCACGCCCGGCTCGTCCACAGTGATTCCCGAACTGATGATCCTCGAGCGCCCCGTGATTCGCGTGCGCGGATGGGAGGGAGACGACCTCTACGGCGAAACCGACGGCGTGCAGGTGGTGGAGCGCGAGGGCCTCGCCGACGCCCTCGCGCGCGCTCTCGGGGATCGCGCCGCGCGCGACGCCATGTTGGCGCAGCAAGCAGCAGCGCTGCCGGACCTGAACTTCAAGAGCGATGGGCGCGCATCGGAGCGGGTGGTCGACCTGATTCTTGCCAAGCTCAATGCTTCGCCCGCGCGCGGGGTGCCGGAAGGTCGGGGTTTTCTGCACCCGGTCGTGGCATGGCACCGTGCTGACCCGGCCGATGAGGCCACCGAGACTCAGCTCATCTGGCAACTCAAGATGCGCGATATCGAGCTGACGATCCGCGAGCTGGGCGATGCATCGCCAGCTGACGCTTCCCTGGTTCATGTGTTCGGCTCCGCCCGCCAGCTGCTCGCGATCGCCGAGCGCTCGGGCGCTGCCAAGCTCGTATGGACTCCGACCAGGCTGCCCTGGATCGACGAGAGCTGGCTCGCCCAGGCGATCCGGGCGATCTATGGCGAAAAGTGCGACACCGGCGAGCGCGAGGCGTACCTGATGGCGCTCGCGGACGGTAGCCTCGAGGTCGATGGTGCGCTGCGGGGACACCCCAATCTCGAGCACCAACGGGCTCGCTTGGAGCTGCGCGCGGCGCTCGCGCGCGCCGATTTTGTCTGCGTTGGCTCCATGTGCGACGCCCGGTACCTGCTGTGTGAGGCGAAACCGCCGGAGCTGCGCTTCCGTGCGCTCACCCCGGCGGTCGTGACTCCCGGCGACGGTGGCGGCGCGACGAAGCGCTGCTCGCTCGCGGATGCGGTGCTGTGTACGGGAGCGATCGAACCGCGCGGGAATCAGCTTCTGCTCCTCGAAGCGCTGCGTCCGCTCGGGCTCCGCGCGGTACTCGACGGGGCTATTGCCGACCCAGAATATGCCGATCTGTGCAGGAAAGTCGGCGGCTACAGAATCGCTCACCTCGGACCCCTGACGCGCGAGGCGCGCGCGGTCGCACAGCGCGGGGCGGCATGCGTCGTCTCGGCGGGCTTCGCTCAAACGGCCGGCATCGCGCTGCTTCGCGCGGCACTCGAGCGCCGGCCGCTGGTCATCGGTCACGACCATGGCCAGATCGAGCAGCTGGACACGTTTGCGATGTACTGCGATCCGTTCGACGTCGCGTCGATCCGCAACGCGGTCGAGCGCGGGCTCAACCAGCCGGCAGAGCGCTGGGGGACCCTGTGCGAAATTCTGGCGAAGCGCTGCGCGCCCGCGAGCGCGGCCGACGCCCTGGCTGCCCTCTACGACCAGACGCTCGGCGCTACGTCATGACGTCCGCACCACGAATCGTCCTGCGCTGTGACGCGTCCTCGGAGATGGGGATGGGCCATCTACTGCGCTGCGAAGCGCTGGCTCACGCTCTGCAAGGCCTTGCAGCATGTGAGATCCACTTCGCGCTTCGCGGCTCCGACCAAGCGGCCGCACGCATCGAGCGCGCGGGCTGGAAGCTGATCCGGCTCCCGCTCGAAGCTGGGGTCGCGGCCGACGTTCTGGCGTCGCAAGCCAGCGAGCTCGCGGCGAGCGCCGTGATCTTCGACGTGCGCGATCCCGTTCCAGAACGGAGCCTGGACGCGCTCCGCCAGCGACCGACCGTGCTCGCGCTGATCGATGACGAGAGCCCGATGCGGCTCGCCATGGATCTGATCTTCTCTCCGCCGATGCCTCAAGCCCTGAGCCTCGATGGCTCCGGACTGCGGGGCGCGCACTATATCGGCTGGGACTGGATTCCACTGCGCCAGTCCTTTGCCGAGGCCGCCGCGATAGCGCCGGCGGCGCTCGCTGACGACGCACCGCTCCTGGTGTGCATGGGGGGCGCCGACCCGGCGGGTCTGACCTTCAAAGCGATGTACGCTCTCGAGCAGATCGAAGCCTTCGTGCCGATCACCATCGTAATCGGTGAGTTCTGCGCATACGAGCAATCGCTGCGCGGACTGTGTGCGCGCAGTCGCCATCGCATCGTGCTGCGCAAGGCGGTCGAGGACATGCCGACACTGATGCGGACGCACGGCTTTGCGCTCGCTTCGTTCGGAGTCACGGCATACGAGCTGACCGCGCTGGGGCTGCCCGCTCTCTATCTGTCGCTCACGCCGGACCACGCGGTGTGTGCGGCCGAGCTCGAGCGTCACGGCGTTGCACGCCATTTGGGCTTGGGAAGCGACGTCTCGGAGAAGGAGATCGCTCGAGCGCTGTGCGAGCTGCATGGCGGCCGGGACATACGCGGCGCGATGGCGCAACGCGCGCGCAGCCTGATCGATGGCCTTGGCGCGAGCCGCATCGCGGCTGCGATCTTGGAGCAAGTAGACAAGCAAGATGTCTGAGACAGAGAGCTGGAAGGGCCATGTCGGAGCGATCTGCGATCGCTGCGGCGAGCACAGCATCATCGCGTGCGAGACGTGCGGCTTCCGTCATGTCGTGCCGCTGCCTTCGGATCAGGAGATTGGCGAGATCTATCGCGACGACTACTACACGCGAGAGAAGCCACGCTACCTGAACGAGCACGAGGAAGATCTCGACTGGTGGCGCCTGTGCTTCCGCGAGCGTCTGGAGCTCTTCGAGCGCCATCTCGAAGCACCGCAGCGCCGTGTGCTCGAGATTGGCTCGGGACCGGGCACCTTTCTCGAGGTGGCTCGTTGGCGCGGATGGGAGGCGACGGGAATCGAGCCGTCGCGCGCGGCGGCAGCCTACGCGAGGGCGCGCGACCTGGACGTGATCGAGAGCTCGTTCAGCGACGAGCTCGCGGCCACGCTCGGCCCTTTCGACGTCGTCCACCTGAGCGACGTGCTCGAGCACTTGCTCGATCCCGCGGCCATGCTGCGACGGGCCCATTCGGTGCTCGCACCCGAAGGCCTGATCGCGGTCGTCGTACCCAACGACTACAATCCGATTCAGCGCGCACTGAGGGATTATCACGGATTCCGCCCGTGGTGGGTCGCGCCGCCCCACCACCTGAACTACTTTGACTTCGACTCGCTCGAGCGACTGCTTACGCGCTGCGGCTTCAATGTGCTCGAGCGAAGTTGTACGTTTCCCATCGATTGGTTCTTGCTAATGGGCGAGAACTACATCGATCAACCCGCGGTGGGGCGCCAGTGCCACGCGCGCCGCAAGCAATTCGAGCTGAGAATGGACGCCGCGGGCCTGGGTGACCTCAAGGCGCGGCTATATCGCGCGTTCGCGGAGTGCGGCATTGGTCGGCAAGTATTCATCACTGCGCGACGTAGCCTCGGAGTCTGCGCGTGAGCCTGCAACCCCAGGCGCACTCACGATTGTGTACGCCTGCACCGGTGGTGGTGCTCGGCGGCGGCGCACAGCATCGCCGCTTCGTCGCTGAGCTCGCGCGTCGCGGGCATCGTATCACGCTCGTGGATATGAATCCGGAGGCGCCTTGCCGCGCCCTCGCAGAGCGCTTCGTGCAGATGAGCATTCATGATGTGCAAGGATGCCGCGCTGCGATCGGCCCGTTCATGACGTGCGACACGCGCATCGTCACGTTCGCGACTGGCGCCGCCGGCCGCACCTGCGTCGAGCTCTGTCACAGCTTCGGGCTGCCGGCTCGCTCGCGTGCGCTCAGCGAGGCGGCCCATGACAAGCGCGCGCTGCGCAGCACGTTGCAGCGCTCCGGGTTGCCGGTCAGCAGCCAGCGCGAGCTCTGCGCCGAGACGCTGGACGAGTCGCTAGCTACCGCCGACTTCCCCGCGATCCTAAAGCCGGCAATCGGCGGCGGAGGCATCCACGTCGACCGCGTGGAAAGCGCCAGCGCAGCGCGCTCCTCAGTGCTGCGGAACCGCGCGCACGCGCCATTCGTGCTGCAACCGTGGCTTCGCGGAGTCGAGCGCGCGCTTTGTCTCTGGGTGCAGTCCGGACGGCCGGTGGCGCTGCTCCATGGCGAGAACATCCTGGACGCGAAGACGGGATGGCCGTGGCCGATCGGTCAAGTGCTCGAGCGCTGTGCGCCGCTCGGTCCCTTGCCGGAGTGGCTCGAGATCGTTCCACGGGTCATTCGCGCCTTCGAGCTGATCGACGACTTCGCGCTGCTCGAGCTCATCTCGACCCCGGAGGGTCATCACATCATCGACGTGGAGACCAATGCGGTAGGACCGTTCGCATGCTCCGAGACGATGGACGGCGGCGCGCTCGTTCGAACACTCGTCGACATCTACCTGGGCGAGCGCGTCAGGGAGCCAGAACCGCTCGCTCGATCCGAGTGCCCTCATTGGATCGCCGGCCTCGCCTTCGTAGCCTCGCGCGAAGAGCACGGGGTTGCGGTCCTGCGAGGCCAGAGCATTGACAACGAAGAGTTTCGATTCGAGGGGACCGAAACCTGGGCGCTCCTCGAGAGTCAGGGGCGCCACGTCTTCAAGGGCGGCTACGTGATTACCAAACAAGCTCAGTCCTTCGCGGATGCGCGCAGCGACGCTCTGCGGTTCGCGAAGCGCATGCTGGACTCGGCGCCGCGATGAGCAAGCGTGCTGCACCGAGCGTCGTCATCGATGGGCTCTACGGCATTCACAGCCAGGGAGACGATGCCATGCTCTTGGCGCTCGTCGGCGGTCTGCGAGCCCGGATTCCGGAGCTGAAAGTAACCGTGCTGTCGCGCGATCCGCGCCAGCTGCGTCACAGCTATCGTCTACACGCGATTCGTAACTTCGATCATCCGCCCTTCGTTCACGAGCGCGGCTATTGGTTCTACGGCTTTAATCCCGGGCAGCCGCGCAAGCACCTCGGTGCAGTACGGGAGACGATCGCGCGCGCGGACCTCCTCTTGATCGGGGGGGGCAATCTGCTGCTCGATCTCACCCACGACTGGCTGCGTGGCCCGCTGGCGTGGCACGCGATCACGAGCGAGCTCGCGCACACCTATCGCGTGCCATACGCGCTGTTCGCGAACACGATCGGTCCCTTCGCGACCCGCTTCGGCGCGGATCGGGCCGGCGCGATCGTGCGCGCTGCGATCGAGGTCGGCGTGCGCGATCGAGAGTCGTTCGATCTCGCGCGCGAGCTTCGTTCGACACACGACGCTGTGCATTTGCTGCCAGATCCTGCGCTGCGCCTGCGTCCAGACCTGGCCGGCGCAGCCGCTGCGCTCGAAGCTGCCGGATGGAAGCCGAGCGCCCGACCGACGATCGCCGTGTCGGTGAGAGACCTCGACTGGCTGGAGGACGCCGCGGCCCGCGACTATCTCGCCGCCATGACGCGTATCTGCAGCCGCGCAATCGATGAGATCGGCGTACGGCTGATTTTCGTACCGCAGTGCACCTGCTCGATCGGCCGAGTCGCCGAGGACGATCGGGGAATCGCGCGCAGCGTGGCGGCCGCGATCGATCGCCCCGAGCGCTGCTCGCTGATCGAGGAAGAGCTGCGGCCCGAGGTTACGCTCGGCATCTATCACCACGCTCAGGCAGCCCTCGTGACCAGATTGCACGGCGCGGTGTTCGCCGCGGTGTGCGGAACTCCGGCGCTGGCGATCGCCTATCTACCGAAAGTCCGCGGATTCCTGCGCGAGCTCGGGCTGGAGGACGCGTGTCTCTCGCTCGCCGACCTGCAAGACACCGACCGCGCGCTCGCGAGCCTCGAGCGCTTGCTGTCGACGACCGAGCAAGCGCGCGCCACGCTCCGGGCACACGCTGCGAGCGCCGCCGCTCGGCTCGATGCCCAGCTCGATCGCTTTGCGGACATCCTCCGGAGGCGCGAAATATGACTTCTCTCGCGAACTTCTACGACTCCCTCTACGGCGACACCATCAAGCGATGGCCACACGAAACTGTCGTGAGCTTCGTCGAGCGGAACCATGCGCTGCTGCAGCGCGGCATCGTTCTCGATGACGGCTGCGGCGCCGGACGCCACTGCATGTACATGGCGCGCCGCGGCATTCGAGCGCTCGGCGTCGACGTCTCGCAAGTCGCAATCGCGCGCGCACGGGAATGGGCGGCAGGCGAGCGGCTGTGCGCGCGTTTCGCGGTCGCCGACTCGGCGGCGCTGCCGCAACGCGACGGATCGCTCGCGGGGCTGATCTCATGGGAAGCGATGTACTACGGCGATGAATCCCACGTTCTGCGCTGCCTGGAGGAGGGGCTGCGCGTCCTCGCGATCGGTGCACCGTTTCTCCTGCTTCTCAAGTCGACGCAGGACTTTCGCTTCGCGCGCTTCGAACGCGTCTCGGCGAACGCCTGCGACAGCGAGCAGGGCTTGGTGATGTGCTGCTTCGAGCGAGACGAGATCGATGCGCTGCTGCGGCCGCGCGCGAGCGCCCTCGCTATCGAGTCGCTAGCTCACTCTCTGCATGACGGGCGCGACATGGTCTGGAACTTCGTGGTCACGGGACGCAAGGAGGCATGAGCATGGCCAGAGACACGGACTCCTGGGAGCAATATCACATCGATCTCGAGCACAACGGCAACGCGTTGCTGTGGCCCGACGAATTCGTGATCCGATTTCTCTACGGTCTGGTGCTGCGACGCAAGCAACGCCGCATCCTCGAGGTCGGCTGTGGCGCCGGACGGCACGTGGTCCTGTTCGCGCGTGCCGGGCTGGAAGTGGTGGGTACGGACATTGCGAACTCTGCCCTGGATTTCACGAAGCGCCGCCTGGGCCAAGAAGGACTGTCGGGGGTGACGCTGCAGCAAGCTTCCGCGACGGACCTGCCTTTCGCCGACGCCTCATTCGATGCCTTGCTCGCGTGGCGGTTTCTGCATGTGCTCGATCGCGAGCAGGCCCAGGGGGCCTTGGCCGAGGCAGCGCGTGTGCTGAGTCCAGGTGGAAGCCTGCTCGTGGGAACGCGCTCGCCGCGCTCGACCAACCACGAGCTGATTCGCGAGGGGCGCGGCGCCGATGCGGACTTCGACTACAAGTCCGGTCAGCTCTCGGAACGCGCACTGCGCGAGATCTATTACACCCGGAGCGAGCTCGACACGTTGTTTTGCGCGTTCAAAAACGTCGAGATCGAACACATGGAATGGACGCGTCAGAACGGTACCTTCACGGTGGCGTACTGGAGCATCACAGCCACGAAGTGAGTCGCGAGATGTCTCAGTCCAAGACGGTCGTCATCCTCGGGGCCGGTCGCGCCCAGATTCCGGTGATCGCGCGAGCGCATCGGCTCGGCTATCGCGTGATCTCACCCGATCGCAATCTACGGGCGCCCGGCTTCGAGATGAGCGATTACCCCTTGCCGGGCGTGTCGACGCATGATCCAGAAGCGATTCTGAGGGCGCTGCGCGAGCTCGAGGCGCGCGCGGTGCGCGCAGATGGTGTGCTCACCGTCGGGGTCGAAGCATCGGTCAGCGCGGCTCAGGTGTGCGAGGCCCTGAGCCTGCCGACCGTCGGCGTCGCGGTCGCTCGCCGCGCCACCGACAAGCATCTGCGTCTACAAGCGCTCCAGGCGGCGCGCGTCTCGTGTCCGCGCTTCGCGATCGCGCACAAGCTTGACGACGCGCGCCACAGCGCGAACGAAATCGGCTATCCGGTGATTCTCAAGCCAACGTGCGCGGCCGGAGCGCTCGGGGTGGTCCGCTGCAGCGACGAAGCGGAGCTGGAATCCTTCTGGAGTCATACTGCGAGTCATGCTGGAGATGGTGTTCTGATCGAAGAGTATCTCGCCGGAACCGAGCACAGCTCGGAGTCACTCGTCGTATCCGGGCGAGCTCACACGACTGGCTTCAGCGATCGCAACTACGACACCAAGCACCTCTACCCTCCGCACGTGCTAGAGAATGGAGATACGCTTCCAAGCGCGCTGCCTGAGCTCACCCTGCGTGCGACGCTGCTCGAGGTCGAGGCCGCAATCCGTGCGCTCGGCATCGCCTTCGGAGCCGCCAAAGGCGACATCTTAGTGACCTATGACGGACGGCCGGTGATCCTAGAGATGGCGACGCGGCTATCCGGCGACTACTTCTGCACCCACACGGCTCCGCTGCACAATGGCACGGACATCGTCAGTGCAGCGCTCCAGCAATGTGTTGGGGATCCGGTCGATTTGGACCTTCTCGAGCCCAAGCGGGCGCAGGGCGTCGCGCTGCGCTACGTGTGGCCTCAGGGGCTACCAGGAACGATCCGCTCGATTCGCGGCTGGAACGAGTGCGCGAGTCTTGACGGGGTTCAGTTCATCAGTTGGGAGCCGCACTGGCTGGATCGCGAGATCGGCGTCGGCCGCGAGCTGACGCCGCCCACCAGTCACCGTGAGCGTGCGATCTCCGTGCTCGTCAGTGGACAAACGCGCGCTGCGGCGGTAGCGCTCGCCGAGCACGTAACGCGAACTGTGCGCGTCGAAGTCTACTCCAAGGCCCAGTGGGAGTGCGCGAACCCGGCGACCCCGAGCGTGGCGAGCGAGATCGAACAGATTGCCGAGCTGATCCCTCGCTCGGTTGCTCCGATCTCTACGCGTTATCGCACGATTCGTACCGCCCTGCCGGTCCCGGCATCCCTGCCTTCGCTGGAGCGACTGTGCGCGCTCGAGCCGCGCAGCATGCGCGGCCAGCCTCCGGTGGTGTGGGAGCGCGCGGATGAAGCCACCATCTGCGATCCATATGGGAACCGCTGGATCGACTTCTCGAGCGGTGTATTGGTCGCTAACGTCGGGCATACAGCGCCGGAGGTCGTGGCGGCGGTGCGCGATCAGCTCGAGCAGGGCCTGATCTACAGTTATGGATTTCCGTCTCGCGCACGGCTGCGCGGAGCCGAAGCACTGGCTCGCTGGCTGCCCGAGGGCTACAAAGCGTTTCTGCTCACGACTGGAGCGGAATCCGTCGAGAACGCGATCAAACTGATGCGCATCGAGGGCCGGCGGCGCGGCGGACCCGATAAGCGAGTGGTCGTGAGCTTCGAGAACGCGTTCCACGGTCGCACGCTGGGCGCGCAGCTGGCCGGTGGAATTCCGGCGCTAAAGGATTGGATTGGTCCGTGCGAGGCCGGCTTCGTGCAGGTGCCGTTCCCCGATCCCGATCCCGGTCGCGGCGCGAGCCTCGATTTCGAGGCCTTCGAAATCGAACTGGATAGAATGTGTACGACGCCAGAGCGTGTATGCGGCGTCTTGATCGAATCATATCAGGGCGGGAGCGGCCAGTTCGCGCCGGAGGCGTACGTACGTCGGCTCCGCGAATGGTGTGATGCTCACGGGGTCCTGCTCACTTTCGACGAGGTGCAGGCCGGCTTCGGGCGGACGGGATGCCGCTTCGCGTTCGAGCACTACGGCGTCATGCCGGATCTCTTCGTGCTGGGCAAAGCGATTGCTGGCGGCCTGCCACTTGCTGCGACGGTGGGCCGGGCGCCCCTTATGGATGCATGCGCGCCAGGGACGATGACGAGCACTTGGTCGGCGCACGCACTGGGCTGTGCCGCGATGGCGGCGACGCTCGAACGCTTCGAGCGGCTCGGTCTAGTGGAGCGTGCTCGGGAGCTGGGCGACGTCCTGCACCGGCGTGTAGGGTCCTGGCCGCAGCGCTTCCGCTGCGTCGGGAGAACTGCCGGGCGCGGGCTCATGGCCGCGATCGAGATCGTGCGTGCAGATACGCGCGAGCCGTACGCGAGCATGGCGCAGCGAGTCGTGCAACGCTGCATAGAGAGGGGCGTGATGCTATTTGCGCCGGTGGGCCCGGGCGGGGCGACGCTCAAGCTCTGTCCACCGCTCGTGATCGAGCGGGAGGCCATGGACGAAGCTCTCGGTGTGGTCGAGGAATGCCTGGCGGATCGGGGCTGCCCCTGAGTCAAGCGCCGTGGATCCAGGCATGCCGCGGATCCTCATGGAGCGAAAGCTTGCGCTCGTCGCCAGCCAGGGCCCACAAGTAGTAGAGTCGATAGCCGGGCGCCGCGGCCACCGGATGGTAGCCATACGGAATCCAAACGCAGTCGCCGTCCTCGACGCTGAAGGTCACGTCCTGACCGTGCGCGGTGTAGAGCCTCTGGAGCGCGAAGCCGCAGGCTGGATCGATCCGATAGTGATAGACCTCTTCGAGTGCCGGCTCCCCATCCTCGCCATCGTGCTTGTGCGGCGGGAAGCTGCTCCACGCGCCCGGGGGGCTGAATGTCTCACCCACCATCAGGTGCTGCGCGCAGGTGTCGTTCACCAGCAGGTCGTGAACTTCGCGCGTGTAGCCGCGCCCGCCCCGGGGGGTGACGCGCACATCCGGAGGACGTACCACCAGGGGCTCGGTCCGACGCTCGCAGGCGGTCGACACAACCACGATCTCGACCGCGCTGCGTGCGTGAACGCCCACGTTTGCACCGGGAGGTAGATACACGAGCGACGCGCGCTCCTCGAACACGTTCATGCGCGCCAACTCGTAGACGCAGTCGGCCAGCTCTACGCGCACGTCTCCTTGCTGCAGGACCCAGGCGCTCTCGGCTCCCTCGATGCGAGTCTCGAAGTCCTCGCCCTTCGACAAGATCAGGCGCTGGCTGCGGATTCTGGCTCCGGCGTGCAGCTCTCCGCACGGATACTGCAGCGCGTGGAGACCCGCGCGACGCGGTGTGCGAAGGAGGCACTGGCTCAGCAGGGGGAGGCGCTGCGCATTCATGTGGACGTGAGTTCCTTCTCGGTCGCACGCGGATCGACTGCGAGATATTCCTTTGCACCGATTAGCTCGCGGTTGTGCGCGGCGAGCTCGGGCCGGCGCTCGAACAGCGAAACGATATCGGCGAGACCGAAGCTACGCGAAGGCGCGTAGAGCTCCGCATAGATGTGCTCGATCAGCTCGAAATCCGCGGGATAGTCGACCGTAAGCCGAAGCTGCGAGTAGTCGTCGTCGGCGAGCAGCTGACCCAAGCGAAAGACGCGCGGATTCTGCCAGAGATAGGGGGTCACGTGCTCGCGTTGGAACAGCGCCGTCGCCTCGTGAAAGGCGCGCTCGAGGGCATCGAAGCGTATGCACTCCACGTCGAGTCCGTCGGGAAACCGGCCTTGGTGAAGATCTTCGGTTCCAGCGCCCGCGGCGACTGAGAAATGATCGTAATCACCCGCCGCAAAGCACTGAATGATTCGATTCACGATCAACGGATCCACCATCGCGGAGTCGCCCGTGACCCGCACCACCGCCTCGGCGCCGCACGAACGGGCCGCGTGATAGTAACGCGCGAGCACATCGTGTTTGTCTCCCGCGAAGCACGGGATCTTCTCCTGGCTGCAGAAGGCTCGAATCGGCTCCTCGCTCGCCTCCTGCGACGTCGCAACCAGGACGTCGTCGACGCCCGCGGCCGCGCGTACGCGCTGCACCACGTGCCACAGCAGCGGGCGGCTCAGGATCGGCCGCAGCACCTTACCCGGCAGTCGGCTCGAGTCGAGGCGCGCCTGGATGATCGCCACGGTATTCACGAGTTCTCCTCCACGTTTCTGCGTACGTGCAGCAGCGGGCGCAGGCCATCGCTCGGATCCGTACGCCAGTCGCGCTCTTCGGCTTCGGCAGGATGAGGCGCCTTGATCGGGCTCCCATCCGCGCGCAGCGACTCGCGCAGCTCTCGGATCACGGGCGCGATCTGCTCTGGCAACCAGCAGTGGCGCGAGGCGTACTCGCGACCCGATCCATCCAGGTCGAGATGGAACTCGACCATGCAGGCATCCCAGTGCTGAACCGCGCGCTGGATCACCAAGGGATTCACGCTGTGATCCGACCAGCCAACGAGACACCCGCAGGCGTTGCGTAGCGTCTCGATCGCGGCGAGGTTGCACTCGTCGATCCGTGTCGGATAGCGCGAAACGCAGTGCAGCAAGGTGAGATCGCGACAACCGCTGGTGGAGAGTACCTCTACGGCGCGCTGCACCTCGTTCAACGTGGCCATTCCAGTCGAGAGCACGATCGGGATGCGCGTGGCTGCGCAGCGCTCCAGCAGGGCGTCCCACAACAGCTCGTACGACGCGATCTTGTAGAACGCGACGTGCTCTTCGAGCTGATCGACTGCATCGAGATCGAACGGCGTACACGAGAACGCGATGCCTGCCTCTCGGCAGCGCTTGGCCAACGCGGGAACGAACTCGAGCGGCAGTTCCCACTGCCTGCGGGCTGCGATCTCCCGGTCGCGCGCAACGATCTCCGGCGCGAACAGGTCGTCTACTCGGAACATTTGGAACTTCACGGCGTCGCAGCCGGCGCGTGACGCCGCATCGATGAACTGGAACGAACGATCGAGATCCTGATTATGGTTACTGGAAACTTCCGCCACGAACCGGCACGCGCTGCTCTGCATCAGGGATCTCCGCGGCAACCGCAAGCGTGAGCGAGCCCCTCGTCACGAACCTCGCGCGATCGGGCACTTGGATGCGATAGACGCACGCTTGCGATCGCCCTCTTAGATCGGCAGATCGCGGACGTCCCTTAGCTGCCCGCGCAAGAAATCAGTCCCGCCGCGACCCGCCGGTCGGGTTCCGCGCGACGCAGACGGCGCTCGTTGCGCCCAAGCGACGCGAGCGTCGCTTGCTGGCTCGAGCTGGTCTCGTGGCGCGATCGGGCGACACGGAGAGTGAAGGTCCAGGAATGGAAGAGGGATGCTGAGCCTCTACGCCATCCCCGATGCGGGTAAGGCATGACATAGCGGGTGGGATTTCGGGGACCGAGGAGGACGCGGGCGGACGTGGGTGCACGCCGACAGTTCAGTATGGAGAGGTGGACTGATCAGGGTCAGTTGCGACGCGCGCAGGTCGGAGAGATAGGCGACCGACGCGTCGGAAGGGTCGATGCTGCCGTCGCCGTTGGTGTCGACCGGTCTCAGCTCCCAGTAGAGGTGACCGCAGTGGGCGATGCCTTCCTCGGTCTCACAGTGCGCGTCAGGCGCGCGAAGGCGTTCGATCAGTGCGCGCTGGGAGAGGAGCAGGCGCTCCTCTCCGGTGGCGAGATCCTTGACCAAGACGTTCTGCAGGTGGCCCGACGCACCATTGCGCCCCGTCAAGCTGCACTCTGGAGCTTATCGCCGATTGTAGCTGCTTCCTGAGCCCGGGCCACTCTTCGAGGCGGGCTTGCGTGAATCGACAGAGGTCATGCCGATCAGGTAGGTGTTGCTCTGTGTGACGATGGTTGGGAGGCAGAGAACCAACGTGCGGTCTGATGGGATGGGAGTTTCGCCCGACTCCTGCAGGTCGACTTTGAGGGGCGCGAATCGGTCCGTGAAGATCCCTTGAAAGGAAGAGTGCCAGGAGAACCCCGAGTGCGCCCAGGATCGAGATCGTACCGATGCATGCCCACAGAATCTGGTTGTAACGACGTAGGTCGACGCTCTGGCTCTGCTGCCACCGGATCTGCTGCTACAGGGAGTGGACGGGGCTGATTGCGGGCAGATTCAGGGGCTGTTCCTTGGGATTCCTGTGCGAGCGCGCTCCAAGATTTTGCGGATGATCTCGGACTTTGCGTCGGCGTAGTTCTGAACGTGCCTCCAGGTTTGCGTTGCCAGTACCTTCTTGGTGCTCTCGTACAGCTCGCGATCTGCATCCTGGACGCGCAACCAGTCACGGAACGCGATCATGCGCTCCGATTCCTCGCAATGGAGCGCGAAAACGTGAAGGTTGCACGCCAGATCGGACTCTCTGAGGATCAGCAGGCGGTGCTCGAACCAATCGGGCTCGCGCTTGCGGAGAACGAAGTCCTGGCTTTCGAGGGGTGCTACATAGGAAGCCTCGTCTCTCGGGTCCTCGACTGCGAGGACCATGTCGATGATCGGCTTGGCGCTGAGACCAGGGACCGCGGTGGAGCCGACGTGCTCGATCTGGAGTGCTCCATCCGATAGAACACTCCGCACCTTTTGGGCAGCCCGAGAGAACATCGACGGCCAGTTGGCATCGTACGGAGCGAGCTGGATTCGGTCATTTAGGGGCTTGTGCTCACCGATCGTGATCGACTCGAGATACGCTTCTGTTGCGGGTTCTCTGGCGGCTGGGAGCGACCATTTGGGATTGCGCATCCTCTTTCGACTCCGCAGACTCCTGTCTCAATGTCCGTCATCGTAGCAGGCGAAGACTGGCTACGGGTGGCCGAGCGTCTTGGAAAGATGCTTGTTGAGCGGATCGCTGCCGTGGCAGCATGGTCGTCCGGTCGCAAGGGAGGTTCTCTCTGGATGTTCCGAAGTCGAGTGTCTGCGTGGTTGGTCGTCATGTGCCTGTTCGGTATGCAGCCCGCTCGAGCCGAGCCCGTGCAGGAGAACAAGGAAGGTTCCGACGTGTTTCTCGGCCAGGTGAAGCCGGTGCTCTACGTCGCGGATGTAGAGAAGAGCCAGGCATTCTACGCAGAGGTACTCGGCTTCGAGTTCATGGCATGGGCCGGGGAGGCGGGTGATCCCTACTACGCCGAAATGCGGGCCGGCCCGCTGAGGTTTGGCCTGCATGAACCAAGGAAGCCAGCAGAGCGATCGAGGGTAGGAAAGCAGCGGCTCTACTTTCGAGTCTCCGATGCCAGAGCACATCGCGAACGTGTGATCGCTCGAGGCGGCGAGGCGGGGGAGATCGAGGAAACAGACTGGATGACGATGTTCTCGGTGGTTGATCGCGACGGTCACGAGATCACCTTCGCCGAAACGGACCCGAAGAGACACAAGATCGATCCGTGGTGAGCGCTGATCTGTATGAGGAGCTCCAGTTTTAGAGCGATGAGCGAGCAAGCGATCTCTTCCAAGCGAGCGATCTTGATCGGAAACTCGGACGGGATCGGTCTCGCTCTGTCGCGCGCCTTGCTCGAGCGAGGCTGGTCCGTGCTCGGCATCTCGCGCAGCGCTTCGAAGCTGGAGTCGGAAGGATATCAGCATAGGGTGATCGACGTACGGGACGACGCGTTTCCCGTAGCCGTGGCCGAGGCTCTGCATGGCCGGGCCGTTCGCCTCGTCGTCTATTGTGCGGGGATCGGTGAGCAGTTCAGTCCCGATGCTCTCTCTCAGGACGTGGCGACGTTCGAGACGAACCTGATGGGTCTGGTGCGCACGACCGAACAGGTGTTGCCCCAGTTCCTCGCGCAACGGGCTGGTGCACTCGTAGGTCTCTCGAGCATGGCAGACGCCATGCGAACCGCCGTTGCGCCCGCCTACGGGGCATCGAAGGCGGGAGTGTCGCACTACCTGGAGTCACTCGGCAGGGCTCTAAAGGGGACGGATGTCAGCGTGATGAACGTTCGACTGGGTTTCGTCGACACCAAGATGGCGAAGTCGAGCTTCAAGCCGTGGCTCCTGAAGCCCGAGGAGGCCGCCGAAAGGATTCTTCGCGGCGCACTCTCGACGAATCCCCCACGCCGCTTGAACGTCCCCCGCCGTATGGCTGTCCTCACAGGCCTCGCTCGTGCCCTGGCAACCTAGCGGGTGCCATCACCCATCACCGGGCCCGCTCGGGATGATCTGCCGAGCCATCAGGATGGCGTCTACATAGTTCCCATCGACCTCGATTGCACC
Organism: Pseudomonadota bacterium; assembly: GCA_003247575.1. Lineage (GTDB taxonomy): Bacteria > Myxococcota_A > UBA9160 > SZUA-336 > SZUA-336 > SZUA-336. The sequence continues at coordinate 93,037 of QJZC01000020.1, forward strand.
CACCCGCCTTCCCTCGTGTACGAACTGGTGCCGCTCGTAGAGCCGCATCGCAGCTGGATTGTTCGAGAGAACTTCGAGCTCGAGCCGTCGGATGCGTCGATCCTCGCACCACGATACGGCCGTCTCGAGGAGACTCGATCCGATCCCTCGACCGCGGTAAGGCGCCAGGACCGTCATTCCCAGGCTCGCGTTGTGGCGAGTCTGCGGGTGCCGATGTGCAGAGATCGATAGGTTTGCGACGATTGCTCCGTGTGCCTCTGCCACGAAATATTCTGCGCTCTCGACCTGGAAGCGGCGTAGGAACGCGAGCTCCTCATCGAGGGTGGGCGAGTTCGGATACCGAAAGATCGTCGGCAACCTCTCAGCCCGCAGTTCTGTCACATAGGCGAGAAGCTTCTCGGCATCGGACGTAGTCGCCGGTCGGATCTGAACGGGGTCACGCATGGCTCATGTACAACACCTTGTCCCAAGCGGCGGGTGCGACGCCGATTGGCTTGCACTGAAGCTCGATTGTAGCGTCTGGAAGGTAGCAGCTTCCGGAATGCTTTCGGGTGACCGAGAGTGGATTGGGCTTCAGCTCCCCGGAGCAGGCGTGTTCGGATCGCGCCATCTGGTGCACGCAGTAGCGCCGCGCGCGGCCTCGGCTGGCGGAGATCCACTGGTCGGGCCTAAGCTTCGAAGCAGAGCCTGCTCCCCCGCAGAAGGAACCGCATGAGCTCTGCACCGCGCCCCGTCTCCAATCGATCCGCCGACTCTCAGATGCTCGCAAGCCTCGTTCAGGCCGCGATCGATGTCGAGCTCTACACGATCCCTCTGTACGGAACCGCGCTCTACTCGCTGCGCGGCATTTCGACCGAGTCGGACGGAACCAAGTGGCCAGGTCTGCGGCCCGTGCCCGTAGCCGCAGATGCAAAGGGGCCGGCAGCGGATACGCAGCGTGCCTGGAACCTGGTCTACTCCGTCTACATCCAGGAGATGTTCCACCTGCAGCTCGCATCGAATCTACTGCTCGCGCTCGGCGGCTCGGGGACGTTCTCGCTGAAGGCGCCCGTGTACACGGCGAAGGAGATCCCCTGTGTCGGGCCGGTTCCGCCTGAGGTGTCGGCAACCCCCGGAGCATTCGACGGAGATCGGCTGCAGGTCTTCCAGCTGATCGAGACTCCGGACTGGGACGCGACGAAGTCTGGCCCGACGCCTCCCTTCGACAGTCTTCCGGACGACTTCGGGACCATAGGACACTTGTATTCCGCCATTCGCTGGTACGTGAATCTCGAGTACGCGGATGGGACCCGACTCTTCGATCACATGTACGCGAACGCCAAGCCTCAGGTGAACCAGTTCGGGACCGAGTACGCGGCCAAGTGGAAGGCAGTGGGGCCGCTTCCCGGCTCGCTCCCGTACCTCGCGAAGCCGGGCATGGCGGTGACCATCGAGCCCGGACAGGATCCGGCGACGGCGCGTGCGCAGGCCAACACCCTGATCGACGCGATCGTCTGCGAGGGAGAGGGGGCGCACGCATCGCGAACGGTCCCGGCCCAGTTCACTCCCGACGAGCAGACGATCGAACGAGACTCCGGCAGCCAAGGGGACGCCGCCGTCCGCGCGCATTGGGATCAGAAGAGCCACTACCGCCGCTTCCAGGAGGCAGCCGAGCTCTTGGCGACTGCGCAGACCTGGCTGAGTCAACCGTTGACCCAGAGCGAGCTGATTCCGGAGAACGCCACGCCCGCGCAGCGGGCCGAGGCGGCCACACGCTTCGCCGCGTACGGATATGCGGGTACGCAAAGCAAGCCGAGTATGCTTACCCAGGCGCAGGATCTGCTCGACTCGAGCTATACGAATCTGCTCGAGTCGATTTCGCGCGCCTTCGGGAGCGGCACCACCTTTCCGTTCGGAGCCATGACCGGGCTGGGGAGCAAGGTCACCCTCGTGTGGGTGGCTGCAGGGCTGCTCGACACCACTGCGGTTCCGCGCTGGAAGCCGGTGACTCCGCCGACGGGGGATGGACTCCATGCATGCCAGGGGCTGAACGCGTGCAAGAGTTACAACCATGACACCTGCGCGGGTCAGTGTGAATGTGCGACGGCCGTCGCACACTCCTGCGTGGCATCGAACTCGTGCAAGCACCAGGGCGGCTGCGGGTATCCCGAGGTCGAGAAGCAGGGAAAGCTCGAATCGACGTCTCCCCCGAACTTGATTCCCGGTCGGAACAGTGCAAAGGGGAACGGGGGCTGCGGTGCTCCCATTCCGGCCACGCAGGTGTTCCACAATCCATACAACGGTGTCGACGTGAAGGATGCCGAGGGGAGTTCGATTCGCGGTGACGTGTGGGAGCGCGCACGCAAACTCTTCCTCGCGGACGTGGTTCCGGAGCTCGTATCCGAAGGCAAGCTCACGCCGGAGGAGCAGGCGAAGCTCGAAGAAGCCACGGTGGAGCCCAGCGCGCTGCGAACCGTCCTGCAACGCACCTAGTGGCTTCTTGCCTGGGCCTCCCGGATCTCGGCTTCGGCGTCGGACTTCGCAGTCAGCACTTCGAGGCGGTGCTGAGGCACAAGCCTGCGGTCGATTGGTTCGAGGTCATCACGGAGAACGTGCTGGACGATGGCGGGTGGGCGCGACAGGTGCTCGATCGCGTCGCGTCTCGATACCCGATCGTCCTGCACGGGGTTTCGCTGTCGATCGGAAGCACCGATCCGCTCGATCGGAGCTACCTGGCCCGGCTGCGACGACTCGCCGATGAGACCAGAGCGCAGTGGGTGTCGGACCACCTCTGCTTCACCGGAGTCGGTGGAACGAATACGCACGACCTGCTTCCGATGCCGCTCACCGAAGAGAGCCTCATCCACACGATCGCGCGCGTACAAGCGGTGCAGGAGCAGCTGGCGCGTCCCTTGATTCTCGAGAACCCGAGTACCTACCTCGAGTTCGCGAGCTCCACGATCTCCGAGCCCGAATTTCTGGGCGCCCTGACGGCACACACGGGCTGTGGACTGCTTCTCGATGTCAACAACGTCTACGTTTCCTCGCGCAACCACGGATTCGATGCGGAGGCGTATCTGCGCGCGATCCCTGGAGAGCGCATCGTCCAGATCCATCTTGCGGGACATTGCGACCGCGGATCCCATGTGATCGATACGCACGACGGACCCGTCGCTCCCGCAGTCTGGACCTTGTATCGGAGACTGTTGGAGCAGGTCGGATGCAGATCGACGTTGATCGAGTGGGATGCCCGGATCCCGCCCTTCGACGAGCTGCACGCGCAGGCTTTGCGCGCGCGAGAGATCGCACTCGGTATCTCTACGGGCTCGGCAGGGTCTGCGAGGTCGTCAGCATGCGGCGCTCGTGGCGACGCGGCGTCGATGCAGCTCGAGGCGTGCGGATGAGTGCGCACGAGCTCGCGGAGCTGCAGTCGTGGCTCCAGTCTGCAATCCGCTCCGCCGCGCCCCCTGCCGACGCGCAGCGACGTGTTCGCGGCGGCAGCGTCTCAGCCGAGCAGCGTTTGGCCATCTACGCCCGCGGCTACTGGTTGCGATTGCTGGAATGCATGCGGGCAGAGTTCCCAGCGCTCTGCTCCGCGCTGGGGACCGAGCTCTTCGACTCCTTCGCACGCGAGTATCTCGAAGCCCGCCCACCTAAGTCGTACTCCTTGACCTCACTTGGAGCGAGCTTCGCCGGCTACCTCGAGGCGAGCCGACCTGACCGGGACGCACCTCCCATGGAGCGCGATCCCAGCTTCGAAGTTCTGGTGGACCTGGCTCGCCTCGAGCGCGCATTCGTGGAAGTGCAGCGGGGCCCTGGGGTAGAGGACGACAGGGGAGCAGGCGACGATTTCCCGTCACTGACCTACCTCGAGCCGTCGCTGGTCTGCCTGGACGAGTGCATGCTGAGGCTCGCTCCCGGGGTACGCTTGCTGCAACTGGGATACCCGTTACTCGACACCATGATGCGAGCGCGAGCCGGCGGGGCCGCACGCCCGTTTCCTGCGCGCGCCAAGACGTGCCTCGTGCTGGTGCGACAGTCGTACCGCGTCGTAGGCTTCGAGCTGTCTCCGTGGGAGTTTCAGCTGTTCGAGAGCTTCGACGACGCGTGCCTAGGAAGCTCGGTCGAGCGAAGGTCCAGAGCTCTGGCCGACACCACAGCCCTGGACCCCACCTTGCGCATCGGGCCCAGATTGAAGCTCTGGATCGAACGTGGCGTTCTCGCGGTCTCCGACGCGCTCCCCGGGGCGACAGCCTGACCCGACCTCGTCCGGTCGTCACCGCACCCGCTGCCGGCGTCCACGGAGTGCAGGGTGGGTGTCCACCACGACGGGTCCGCCTGCCTCGCGCTGCAACGCGATCGACGTGCTGTAGAAGCCCGATGACGTGATGCCGCCGTCGGCCAACAACACGGTCCCGTTCACGAACCCTGCCTCATCGCTCGCTAGAAAGGCGCCGAGGGCGGCAACATCCTGGGGCTGCCCCACGCGCCCAGCTGGGGTGCGATCCACCATGTATTCGCGTAGCAGGAAGTCGTCGTGCAGCATGTCGCTCATTCCCGTCTCGATGAATCCGGGCGCAATGGCATTGCAGGTGATGCCATGGCGGCCCACAGCGAGCGCGAACGAGCGCACGAGCTGCTTGATGCCACCCTTGCTGGCGCAGTAGGCGGGGGTCTCCGGGCTTCCCCAGTGCGACATGATCGACGACATCGCAATCAGTCGTCCCTCGCGCCCGGAATCGATCATGGACCTGGCCGCACACTGAAAGGTGAAGAACGTCCCCGTCAGGTTTACCCCGATCGTGTGATTCCATTCGAGCGGAGTCATCTCCAGACAGCCGGAGTTGCGCTCGGAGGTCCCCGCGCTGGTCACGGCGACGTCGATCGGGCCGATCGCGTCGGCACCGCTCGCAATGAGGGACTCGATGCTTGCCGGGTCGGTGACGTCGCATCGTGCAGCGAACGCCCGGCGTCCACGCTCGCGAACCCCTGCGGCCGTCTCCGAGAGCCCCGCATCATCGACATCTCCCAGGATCACGTCCGATCCCTCTTCGGCGAATCGCCACGCAAAGCTGCGGCCGCTCCCTGCTCCTGCCCCCGTAATCATCGAAACCTTACCGACGAGTCGCTTCATCTTATTCCTTCTCCGTCATCGAATCGCGCGGACATACGCCGTTCGCGCGCAATGTTCATCAGCTCGGGATGCGCGTGCAAAGCCTGCGCAAGCTCCGGCCGGACGATTCTTCGTCGATACCAGCGAACCGTTCGCCAGATTCCCCGCCGCAGCGAGACCCTCGGACAGAAGCCAACGAGCGTACGGGCGCGCTCGATCGAAAGGACAGGGCCAGAGTCCGGCTTGCGAAGCTGTGGGGATCCGTCGCACCGCGAGGATGCTGGACGAGCCAACGCGGAAATGGTCGCTGCGATCGCTCCGATCGGTGTCTCGACGCCCGTCGCCAAGTTGAACGCGAGGCCATCGAGTGAGTCATCCGACAGCGCGATCCGGAGAAGCCCTTCGACTGCGTCGGTAACGTAGAGAAGATCGCAGGTCATCTGCGGATTCGCCCGGGGACGCGCGGCTTCCCCGCGTAGCGCCGCGAGGGTCAGCTCTGGCACCAGGCGACTCAGGTTCAAGTCTCCACCTCCGTACACGTTCGAGAGGCGTCCGAGACGAAAGGACAGCCCGAGGCGCTTGGCCGTGGAGCAGAAGTCGTCCTCGACGGCGCGTTTCAGCTCGCCATAGGTCGAGAGATCTCCGCCCACGACGTCCTCGGTGACGAGCGCGGGCAAGGTCTGGCCGTATCGGGCGCGGCTCGACGCAAGGATCACGCGTGCGGCAGGGGCGCTTTTTGCCAGTGAGTCGAGCAGGGATTGGCAGCCTTCGTGCGCTCGACGCACCGACGTCTCGAAGTCTCGCGCGGTCCTCGCTGCAATCGACTCGACCGCCAGATGAAAGACGAGGTCGAACGGTTCGCGTCCGACCACGGAACCGGCGACTTGGGCGACGTCTCCACGCACGACGGAAATTCGCGTGTAGAAGGGATGATCCCAGATCGGTGGCTGACGTGGAGTCCGCGTGATCCCGGTGACGCTCGCACCCGAGTCCACGAGGGCTCGCGACAGCCAAGACCCCAGGAATCCGGCAGCACCGGTGACCAGCACCCTGCGGCCACGAAGGTTCGAGCAGAGTTCGGAGCTCACGGGCTACGCCCCGTCCATATCCTGGAGCTCGATCGGTGACTGGCGTTCGGTCGGTGCCTGACGCGCGGCCGGGGTCTCGTGTGTGCTCGGCGGATCAGGTTCCTCGCGTGACCCGGCGATCCTGAACGAGACGTGGAACTCGCACTCGAGAGGGTCGTCCACCAAGCATCCCACCAGGCCGAGGTCCGAGACGGGACGCAGAGAGCCCTCTGCTACCGACAAGAGCCCTGGGCGCTTGCGAACCTCGAGGTCGTCACAGCGTGTGGCTACGGGAACGGACTCGACCGGTTTTCCGTCTTCGTAGTTTTCGAGAACGACGCGCTCCTCGTGAACGCAGCGGACCGCCGTGTAGCGCCCCGCGGACTCGTAGCCGAGAACCAGCGCTTGCCCTGGTTCGAGCTGAATCGATACATCCAGCTCGGGTGCTACGATGAAACGGTGGAGGAATGCCGTCACGGTCTCGTCCGGTGCCAGCAAGGTCGTGCGAAGCCAGGAAAGCGTATCGGAATCGGCGTTGAGCGTGGTCGAGATCTCCGTGCGATAGATGACGCTTTGCACCTCGAGTCCCGCTATGCGTACGATCTCGGCGTCCTCGTCGAGCTCGGCGACGAGCTTCTCGTCGGCGAAGATTCGAAGGTGCTGCGGGGAGATCTCGAGAGCGAGAGAGGGCAGTGCGGCGGGCGTCCCGAACACCCACCTCTCGACGTCCAGACCGAGAAAGGGCTCTCGCCGTGCAGGCGCCGTCTGGGTCGATCCGGCGTGTCGGATCGACCACTCTCCCTGGCGGAGGACGATATGCAGCTGCCGGCCAGCTCCCAGCTGCGCCGTGAGCTGCGGCTCACTCCAGCCGGCTCGCTTCAGGAGGACGAGGCGAGAGCCAGATGTGTGTGCGTTCTCGCGGACTGCCGCACCCTGCTGGAACACACTGAATCGTTCGGGTGAGCTGGATGCCGGCCAGCTCAGCTCCCCAGCGACGAGGATGGGTGCAGTGTCGGTGTGTAGCCGGGAGTCTGCGGTCTCGTCGACGTGGACCGTACCGGCGCCCGCCCGCAGCCCGAACGGACGCGAGACGCGCCACGTGGTGGCGCCGAAGCGAACGCGTTGCAGCAGCACGAGACGACCGTCTCCGAGTGTAGCGTGGCTCGTTCCTTCCCCCGGGAGCCACAGCCGATATGTACCGTGTCCCTCGGCCCGATACAGGTAGTGTCCGGGACCGACTGCGCTCGAGATATGAACCGAGCCCGGGGGATGTCTGGGAGTCACGCTCGAGCGAATCAGTATACCGATGCCACCGACCGCGCATGGCAGGACGAGGCCCAAGCGCAGCCACCTAGCGATACGAGGAGAAATCATTTCAATTCACCAGCAGAGCAAAGATGATCAAGCTGTGGACCGCCGCGATGCTCCAGTTGACGACGGCCGCCAGAGCGACGCCAGTGAATGCCGTGTGATCGCGTAACCCGAACCAGTGAGCGGTCGCGCCGAGAGCGCCGATGCTCACGGGCGTCCAGCTCGGCAGCTGTTGTTCTAGAACTGTGTGTGTGGCTAGGCAACCCAGTACGGCGAAGGCACCATGCGTACTCATCACCGGAAGCAGCGCGAGGAGCGCGACGGCCAGCGCGATCCGCGGAATCGAGAGCTGCCAGTCGCTCACAGTGAGCAGCGCAGCGATTTCACCGCGGGCTGCGGAGAGCTCGGAGATCCCGAAGACGATGCCACCAGAGACCGCGCAGAGGCCGAGGACGAGCGTAGGGTGTGCGCTCCAGAGCCGGATCCGGGCGAACGGGTTCAGCGGAATCAGGCAGATCGTCATCAGTCCTGCGACGACGCGCCATCCTACGGCTCCGACGAGTGCCGAGTTCGTGGGCTCTCCTCGCCACCAATGCGCTGCCGCGAGGAGCAGGCTCGCCGCAGTGGGTACTGCGATCCAGCAGGTCATCCACAGGTGCTTGCGTAGCGCATGGATCCTGAAGATCAGTGACACGCTCACGATCGTCATTGCGACATCCAGTGTGAGCGAGCGCTGCAGTGGCATCCCGAGGGTTGGGCTCAGTGGTAAGGTCATCGCAACGCAGATGAAGGCGCCGAAGGCGAGCTGCTGGGCACGTTGACGAGTCATCCGTTTCTCCTACGCAGATCGAAAGACCGCTGCGGGGAGGGCCGAAGCGGCAGTGCGGGCGGGTAGAGCTCCGGCCACCAGGCTGACTCCCAGTAGCAAGAACAGTTGGATTGCCAAGCTCTCGGCGCGCAGGACCGGCGTACCGAGGCCTGCGGCGCAACCCCCTCCCCAACAATTGAAGGCCAGGGCGAGGAGCGCACCGGACAGGGTTCCAAGTGTTCCTGGAACCACGGTCACAACGACGAACTCGAGCAGGAGCTCTCTGCGGATCACGGAATCTCGCGCTCCGAGGGCTTTCTCGATTGCGAGCTCCAGCTCGCGCTCGCGTACCAACGCGTTCATGAGACCTGCGGTGTTGAGCATCGAGAGCAGGAGGATCAGTCCACCCGCAGCGAAGATGAGCACTCGGAGGGCCCCAGCGAGCGTGTCGAGCGTCCGCAATCCGTCCTGGATGTCGAAAACCGTGAACGCGGACTCGTCGTCGGGACGCACGCCGTGCAGCAGGCCGTAGAGCTCGCGAGTCATTCGGGTTGCCAGGCTACTCCGGTCGGGGACGTCGGGAGCGATGGTGATGTACTCGACCGTTCGCGACTCGAGAAGCAGTCGCTGCGCTGTGGTGATCGGTACCATTGCGATCGAGTCGTCTGGCGGTCCGATCTGCAGCAGGCCGTCTCCCTTCTCGGCTGCGACCCCGACGACTCGAAACCGGTGCGAGTCGATCTGCACGGATCTGCCGACCGGATTCGAGCCGTCGAAGAGGCGATCCGCCGTCTCGCTGCCGAGAAAGATTACCCGCTCGGCGTTTCGCACGTCGAGTGAGGTCAGAGAGCGACCGAGCGCAACTCGAAAGCCTCGCATCGGGGCGGTGTCGGCGCCGACTCCGAAGAGCCAGATCGGCTCGCGAGCAGCTGCTCCGCGTACTTCTCGGAGTCCCGCATAGACTTCCGCGCTGGACTTTCGGACCGCGCCGAGACGCTCGGGCTTCGCGATGTCGCTGTTTTCGAACAGGACGGGTCGCGAACCCGCTTCCCTCCCGTCCTGGCTCAGCTGCATTCCTGGAAATAGGTACACGGCTTCGTCGCCGATGCTTCGTAGCTGCGAGGAGAAGCTGTGCGCGAGCGTTTCTGAGTACGCAGACAAAAGGGTCATGGCCATGGCAGCCCATCCAATGCCCACGGCCGGGAGTGCGCTGCGCGCCAGGTCCGTGCGAATGCGCACGATGCACAGACGGAGCTGCTCCGCGACTGTCACGAAGCGCTCCGGAACGCAGCGCTCGGGTCCACCCTTACCGCGTGGTACGCGGGCACCACCGCCGTAAGCAGTGCGGAGAGCGCGACGACACCCATCGCGATCATGAGAACCCCACTCTGCACGACTGGAATCGGAAGGATTTCGGGCGTGTCCAGGCGTTCGATGACGTTGCAGACCGCGAGCCCGAGAAGCAGGCCCAAGCACCCCCCGAACAGGGTGAGCCCGCCACCTTCGGCCGCGAATCGAGTCAAAAGTCGGAGCTCGCGAGCGCCCAGCGCCTTTCGTAGAGCGATTTCATGTCGGCGCGCATGGACCGAGAGGGCCATGAAGCTCGAAACTCCAATCGCCGAGATACTCACGGCCACGACTCCGAGGAGTGCCAAGAAACGGGGAACCGCGGCGATCGGCAATCGTCGCAGGACATCGAGCGCCGTCACGAATTGGAGAGCGTCTCGATCGTGCTCACCCACTTCGAGCCGTGACGTGAGGAGCCTTCGCACTTCGCGCACGGCTTCGGAATAGGGGCGGTCGCTGCGAACGCGGAAGAGCAGGACGTCGACGATATCGATGTCCGAGCCATACCGCGGTCCGATCGAGAAAAACGTGGAGATCGGAATCCATACCTGCTCGCTCTGCAAAGTTCGATCGCGGATGAGGTCTCCGCTCGGGTCCTCCAGGATGCCGACTACCCGAAAGGGCCTGCCGTCGATCTCGATCCTCTCGCCGAGAGGCGATGCGCTCCCGAACAGGCGATTGCTGGCGACGGATCCGATGACTGCGACCGCTGCGCGCCGCTGGACATCGAGCTCCGAGATGCCTCGACCCGCCACGACCCGGGTGTCCCGGATCGATTCGATCGCGGCTTCGACTCCGCGAACGTCGATCGTCACAGATTTCGGCCCAGCGCCGACGGGCTTCCACGCGCGCGACTCGGCGACGGCCAGCTCGATTCCACGAGCCCGACGACGAACGAAGGACACGTCCTCTCGCGTCAACCAAATCCTGCGCGGTCCAGCGGGTCCAGCGCGATCCTTCGAAATGCGCCCCAGGAAGCAGAGCACCAGATTCTTGCCCGTCTTGTTCGTTCCCTCTTCGAGCGCGATCGAAAGGCCCTCTCCCCAAGAGAGGAGAATGACGATCACGGATGTCCCCACTGCGAGACCGACGAGCGAAAGAACGAGCCAAGTCGGGTTCGGGAATCCGCGAGCCTTGAGATCGGCGAGGGTCGGAATCACTCGCATCGCTCCGCTACGAATTCGCCATCGCGAAGCTCCATGATGCGATCTGCGCGAGCCGCGACCTGGGGATCGTGCGTCACCATGATCAAGGTCCGCCTACCGACCGGAAGCGAGGAAAGGAGCTGGAGGATCTGAGCGCCATTCGCAGCATCGAGGTTGCCCGTGGGCTCGTCCGCGAGGAGTAGCGGCGGCCTACCCACGATCGCGCGCGCGATCGCAACCCGCTGCCGCTCGCCTCCCGACATGGCTGGGGTCGGGTGGTCCGCTCGGCTCTCGAGCCCTACCGCGGACAACGCATCGAGAGCACGCGCTTGGCGCTCGGCGGTCGGAACGCCCTGGTAGGCCAGGGGCAGCTCGACGTTCTGCCGGGCCGTCAGACGCGCGAGAAGATTGAATGACTGGAAGACGAAGCCAATCGAGGACGCGCGCAGGTCGGCCAGCTCGTTCGAGCTCGCTTTCGCGACCGAGCGGCCGCCGAGCAGATAGTCACCGCTCGACGGGCGAGAGAGGCACCCAAGGATCTCGAGCAGGGTCGTCTTCCCAGACCCAGATGGCCCCGTAACCGCCAAGAACTGCCCCCGTGGAACGATGAGATCGATTCCCTTGAGGATTCGCAGGCAACCGAAGGGGCCACGTACCTGCTTCTCGACCTTTTTGAGCTCGAGGATGGGTTCTGCCGACGAGCTCATGGCAGCAACACGATCTCGCCGGCCGACAGGCCCTTGCGAACGACGACTCGGTCCGTTTGGATCGGACCGAGCGAGACGTCCCTTCTCTCGGTGCGTCGTGTGCTCGGATCGACGACGTCTACCTGTGGCTGGTTCCCCGTGAAGCGCACGGCGATGTCGGGTACGGTGACCGCGTCGGAGAGCTGTTCGATGACGATCTGTGCCTCGGCCGACATCTTGGGTCGGAGACGGGCTCGCGCTTCGTCGGATACATCGATGAAGACCTCGAAGTAGGTGATGTTCCCCTTTCGGATCCCCTCGAGTGCGAGGCGCTCCACCGTTCCGGTGAACGTCTCGCCCGGGCCGTACGAGTCGGTCGTGATTCGCACGAGCTGGCCGACTCGAACCCGCGAGATCGCGTTCTCGTCCACTTCGGCGACGAGGTGAAGCGTCTTCGGATCGAGAATCTTCATCAGCGCGGTGACCGATGCATCCGATGAGACGAAGCTCCCCACGGGCTGGACCGGTCCGATGACGACGCCGGATACGGGCGCGCGGACGTGTGACTGCTCGAGCTCGATCTCGAGGGCCAGCAGGGCAGCCTTCGCCTCTCGCCAGCGCGCCGAAGCGATCGACGCTTCGGCCTTCGCGACTTCGATCGCCTGCGCGCTCGCGATCCGCCGCTCGAACAAGCTCGCGGTACGCTCTCGCCTGCGCTCGGCGAGGTCTCGCTCGGCGCTGGCTGCCGCGAGACGCCCCTCGGCTTCGGCAACTTTCGCTCTCAGGGATCGGGTGTCGAGGACAGCCAACAGGGCCCCTTCCTCGATGGGCTCTCCCGATCGAACGTATGCCTGCTCCAACTTTCCAGCTCGTGCCGGCCGGATCTCGACGGCTTGTGCGTTCACGATTCCCGAGGCCCGCACCAGATCTTCGATCGGCTCGACGCGCGCGGCTGCCACGCGCTGCTCCGGGATCTTGGCCGAGGGGGGCTCCCCCAGCTTTGCCGAAAGCTCTCTGAGTGCCCCCCAGGCAAGCGCCGAACATGCGAGCGCAATCAGAATGGTCTTGGCTCGTGGTGTCCGACCTCCCCATGGGATCGCGGAGCGTACGCGTACGAACGGGGACGTCATCGCGGGCCGCCCACGGCCACTCGCACCAGTCCGAAGCGATGAGCCAAGCGGGGACCGACCCATCGTTCAAGGAGTACTCTTCCATAGAGGGCGAAGGCGAAATGAATCAGGATGAGCGCGCCCAGATCAGTGCTGATCTCATAGACGAGGTTCAGGAGGACGCCTCCTGCGGCGACCCACAGACAAGAGCGGACGCGCCAACGCAAGGTCACGGCATGCACGAATCCGAAGATCGTGTTGCTGATGATGGCAATGGGCCAGAACGAGAGCCACGGCGTGAGCAGAATCGGGATGGCGACTCGGTAGAGCCACTCCTCGGAAATGGCGACTGAAAGCGCGTAGGGTACGAAGAAGCTCCGCTCGCGGCTGATCGAAGCGAGCGACGAGCTCGTGCCGAATGTGAGCGCGCAAGCAATCAGTATCGCGAGCCCGACGTAGAGTGCGGGCCACTCACGCACGGCGTCGAACGCTACGGATCCATCGCTCCACACGGTGGGTGGTGTGCCTGGATAGAACGTCATCAGCGCAAGCGCGTGAACCGTCAGTCCGTGTCTGAATGCATTGGGTAGACCAGAAATCAACTGCAACGTTCCTCTCGTTGGTCGGGGGCCAGCTGCAAGGCACATGCCCTGTCGCGAGGGCGGAACGTGGAGGTTCTGGACGCGAACGCGCCCAAACGCTTGCTCGAGTGGTGACCGCCTGGCGTGCACTTGTCGCGCTCGAAGACACTGACCTCCGATGCCTGTAGTCGGGCCGAGCCGCGGGGAGCGCGTCGAGGCGCTGGCACCGTCCAAGCGCGTGATCTCGGGTTGGCACATGCCTTGCTCAATGCTCACGCCAGTGACAGTTACCGTCCAACGACACATGGAGTTCCGAGATGAATGAAGAAGAGATCCTGCTGAGTGTTCGGAAATGCATCGGCGACGCGCTCGAGCTGGACATGGACGAGGTCGAGCCGGACTGCTCGATCATGGGTGAGCTCGGTGCCGAGTCCATCGACCTGCTCGACATCACGTTTCGAGTCGAGAAGGCGTTCGGAATTCGCATTCCTAGAAAGGCTACCGAGAAGACGGCAAAGAATGCTTCCGCGACGTGGATGAAGAAGGGGCTGCTGACCGACGAGGCGAAGCAGTCGCTGCGCGAGGCCATGCCTGAGGTACCGAAGGAACGCTTCGACGGGGATCTCAAGCCCCGCGATATCTCGGCGCTCTTCACTCCCCGCACCTTCGTGCGCTTGGTGCAAGAGAGCTCGAGCAAGGACGACTCCGGCAGCGCGGCATCCGGGGGGCTGCGATCGATGTTGCGACTCGGCGGTCGAGCTTCCGCCGCAAGTGCGAAGTAGGGGGGGCTGAGTTCATGCGCTGGATCATGCTCGATCGAATCTTGACGATGGAGGCATCTGGATCCGCCACGGGCCTCAAGGCGGTCACGGCTTCCGAGGACTATTTCGAACACCACTTCGAGACGTTTCCTGTCGTGCCCGGGGTTCTCGTTCTCGAGATGATGGGAAACCTTGCGGGACGGCTCGGGATCTACAGTTGGCTCAAGAAGTCGGGAAAGGCGATGACATCGTTGCCGCTGGGTGTGGAATCCGTTCACTACCACCGCTTCGTAAGGCCGGGGTCTGTGGTGATGGTCTCCGCGACACTCGGGGACCTCGATGAGTCGAGAGCGACGTTCCAGTGTGAGGCGCACGTCGATGGAGAAGTCGTGTCTACTTGCGTCTGTGAGCACCACTTCTTCGATCCGGCCGATCCGGGGCGCGAGCAGGCGATCATCGAGGACCTTCGCTCGCTCTGGCCCGAGTGCGACGTGTGATGGGCCGGGGAGCGTCGATACTGGGCTGCGGGGTCGTCTCTGCATCAGGGGTAGGAATGAGCGCGACATGGGAGTCGCTTCTCGACGGCTCCGATGCTGCGCCGTCCGCAGATGGCTCCGGCGCAGATGGCTCCGGGGAAGGCCAACCTCTGGCTCTGCGCCGGCCACCTGAGATTCGCATTCGCGACTACGTTCGGCAGAGGCGCAGCGCGAAGCTGATGACCAGCGAAGCGCGCTTTGCGCTGGCGGCTGCCACCGAAGCGGTGACTGAATCCGAGATTTCGCCAGAGATTCTCGCCTGTGGTGCCGTTCACCTCGTCGTCGTGGCGCCGCTCGCTACGTACGGGATCTCGGGAAACATGCGTGTGTTGAGCCGTCTCTCAGGTGAGGGAATCGACGAGCTTTCCACGAAGCGGCTCTTCCAGCTCGGCCTCGACGGGAACCCTCTGGAACATCTGAAGTCCAGTCCCGACCTGGCGGCGGCGCACATTGCGATCAACCTTGGCCATACCGGCACCACCCATGTGCTCGGAGGGGGCTACCAGTCTGCGGCAAAGGCGATCGGTGATGCGCTCTGTATGATCCGGGCGGGTGGCGCCCCATACTGCCTGGTCGTGGGTGCGGACGACGGTACGACGTTCGGGGCCCTCGCACTGCAACGGCGGCTTTCCATGAAGCATGTGCCCAGCTGGGACCACGGCGCTCTGATTCCGGGAGGCGGGGCCGGGGCCCTCCTGCTGGCTGACGAGTCGCCGGATCACGCGAATGGTTCGCTCGCAAAGCTGCTCGGATATGCAGAGGTTCCACGCGACGAGCAGCGGCTTCAGTCCGGTCTCGAGGGGGCCATCGAAGGGGCGCTCGAGGACGCTGGCATCGGTAGCCGGCAGATCGATGTCGTGCACCTCGCTGCCTGTACCGGAGACCCCGTTGGACTCGAGCTCGCTGCACTCTCACGCCTGCTCCCAGAGGGCGCGCAACGTCCTGCGGCATTCAGCTCAGGCCCGTCGAACGGCTATCTCTTCGCGGGCAGTGCCACATTCGACGTGGCGTTGATGAGCGAGCTCTTGCGAGCGCAGGTGCTTCCACCCGAGCCCCCAGATTGGAACGGTCCCCCGTACCACGCGTCGCACAGTGGAACGAACTTCGAGTACGGCCTCGTATGCCACACCACGCGCGGTGGAGCGACTGCTGCGACGGTCGTGGCTCGTAGCTAGGAGCGTCTGATGAGCCTTTCAGAGAGAGCACGAGAACGGATCGTCGTGACCGGCATCGGCGCCGTGACACCAATCGGAGCGACATGGCCGGAGTTCAGGAAGAATCTGTGGAGTGACAAGTCGGGCATTGGCGAGATCACGCGCTTCGACTGCGCGAATAGCCCAGCGACCTGGGCAGGAGAGGTCTCCGAAGCGACCGAATCCTTCCCGGAATTGAGTGATGAGACCGTAGCTGCGCTGGGGCATGTAGACGTCGTGCGCTACAAGTTCTTCGCCGCCGCGCTCGCAGAGGCCTTGAGTAGCTCTCGAGTGAACGGAGCCTACGCGCCGAGCCGGATCGGTGCCAGCCTCGGAACCTCTTCCAACTCTTGCTCGATCCTCGATCTCCGCTGGACCTACGGATCGGTACGAAGCGCCAGCGGAGAAGAGGCGTGGCTCGAAAGGGCCGTTCGTGAAGCCGTTCGCAATCCGGTTCCTCCAGACTATCTGGTGCCCGACCTGCTGACGCAGCGAATCCTCCGCGAGCACGGTTGTGACGGTCGCACGAGGACGCACATCGAGGCCTGTGCGGCGAGTGGCATGGCACTCGCGGGCGCGATCGACCTCATTCGAGGCGGCGTCGTAGATGCATGTATTACCGGGGGATTCGATTCGTTGGTGAACCCGCTGGGTCTCTGCGTCTTCGCAGCTCTCGGCGCGCTTTCGACGAGTGGGCAGATACGTCCGTTCGACCGTGATCGCGACGGGATGTTGGTCGGAGAAGGGGCCGCGATCTTCGTCGTCGAGTGTCGTGACGCCGCACTTCGTCGGGGCGCAGACATATTGTGTGAGCTGTCTGCAGTGGGAACGTCGAACGACGCATTCGCGCTCACGGCTCCCCACCCGGAGGGTTTGGGGGCCGCGAGGGCGATGCGATCGGCGCTAGGGCGAGCCGGTCTCTCTCCGTCCGAGATCGACTACATCAACGCACACGGAACCGGCACCGCGCTCAACGATCCCAGCGAAACGCAGGCGATTCGGGCCGTTTTCGGGGGCCACGCGCAGAAGGTTCCGATCAGCTCGACGAAGCCGATGTACGGACATCTGATCGGTGCATCCGGAGCGATCGAGGCGATGACGGCGGTCGCGGCCCTCATGGAAGGCCGCGTTCCGAGGACACTGAATCACTCGACGGCGGATCCCGCATGCGATCTGGACTATGTAGCGGAGGGGCATCGCGAGCTTCCGTTGCGCCATGCGCTGTCGAACTCGTTCGGGTTCGGGGGCGTCAATGCCAGTGTCGTGCTCTCGCAGCCGAGCCTGTAACCGACACTGCAAGCGGAGTTAGCAGGCTGCTAGGTCTCATCATAGGAGGAAACATGTCTCAGGTGGCCTTGGTCACGGGTGGTTCTCGATCTATCGGGGCCGCTGTCGTGGACCGTTTCGCGCGGTCCGGAATGACCGTCTACTTCAACTATCTGCAGGATCACGATGCCGCACAGGAGCGGATCGAGGCGAACTCGAACGCCAGTCGTCCGGTGATCGGCGTGCAGGCAGATCTGCGCTCTGGCGAGGACGTCGCTCGACTGATCTCGATGATCGCCGAGAAGGAGGGGCGACTGGACATCGTCGTCGCCAACGCGGCGTCGGGAGTCTTTCGAAACATGGACCGGTTCAGTGCAAAGCACTGGAACTGGACCTTCGATACGAATGCGAAGTCGTTCATGCTGCTCGTACAGGCCGCACTTCCCATGCTGAAGGCCGCGCCCGAGGCCCGGGTCATCGCGCTATCCGGGCTCGGAGCCGAACGCGCGATCCCCTCGTATGGGCTCGTCGGGGCCTCGAAGGCGGCGCTCGAGGCGCTCGTTCGGCAGCTCGCGGTCGAGCTGTCGGAGGACGACATCACGGTGAACGCCGTTGCTCCCGGACTGGTCAAGGGGGAGGGGGTCCAGGTGTTCATGGACGACGGCAGCTTCGACCTGGCAGAGGCGCGAACGCCGGCCAGACGTCTGGTACGTCCCGATGACGTGGCTGCCGCGGTCAGCTTCCTGTGCAGCGCGGAGGCCTCGATGATTCGTGGACACACGCTCGTCGTCGACGGTGGCTACAGAGCCGTCGCCTGAACCGAGAAACTGGAGGTACACATGCAGGCAGTGATTCTTTGCGGTGGTGAAGGGACTCGGATTCGGGAGGAGAGCGTACTCCGACCGAAGCCTCTGCTCGAGGTAGGTGGCTACCCTTTGCTCTGGCACATCATGAAGCTCTATGCGCATCACGGGATCACCGATTTCGTTCTGTGTCTGGGCTACAAGGGAGACATGATTCGAGACTATTTCCTCGAATACGATCACCGGCACCGGGACATCGTGGTGGAACTCGGAGCAGACGGAGCTCAGTTCTTGAGCCGGCACGGTGAGCAAGGCTGGAAGATCACGCTCGTGGATACGGGTCGTTCCGCTCAGACCGGCGCCAGGCTTCGCCGGATCCGCCATCATCTCGACGGCGACGACTTCTGCCTAACCTACGGGGACGGCTTGGCAGATGTCGACATCACCGAGCTGGTTCGCTTCCACCGCTCGCACGAGCGCATCGGGACGACGACCGCCGTTCGTCACGAGGAACGATTCGGCGAGATGGCGATCGACTTCAATCAGGTCATCGCGTTCAGCGAAAAGCCAGAGAATCCGGACAAGAGCATCAATGGTGGATTCTTCGTCTTCCAGAAGCGCTTCGTCGACGAGTACCTGAGTGACGACGAGACATGCATTCTCGAGCGGGATCCTCTGGAGCGTCTGGCCTGCGACGGAGAGCTGATGGCGTTCGAGCACAAAGGGTTCTGGGAGTGTGTGGATACGTTCCACGAGTGGCAGAAGCTCGAGCAGCTGTGGAGCGCAGAGGCACCCTGGCGGGTGTGGTAGCGGTCTCGTCGATCGACTCGAGGCCGAAGGAGGGGGTACGTGCAGACTTGGTTCCTGGATAGCTACGCTGGGAAGACGGTGCTGGTCACCGGGGACACGGGCTTCAAGGGCGCGTGGTTGACGATGTGGCTCCACCGCCTGGGAGCGAGAGTCGTCGGTTACGGTCTGGCTCCGCCCACCTCGCCGTCTCTCTACGAGTCGGCGGAGGTGTGGCGCTTGTCCACGCATTACCGGGGGGACGTTCGAAGCTTCCATGATCTCGCGAAATGCTTCGCCGAGGTGCAGCCCGACCTGGCGTTCCACCTGGCTGCGCAGCCGTTGGTCCGGCGTGCGCGTCGCGAGTCGCGGGAGACGTTCGAGACCAACTTCATGGGCGTCGTCAATTTCCTAGAGGCTGCGCGTGACACGAGCTCGGTTCAGGCTGCGGTCTGCATCTCCACCGACAAGGTCTACCGAAACTCCGATTGGTCCTGGGCCTATCGCGAGAGCGATCCGCTCGGGGGACACGAGGCGTACGGCGCGAGCAAAGCCTGTGGCGAACTCGCGATCGAGGCCTACCGAGACCCGATGTTCCAACGAGTCACGGAGCCGAGAAGGCTGCTTCCAATCGCGAGCGCCCGCGCCGGGAATGTGATCGGGGGTGGCGACTGGGCAGAGGACCGGATCGTACCTGATGTCGTCCGAGCGTGTATGGCGGATCGGACGGTGTTGCTGCGCGCGCCCGGCTCCATCCGTCCCTGGCAGCACGTGCTCGAGCCACTCAGTGGATATCTGCAGCTCGGAGCGCTGCTCACTCGGAGCCCCGAGCGCGCGGTCGGGGCCTGGAACTTCGGGCCCGAGGCGTCGGAGCATCACACGGTGCTGGAGCTCGCGGAAGGGGTCCTGAAGCGCTGGCCGGGAACGGCGTCCCAGGTCGAGGTGCCGGCTGATGCGGATGCGGCCGGCGAATCCAGAGTCTTGCGCGTGGACTCGAGCCTGGCTCAACGAAGCTTGGGGTGGCGCTCGGTCTGGGGCTTCGACGAGACGCTCGATGCGGTCTGCGACTGGTACCGGACGAGCATCGGAAAGCCCGCCAAGCAGGTTCTCGAGATCTCTCTGGAACAGATCGATGCGTATGTCGAGCGGGCAGAAATCGTGGGCAGCGCGTGGGCGGTCGCGCCCAGCGAGAGCTGTGATCGAGTTCGAGCGAGGTCTGGCGGTGGCCACGACGTCTGAAGTGACCACAGAGGAAGAGGGCACGCACGTGCTCCGTGGTCTGAGCGTTCTGCAGCGCGTTGTCATGGGGCTCGCGTATGCGGCGGCGATTGCTTCAGCGGCGACCCTCGGCTTTACGTTCGTCGGTGGAAGCAGTCTCTGGTCGCTTCCCGTGGCACTGATCTGTACGCTGATGCTCGGCTATCTGCTGTTCGACACGTTCAGCCAGTTCGCCTATTCGTTCCTGGTCTCGATCGGGGCCTGGAATCCCGCGCGTCGGCCGCGTCGGCGGGCACCCGAGCCGTACCCGCGACTCCCCGAGACTCCCCGCGTTGCCGTACTCTACTGCACCGCCGACGACTTCCAGGCCCGAGCCGTCGAGAGCTTGATCTCGCTCTGCTACGAGCCCAAGACGGTCTTCATCCTCGACAACGGGCGCCGCCCGGAGATCCAGCGTGAGATCGACGCGTTCGTCGGCAGCCACGACGTCACCTTGATCCGGCGTACGGAGCAGAGTGGTGGAAAGTCGGGAAACCTGAATCATGCGCTGAGCCAGATCGCTCGAGACTATGAGGTCTATGCGGTCTTCGACTCCGATTCGATCGCCCGCCCAGACTTCATCGAACACGCCCTCGTCGGGCTGCGGGATCCTCATGTAGCCTTCGTGCAGGGGCGGCTCCGCTCTGGCTCGGCAGACGACGGCGGCTTCGCGACGTATCTGCATCCAGCCATGTATCCGCTCTATGACGGCATGATGCCGGCGATGCATACGGTGGGAATGACCGCCTGCCATGGCCACGGAATTCTCGTTCGTACGCAGGCTTGGCGCGACATGGGAGAGTACCCATCCACTGGAGGCGAGGATCTGGCGCTCCAGCTCAGTGCACGTGCGCGCGGCTACTATGGTGCGTACGCGCACGATGCAATCTGCTATGACAAGGTGCCGAGCAGCCCACAGCAGTACGTGAAACGCGAGGAAAAGTGGGCTCGCGGAGCCTTCTGTACGTTCCGCCTGCTCGGATTGCCGGTGCTGCGAAGTCCGTGGGTCGACTGGAGAGAGAAGATCGAACTCGTGCGTGTGGTCGGCTCGTTCGGCAGCGGATCCCTGACCCTGGCACTGAGCCTCGGACTCAGCATCTTGCTCAGCATGAACCCGCACATGCTCCCGCAGCTGCGCGAGCGCCGGGGGTTCTACCTGATCGGACTCGTCTACCTGGGCGGCTTCGCCCCGGCGCTGATCAGTCACTGGAGGCGTCCGTCGGCGCTCTTCACCACTGTGATCTGGGGCTGCTTTCTACGCTTCGGTGCGATCGTGCGAAACAGCTTGGACGTTGCCTCAGGTATCTTCTCGGGCGCTTCGCTGCACGCCACCACCGGAGACGATCAGGACAGCGGAGTGAGTGAGTCTAGGCATGCGCGTCAATCGTGGTGGGACGGCGCGAAGGCTGCCGATCCGATCACGGCGATGATCTCGGGAGTCGCCGGAGCCTTCGTCCTGCTCACCGCCGTAGAGGCACAGAGCCTCTGGATCCTTCCTTTTGGGCTCTGCATCTTCGGGCTCGAGGTGATCCTGCTCCGGATGTGGCCGGTGATCGGATGGCTCTCGGGGACGATTTCGATCAGCGCGATTCCGGCCGCAGTTGGCCTGATTTTCGCGCTCGATGTCCTTTCGAGTTGATTGGAGGTACTACGATGCAGGCAAATCGACGGGGCACTGGTGTGTGCCGACACGTGTGGGGGGGCGAGGGATCTCATGCTGGGGAGTGAGCTTCGAAGCGGAATTCTCATGAACGATGCGGTGGCGATCGTCTCGGGGGCGTCGCGGGGGATTGGTAGGGCCACTGCCGAGCTGATGGCTGCACGTGGAGCCAAGGTCCTCGTGGGATATCTGAGCTCGAAGGCGCACGCGGCCCAGGTCGTGGAGGCCATCACGGAAGCTGGAGGCGAGGCGCACGCCGTCGAACTGGACGTGCGCGCCCCCGGCTCCGCGGAGGGGGCGATCGAACGTGCGCTGGACCTGTACGGGCGCATCGACGTCGTGGTGAACAACGCGGGAGTCATCTCGGATGGCTTGTTCGCGATGCTCGATCTGGAGGATTGGACCACGGTGCTCGATACGAATCTGCTCGGCATCATGAACCTCACCAAGGCGGCTCTGCCCGTGATGATGGCGCAGCGCAAGGGAAGCATCGTGAACGTATCCTCGGTGGCTGCCGTACGTCCGGGTCCCGGGCAGGCGAACTATGCGGCGTCCAAGGGCGCCGTCGAAGCCTTGACACGCGCTACAGCCGTCGAAGGCGCCTCTCGCGGTATCCGCTGCAACGCAGTCGCGCCCGGCATGATCGAGACCGAAATGAGTGCGGACGTTCGTGAGGCCGCGGGCGACTCGCTTCTGGCCCACATTCCCTTGGGTCGGATCGGTTCTCCGCTGGATGCTGCAGAAGCCATAGCGTTCGCAGCGAGTGATGCGGCCGCCTACATGACCGGGCAAGTCATCCGCATCGATGGAGGCCTCTCCTAGGTTTCCTTCTCTCCGAGGTGGCGTCAGCGCTTCGATGGCGAGACTCCGACGGCGAGAGGCTTGGCATAGGCAGTTAGAGCACGTGCGCCGGGAATTTACCCGAGTGAACCCCTCGAGTCGCTGAGGCGTATTCTGGGCAGCAGTCTCTGATACGCCCACCTTCTAGAGCACGAGCTCGGATGCGCGAGCTCTTCGCGCGCCGTTTCGTGTCTCTCCCGGAGAGCTCTGATGACGCAGCCTGAGCATCCGCTCATGTCCGGCCTTCTTCGTTCGAAATCCAGATGCATGCACGAGATTTTCGGTGTTCTCGAAGCGGCCTCCAAGACGAATCTGACGACCCTGATCACCGGAGAGACAGGAACCGGAAAGGAACTCGTTGCGCGCACGATCCACTCCTTGTCGGCGCGCTTTAGCGGACCGTTCATTTCGGTGAACTGTGGTGCCTTGCCGCGCGACCTGATCGAGTCCGAGCTCTTCGGCCACAAACGAGGGGCCTTTACCGGCGCGTCCGAGGATCGTGCCGGTCTCTTCCGGGGTGCGCACAGGGGCACCTTGTTTCTCGATGAGCTGGCGGAGATGCCTCTCGAAGCGCAGAGCAAGCTTCTGCGTGTGATCCAGATGGGAGCAGTGCGCCCCGTCGGCGAGCTCCATGAGCAGGCTGTCGACGTGCGGGTGATCGCTGCGACCAACCACGACCTCGAGGAATCGGTTGCGCACAAGCGATTCCGGTCGGACCTCTACTACCGATTGAACGTCTTGCGCATGACGCTCCCGGGCCTGCGCGAACGCATGGAAGATCTACCGGAGCTCGTCGAGTTCTTTCGTGAGCGCGTCGCTCGGAAGCATTCGATGGATTGCCCGCCGAAGTTTTCGGCAGCCGCGCTTCGCTGCATGGCGATGCATGCGTGGCCCGGGAACCTGCGCGAGCTGGAGAATGCCGTCGAAGCCGCCATGGCCATGGCGCCGTCGAGCGAGATCGAGGTCGAGCACCTGCCGCGCACGGTTCGTCCGCTTCCACCTACCCCCGCGCTGCGAGAGGAGCCGCTGCCGACGTTGCGAGAGGTCGAGCGCCGCTTGGTCGCCGACACGCTGGGACGAGTAGGACGCAACAAGGCAAAGGCCGCCCGTGTTCTGGGAATCTCGCGCAGTCGTCTCTACGCGATCCTCAACGATCTACCCGACAGTGCGCCGAGCAAGCCGAGGGTAGACGCGCGGGCCTGAGTCCCGAGGTTCGCCTCAGCCGCGTCCGCGATACAGGAGAATGTACGTGATCGGCCCATTCTCCACTGGGACAACGTCTACGACTTCATAGCCCTCGATTCGGTCGCCGCGGTCGAGAGTCTCGGAGGGCAGGGGACCGATCACGGCCGGAATTTCTCGACTCGCGGCGGCCCGAATGATCCCCATCGCATCGGACGCGGACCAGGGCGACGAGCTGTCGACATGGGAGCTCAGCTCCGAGCGCAGCTGCCATACGTTCCCCACCGCGCCGCTCGACGCGGTAGACCAGATCTCCGCGTCGTCGAGGCCGTGTCGTCGTGCGGCGTCGATTACCGGGGTCCAGCTCGGCCAGTGCCGATGGGCAGCCACCGTGAGCTGGGAGAGGACGAGATAGCCTGAGACGGCGAGCAGCAGTGCGGCGCGAATGGGCCGCGCGAGATCGCGCAGGCTCTCGCGGTCGAAGACGACGCCCGCCAGGATCGACCCGAACAGAGCCGTCAGGGTCAGGTTGCGAATCATGCCGAAGTCGTTCTGAACGTAGACGTGATAGGCCGGCGTGAGCAGAGTGGCTCCGGCGAGCATCAGTGCCCCGATGCTCTTCCGCCGTTCTGAAGGGCGTGTGATCAGGGTCCATGTCGCCCAGGCCATGACGACCAGGGCGAGCGGCCCGAACCAGCCCAGGGTCGGGAAGTACCACCCGAAGAGGTCCAAGGGAGTCTGACGTAGGCCTGCGACCCCGAGGCCTCGCGCGTGCCCGATCGATGCCATGATGTGTGCGTGGTTGATGCCGAAGTAGAGAAGGCCCAGCCCGCAGAGAGGAGCGACGAAGAAGCTTCCGAACTCGGTTCGATCGCGCGCCCGTAGCGATCCGAGCAACACGGCGACCGGCACGTAGACGATGAACATGTAGCGGGTCGCGGCCGCGAGCACGAGCACCAGCGCAGCGATGACGAGCGACACGCGCCTGTACGGCGAGTCTGTGCGGGACAGCTGCCAGAGACCGAGCGAGTAGAGCATGGTGGCCAGTGCGTCGTATCCCGCCAGGGTTCCAATGAACGTGGCGGGCGGTGAGATGGCGAACAGGAGCGCGGTAGCTGCCGGACCCACCGGGCCGTCCGTGAGAGTCTCGGTGATCTTGAACGCGAACGTCGTGGCCAGTGCGCAAAGGATGCTGCTCAGTAGCCGCGCTGCGGGAAGCCCGCCGAGATCGTGTGCAGCGCTCGACAGGACGGGCCAGAGGTAGGCTTCGCCCGTCAGGTAGAACACGTTCCCGTATTCATGGGCCACGGAGTAGAAGGATTCATCGATGAACGCATCGCTGTGACCGAGGTCTGAAGCGAAGAAGACGAGGCTCAGGAGGAATATCCAGATCACGGGGCAACTCCGACCAGTGCGAGAAGAAGACAGGCCTTCGCCTGCGCAGGGGAGTACGCCCGAGCGGCAGCTTTGGTTCTCGGTCAGAGGCTCATGAACGCAAGGGGCTCTTGCCGTAGTCTACGGTGCGCCAGCGTTTCGGCCGCATGACGAATAGGACCAAACTCTCGTCCTGGGTTGCCGCGAGGTAGGCGTTCCCCATCTCGGCGCCGAGGTAGCGGTGAGCCATGGGCCTTCGGTCGCGT
This sequence comes from Pseudomonadota bacterium, assembly GCA_003247575.1. Lineage (GTDB taxonomy): Bacteria > Myxococcota_A > UBA9160 > SZUA-336 > SZUA-336 > SZUA-336. Next base: position 118,107 of record QJZC01000020.1, read on the forward strand.
TCGAGGTCGGGCTCTCGGGTCTCGAGAATCGGCCCTTCGATACTCACGTACTGATAGCGCTCTGGGTCTGTGCTCTGCGCGACGAGGCTGAAGCGTCCGGCCTCACGTAGCAGCCGACCCTTATCCGACTCTCCGCCCGTAATGATCCAGACGCCCGTGTCAGGGGCGTAGTCATACCAGATGGGAGTGCTGAGTGGCGCGGCGTCCTTCCGCTCGATCGAGATCACGCCGACATGAGGTGCGGAAAGGAATGCTTCACGCTCGGTCTTGGTCATGGCGAGCACAGTCACGGGTTCTCAAGTGTAGGAGAGGGCCGCTCGGCTAGCTACCCTTCCTCTGGGTGCGAGGTGCTGCTCGCTCGCCTCTCCGACGTGATCCACCGCCTGCCGATTGCGGCGAGACTCTGGCGTGTGATCGGCTTGGTGGCGAACGCGTCACAGCCCGCCTCCAGACAGCGGATTCGTTCCTCCTCGAGTGCCTGCGCCGTGACCGCCACGATCGGTCCCGTATAGCCGCGCCCGCGCAGCACGCGTACGGCTTCGTATCCGTTCAGGACCGGCATCTGCATGTCCATCAGGATCAGATCGAAGGGAGTTCCCATCGTCTGCGCACGTTCGACGGCGTCGAGCGCGAGCTGGCCGTTTTCCGCGGTGGTCACTTCCAGGCCGAGTCTCTCCAGGAGGCACCGGATCAAGGTGCGGTTGTCTGGACCATCGTCTGCGAGCAGCACGCGGCCCTGCATCGGTGTGAAGTCGTTCGCGAGCGCCGATGCGTCTGCATGTGAGTCGGGGGTGCGGTTCTCCGCGCTCACTGGCTGTGCGGGCAAGTCTACGACGAAGCAGCTGCCCAGGTTCTTCTTGCTCGTCACGGTGAGATTCCCGCCCATGAGCTGACACAAGCCGTGGCTGATCGAGAGGCCGAGGCCCGAGCCCGCCTCCGGCTCCTGCCTGCCTGCGGACGCCTGCCGGAACGGCTGGAAGAGAAGCCCGAGCTCGGCCTGGTCGAGCCCGACACCGGTATCTCGGACTTCGAACCGCAGCCGTTCGCCGCGCGCACGCACACGAACCGCAACGCTCCCGGCGTGCGTGAACTTGATCGCGTTGCCCACCAGGTTCAGCAGAATCTGACGAACGCGCGCGGGATCCCCCTCGACCCTGTTCGGGACTCTGGGCTCGCACGCGAGCGTGAGCTGTAACCCCTTTGCGTGGGCTCTCACCTCGAGAAGGTCGGTCACGTCTCGACACAGGTCGCGCGGAGAGAAGACGATGCTTTCGAGCTCGATCCGACCTGCCTCGACCCTGCTGAGGTCGAGGAGCGAGTTCACCAGGGACAACAGGTGGCCCCCGTTGCGGTTGATGATCCCGATCTCCCGCCGCAGCTCCTTCGGTGCGCGGCTTGCCTGCCACTCTTCGGCCAGCAGATCCGAGAAGCCCAGGATGGCGGTCATCGGCGTCCGCATCTCGTGGCTCACGTGGGCGATGAACTCGCTCTTGATGCGGCTGGCGCGTTCGTTGGCCTCCTGAGCGCGCGCAAGCGTGGCGTTGGCTTCGGAGAGAGTGCGGAGCGAGTCGTCCTGGGCCTTCCTATAGAGCAGCATGATGCCCGCGACCAGGCTGTTCAGGGTCGACGCGCTCAGTAGCGCATTGGCCGTGATCAGCTCTGGGCGGGTCCAGTCGACGAGTGGGGAATATCGGTCGGCCACGAGAAACGCTGCGAACTGTGCGACGGTGAGGAAGGTCCAGACGATTCCCGACGGGATTCCGAGGGCGGGAGTTGCGATCGGCAGGACCAGCAGCCAGTAGAGTGCCGTCGCGGAGGCTCCGCCCATGAAGTATCCCAGGATTCCGAGAATCACGAAGGCGTAGGCTGCGAGGGAATTCGCTGCCAGCAGAAGGGACCCGGAGCGACGCACGACGAGTGGAACGCAGAACAGGAGCGGTGCGGCCAAGGTGATCATGTGCCCCAGAGAGGTGCCTACGCTCGGGTCGAGAAGAATCGGCAGCAGGAACCCCCAGAGAAGGATCAAGGGCAAGGGAGCGAGCGCCACACCCAGAACGACTCCGGCCCGCTGGACCGCGGCAGAATCGTCTCGGAGGTTCACCGGCATGCAGAATCGGACGAAGCGCTCCCACATCCCGAGCGGCTTCGCGCCTGCGGTCTCGCCGTCGCTCGTGCTCTCGGAACCGGTCGCCTCCTCCGTCCCCGTTGAAGCTCCCGTCGATAAGGGTGGGGTGGTGCCTGTCTCCCGTGGCTCTGCCTCTTTGCCCGCGGAACCACGCCGGCGAGTCCGCCGCGTGATGGCATCGATCAAGGTATGGCTCTCGAACGGCTTCGGGATGAGCGCATCGAATCCGGCTCGAAAACAGCGCTCCCGCTCCCCGACCATCGCACGTGCGCTCAGCGCGAGGAGGAAGCCGTCGTACCCCTCCGAACGCAGCGCCCGCGCGACCTCGAAGCCGCTGTACCCGGGCATCTCCAGATCCAGCACGATCGTGTCGTAGGTTTCACGCCCTGCGCGACTTCGATCGAGCGCTGCGGCGCCGTCCGCGACGACGTCCACCTGAGCTCCGGCAGCGGTCAGGATCTGTTGCACGAGGTCGCGGTTGTCCTCTACGTCATCTGCAAAGAGGACTCGCGCTCTAGTTTCCAGTCGAAGCGCCGCAGACGCATCCTGTGTCTGGGTCTCGCCGACCGCGCCCCGATACGCGTCGGGAGCGATTGCCTCAGGATCGCTCGCGTCCGGATCGTTCGCCTCAGGAACGTGTGGGAGGGACGCATCGAGGTCGAGCGGCAGATCGATCGTGAAGGTGCTGCCCGCACCGGGCACGCTGTGCGCTCGAATCTGTCCGCCCATCAACTGACACAGCCTTCGCGAGATCGACAGCCCGAGTCCCGTTCCGCCGAAGCGTCGCGCCGTGCTCGCCTCGGCCTGACGAAAGGGTTCGAAAAGGCGCTCGAGCTGATCGGGCGACATTCCGATGCCGGTATCGGAGACGTCGATCTGCAGGCGACGGTCCCCGTGCTCAGTGCACACCACACGGACATCGACCGCGACCTCGCCGCCACAGCTGAACTTGATCGCGTTTCCGATCACGTTGATCAGCACCTGGCGCAGCCGCGTCGGATCGGATCGGAAGCGCGCTGGAAGTGCCGGGTCGAAGTGTTGGCGGAGCGAGACACCACCCTCGCGAGCCCGGACTTCCACTAGAGAAAGTACCTCGCGCGTGATCTCGACGGGATCGCACGCTTGGAGCTCGACCTCGAGGAGCCCCGCCTCGATCTTCGAGAGATCGAGAATGTCGTTGATGACGTCGAGCAGGTGACGTGCGTTGCGTCGAATCGTGTCCAAGCGTTCGCGCGCAGCATCCGTTCCCGACAGACGTGACGCGAGCAGCTCCGAGAAGCCGAGGATCGCGGTCATGGGCGTGCGGATCTCGTGGCTCACGCGCGCGAGGAACTCCGACTTGCTGGAACTCGCGCGATGCGCGCGGTCTCGGGCAACCCGAAGAGCTCGATGGGTCGCCTGAAGCTTACTGAGTGTTGCTTCCTTCGATCGCTCGAAGATCAGGACGAATGCCAACATGGCGACCGAGAGGCCGCAGACGCTCGAGAACCATAGCTCGTGGACGACTCGTTGCGCAGGAGGATCCGGGAAGCGATGCCCCGAGAGCGCGAGCACTCCGAAGCCCGCGAAGGCGAGCTGGCACGCGCCCCAGCAGGCGAGCCCCGACCGTTTGGAGCCGGCAAAGGCGGAGATGGCGGGAATGATCATCGACCAGTAGAGCACCGACGCGGAGGGTCCCCCCAGGTGGTAGGCGTTGAAGGTGATCGCCACGAGGAGTGACGCGAGGACGATGTGTACGGCGGGCCCCGGATGACCTCGCCGCAGAATCTCGAGGGCCGGAAGCACGATGACGGAGATGGACAGCACTGCCATCGCTGCGAAGGTTCGCGCGGGTTCCGTCAGCAAGGTCAGATAGCGCAGTGACATCACGATTCCCGCGACGAAGCCCACGACGGCAGCACCGAAGGCGATACGGGCGCGCCGCGTCGTCTCCGGATCCTTGCTGGCGCTGGCGGCGAGGAAGCGGTCTTCGATTCGGCGAAGTCCCGCGACCCAGGCCGGGTCGAGGCGCAGATCCCATCTCATCGACGTAGACATCGACCGCGGAGAGGCAAAGCTTTGGACGCGAGCCCGTGCCAAGCTCCTCGCGCCGAACGCAGACTCCCCACGAAGTGGAATCGGAAGCAACCTGCTCGGGCCTGCGAGCGGTACACTTTGGGCGTGCGTCCGGCAGATACAACCAGTGAGGCCGAGCGGATCCAGGGGCAACGCTATGCGGCCATGACGGGGGCCGAGAGGGTCGAGGTCGCCTGGAGGCTGTCCCTCACCGTCCGCGGCATCGCTGCCGACGGCATTCGCGCCCGTCATCCGGACTATGACGAGTCCGAAGTCCGCCACGCTCTCCACCGCATGCTTCTAGGCGACGCCCTCTTCCAGGCTGCCTGGCCCGATGCCCCGCTTCTGGCTCCATGACCGAGCCCAGCCCTCTTCGACGCGTGATCGACTTGCTGGATGCGGCCGGTATTCGCTGCGACGAATGCGCTCTGCTGGGTGCCAGTCTACTCTCGGCCAAAGGGATGTGCTCTGACATCGGGGCATTGGCGTGAGAGCAGATATGCAGCATGAATCACTCCAAGCAGGAAGCATGGAACTATAGTGCCGAGAGCACCGATCCCAATCCACATACCGGGAAGGGCTCCGCAGAAGGTTGCCAAGAAGATCCCAGGGATGGACCGTGCGACGAGGCCGGGTGGGAACTTTCGCAGGAAGAGACCGTAGGCCAGTACCGCCAGCAGTGCGCCGATGGGTGCCGCATGAAGCGCGGCATCGAATGTCGCGAACCCGACGTCCCAATGGGGTTCAGTTCCCGAGTAGCCTGCACCGTAGAGGCGCATGTAGAGAAGAGAGATTGGCCATTGGATGACGAAGCCAAGGACGGCGCCGATGAGCCCTGTCGCGGGCCATGCCATGCCGTACGAACCATTGCTTGCAGTCCAACGCCCGAGATTCGCCAGCGGCTGCCAATGCCGCCGAGAATCGCCCGGTCTCGACTGAGCATATCAGAATTGTTCCCGGTGCAGCACTTCTTCGCTTGCACAGCCTAGCTGGGCGCGGCCCGACCTGAGTCGTGGGAGTAGCCCGGTGGCTCGCTGGATTCTCCTCGCTCGAAACGATCGCAGTAGACGACTGCGTCGAGACCCATCTCCTAGCTCCGCTGCATCGAGCTCGGCGTAGCTGCCAGTGTCATCGACTGTCGCCGGGCTTGGCTGATCAAGAGATCGCTCTCGGTGAGCTGGCTAAAAACGCTCCGAGAAGAAGTAGGATCGAGACTGCGTGCGTGCAGGCTTGGAGTCGCTCGGACCGAGAGGGGAGGCGATCCTTCGTGTCGCCGATGTAGAGTCCTAGAGATCGTGAGAGGTGCATCATGGCAGCAAAGCTGTTGATTGCAATTCCCATGGACAGGATCCCCGGGCGCCGTACCGAGTCGAAGATTGCCAGGACGTATGCTGCGGAGATTGCGAGGCTATAGAAGCCGAACTCCTGGATGAGGATCTCGGAGTTCGAAGGAGAAGGCAGTCCGGCCGAGCGGAGAGTGGCTCGGCTCCGGAGCACGAACAACGCTCCGTTCCTGCCTTCGATGAGTGCTGCCGCGCAGATCAGTACGGCCAAACTGACGGATTCCACTGGCGAAGCTCCTTTCGGTTGCGATCATGCAGCCTTGGAGTCAGCTGTTGGCTAGCGTGTGGCCTGGCTACACGAGTCCGGGTTGCGGATCCATGCCTGGAATCTCGAGAAAAAACGTGACGACCTCCTCGTAGGGTGTCGTGCCGATGTTTACGCCCCTATGAATGCGGTCGTCTGGCGTGTCCCAGTCGACCTTTCCGGGATGGATCGCCAGAGTGAGTTGCTCGTCGCTGTCGCGGAACTCGATTCGAAGTTTCTCCCCTTGCACGATGACCGAGAATCGATGACAGGAATCCCTGTGCCAGGACATCGCTTCGCCCGGCTCCAGGATGAGTCTCCGAATCAGAAGATCATCGCGCTTCGTGATGACTTCGACGTGCATCAGTTCCCAACACCTGTTCGGCATGCTATGGCGACACGGCGCCAGCGTGCTCTCTGCGTGGTCGTGCTCTGAGCTGAGATCGAAGGTTGCGCCGGACGTCGGGCCACTCCTCGAGGACGATGGAGTATCGCGCGGAATCGCGGACAGATCCATCGATGGCCAGCTTCTCGGCGCGGATGATTCCCTCGAGACGCGCACCAAGCCGCTCGATTGCAGCCCGAGAGCGCGCGTTTCGAGCATCGGTGCGAAACGAGACGCGAAGTGCCTGCCAGCTCTCGAATGCGTGATCGAGCAGCAGGAACTTGCTCTCCAAGTTGCAGCGTGTGCCCTGCGCCGCCGCGGACAGCCACGTTCCTCCAATCTCTGTGACGTCCGGAGCCGTCCGGCCCGCCCGTTCGGATGCAGCGGGCCATCCCCACCTTTGGAAATAGTAGTAGCTCGTGGTGCCGACGACGGCGCCGTCCCAGACGACGGAAAAGGGATATCTTTCCCCGCGTGCTCTTTGAGCAAGCGCGCGCTCGACATAGCTCTCTGCTTCTTCCACTCCTCGGGGCACGGGTGTGAAGCCATAGGAGGCTCGGGACTCGCTTGCTGCAATGCTCAGGTCGGTAGCATCCGATCGCTCCATTGGACGGAGCGCTACATCCTTTCCGACCAGGGTCAGCTCCTCGAGTTCCAACATGGAGAGTACCTCCGTTCAGCGGTTGGCGAGTTCGATGAGTTCGGCGGGAATGTCGGCTGGGTCCCACGAAACCGCTCGCGGCTCGACCGTTCCGGATGTGATCTGATCATGGGTGCTGAGAGCGCCCAGATTTCCGCTGGGGCTGCGCGGCCGTCGGCTAGTCACAGGGGTGGACGGGCCTCGAAGAGATCTTAGCACCTCCTTGCTCGCCTCCGTGGTGGATCTCTGCTGTGAGATTCTCCTCGGCGCGTGACTGTCTGCACGGGACCGACGCCGAGTGCAGGTGGTGAGGGATCCGCTATCGGGTTTCCGGGGGTCCGACTCTGAGGGGTTGAATGAGGTGTACCTCTCGCCCGGTTACGGTATCGCGGACGGTTGCTTCTACTCTATAAGCGCCGAGGGGGTCTTCAGGCTCGACCTTCATATAGAGCTGGTCCTGGGCTACCTGCAGAGAGTTCGCCGGTGGAGGGGGCGACCGCCATACTGTCGCTCCCTTGTGCTCTGCGTAGGTGCTTCCATCCGGCTTCACCACGCGGTAGTCGACCTCTGCGCCGCAAGTTCCTTCTGGATTCGCGGCGCAGTTGACGAAGAGGATGAACACGGCGACGAGGTCCCCGCGCACGGCCTCGTTCGTATCGGAGATGTTCGGCTTGTAGCTTGGAGAGCTCGGCCGATCCCACTGGTCCAGAAAGGCTTCGGGCTTCTTCGTCAGTAGAAGCATGGCGCCAAAGTCGTGATCGTGACGTTGCCAAGGGGTGTCGGGCACGATCCGACCACCCTCTCTCCACTGAGCCATGGTCGTGCTGGTGCAAAGGAGAAGAGCTATGGTTGCGGCGAAGACGCGCGACATTACATGGGGGTTCGGATGGAGCGGGCGAGACCTTGATGCCGCGGTGGTTCCTCGTCAGCATTCGGGCATCCTTGCTCCTGGTGTTCCTGACGATTCCCACCGGATGCGATTCGCTCCAGCGCGTAGTGCTCCATCATCACGGTCAGCCTGACGGAAGACGGCGTGTGCGAACTAAAGCGCGAACTCGAGCACGGGCTTGATGGCTCGGCTGTGACGGCGATGGAGACGCTCGATCTCGATCGGAACGTCGGCAGTGCAGCGATCACGACCTTCATCGTGCTGATGGCCGAGGAAGAGACCCGGATCCGCAACGATCCGCATGCGCGACCAGCATCCCTGTTGCGCGAGGTGTTCGCGGAGTAGCGCTACCCCACGCTACCCCACGAACGAGCGGCACGGAGGCACCTCGTGTCGTGGATCACAGAGGGATCTCAGCACTAGCGGAGGGCCGGATGGCCCTGTTCGGTGGAAAGGCCGAACATGTACTCCAGTGATCGCGGATTGGCCTATCGCGAGGCAATGAGCGAGAGCACTCGCGGGCCGAATACCACGGCCCCAATGATCGCAGCTGCTGCCGCTGTGATGAGGACAGCCCCCGCCGCTACATCCTTGGCCCGTTCTACCAGCGGGTGAAACTCGGGAGCGGCTACGTCGCAAAGAGATTCGAATGCGGTGTTGAGGGCCTCCGCGGTCCAAACGGATGCGGCCGCTAGTAGGACGAAGAACCATTCGTCTCGTGAGATCTCGAGAACGAATCCCGCGACGCCGACTCCCGCGCTCGCGAAGGCGTGGATCCATGCATTGTGCTGCGTCCGCAGCATCGCGGAGATGCCACGCCCTGCATAGTGGAAGCTTTTCAGGCGATCGGCGAGCCGAAACGCACTCATCGCATGTGTCCCCACGCTCGGTGTTGGGCGGTTCCATCGCCGAACTCGATCTTCAGTTCGGGCCAACGCTCAGCCCAACGCTTCTCGGAGACGCGCTTGACCAGGCGAGTTCCCGGATCGCGCCAGCCGCAATGTAGGCACACGGCGGACCCACGACGCGAACGAGGTGAAGCGTACGTCGCAGCCACCTCGTTGCCAGGACGATCTTCTCGAGTTCAAAGCGATATTCGATGATTTGGTCCGCCTGATTTTCCGTGCGTGGGATGGGTGTGCGAATCCTCGAGAGTGAAGCTTCCGTGCTCGTCGTGCCAGAGCGGGGCCTGCCGCCGTCGAGGTGGTCCGGACCGACCAAGGAAAGTAGAGTGTAGCGGGGACGTGTTGCCCATCATGGACGGGCTCCAGGCGACCGCGTGCAGAGGTTCGGTTCGATGGTGAACCTTTGGTTGGGTGATCCCGTACGAGTATCGGAGGTGTGGGGGCTGGAGCTGGTGCGCGTGATGCGGGGTTGCCGTCGGCTGTCGCACCCTGATGCGCGCGCAGGGATTCACGCTTGAGCGATGCTCGGAAGGGAGGCGCTCGGTGTCAGGAGCCGCATCGGCCGGCACAGATTCAGGTGGAACGCGCTTCGGAAGGATCTCGGGACGATTGGGCGGGGGCGTTCGGCGGCTTCTGAGTCATCGAGGGATGCCCCTGGCATGTGCCCTGATCACGAGCCTGTGCCTCGCATCGGCGGTGGACAGCGGTTTTCAGCTCGATGATCACTTCCAGCGCCACACCTTGTCGGGACGCGAGGCTCAGGACTGGCCCGAAGCGGACGGTTCACCGCCATCGCCCCTTCAGCTCTTCGTGTTCTACGATGGCTCGTCGGAGCGGCAGGAGCGGGGGCTGCGTACCGGGGAGCTCCCGTGGTGGACGGCGGACGGATTTCGCCACGCGAACTTCCGTTACCTGAGCGTGCTGACGATGATGTTGGACTATGCCCTCTGGCCCGGGGCTCCGGGCTTGATGCATCTGCACAGTCTGGCGTGGCTCGCCGCGCTCGTGTGGGTCGTGGGCCTCTTCTATCGGCGTCGGTTTGGGGCGCACTGGGCGGCAGGGCTGGCGGTGCTCCTCTATGCCCTCGACGAGTCTCGCGTGGTTCCTGCGGTCTACCTAGCCAACCGGAACGCATTACTTGCGACCTTCTTCGGAGTGCTGGCCATCGACCAGTACATCCGTGAGCGCGAAGCGGGCGCTTTTTCGGTCGCGCGGTCCAGCGTGTTCCGAATTCTGGGACCGCTCTATTTCTCCTTGTCCTTGCTCGCGGGCGAGCTCGGCGTCGCGACTCTGGCGTACGTGGGAGCGTATGCGCTGACCCTCGACTCCGGCACCCTGCGAGCGCGCGCATCGTCGTTGGTTCCCTACCTCGGAGTTCTACTCGTCTGGCTCGGCGTGCGACGCATCGGCGACTTCGGAGCGACCGGATCCGGTATGTATCTGGACCCGCTCGCATCTCCGGTCGCCTTCCTGATCAGCCTCGTGCGAAGGGCCACCTTCCTGATGCTCGGGCAATGGACGCCGATCCCCGCTGACTTGGGCGCGATCCCGTTGGAGTTTCCCTGGCTCGAGTCAGCGGTCGTGCTGACTCTGCTGTTCGCGATCGTGTTGGGGCCGGTCCTCCTGCGGGATGCCGCGGCGCGCTTCTGGGGTCTAGGTAGCCTCCTCTCCTTGCTTCCGATCGCGGCGGCGGCGCCGCAGAATCGGCTGCTGCTCTTCGTGAGCGTCGGAGCAATGGGATTGCTGGCTCGCTTCGTGGAGCTCCTGTACGCGCGAAGCGAGCTGGGGCCCAAGTCCGTTTCCTGGCGGGTGTCGGCGCATGTGTTCGTCGGGGGGATGGCTCTGGTGCATCTCGTGGTCGCACCCCTCTCCACGGCCTACACATTCGACTACCAGGAGCGCGTAGCGGACAACATGGTCGCGGCGATCGAGAGCGTGCCTGAGGACCCCGCGATCCGAGACCAGGATTTGATCCTGATCAACCCGCCCGATCACGTCTATCTCGGCATCGCGATTCGCGCGATCAAGTCGCTCGCGAATGCTCCCGTGCCGCGCCGATTGCGCAGCCTGGTGGCTACCAGCTCCCTGCTGCGACTGACTCGAAGCGCTCCGAACGTGCTCGAGATCGAGCTCCCCGATGGGCTCTTCACGGGCTCCGTCAGCCGTTACTTTCGGAGTGCCGACCGACCCCTGCCTGCAGGCGACTCCGTCGAACTCGCCGGCATGCGGGTCGATGTATTGGAGGGTCTCGACCCGGCGAATCCAACGCGGCTGCGTTTCGAGTTCGACGTGCCGCTCGAAGATGCGTCGCTCCGCTGGCTCCGCTGGGAGGATGGCCGCTACGTGCCCTGGACTCCGATCGAGGTCGGTGCGTCGCAGGAACTCGCGGCCGAACGCGGAATCTTCGACGGTTGAGCTCGCGCTTCTTCCGTTTGGCGCTGGCGCCGGTGCTCAGCTGCTGGAGGGGGCACCTCGCTGTGCCAGGTTGCGCAGCAGCTCTGGGCTGAAGCGGTAGATTCCCATGGGTGCAGCAGGGCGCTCGAGTGCTGCCGCGACCTCGCGCACGGCATCGGGGCAGAAGGCGTAGACCCGAATCCTGGCCACGCGGTCTTTGTGCGTTTCGAGCCGCATGACCGATCCGACCGCTGGCTCGTCCAGATTCGAGAGCACGAGGACAATGGGTTCGCCTCTGTCGACACCGAGTTGCGCGTGGGGCGTCGTTCCGCCTCGACCTCGCGCAGCCGACCCCGGCCGCGGTGCAATGCTGCCTTGACCGCGCCTGGGGTGGTTCCCAACGTCTCCGAGATTTCGGCCAGGCTCAGATCGAAGACCTCCTTGAGGACCAGCGCGGCTTGTTCCTGCGGCGAGAGCTCGCCCAGCAGTCGCTCGGCGGCCGCTCGCACGTGGGTGGACTCCTCTGCCGCACTTGCATCCGTGGAGGCGACCTCCGCGGATCCGCTCGTTCGGAGAGCGGCGCGTTGTGCTATGGCACGACGCACGTGGCTGACCCAGAGGTTGGAGGCGATTCGGAGCACGTATGCGCGCGGACTCCCGACCTCGGTCTGGCTGCGTGCCAGTCGGGCGAAGGCCTGCTCGAGGGTGTCCTGGATCAGGTCCTCGGCCTCCCGGACATCGCCGGTCAGGCATCTACAGTAGCGGTACAGGTCCGCTCGGAACGGATCGACCGTCTCCAAGAATCCGTTCCAGGCAGTCGCCAGGCTCGTCGTATCCCACTCCGCCATGCCGCATCTCCTTGCTTGCTGGGTCGGTCCTCGAGGATAGGTCGCGCGAGGGGGCTGCCAGGATACGGGGTGGGCGAACGTTGAGTGCAGCCGCATCACGCGGTGCGCTCGCGGGTGCTGTGGTTGGCTCGGGCGCGGACGTAGTCTCGGTGAGCTGCGAGCGATTGGATTCTTTCAGGAATCGTAGGTGATCCATTGAGGGTCCTTGTTGGGGTTTTTGCGGGTCTAGCGTGTCCCATGGAGAGGGGTCTGCCTAGATAGAAGGACGGGCAGGGTAGGGCATAGGCATCGGTCGCAGACTGCGGTGTCGGCCTCGCTTGGATTCGATGACAATCTTTGCTGGACCATAGGCTGAACTTCAGAGCGCAATCTTGACGAATCCTGCACGCCCACAGCAGATCTAGTCTTTCTCGGGAGAATCGCTTCGGGACAGATCGTCAACGCGCCCTATACTGATTCCTCCGAGTCACTAGCGTTTCTGGTTGGTGTGTCTCCGCACTCTGGATGCTGCACGGCGTTCGAGCGCATGGATCAAGAAGCGGATATTCGCCTCGACTGCCACAGCGGTTGTGACTTTGGGGGGAACGGTACGCGACTGCGTACTGAGCAACGATTCCATCTCAGCACCTGGCGAGGCGATCCGAAATGTCGCGAGTGATTTGCCCGCGTTCGCGGTGGCACCGGACCGCAGGTCGTTGCCACCGTCGCTGTCATCGTCACGGCGGAATGGGAGTCAGCCTCGGATTGCTGCTGGCGGCCGCGCTCGCGGTGCCGATACTGCCTCGAAGCGCGGAGCGTGAGATCTCATTCTCGGCGATCGCGCGCACTCCAGATCTCGCGAGTCCGACCGCGCTCGGGGGGGTGGACGACCTCGATGCGGGGGAGTCGTTGGCGTTTGCCGCCGTGGCGCGTCCGCTCCCCTCCGCCTACAGCGCGATCGCGCGCTCGCGGACCCTCTCGCTCAGCGCCAAGCTGTCGAGCCAGATCGCGATCAACACCGGGAGCGGCCGGGCGAATCAGGCGGATTTCGTCGCAGAGCCGAAGGCGACCGTGAGCCTCGACAATGGGGTCAAGCTGACGACGTCGCTGCTCGCACGTCTCGACACCTTCGACTCGATCGAGGCGGGCCGCCCGTCCAATCGGGAGCTGTCCCGGTTCTCGCGCGCCGCGAGGATCGGCAACCGCTTGAATGTCGAGGTGCGCGAAGCCTATCTCGAGACCAGCTTGGCCGGTGCCGAGATCAAGGTCGGGCGCCAGCAGACCAAGTGGGGCACGGCCATGGGGCTCAAGGTGCTCGACGTGGTGAACCCCGTCGACTTTCGCGAATTCATTCTCGCGGAGTTCGACGACTCGCGCATTCCGCTCTACTCGCTGAATGTGTCCGTACCCTTCAGTGAGACGACGCGGCTCAACACCGTCTGGGTGCTCGACCCGACCTACGCGGATCTGCCTCCACCGGATTCCACGTTCGAGTTCACGTCTCCACTCGTCCTCGGACGGATGCCCCCGGTTCCGGTGCCCGTCGAGGTGCGCTCCATCGATCCCCCGAGTCGAGTGGTGCGCGATTCCGAGATCGGGCTCGAGCTCGAGACCTCCCTTCTCGGCGCGGACGTGACCCTGAACTATCTGTATCACTACGACGACTTTCCAATTCCGTTCATCACGCCGCCCTCTGGACCCGACCCCAAGCTGACGGTGGATCTCGAGTATCGCAGGACGACCTTGCTCGGCGGATCAGTCACACGCTTCTTCGGCCCTCTGCGTCTTCGCGCCGAGGTCGGCTACGAGTCTGATCGCTACCTGCCGAACGTCGACCCAAGCGACCCCGATCGCGTGTCGCGCTTCGGGGACTTCTCCTACGTGCTCGGAGCGGACTTCTTCGGCTTCAAGGATACGATCGTCAGCTTCCAGTTCTTCCAGAGTTTGATCACCGAGGAGGATCGTTTCCTCGAGCGAGATCGGCGGGAGACGAACCTGACCCTGTTCATCGAACGGCCCGTGGTGTCCCCCAGGCTCAAGCTGCGCACGATCGTGCTGCACAGCATCAATCGGGCCGACGGCATCTTCCGACCTCGTCTGACCTACGATCTCGGACGGGGGCGCCAGGTATATCTGGGTGGCGACGTCTTCTACGGGACCAAGCGCGGATTCTTCGGCCAGTTCAAGGAGCAGGACCAGGTGGTCTTCGGCTTCACGCAGGCGCTCTGAGCCGAGCCTCTGCTCCCTGAGCTCGAGGGGCGTTTCGTCAAGCCTGTGTCGGGTCTCGACGATGAAGTCGTGTGGCTTGGGAAACACCCGAGGGGTATCGACTTGGGAAGCTTCTGCGCTCCACTGCGCACTCGACGATCTATGAGGCAGCCCGGGAGCCGGACGGCAAGGCGGTTCTGCTCAAGACGTACCAAGCGGACGGCTCCAGGACTGGGGGCGCGCGTGCGCAGCGCGAGTTCGACATGCTGGTGCTTGCTGCTCAGGACGGAGTTCCCGCGGCGCTCGACCTCGATACGACGACAGGCAAGGCGGTTCTTGTACTCGAGAGGGTTCCCGGCCTTCCCTTGTCGCGCTCCCTGCGGGACGGGTGGCTCGATACCGAGACCTGGCTGACCATCGCCGTTCAGGCGGCCGAGATCCTGGCGGGGGTCCACGCCCGTCGCATCCTGCACAAGGACCTCACCCCCGAGAACATCCTGTTCGACGAGCAGCAACAGCGAGTGTGGATCTGCGACTTCGGCGTCGCCGTGGAGCTCGGAGCGGCCACCAGCAAGCGCGAGCTGCTCGGGCCCACGGTCGCTGCCATGCTGCACTACATCTCGCCCGAGCAAACGGGACGAATGAACCGGGGTTGCGACTTTCGCAGCGACCTCTACACACTGGGTGCGACTCTGTATCACTTGCTTACAGGAAGGCCGCCCTTCGACCTGGAGGACCCGCTAGAGCTCGTGCATGCTCATCTCGCGCGCACGCCCGACGCACCGATCGACGTGCGCCCCGAGACTCCGCCAATCTTGTCGGAGCTCTTGCTCAAGCTCTTGCGCAAGGAGCCCCAGGAGCGATACCAGAGCGCACGTGCGCTCTGCGACGATCTGGTGACCTGCAGCCGCTCGCTGCGCGGTGACCCCCATGCTCTCGACCGCTTCTCGCTGGGGACGTCCGAGATTCCGGATGCGCCCGAGTTCGAGCCAAGGCTCTACGGCCGCGACCGAGAGAGCGCGCGACTGCACCGACTCCTGCGTGAGACGGCTGATGGCGAGTCTCGCGTCCTCTGGATCGAGGGGCCGCCTGGGGCTGGGAAGTCGAGCTTGGTCGATCAGCTCCGACCGCGGTTGGCTGAAGCCTGCGGCTACATGATCGTCGGGAAGTTCGATCACTACTCAGAGCGGCCGTATTCTGCGTGGATCGCAGCCATCTCCGGCTTGGTCCATCAGCTCCTGATCGAGAGCGACGAACGTCTGCAGGGCTGGCGGAGCGAGCTCCAGCGTGGACTCGGACCCATCGCAGGGGCAGTCGTCGAGCTCGTGCCGGACCTGGGCTTCATTCTGGATGAGGTGCCTCCGCTCGTGAGACTCGACTCGCGCGAGGCACAGGCTCGGCTGGCTCTGGCGTTGCGGCGTCTGATCTTAGCGTGCGCGAGCCCCGAACATCCCCTGGCGATCTTCCTCGACGACCTTCAGTGGAGCGATCCGGCAAGTTTGGAGCTACTCCAGCAGATCCTCATCGACCCACCGCGAGCCATGCTTCTCGTTGGCGCTGTTCGTGAATTACCCGCCAGTGATCGAGTTCGAACCTTGTTGGAGTCCTCCTGCGATTCTGGTGTGGCGGAGTGGATGCAGCTGCCTCCCCTGACTCGCGAGGCAACGACACAGATGCTCGCGGACGCGCTGCGACCAGATCTTTCTGAGACCTCCGCGCTTGCGGAGTTCGTCGAATGCCGCACCGGCAATGTGCCGAGCCTCGTGCGCGATCTCGTCGAGCATCTCCACGCGCGCGGCCTGATCCGGCACGAGCAAGAGAGCGGCTGGACTTGGAACATGGACGAGCTTGCGCGCGTCGAGCTGCCCGACAGCGCGGTCGAGCTGATGAGTCGCAAGCTGGAGCTCCTACCCTCCGAAGCTCGCGCGATCCTCGAGTTTGCGAGCTGTGTCGGGAACGAGTTCGACGCCGACCTGCTAGGCAAGCTCGGCCAGCGAGACCGGGGAGACATCTATGACGGTCTGTGCAGGCTCGCAGACGCCGGACTGATCCTTCCTTCTGCGAACGGGTTTCGCTTTGCCCACGATCAGATTCGGGAGTGCGCGCAGAAACAGCTCTCAGCCGAAGAACGTTATGCTCTGCACTGCTCGACCGCGCGGCTGCTGCTGGGCGCGACCGACGAGTCCGTGCTGGCGGAACGTGCACCCGAGATCGTGTCCCATTTGAACCACGTTCCCGAGCTCCCGGACGATCTCAAGTCCATGTCGATCCGGCTCAACTTCATGACCGGAGCCAGGTCGCTGGCGGTCGGCGCCGCCGCCTCCGCAGCGGACCACTTCGGAGTATGCCTCGAGCTCCTGCGCACGGCCGATCCGGAGATTTGCCAACAGCTCGGCCTCGAGGTGCACATCCAGGGCGCAGAGAGCGCGTTCCAGCTCGCGGAGTTCGAGCGAGCACTCTCGCTGCTGGACGCGATCGGCTCCGCGGACCTCTCGGTCATCGATCGCGCCCGCGTAGCGAGCAAGCGAGTTCAGGTATATGCGCTTTGCAAGACACCCGAAGAGTGCGTGGAGCATACGCTCGAGGCGATGCGCGGGCTGGGTGTGCGGTGGCCGATTCATCCCTCGAGGCTGCGCGCACAGATTGCCTTGTGGCTCGTGCGACTCCGCATTCGCAAGCATACGAAGCCGGAGCTGCTGGCTCCGGCGACAGCGTTCCCACTGCCTCTGATCGCACAGCTGGTGGTTCTGCGTCCTTCCGCCGCGGCGCTCGCTCGGGTGGATGTCCACTTGGCCGTGCTCGCTACGTGCCTGAGCATGCGGCGCCATCTCCAGTATGGCTACGTGACACCACCCGCCTTTCCCATCTCGGTCTATGCGATCTACGTCTATCTCTTTCTCGGGGATCGGAAGTGTGCAGAGAAGCTCGCTGCCGTCGCTCTCGATTGGGCAGATCGGCTCGCGGATCCTGCAGGTCCGCGCGCGCGCATGATGGTCGAGGTGATGCTCCATCCGTTTTTGATGCCGCGAAGACGCGCGTTCAGCGGGATCGATCGCATCGTGGAGGACGCTCGAGAAAATGGCGACATCGAGTTCTCGAACTACTCCCGGTACCATTGGATCGTCTATCTGGCCCTGGCCGGCGACTCCGTGCGCGAATCGCAGAGGCGCATCACCGAGCTCGCCTCGCAGATCCAGAACTCGCCTCTGTGGTCTACGGAGCTTGCCCGCTGCGAGAGAGTCTTCACTCATCTCGCCTCTCCCGAAACCAAGGTCGAAACCTTGGAGCGTGACTATCAGGCCGTAGTCGACGCCTATGGTGCGATCAACTCTGGAGATGGAAGCTCGGGAATGCTCTGGCTGATGCTGCTCTGTGTCTACGGGCGCTACCAGCTGGCGTTCGAGCACGCGGAGCTCTTGCGCGTGGATCTATTTCGCAGTGCGCCTTTCCTGCAGGTGGTAGACCACGCGTTCTATCACGGCTTGTCGAGCGCCGTCCTCGCGGGAGCCGCGCGGCGAGGCTCCCGCCGTCACTATTGCAAGATTCTGCGTCAGAGCTTGACGTATCTCAGACGTCGGGCGCGAGACGGACCCGATTTCGTCCATCTCGAGATGCTGCTCGAAGCAGAGCGCCGGCGTCTCTCGCGGGATATCCAGCGAGCGCGACAGCTCTATGAGACGGCAGCGTTACGTGCCAAGGAGCAACACTTTCCGAATCACGCGGGCCTTGCCTACGAACGCCTCGCGAACATGCTTGCCGAGCTCCGGCGCGAGACCGATGCGGGTGGGATCCTGCAGAAGGCGATCGCCTCTTATAAGGAATGGGGAGCGACGGGAAAGGTGCGCCAGCTCCAGGCCCGCGGGTCTTCCTCCGCTCGAGCCGGCTCGGCGCGCTCATGAGGGGCATGACTGCGGGGCTTCCCCATGTGGCTGGCGGGACGCGCGGGGCCTGGTCCTCATAGATTGCCTAGTCGCCGGATCTGGTGCTCTCGCGGGAAGCCCGCTCGATCTCACGGGCTAGATCGGAATCGGTCCGCACTCTCACCCAGCCCTCCGGCTGCCGCGCCCAGCCGAGCTCCGCCAGGCATCTCGTGGTCAGGTCTCGTTCGCAGTGATGGAACCCTCCACATTGGCCCATGGCGTAGAGTAAACATTGACCTGCCGCAAAGTGTTGATCCGATGGCGCGACCGGCGCGAAGGGTTGACACGCCACCATGAACACAGCTGGGAGTGTCGAGATCCATCTCATCGAAGCACCTCCTCTCGTGGGTTGGATCGGATACGAGAGGCGAGCAAGGACGGTGCCAGCTCTAGGTTGCCCTAGCTCGCGCTGAGTGCTCGAGAGCGCAACAGATCGGCTTCAGTGAAGTGAGAGAGTGTCGCGCATTTCTTTCACCGTGCGCAGGATATCGTCCAGAGCCTCGAAACTCGGATATCGATGCTTCGCAGATGCAAGCCTTCCACGCGTGTCGATGGCGATGAATCTGAAGTTCAGGTGCTCAGCGGCGCGTAGATCGCCGGTGGAATCCCCCATATAGGTGATGCTCGCGAAGCGCTGGATTCGGGCGCTCGCCGTCGCTCGCTCTGCTGATACGCGCATGATGTCGGCCTTGGTTTCGGCATCGCGCGAGGTTGCGAACGGAATTCCTGCGACATCGAATCCCGCAGTCTCGAGCTTGTAGCGAGCGCTCAGGTACCAGCCGGCGGTGGCGATCGCGACGACGGTGTCGGGCAGCTGCCGGAAGCGGGTCATCGCCTCGAGAGCTCCGGCTACCGGCTGGCACAAGTCGGGCTCGGCCGAGAGGCGTTGCTCGAGCAGCCTTTCGAAGTTCTCCTCGACACGTCGGTAGTCGTCTACGGTAGCCTCCCGGGCAAGCCTGGACTCTACGAGCTCTCGGACGATTCCGCGGTCGGTCGGGCATCGATAGCTTGCCCAGTCGGCCGAAACCTCGGAGATTCCGAGGGCTTGCTGGCACGCGAGGGGGAACAGAATGCCTTCGGCTCTTCCTGAGCTTACGAGTGTATCGTCGACGTCGAGCATCAGTAGATGTTGGATTCGCACAGTCGTCTCCGGGCGGGTCAGTGGACTCAGGATAGCAGGATGAGTCATTCCCCGATCTGAAGCGAACGCCGACCATCCGTGGGGAGTCCGTGCTCGTGGTAGACTCCGTTCGGGGATTCCGGTTGGCCCGAAGCGCTCGTGAACCAGGGGTGGGGCTGGGGCGTATCGCACGAGAGGTCGAGAACCGGGAAATCCCATGAGCGAGGTCGAATGACCGACTATCTGCAGCGAAACTTGATCGACGAGATCGATGAACTTGCCCCCATCTTCGATGAGCTGACCCTCTGGTCGTCCCGCTTCGGGCTCCTCCTGCTGGACCACCTCGAGATTCGACAGGGAGTGGTCGGCCTCGATCTCGGCTGCGGGACTGGATTTCCGCTCTTGGAGCTGGCGGCACTCCATGGTCCCTCGAGTCACTTCACTGGCATCGATCCCTGGGAAGCCGCGGTGAACGTGGTCCGACAGAAGATCGAAGCGCACCGAATTCGGAACGTAGACGTACGCGTGGGGGACGCGGCCACGCTCCCGCTGCCCGACGCCTCGGTGGATCTGATCACCTCGAACCTGGGCATCAACAACATGGCCAACCCGGAGGCAGTGCTACGCGAAGCATTCCGTGTGGCGCGGGACGGGGCCCGCATCGTCCTGACGACCAATCCGACGGGGACGATGCCGCAGGTCTACGCCGCCATGCGTGAAGCACTCGCAGGCTGCGCTCCTCTGGCAATCTCGGACCTCGATGCTCAGGAGCGGCATCGCGGTACGGTGGAATCGATCACCAGCGAGCTCAGCGAGGCGGGGTTCACGGTCTCACGCGTGATTCCTGCTGCCTTCGAGATGCGCTTTGCAGACGCGGCCGCGCTGCTGCACCACCTACTCGTCGCATCTCTCCTGCCCGGCTGGCTGAGTGCGATCCCGTCCGAGAGCCATCGCGAGGTGTTCGAGCGCGTCGAGGAGATCCTCGACCAGCGCGCCGCAGTCGACGGCTATCTGCGAACGACGATCGAGTGCCTCTATGTCGAGGCCACACGGGCCAGGTAGCCGCGGGCTCCGCACCGGATGCAGAGGGTCGTGATGCGGGGGTGGATCCAGTTCGGGCCGCTCCGGGGGGAGCCGATCAGCGATTGTGCTCGTCCAGGAAGATCCCGAAGGTTGTGACGTCCAGCGGACGACTGATCAAGAACCCTTGCACCTCGTCACACTTTCGATCCGCTAGGAACTGGAACTGCTTGTCGGTTTCGATGCCCTCCGCAACGACCCGCACCCCCAGGTTCTGCGCCATCGCGAGGATTGCCGCGGTGATGGCCTCGTCCGCAGGGCACACCCCGATCCCTGAAACGAAGGAACGGTCGATCTTGAGGGTGTCCACGGGGAACCGCTTCAGGTTGCTGAGCGAAGAGTAGCCGGTTCCGAAGTCGTCGAGGCTGATGCGGCAGCCGCGCTCGCGGAGCTTGTGCAGCGCCGCCAGGGTCCGATCCTCGTCTTGAATCAGCGCACTCTCCGTGATCTCGAACTCGATCAGGCTGGGGTCGAACTCGGTCTCTCGAAGGACCTCGTCGATCGTGTCGATGAGGCGGTCGTCCTTGATCTGTGCAGGCGACAGGTTCACCGCAAGTCTGAAGTCCGCATGGCCGTTGCGTTGCCACGTCCTCGCACCCAGGCAGGCATTGCGCAACACGGATTCGCCCAGCCCCAGGATCAAGCCCGAGGCCTCGGCGAGCGGGACGAACGTGGAAGGTGCGACGGAACCCCTGCGTGAGTCCTGCCAGCGTACGAGGGCCTCGCAGCCCGCGATCTTGCCGGTGGCGATTTCGAGCTTCGGTTGGAAGTGGACCTCGAGGCAGTCCTCTTGAATCGCGCGCGACAGGTTTGCCTCGAGCTCGAGCCGTTCGAGCGCGTGCGAGTTGAGCTCTCGCCGGTAGTACTGGAAGTTCGCGCGTCCGAGCTCCTTTGCGTGGTACATCGCTGAGTCTGCGTTTCGCAGCAAGGTCTCTGCGTCCGCACCGTCGTGGGGCCAGACGGCGATCCCAATGCTCGCAGTGATTCGGACCTCGTGCCCCTCGATCCAGGCTGGGCAGGCGAGTGCCTCGATCACGCGCTCCGCGATCACCCCTGCGTCGCTCGGGTGTGTCAGCCGCTCGAGTAGAATGGTGAACTCGTCCCCGCCCAGCCTCGCGATCAGCGCGTCGGGCTCCCCATTGGAGCTGCGCGGCACCGTGCTGCATTCGTGGATGATCCTCGAAAGCTTCTCGGAGACCATGCGCAACAGGCGGTCTCCCGCGGTGTGCCCGAACGTGTCGTTCACGCGCTTGAACTGATCGACATCCAGAAACAGGACTGCCAAGATCCCGCGCATCCGCGCCGAGCGCTGCACGGCGCTCTCCAAGTGGAGCTTGAAGGCGACTCGGTTGGCGAGCCCGGTGAGGCTGTCGCTGAAGGCGAGGAAGCGAATCTCCTCCTCGGTGCGCCGCCGATCCGTGATGTCCTGCGTGAATCCCTCGAGTGCGAGAACCTCGTCTTCGTTTCCGGTACGCACCCGAGCCTGGCTGTGCACGATGCGCACGGATCCGTCGCGGCCGACGATCCGGTGCTCCAAGCTGAATCCATCGCGATTGGAGAGCGCCTGGAATCCGGCAGACTCGAGCGCGGCTCGGTCCTCGGGATGCACGAGGTCGAGCACCTTCTCTACGAAGAGCAGATCGTCCTCTCCACCCAGACCGAAGAGGCTCCGGAATGCGATCGAAGGCTTGAGCAGGCCCGTCCGAAGGTCGATCTCCCAGCTGCCGAGCCGAGCGTGTTGCTGCACGTCGTCCAGCCGCACCTGCTGCGAGCGCACCTCGATGAAGCTCTCGCTCGCACGCAGCATGTAGCGAATTCGATGCGCGAGGATGAGCCAGTTGAGCGGCTTGGCCACGAAGTCGGTCGCCCCGGTTCCGTAGGCCCTTTCGATCGAGGGAACATCATCGCGCCCCGTGAGGATCAGAATGGGTACGTGGCTCCCGGATGGGGTCGCACGAATCGCCTGACAGACCTCGAAGCCGTTCATTCCCGGCATCTCCACGTCGAGCAGGACCAGATCGGGCTGTACCTCGCTGAACGCTGCGATTCCCGCAATCCCACCATCCGCTTCGAAGACCTCGAAGCCATCGATCCCAAGGCGTTCGCACGCGAGCAGACGGATCAATGGATCGTCGTCGATGATCAGCAACCTGCTACTGCGCTTCGAAGGTTCCGGAGACGTCATTGCGCCCTCATCTCGAGGCTGTGGTGAACCCGCTCGAGCTCGACTGCGATCTCGGCCACCCTCGTGTTGGCATCCTCTAGCTGTCTGGATCTGGCTCGCTCTTCGAGCCGCTTGCACAGCTCCGCGAGCCGTAGTGCACCGACCTCTGCGCTGCCCGAGCTGAGGCGGTGGGCGGTGCTGGCCAGCTCATCCATATCCCCGCGGTCGAGCGCGGCCTGCATCATCTCGACGAGTGCGCTCGATGTCTTCAGGTATAACCCGATCACTCGTGCCACCAGCCCAGAAGCTGGGGCTCCTCGAAGCGCAGCCAGCTCGTCGAGGGCCGCTGGATCCACACTCGGCGTGTCGCATGCTCCCTCGCCAGCTCCGCTCGCGCCGGCTGCGCCGACGTCCGACGGGTTCTCGGAGACGGTCGCTGCGCGCGGGTGTTCGACCCAGCGATCGATCATCTCTACCAGACGGGTTCGCGAGAACGGCTTCGTCAAGTGATCGTCCATCCCGGCCTCGAGACACCGTTCCCGATCCCCTTCCATCGCGTGCGCCGTCACCGCGATGATCGGAAGTGGCCTGGCCCCAGACGAGAGCGCCACGCTCGCCTCCCACGCCCGGATCTCACGGGTGGCCGCGAATCCGTCGAGCTCAGGCATCTGGCAGTCCATTACGATCAGGTCGAACTGCTCCCGCTGTACGGCCTGCACCGCGAGTCGCCCATTTCCCACGACTGTGATGCGGCAGCCGATGTCCTCGAGCATGGCAGTGGCGACCTCTTGATTGACTGGGTTGTCCTCGGCCAATAGCACCCGGGGCTCCCAGCCTCGCCGCACACGCACGGGAGCCCGCTCTTCTTCTTCTACGCAGTCGGTGAGCGTCTCTGCGTCGAGAGGCAGGCGAACGGCACTGATCAGAGTGCGTCTGAGCTCGTGGCGCCGAACGGGCTTTGTGAGCTGAGCACTGATCTGGAGGGTTGCGCGCTCCTCTGCCGTGAGAGCCAGCCCCACGGACGTGAGCATGACGATTCTCGGAGATCCGATCTCATTGGAGGTGCGCATATGTCCGGCCAGCTCCAGGCCGTTCATGCCCGGCATCTTCATGTCGAGCAGTACCACTTCGTAGGGAGTGCCGCGCGCAGCCGAGCGACGCAGCTCCTCGAGTGCGCGCACAGCGTCGCCTGCCATTCCCACGGTGCAGCCCCACGCTCCCAAGTGCTGGCAGACGATGCGACGATTCGTGGCATTGTCATCGACGATCAGGACGCGAGCCTGTGCAGCGAGCGGCTCGGGCGCGCAAACAGGGGCGGCCTCGATCACTTCCGCAGGCACCGTGAACCAGAAGTGAGATCCCCCCTCGGCGCGAGTCCCGAAGTCGACTTCGCCACCCATGAGATCGACGAGCTGCTTGCTGATCGCGAGCCCGAGACCGGTACCGCCGAATCGGCGATCCATCGCTCCATCCACCTGCGTGAAGGCCGCGAAAATACGCTCGCGGTCTTCCTCGCGTACTCCCACGCCGGAGTCGATCACGTCGAAGCGCAAGATCCTTACCGGGCGTGTTCCCGAAGACATACCGGCTGGGGCCGGGATGGAGCTGACCTCGACCACCACCTCGCCGACCTCGGTGAACTTCACCGCATTGCCGATCAGATTGGTCAACACCTGGCGCACCCGAACCGGATCCGCCATCACCGTGGCCGGCGTATCCTCCTTGATCAGCAGGGCGATCTCCAGACCCTTGCGCTGGGCTGGCTCCGCCAACAGGTCTACCACGTCCTCCACCATCTCGCGCAGGTCGCAGGCCACACGTTCGATCGTGAGCTTGCCCGCCTCGGCCTTCGAAAAGTCGAGGATCTCGTTGATCACGCTCAGTAGGTTCTCGGCGGACGACTGAATCGTTCGCGCGAACTTTCGTTGCTTTCCGGATAGGCTCGTTCCCAGCAAGAGCTCCGTCATCCCGAGCACGCCGTTCATCGGGGTGCGAATCTCATGGCTCATGTTCGCAAGGAACTGAGACTTTGCCTTGTTCGCGGCGTCGGCCTGCTCGGCCAGCGCGATCGCCTGCTCGGTTGCCGCCTGCAGCTCGCGCGAGCGCTCGGTCGCCTCGACCACCTTCTTCTCGAGGTTGTCTCGATAGCTCTCCACCTCGACCCGGTATCTCCGAAGGCGCTGCAACATCAGATTGAAGGCATTCGCGAGCTCTGCGAGCTCGCCGTCGCTGGCGATGCTCAGGTCTCGCTCGAAGTGGCCCTCTGCGATGTCGTGTGTCACGCGGACGAGCTCTTGGATCGGTGAAGCGATCCGGCGCGTCATCAACACCGTGAGTCCAATCCCGAGGAATCCGAGCAGCGAGGTGAACAGGGCCGTCGAGATCAGAAACTCGCGTGCCTCCCGTTGACTCCGCTCCTGGTTGAGGCCGAGGTGTACGTAGCCGATCACCTCGCCTTCCTCGCCGGTCTCGTCGATGCTCGTGTCGAGAGCCGGGAACAGTGCGTCAGGAGCCGGCTGGATTCGACTCTTGACCGGCATCATGATGGAAATGTACTCGCGATTGTCCTTCCCGCGAAAGATCGTATTGATTGCAGACGTGGGCGCTGTCCCCCGGATCTCGGGCATCCCCGCCCGCTCGTTGAGGACGTTGCCTGCCAGAATCTGCATCCGGTGGTTCAAGACGACCACGAACGCAACGTCGGCATCCGAGTTCAGGCTCTCTACGATCTGGCGCAGACTGCTTCGGTCTTCCGCGTAGATTCCGTATTCGCTGTTCTGCGCGAGAATCGCCGCCGCCGTCGTGCCTTTTCGAAGGAGATTCTCGTAGTGATTTGCGCGCCCTCGCAAGGTGACGAACGTGGCAATACCGAACGATGTCGCGAGAATCAGCGCGATCGTCAGCAGGTTGAACTTCGCTGTCATGCCGAGGCGTCTTCGAGATACCATGCGGGCAGCCTCTACTTGAATACCTTTGCCGCGTTTTCGACCAGCTCCTGAGGCAAGCGCAGCTTGAGCTGATCGGCAGTGCGGACGTTGATGGCGTATTCGACCTTGCGCGGGTAGGTCGGCTGGATCGAGCTTACCGGTCTGCCGTTGAGGACCTCGACAGCCATCTCTCCACACTGCGCACCCAGGTCTTCATAGTCCCGATCCAGCGCGTAGAGCGCGCCTGCCTTCACCCACGACGCTGACAGTCCAGAGAACGGCATGCGGTTTCGGAAGGAGAAGAGCAGGATCGCCTGGGTCGTCTGACGCGAGAAGACGACTTGGTCCGTGACCGCCATCAGGAAGTCAGCCTCTCGCGCCATGCTGTTCAGCGCATCGGGTAGATCCTGTGGCCGTCGTACCTCGCGTGCGACGAGCCGAAAGCCGAGGCGGTCGGCCACTCGGTGTGCCTTCTGGATTCGGGCTTCGTTCTCGTCGGGATTGTAGAGCACTCCAACCGCTTGACTTCCTGGAACGAACCGGCGAATCCACTCGAGCTCCGTTTCGAGCGGAAACTCCAGGGCGACTCCAGTCGCGTTCGGGGCGCGGCGAAGCTCGTCCGCATCGACAGTCATGCACGCGATCACCGGTGAGGGTCCGGGTACGTCGAGCGCAGCGCTCGTCGCTGCAGAGCCGATCGTGATGAGAGGCGTCGAAGCGTTGCTGCGCGCCATGCTCAACCCCAGGACGGCCGCCGCTGGATCTGCACGCAGCGAGCTCACGCGCACGTCGCGGCCCCGCGTGTGATTCGCGAGCGCGCGCTTCACGCCGGCCAGGACCCCCTCGTACGGACCGTCGTCGCGACTCGTGACGACCACGAGCGGCGGGACCTCGTCCGCCCTTGCGGGGGAATGGGCAGCCAGCAGCGCTAGGCATATCGCCAAGATATGCCGAAGCCTGAGCTGCCGATCTTGGGTTGATCGATTCATCGAGTCGTCCGTTAGAACGCGTACTTGACCGTTAGCCAGAAGAGCCTACCGTCTTGCTCGATCTGATCCTGAACCTGCTCGCCCGAGCCGGGATCGGAGTACTCCTTGTCGAAGATGTTCCGTACACTCACTGAAACTTCGAGTCCACGGATGAAGTTGCGTGTCGAGAGCGTCACGTTCGTCGCGACGAAGTCGTTCGTCCGATTCCCTGCGAGTGTCTTTCGCCTGCTGGTGTAACTGCTCTCTACCGCGATGGACATCCGGTCCTGGAGCAGTGGCACCACCAGATTCAGGTTCACTAGGTGGGTGGGAGAGTTCGTGAGCCGCTTTCCGCTTCGGCGATCCCTCGCCTCCTGTAAGGCGTACCCGAGCCGGCCCCCGACGCCGAAGCGCGCGCGTTCGTCCAGCTCGAGCTGAAGCTCGAGGCCGCGGGCGTCGATCTGGCCGCGATTCTGGAAGACCAGCAGGCTATCGCTCGGGTCGGTCTCCTGGCTGATGAGGTCGTCGATCGAGTAGAAGTAGATCGACCCGGTCGCTCGAAGGTAGTCCGTGAGGGACTGCTCTACTGCGAGCTCGTAGGTCGTGATCGTCTCGGGATCGAGGTTCGGATTTGCCTTGAACCCGGTTCCCACGTAGAAGCGTTCATACGCATTCGCGCCTCTGAACGCCATTCCGTACAGAGCTTTGACCGTGGTCCGGTTCACGTTGTAGATCATCGCGATGCGGGGGTTGAGGGTGCTTCCGAAAGACTCGTAGTAGTCGTAGCGAAGTCCCGCATTGAGGATCAGCGAGTCCGTCAGCGAGATCTCGTCCTGAAGGAATCCAGCGACGTTCCAGGAGTCTCTTCGATCGTCGAGGTACAGGACCGAGGGGTTGATGTCCTCATTGCGCAGGTCCTGACGGAAGTTGTCTCGATACTCGAGCCCGGCAGTCACGTTGTGAGATTCGAGAAATCGACGATTGATTTTGGTCTCGGCGCCCCACCATTCTCCGATCGATCGATCTCGATTCAGGACCAGGTCGGCAGGCGGGGTCGTGGCCACATCGTACAGGTAGTCTCCGCGGTAGTAGAAGCGGTCGTAGTAGAGGCGGCCAGATACGTTCGTCTGGGAGTCGATGTCTCGCTCGTATTTGAGAAAGAGATACCCGTGCTCGTCGGTCGAACGCGTTCGGTCGGTTGGAAAGACGGTCCCGTACGAGGCGGTCGGAATCCCCTTCTCGCGTGAGACGAATCCACCTTGAAAGGTCAGGCCGCGAATCGAGACCTTGCCGAATAGATTTGGGAACTCGTCCTCGTCCGCATTTCGCGTGACGCCGAAGTTGTTGGCTGGGTTGTTGAATTCCGGATAGAACAGGCTCTTCTGCCCATCAGAGTGGTAGAATGATCCAGAGAGCAGAAGTTCTGCCCCGTTGGAGAGCTTGTCTCCATAAGTCATGCGAACGCGGGCAGTGTTCAGGCTTCCGATTGAAGCAGATGTCTCGACTCCTCGAATGTCTCGGCCTTGCTTCGTGATGACGTTGATCACTCCAAAGAAGGCGTTCGTTCCGTAGAGAGAGGAGCTGGGGCCTCGAATGACTTCGATGCGATGGATCATGTCGACATCGACTACGGATTCTGTTCCGAGTCCGGCCTGATCATACAGGTTGTCGTTCAGTCGATGTCCGTCCACCAACAGGAGGACGCGGGTGTTGAAGTCGCCCGGCCGATTGAATCCGCGCACTCCGAGGTAGTTGTAGTTTCGATCGTAGGTGACGAAAAATCCCGTGACGCCGTGCAAGACCTCGGCGAGGGAGCGATAGCCAAACTTTCGGATTTCTTCAGCGGTGATGAGGGTGACGAACGACGGAGCTTCGGTGATCTTCTGCTCGAACTTCGATACGCCGTAGACCGAGGGAATTTCTTGAAAGACGATGGCCTCCTCTCCTTCGGGTGTCCCAAAGGGGTCGGAGCCGGCTCGAACTCTTCCGAAGGGGAGCAGTGCGAGGGAAGAGCAGAGCAGTAGGCACCCTGCGGCGTGAATGACTCCTGGTGGAGTCGGCGCCCGTCCGAGGACTTGCGTCATTCCTCCGTCGCGCCGTCGATTCGCTCTAGGTCTTGCAAGCATACTAGGTCCTCACACACTTCCCAAGCCACAATGGTCCGAATCACACTTCGCGAGCCGCACGCGACTCCGTTTCGTTTGGAGTCGCGTGCGAAGCGCGAGAGAGGTCTAGCTCGAACGAGTCATCGGTCTTTCCTGGAATCACGGCGGAAGACGACCGTCTACGACCGTCTATGCCGCAGTTCTCACGATCAACCAGCCGAGGCCGAATAGTGAGAAAACAGCGACGATCTGATCGATCCAAGGCCAAGATAGGAATCGGCCGCTCAAGACCATCACTCCGATGATTGTTACCGCGAACCAGATGAGTGTCTGGATCTCGGGTAGTACGACGCCGGCTTCGTTCAGGTACCGAATCGAAAGCCAATACGCGGTTATCCCGAGTGCAAAGGCGATGGCGGCCTTGCCTACCTGATCCCATTGCAACCGTCCGCTCTGCCATACTGCGGATGAGTAGGTGAAAGCCAGCGAGTCCAGAATGCCCGCGGCGATCGTGAGCGAAGTGATTGCTAATGGAATGCGTAGCGAGAGCTCATTCATTCAGACGAGCCCTCGCGGAAGTTCGGATTCTTCTGGGCGACAGCCAGCATCAGGCCTTTGTAGTCGCGCGTGGGGCGGTCTGCTGGCACGCTGCGAACGCGGACCTTTGCTCCCTCGAAGCCCATGTCCTTGAGTAGGTTTCGCAGGTCGTGCTCGGAGATGTCTACTGCGGGAAACGAATGCGGGCCCACGGCATATTGCGTGGCGCCCTTGAGCGCCGAGATGACGAGCCATCCGCGCGGTTTGAGCACCGAGGTGATGTTGGCCATATAGCTACGCCACTGGTCGTGATCATCTGTCGCAGACTCTGCGCAGAAGTTGGTCAGTACGATGTCGTAGGGTCTCTCGAGCTCGGGAATCGGGGAAGGCTTCGATGCATCGCATCGAATGAGCCGCGTGATGAGCTGGCGCAGCTCCGCGGCTCGTTGGTCGACGCTCTCCTCGCTGCAGATCTGCCCCGACTCGAGCTCGATGGCCTTGCGAATGAAGGGATTCCAGTCGAAGGCTGTCGGATCGCATAGAATCCAGCGACGCACCTCTTCGAGATTGGCCTCGAGGTAATCGGCGAAGTGGATCTCGTCGACGCGGTTTGCCGCCGAGATCAGTGGGTATAGGGTAGGGCCGCCGCCGAAGTCGAGCAGGGTACCCCCCTTGGGAAGCAGCTCGTAGGTTTCTGCCATGAACTCGAGAAGTGCAAGGTTCTCGGGCCCGAGGTCGCCGTAGTATTCATCGAGATAGGCCACTGGATCGAAGTGGGTCCAGTCCTGCGTGATCGGGAACGTCCGGGGAGGGCTCATCTCAGTCTGTCCAGGGTTCACTTTGATAGATGGCGATCACGAGGGAGCAGATTGGATCTCCCTCGCACACACCCCCTACGACTACGCTCTCGTTCTTCCCGTAGTCGTAGCTGCGTCCTGCCTTCATCGCATTCAGAGTGGACTCGATGGCGCAGTCCACACTTCGACGGCTTGGTCCGTGGAGTTCCACGAAGAGGCCGCGGCCGGAGTCCTCTTCTTGCGTCCAGCCGAGTCCTGCCCATGCCTCTTCTCCGACCGCAGAGGCTTCCTGGCGAGCGAGCACGACATATAGCCGGTGTCCATATTCGGATGGACGCGTCTCGGGACGAGCGCGTTCCAGGACAGCCGCAGGTGGGATCACCGAGGACAGCGGGATCAGGTTGTAGTTCTCGACCCCGGCACTTCGAAGCGCCGCATCGAAGGCTGCCAGCGGTGTAGGGCCCGATCCTACGCCGGACGTGATTATGATCTTCATCTCTCTCTTTCGTGGGTGCGATCGAAGACTGCGCCGTCAGCGCGGTGTCCTCACTGTGACTCACGGGTACTATCGGCGACGTTAATGACTTCTTTAGACGAGCGGTCACTCAGAAGCTCTTTTTCGCTGGCATGAAGCACTCCATGCGAAGAGAGGGTGAGAGTCGTGCGCAGCTGTGGATGGCATGCGGTCAGGGGCCTGTTCGAGCTCCGTGGGAGCCCGGCAGCGGGAAGGGGGAGCGGTGTTTGGCTTTCGGTTGGAAGTGCTAAAGCTGCGGAGCTCCCTCGAGCTATTAAGAAAGGGAGGGGGTTGAACCAGGGGAGGGAAGTGAGGGGCTACGCGCCTCTGAGTCGCTGCGACCAGGTGATCGAGCGCGATGGACTCCCGCTCGTCGTTCGCCCGTTCGACGAGTCGTTGGTACTCGTCGGGTTGCCGCCAATCGACCTCCGGGAGTTGATGGGTACAAGGACGGCTGGGCTCTCAGCAGAGCTCGATCGCCATCGCCGTGGCCTCGCCGCCCCCTATGCAGAGAGACGCTATGCCCTTGCGTCCGCCCGTCCGCCCGAGTGCGTGGATCAGGGTCAGGACGATGCGCGATCTCGTCGAGCCGACGGGGTGCCCCAGCGCGCATGCGCCACCGTGGATGTTGAGCTTGCGGTGATCGATCCCGAACTCGCGGAGCGGAATCATGGCCACCATGGCGAAGGCTTCGTTGATCTCCCACAGATCCACATCGGAAACCTGCCAGCCGGTCTTCTTCAATATCTGGCGGATCGCACCACAGGGAGCGAGCGTGAACTCGCTGGGGTGCTGACTGTTCGTGCTGTGCGCTACGATGCGAGCCAGCGGGCGAACGCCGAGCCGCTTTGCGTGATCCTCTTGCATCAGCACGAGCGCAGAGGCGCCGTCCGAGATCGAGCTGGAATTGGCAGCGGTCACCGTTCCGTCCTTTGAGAAGGCCGGTCGCAGGGTCGGGATCTTCTCAAGCCGGGCGTTCCCGGGCTGTTCGTCGGTGTCGACGACCTGGTTACCGGCACGCGTCTTGACGGTGACCGCCACGATCTCGTTCTTGAACCACCCGTTCTCGATCGCGGCCTGGGCGCGCTTTAGCGACTCGATCGCAAACTCGTCCATCTCTGCGCGCGTGATCCCTCGCTTGTCGGCGACTTCCTGCGCAAAGGAGCCCATCAGGCGCCCGGTTTCAGCATCTTCGAGCCCGTCGAGAAACATGTGGTCGTAGATCTGGCCGTTGCCCATGCGCATACCGTCACGGACCTTGTCGAGCAGGTAGGGTGCGTTCGTCATGGACTCCATGCCTCCGGCGACGACGATGTCGCTGCTGCCGGCAAGGATCTGATCGTGCGCGAACATGGCGGCTCTCATCCCCGAGCCACACAGCTTGTTGAGGGTGACGGCTCCGGTGGAATCGGGCAGTCCGGCGAGACGCATCGCCTGGCGCGCCGGGCCTTGCTTGAGTCCGGCGGGGAGGACACAGCCCATGAGCACGTCGTCTACCTGCTCAGGATCGATGCCCGCACGCTGGATGGCCGCGAGGATCGCGGCGGCCCCGAGTTCGGGGGCGGAAAGTGCCTTCAAACTTCCCTGAAAACCTCCCATGGCCGTGCGTGCACCACTCGCAATCACTACAGAATCGGTCGCCATCTCGATCTCCTCGTTCGCCTGATCTGCCGAGCACATTCCCTCGAGGCGGGCAGTATAGCGTCCCTGCTCCCCGCCTCGCAGAAGAACTCCCCGGCATCGCTACTCGGTGCTGCTCGGAGGTGGAAGCTCTTGCGCAGATTTCGAACGAGGACATCCGCCTTGAGTTCGACTCGGCACGCGTCCCTGCCGGCGGCAGTCTAGACCATTCAACGTTTCGACATGTGGGGTCGGTGGCTGTGGCTGAGTATTCCTCGAACGGGTGACTCGCGTGCCCTTCGGCGATTGGGGTTACTTCCCCTACGATCTATGTTGGTAGTCAGGCGATCTCGCGCGTCTTCATGGACTCGTGAGGTGAGTCGTTGGGCCCGCATTTTTCAGGCCGGTTTGTGGTGAACGCAGATCTGGGTCAGGAGACACATAGAAGTGGCGATGGTGTGAGAATTCTCGCACCTCCGGATGACGGCTCTCGCTACCTTGGTTCGTGCGGGTAGTGGACGAGCGCGCAGAGATCTGCGCGCTCGGGGGTAGGTGCCAGTGGGGAGGATGCCACTCGAACAGTGGGGTCTTCCCAGGTGGGGCGACATCTGCTTGCCCCGGGGAGGCGATGCATGAGCCGTTGGGTGATTTGCCGTGTCTTCGCGCTTTCGATCTTGGGGGCCAGCTCCGCGCATGCGGAGCCGATCTCGGATCCCCCGCCGATTCCGAGGTTCGAGTCAGATCCGCTCAGGCCCACGTCAGTACTCCCGCCCATTCGGATGGGAGATGTCTTCGGGGAAAGGGGTGGCTCCGGTCCGGAATCGACGTCGCCGGGTCCCACGCGAAGCGTGTCCAGGTTCGTGCTCGATGGGAACCGGAGCTTGAGGAGCGAGCGTATCGAGGAGCTGGTCGCTCCGTTCGTCGATCGGCCGGTTTCCATTTCGGATCTAGAGATCCTGCGCGACCTGATTCGTCTCGAGTATCAGCGAAAAGGATTCGTCGGAACGCGGGTCGAGCTGGCCGACCAGGGCGAGGTCATCGATTCGGACGGAGTGGTGCGATTCGAAGTCACGGAGATGCGGCTGGGCGACGTCTTCGTGACGACGGACGGATCCCTCCGGCAGGAGTGGGTTGCGGCGCGATTGCGGTCTGATCCGGATGAGACGATTGACGTCGGAGCTCTGGAGCGAAGGGTCCAGCGCCTGCAACGTGACGAGCGAGTTCGGCGAGTCGACGCGGAGCTGGTCCCGTCGGATCAACGCGGTGTCGCGAATCTACGGGTTCTCATCAAGGAGAACCGCAAGCTATCGCTATTCGCAGGTGGAGACAGCTCGGTCAGCCCGCTCGTGGGGGGGATCGCTCGCAGGCTTGGAGCTCGGCATACGAATGTGTGGGGTCGTGGGCACCTCTTGGAGGTCTCCTACACAGGGGCGGAGGGCCTGAGTGCGGGATACGTCCGGTATGCACTGCCGATAGGGAGCCGCGGCACCACCCTGGACTTTACGGCGAGCGCGGGAGATGCCGATATCGTCGATGGACGCTTCGAGTCGCTCGACGTGGAAAGTCGCGCCGCCAGTTATGCGGTCCGTTTGATGCACCCCCTTCTAGAGGATGGGGAACGGTCACTGGGTCTGTCGCTTTCCGCGGAGCACCGCAGGAGCCAGTCCTTCTTGCTCGGCGAGGGGTTCGGCGTCGAGGACGGTCTCGTCAAAGTCTCGGTTCTACGGTTCTCGCAGAACTACGAGCAGCGAGGAGTGCGCCACGCGCTGCGTCTCGAGAGCACGTTCAGCCTCGGGGTCGATGCTCTCCGCGCGACGCAGCTCGGGGATCGTCAACCAGACGGGAGCTTCTTCGCGTGGAAGGGAAGTGGCCAGTACCTGTACGAGCTCGGAGTGCTCCGTTCGCAGCTGGCGTTGCGGGGAGAGGTACAGCTCGCGGAGGGCTCGCTACCGGGCCTAGAGCGGATTGCCGTCGGTGGTCGCAGGTCCGTGCGCGGTTATCGTGAGAGCGCGCTGGTGCGCGACAATGCTGCTGTCGGGTCGATCGAGTTACGCGTTCCGGTGTGGAAGGGACGCGGCCGTCGATTGGAGCTCGTTCCTCACGTGGACGTGGGGTTCGCGTGGAACGAAAGTCGCGAGCTCGAGGACCGCAGGCTGATCGGCGCAGGACTGACTGCGCGCCTGGCATTCACCGAGTATCTGACCCTCGAGCTCGGGTGGGCGGCGGATCTGAAGCGGCTGAAGACTATCGAGGACGACGACTTTCAGGATCACGGGGTCTATTTCGGCATCGTCACTCGCTACTAGGACGTTTGCTACTAGGAGATGGGCA
Source organism: Pseudomonadota bacterium (assembly GCA_003247575.1). Taxonomy (GTDB): domain Bacteria; phylum Myxococcota_A; class UBA9160; order SZUA-336; family SZUA-336; genus SZUA-336. The sequence goes on from QJZC01000020.1 coordinate 152,205, forward strand.
TGCATCCTCTAAATCAGCTCGTATGGAGACTCTGGGGCCTGCCGCTGCTCGGGGCAGCTGCAACATTCGCCGCAGTGCCACCGGTCTCGGCGCAGGTGGTCGTGGACGGATCGATCACGATGAGCCAGGAGATCGTTCCCGACCCTGACTCGAACGTCATCCTGATCCCTGAGGAGCTCGGCGCCCGCCGCGGGGACAACCTCATTCACAGCTTCGAGCAGTTCAACGTGCACGCCGGCGAGATTGCCGACTTCACAGGTGCGCAGGTGACGCAGTCGGTCATCGCGCGGGTCACGGGATACGCAAGGTCGGACCTGGCGGGCACGATTCGCCTGACGGGCAGCCTGGCATCCTCCGATCTGTTCCTGCTCAATCCGTCTGGATTCCTGCTGAGTGGCGACGTTCGCTTCGAGGTCGGGGGCACCAGTTTTCTGAGCACCGCAGGCATTCTGGAATTCGATGAGGGGCAGAGACTCGAGACCCGGGCGACCGCGATTCCGGATCCGCTCTCGGGTAGCCCAGCTACCTTCGAAATCGATCGCTCGATCACTCGCTCTCAGGACTTCGGTGTGATCGACTTCAGGAGTGTGTCGAGCATTACGGCCACGGGTGGATTCGGCGCGATCGGCGAGATCCTCCTGCCTGAGGTGAACTGTACCTCCCTATGTTTGCCGGGAGAGAACTCGCCGAACATATCGTTCGGGACGGGAGGAAACCTCCTGCTCATCAACGTATTCCCTGACTTCGGAGAGGGCTTCATCGGGCCAGCTCGCGTCGAGGGTGCCGTTCAGGAGGCTGCAGCGGATACTCGGGGTGTCCTGCAGTTGACTCGGGGGAATCGGGTACCGTTCAGGGGATCGATTGCCGTCGATACCACCCAGGGTAGTGGCGGCGGAGCTGGAGACGTGGTGCTCTTTGGCGGCCGGGGCTTCTTCGACGGGTCGACGATCGAGACCCGCGGAGACGGGGTCACCGGTGGCGTTACGATCGATGCCGGACCGGGCGTCGGCGTGACCGCGGTCAATGACGAGGAGGTCGATCTCGAGGGGCTCCCGTTCACCCGGGAGCGCATGGAGGAGGAGGATGGCTTTCGACGTGAGGAAGTCGAGCCCACGGTCCAGGTTGCCGAGCGAGGTCCGGTCGATGAGGACGCGGGACTCGGCAGAGAGCAGCGGATCGAGCCGACGAAGCCACGCGATGACGACGTGGCGGCCGCGCGCGAGCCCGGGGCGCCGGGCGATGGAGCCCGACCGGCCTGGGATCCGATCCCAGATGGTCCCCTGATCGCCGACATCACGCAGCCCGACTCCCCGGATGCGTGGTTCGATGGCGACTTTACCCCGGAGAACTTCAACAATCCGGAGTACTCGCCGAAGGGACGGCGGAAGCCGGGCGAGCGGGAACCGGATCCCTCCACATCTGCGGACACGGACGTGCTGATCGCCATTGCAGACGCGGAGAACGCGGCAACCGCGGGCGAGGGATTCCTCGCAACGCTTCCGGCAGACTACGCACCGCCGTTCCCGAAGACGTGTGTTACACGGCCGGATACACAGCGCAAGGGAAGCCTGACCGCCCAGAAGTACGGCCTGCCGCCATCTCCCGAGGGGCCGCTCGCGGCGTTCGACATCCTGTCGAACCTGTCCGACTTCGAGATTCCACCGGATCGGCGGGACGAGAATCGTCCGCGCGACGGCTTGGAACGTAGGAAGGAGTTCGAGCAGAGCGTGGCCTCGGCTCTCACTCTGCTCGAGCGCGGGCAGCTCGAGGCGTCGCTCGAGAAGTGGGTCGCGGCCGTTGCCTCGGCCGCGGAGCGCTCCCCCGAGCGCGCGCTCGCGCGAAGAGCGGCCGCCGAGGTGCAGCAGGCCCTGGGCCAGTACAAGGCCTCGATGCTGACGTTGAGGCATGCACACGAGGACGCAGGGTCCGATGCGGCGGCCAAGGCGTTGGCCATCGCCTTCCTGGGGCACGCCCAGAGCGCGCTCGGGCATCGAGGGATGGCCGTCGAGTTCCTCGAGCAGGCGCTCGAGGGTTCGCCCGAGAGGTCTCGCGGGATCAAGGCGGTCTTTCTCAACAACCTCGCCAACCAGTACTCCGACGATGCCAGCCTTCCGCAGGACGCCCCGAAGCAGGACGCTCTCCCGGAGCATGTGAAGGTGCAGAACGAGCCCGTGCGGGCACTGGAGCTCTACCAACAGAGTGCACGCGAGGCGCGTGCAGCGGGCCGACGGCGCATCGAGCTCGCAGCGCTCGCGAATGCCGCGCGCTCGGCGCTCCAGGTTGGACGTTCGAGTCTGGCTCGCGAGCTCATCGACGAGGCGAGAGCGCTCGCGGCAGAGATCGATCCGGATGCGCAGGCACCCTATGTCTGGCTGCACCTCGGGATCTCGACCCGTGGCTTGGCAGCGCAGTCGGGAAATCCCGAGGACCTGCGAAGTGCGCTCGGTGCCTTCCGAGCGGCGCGCGAGATTTCGCAGAAGCTCGAGGATCGTCGCGCGGAGTCCTATGCCTACGGCCTCGAGGCGAGCTTGTATCAGGCGGAATCCCGCATTGCCGAGGCGCTCGCCCTGAGTCGCAGCGCGACATATGCTGCGGAGCAAGCGAACGCTCCCGACGCGCTCTTTCGGTGGTATCGCCAGCAGGGCCAGCTGTTCTGGGCCACCGGCCGGGCAAACGAAGCCGCGTACGCGCTGCGACGCGCGGTCGATGTTCTCCAGACGGCGCGCATCGAGTCGCGCGATCAGCTCGGTCGTCCCCGGCAGTTCCGCGAGGCCTTGGCGCCTGTCTACTATGACCTCATCAACGTGCTGCTCGCGGGCTCACGGCTCGTCGAGAGCCCCGAGGACTCTCAGGCCCTGTTGGCGGAAGTGCGGATGGTCATCGAGAAGCTCAAGACCGCAGAGGTGAGGGACTACTTTCACGATCAGTGCATCTCGGACGTGGCGCGCTCGCGGGAGTCGCTGGACGAGCTCGCGGGAGATGCTGCGGTCGTCTATCCCGTCGTCCTCCCCGATCGGATCGAGCTCATCGTACGCCTCCCAGGGGGCGCGATCGAGCGCTTCGGGAGTGCGAAAGGCGTGCGCGAGGAGGATCTCGAGAAGACGGTCGACCGCTTCGTCGGGCGCATACTGGCGAAAGATCCCAACTACCTGGAGGACGCGAGGCAGCTGTACGAGTGGCTCGTGGAGCCCTTCGTGTCTCGTCTCGAGGAGACGAAGACTCACACACTCGTCTGGGTGCCGGATGGCGCGGTTCGACGCCTCCCGGTGTCGGCACTCTACGATGGGGAACGTTTCGTTGGCGAGCGCTTCGATCTCGGCGTGATACCCGGGCTGTCCCTCCTACCCGCACAGCCGCGCGAGAGCCGACCGCGTCGCGTGCTGCTCGCCGGGCTCAGCCAGAATGACCTCGGTCTGCCCCCCCTGCCGGGGGTACGCGACGAGATCGCGGGAATCGGCGAAGTCGTCGGTGGGAGGCGGCTCCTCGATCAGGACTTCAGCAAGCAGCAGGTGCAGAGTGACATCGAGAATCGGGATCCGGTGATCGTACATTTGGCATCGCACGCGAGCTTCACTGGAGATGCGGATTCCACCTTCATCGCGCTACACGAGAGTCGCCTCGGTCTGAATGAGCTGTTCGACATCGTGGGGATGAAGAGCTTTCAGATCGATCCGCTCGATCTGGTGGTGTTGAGCGCCTGCCAGACTGCCCTGGGGGACGATCAAGCGGCCCTTGGACTATCCGGAGTCGCGGTGCGCGCGGGTTCGCGCAGTGCGCTCGGTTCGCTCTGGACCGTGGACGATCGATCGACGAGTGAGCTCATGGTCGAGTTCTACAAACAGCTAGCGGACGGTCACTCGAAGGCGCATGCGCTGCGAGCCGCACAGAAGAAGGTCCGAGAGAGCGACGACCACGACTGGTCGCACCCGTACTATTGGGCTCCGTTCTTGATGATCAACAACTGGCGCTGAAGCCTCAGGCAAAACTCCGGACTGCCTTTGCGATCGCGGGGAGGGATCCGATCAAGACCAGTAGCGCCCAGATCGAGGCAACCAACGCGATCACGATCGATCCGATACGGTCCGTGATGCTCACCAGTAGCATCGGTGGAAAGCTGTGGAGGAAATCCGTGACGAGTGTGAGTCCGATCGAGACCAGGATCAGAACTGCAAACGACTTGTTCCGGATCAGCAGCGTGGGCTGTGCGATGAGCATGAGGATCGCAAAGAGAAGCTTGAGCCCGAGGATTGCTTCGATCAAACCTGCGGATCCAGAGACATCGAAGAATCCGTACTTGCCGATGTAGACGAGGGTGCCGAAGGGTACGGCGAGAAACAGTGCCAGCATGATCTGCACTTCGACGAAGCAGGCCAAAGCCGTTCCGATCGCAGCGATCACGAGGCCGACGGACACGATCAAGCTGGCGACACCGGTTATTCGACCAGCAATCGCTGGAAGAACCTGTGAGAGGGACATGAGTGCAAGCGTGAGCAGGCAGAGCACATCGAAGAGCGCGAGCGCGGGCAAGGCTCTCCCTGGAGGGGTGGGCTCCGTACGAATCTGACTGGCGATCTCAGGTGCAACCAGGGGAGGATTCGAGGCCCCGAGGAGGTCGCCTGCCGGGCTGGGGGCGCCGAGGAGCGCCTCGCCGATCTCGAGTCCGACGACGAGTACGTAGCAGAGAAGTGCACCGTATAGAAGCAGGGCTCGCGGCTTCACGTCTCCTCCTGGTCGTCGTCTCTCGTCCGATATCGCGATCGGTTGACGAAGACAAAACCGCAGGAATAGTATCAGAACCTACGGTAGCTGATCGCTCTCATGGACTGTCGTGCGGCTGTGTCCCTCAACTCTTTGTCCAGGAGATGCAGTGAGTCCGTCATCGAGCTTCCCGTCATCCGATAGGTGTCGAATCCTCGGTCGCCGCGTGGATCGACCCATTGGAATGTCGCTTCGTTCCCTCATGCTGGTCACCGTGTCCGTGCTCTGCGTATCGTGTGCGGAGCTGCTCGCAACCGCAATTCCGGCTGCTACGACGATCCTCGAGGCGGCGGCGCTGAACTACGGCGGTCCGTATGCAGGTGCGCTCAAGGGCTTGGTAGACGTTCTGGGTACGGCCGCACTGTCTGGAGTTCAACCCAGTGTCGATAGCGCGCCGGCGCTCGAGATGGACGTCGCCTTCGTGTCGGACTCGGCAGGCGATTCCGAGGGCGAGATCCGAACGCTTCAGAACTTGGCGGAGGTTCGCGAGGGAGAGCGCATGCGCCTCTTCTTCCGGCCGAGTCAACCGTGCCACGTATTCGTCGTCTCGATCGACACCACCGGAGGGTTTCGCCTTCTCTATCCGGATTCGCTGACCGTTTCGGCACCCGTCGCGGCTCGTACGGAGACGTTGCTGCCCGAGCCGACGAGCTGGTTCCAGTTCGACGGGAGTGCAGGGCTCGAGCACATACACATCGTGGCGACGAGACGCTCGCCAGACGTGCTCGTGGACCGGATCTCGCAAATCGTGCAAGCCAAGCTGGGAGTGCGCTCTCGCTCGGCGGATGCCAAGAGTGTGACGGTTCCGTTCGATCCGAGTGGTCCGGGTGGCGGTGTGCTGTCGCGCGGTGCGGAGACGGGGGCGCCATTCGTGACCGCAGGTGCGCGCGGGCAGCCCATAGAGCTCACACCCACGCGCCACGTTGCGCGTGCGGGTGCGCAGGATCTGGTGGTCACCCAGATCTTTCGGCATCGATGACGCGCGGAGGGAGGTAGCGATGAGGTCGTATGGAGCTTCGAAGGCGAGCGAGCTTTCTGGAGGCGGTCGAGGGTTGCGCTCCCTGGATCGGGGAGGGGAGACGGTGAGCCCACGCCGTCGTGGGCGCGGAAAGGCGGTGCTCGCTTGTGGTGCGCTCGTATGTGCATCGTTCCTCGCGTGCGACGGTGTTTCCGGTCAGGAGAGCGGGAGCTCGGTGAGTGGCCAGGAGACCGTCGGCTCGGACAGGTCGGGAAGTGAGTCGAGTACAGGCTCTCGCGCGCTTGTGATCGGTATCAATATCTACAAGGCGGTCCCCAACCTGCGCGGAGCAGTCAACGACGCGCAGGCGATGAAACAGGTGCTCGAGACGCGCTTTGGCTTCGATTCCGGATCGATCACCTTGTTGCTCAATGAGGAAGCGACCCGAGCGCGCGTGCTGTCGGAGCTCGAGAAGCTGACGAGGGCGGGTGCGGACGAGCGTGTGGTGTTCTTCTTCGCGGGACACGGGTCACAGGTGAAGGATCTGGATGGGGACGAGAAGAGGGGGGATCCCGATGACCAAAAGGATGAGACCCTCATCACGTACGATGCGAGAACGGATGGGATCGCCGATATCACCGACGATGAGCTAGGTGCGCTTCTCGGCCGGATCGCGTCGCCGAATCTGACCGTGATCTCGGATACCTGCCACTCGGGCACGAACACGCGTTCCATCAATGTGCAGACTCGAAGTGTAGAAGAGGACGACCGTATCGAGTTGTACCAGCGTACAGCGTCGCGGGAGGTCGTCCCGACCGAGGCGGACTACCTGGCGTGGGGAGCGGCCGGCGCGAATCAGCAAGCGCTGGATGCGCGCATCGACGGCCGGTTTGCAGGAGTCTTCACGCACGCGCTCATCAAGAGTCTCCGCGGTGCCAAGGCTGTGACGCATCGCGAGCTCGAAGCGCGGATCCAGGCGGAGCTCGAGAAGGTGAAGGCGGAGCTCGCCCTGCTCGCGATGCCCGAACCCCAGCTCGAGGGTCCAGAGGAATGGATCGATCGCCCGTTTCTCGGGTTGCCCGAGAGTCGCCTGGCCTGGCTTCCGCTCGATGTACTCGGCGAGGGGCGTGTGCGTCTCCCGAATGCGGCCGCACTGGGTGCGGAACCGGGCTCGCGCTGGGCAATCTATCCTGACGGCGAGCAAGAGTTCGTCTCGGGCCGCGAGCTCGCGCTGATCGAGATCGATCGGGTCGACGGGCAGGATGCCTTCGGCGTCACGGTACCGAAGCAGGTGGCACTTCCCAGAGGAGGTGCGCGCGTGGTCGCGTACGACGTCGCGCCGACACCCGTCGAGGCTACACTCGCCTGGCTCGGAAGCGCGGGCAGGGAGAAGCGCAGCGAGATCCAGTCCCAGATCGCCGTAGAGCTGCCCGGTGCGCGCTTCGTAGATCCCGAGGTCGAGCCCGCGCTGTTCCATCTGGAGAAGCTCCCTGCTGGCTGGCAGATCCTGGGGGCCGATGGCAGCTCCCCCATCGCCATGGTCGCCTCCGAACAAGCGCGGGCCATTGCAGAGCAGGTGAGGGCGACCGTGGTGCGGCAGCTCGATGCGCAGCGCCTGCTGATGTTGGACAATCCGGCTGCAGCGCTCGAGCTGTCGATCGCGGTATACGATCCAGCTGTGCACGGTCCGATCGCGCCGATCGCGCGCGGTCTGTCGATCAGTGTTGCGCCGAGCGCGACGACCCCCGTGCTCCGAATCTGGAAGTCTGCGACCGAGTCGCGATCTCGGAGCAACAGCCTTCAGCTCTATCTCCGCGCCAACCGAGAGTGCTATCTGACGATCGCCCACGTGGACCCTGCTGGAGACATCGGTGTGATCTTTCCGAACCCGGTGTCCGACATGCGCGGCTTCTATCCCGAGGGACGGATCCCGGGCGAGACGCCAATTTTGATTCCGGACGATCTCGAATCGGAGAATCGAGCCGGCTTCTTCCTGGACGCATCGGAGCCTGCGGGGCTCGACCACCTCAAGGCCTTCTGTACCGAGAATCGACCGCTCGCTGAACGCATTCGCGTGGCGCTCGTCACTCCCGATCAGGCGGGCTCCGCGAGTCCACTCGAGCAGCTGCGGCGCGAGCTACGTCCGGAGGGCAGCGCGCAGCAGCGTGGTTTCAGCATCGTGGAAGACACGGGTGCGCTTCCAGCCGTCGCAGCGGGTGCGCCGTCCGACTGGGGGGCCGCGGAGCTCGTGATTCGCGTTCAGTAAGCCCTAATCCCACGCATCTCGCAGAGGCACATCGAGCACGAGCCTGACGGTTCAGGGTGCGGCGCCGGCGACGGGAGGGAGTGCTGCACGCGAGCGCGCGATCCCTGAGCTGCAGCTCGTCTCGGAGCACGGATCGTCGAGCAGCGAGGCCGTGATCTCTACGTCCTGCGGAGCCGATCTCTTGTCGAAGGCGCGATGCCTCCAGCAGGCCGCGAGCTTCACGCGGCTCGTGTCCCAGCGGTCCCAGTCGGGCTTGAAGGCGATGCGCTGATACTCGACTCCGGTATCCGCTTCCGACGCCAGGCCCTTCGAGACGTTTCCATCCCAGCCGTGGGATCCCCAGGCGACTCTCTCGTCCGGGTCGATCACGATCACTGTGTGGCCCGTCGGCTGACCCTTGCTGTTGACGCCCCGGTAGACCAGCACGTCGCCCGTGCGCAATGGCTCACCAAGGCAGCTATCGAACTCATCCTGCATCCAGGTCGATGCACCGACCATCACTCCGGTGTACAGATAGCGATCCTCGCGGTTGTACGGCAGACCCGCACGGGTGAACGCATACCAGACGGAGCGAGAGCAGTCGATGCCCATGCTCAGGTTCTCGGCATCGGACGGCCGCGTCCAGTCGTGCTGCCGATAGCGAACGCCATCGGTCTTGGCGTAGCGCGCGAGGGAGTCCGCGGTGGTGAGGAGCTTGAAGAGTGGGCTCTCCGAGTCACCCGGGAGATACGGTCGTAGGTCGAAGTCGTCTACCGTATATTCCCGCTGCGCCACGCCGGGATCGCAGCGCAGCTGGTGGGTCGTCTGCTGCACGAACTGTGCGTTCGCGACCACGCGGATCGGGACGTGTGAGTGAGTCCAGCTGCGGATCTCCGGACCTGGTCGCTCAGAGGTCGGTTGGTCTTGGCCCATGCGGCGCCCGCCTCGCTCTCCGACCACGTATCCCCGAAGGACTGCCGCCAGATCGCTGGCTTCGCTGAGCGCGCGTGTCTTTGCGCGTGGCGTCGTGGCCACCGCGTTCCAGTCGGTCGGCTGTTGGGTGCCGAAGATCACGACGTGGTCCTGTGAGTCCAGCGGCGGCAGCGACTGGAAGGCGGCCCCATCGAGCACCACTGTTCCCCCCGGCTCGATGGGTTGAGACCGACCGCCCTCCGGTACGGCCTCGATCTCTCCGTCGTTCCACAGCACGGCTCCACCCACATGGAGCACGCGCGTGCTCGTGTTCTTTACCCGGATTTTCCACTGGGTACACAGAGGAATGATCTGCGTATCGTTTGGGCACGACTGCGTCCATGCCGAGCCCGCACAGAGCGGCTGGCTCTCTCCGCGAGCGATCTGGACCTCGAGTGTGCGATCGTTCTCGAACAGCTCGCCGGTCTCTCCCCGCAACAGGAGCAGCGCGCGTTGGCTGGCATGATTGGCGAGACTCTCGGCGAGCTCCCTCACCGTCGACTCGTCGCTCTTCGAGAAGATGTTTCGGATCGCCCCTTCGGGTCCGCGTAGCAGGAGCCCTCCGTTGCTTCGGGACTCCACGGTGAACGCGTTCGCAGATCTCTCGAAGCGGATTCGACGGCTCAGTCGAGGATCGCCGGATACGGCGCCGACCAAAGCCGTGCGTACGTCGGTGGGGACGCCTCCGGCGACGTTCGCTGCGTAGACGTCGACGCTGAGTTTTAGAGCCGCGTCACCCGCAAGTGACGGGACCGCGAGGTCGCCCGGCTGGGTTGGCCGCGGATCCAGGTTGTCGACGACCTCGACGATCGCGTCGAGCCCGTCGTACTCGATCACCCGGGCGGTCGCCATCGCGCGCGCGGGGTCGCCGAGTCGAGACGAATCGGTCCCTGCGGCGTACAGGCGAAACTCCGCTCCGGGACTGGCCTCTGCGAGTGGTGGGCCGCGCAGTGTGAGCGGAGAGGTATCGACGACCGACCACGTTCCTCGCCGCTCCGACGCCCCCGTGGTCCAGGCTGAAGGCTCTGAGATTGCCCCTTCGAACTGTGGACGTTGAGCACCTCCAGAGAGTGTGGCGACCTCGCGATCGATCGTGCGAGCGAGCTGCTCCCACGGCGTGTCGGAGCCGACCTGGCGGCTTGCGCGAATCCAAGCGAGCGTGAAGAGCCCGTGAGCTGGCTCCCGAACACTCAGGGCTACTCTCGAGGGGGACGACGCGGAAGCGATCACCACTCCCGGGAGGTCTGTCCCGATCCATCCCGCCCCATCGCCTTTGCTGGTCGCGTCGACCGCAAAGGATTCGTCCGGACCGAGGTCCAAGCAGCGCGGCTCCGCGCTTCCCGGGCCATCGGAGTCCGCGTCCTCGGAGACCGCTTCATCCGCGCCCATAGAAGGAGTGCGCACCAACGGCGCACTGCACGAGTCGATCACGACCTCGATCTGGCGAGTCCGCGGCTCGAGTGTGCGCACGTAGCGATCCAACGTATCGTCGAGCAGGAGACTGCCGTCGGTCAGCACCAGCGCCTCGTCGCGTTCGTCGGGCTCGTCCGCGGTGTCGTCCCATCGCTGGGTTCCATATGCCGAGAGGTAGAGGAGCAGCTCGTCGTTGCCGCCCACTCGTGTGGCGCGCAGGAGCACGCGTTCGAAGAGCTCCTCCAAGTTTTGCATGTTGGCCTGTTCGTCGGTCAGCAGACACAGCAGAGATTCTTGGGGGCCCGAATCTTCTCTCGTACTAAGCCAGGCGTGGACCGCACGGGCGTCGGCCGCCGGAGTCGTTCGCATGCGTGCGCTCGTTCCGGCGGGCGCGGAAGCTCCGACGATGACGGCGAGCTTTCGCGGGGAGGTGGCTTCGGGAAGATCCGCCCACCCTGCGCACTCTTCGGGTAGCGTCGTTGAAGGTGCAGCCGAGACTTCGGCACGGGAACCCTCCTGGCACGCGCTCAAGGTTGCGACGCAAGCCACGATCCATGCGGCCGTCCCACTCGATGCCATCGACTTCCTCCTGACGGTCACCGGGAAGACGCTTACCTGTGCGGACACATCCCGGAGCGAAGAGACGAGTTCCCGGCGGTGCGAACTGCCGCCTGCTTCGGACGCACTGGGCTAAGCCGGTGCTGCGGCCTTCGAGACCAGTGGCGCGATCAATCCGGTGAACAGGATCGCGGTAATGGCACCGATCACCTTTGCGGTCGCGAGGTGATCAGGGTTCTGGAACGTCTCGTTCAGTGGCCCACCCATCGAGATCGTCAGGATGACGAAGGAAACGCACGAGAACACGATCTGCAGCGCGCTCCGGTTCACCTCGTAGAACCTCATCCACAGCGGACACGCGACCAGACACGAGAGGAAGATGATCCAGCTCATGCCGAGGCGAGCGTTCTCACTCGGAATTCCGGAGAGCAGACCGTCTGCAGCCAGGTAGGTCGCGAGAAGCCCCGCCGGAAGGTGCTTCTTCAAGGCGTCGAAGTACTTGTCGTTCTTGGTCACAGGACTGGAGATGGGACTCGGCATCGCTCGGCTCCTAAGGGTGTGGTGCCATGATGCGGGTGCGTTCGAGCAGCGTCGGCCGCTGTCTCTCGACCCGAGCACGACATCGATAGTGTCTCATGCCAACCAACACAGTGCTGTGAAAGAACTCACGCGCATGTTGATCTGGAGTCGAGGTCCGTTCGAGTCTGATGCGCGGGGGGGCGAAAGGGAGTCATAGGGTGGATAAGCAGCCGCGATTGTAGATGAATCCCTACTCATTGATTCTGATTTGTCAAAATTTCGATCATTCGTGTCGGTGCTTTTGTTTTGAATCGCTGAAGCATGTGGCTACCATGGGGTCGAGATGGCCATGAGGTCGACTGCGCACCGGCGCGAAGCGCTCGAGTGCATGGGGAGAAGTCAGTGACTAGATCTCTCACGTCTCTATCGGGGATTTGCGTGTCTTCCATCGCGATCATGAGTTCGGGGTGTTCGCTGCTCTTGCCTGCACATCCGGCGTCGAACGATGCGGAGCTCGGCGATCAGAGCACCGAGATCTCACTTCTCGAGGCGCGGCCGACCCCGAGAGGTGTCGATGCGGTCGGGATCCCCGCCTTCATCGTCAGGCCGCTCGCCAAGGCGATCGCGGGGTCGCTCCTGAGTCCGGTCGTTCGGGCCGTCGAGTCCGAGGCCTCGCGTTACACACAGTCGTATGCGGCTTCGGCAGAGATCGACGCGAGCTCCCGTGTGGAGAACGGGTCGATTCTTCTCTTCGAGCGCCGCGTCGCCGACCGAACGGCGATGCAGTTCGGCCTCACCCTGGAGCGCAGCTCCTCGATGATCGAGGGAACGTTCCTGCTGCGTCCGCGCTGTCTCTACCTTGCGTCGACGCGCGCGAAGGTACTCGACCAGAGCCTCCTCAACCCCCTGACCTGGTTCGCGGGGGGGGCCGATTCGATCGAGCTTTCTCCGATGATCAGCGTCGACTCCATTTGGCGTGATGCCGAGGGCATTCCGCAGCGCGTTCAGGAGAACCTCTCGAGTCTACCCACCCTCGTAGCTCCCCTGCCCGAGACACCCGGCGAGCCGGCTCCGCTCGCCGACGTGGCCGCCACGAACCCGGTTGAGGGAAGCGGGGGTGCGACGGAACGAGCTCCAATCGTGGAGCGATTCGAGCAGTATTGCGAGGCGCATCCCATCGATCGGCCGCTGTCGGAGCTTCCACTGCTCGTGCTGCGCACGAGTGATCAGGTTCCGAGCAAGGCCATTGTCACCTTACGCTTCAACGAGCAGGATCCGTCGCGCGCGCAGGGTTTGCTCCGAAGGCTGCTCGAGTCTGCCGACCGCCTCCCCGACAGGGCCGCCGGAAAGGCGGTCGAGATGACTCGGTGAAAGGCACGGAGCACTGGCGAAATCGAGGCATGGCTCAATTCGACAGAACCCTCAGCTTCTCGATGTCCTCCTCGCTGAGCTTCGCAGGCGAGTCCACTCCTCGGCGTTGGAACAGAACCCGGTCCCGAGACAGCTGGTAGAGCTGGCGCGGCACCTCCCAGGTGGTGAAGCTGAACCGATACTTCCCCACTGCCTTCTGAGTGAGGTGCAGCTGTGCGTACCGGTTCCGGTTGGTCTTCGCGCATAGGTAGGTTCCGGTCTTCAGGGGCGCTAGATCGATCTGGTTCGTCGAGAGCTTCGCCTTCGAGCAACCTTCGTAGCCTGGCGCACCTGCCTCGCTCATCACCGCGAAGCTGGCGCCCGTCTGCGGCACCAGTATCCGCGCGGTTAGCGATGGGGACGGAATCTTGATTCCGAACGCGGTCTTGATCTTGGCGGCAGGTCCCGTTCCCAGGAACAAGTCGGTATCCGTCGTCGTGGCCGTACCGATGTCGAGATCCCAGGAGCTGAGTGCGGTCACGTCGAGAGTTCCCGATTTGTACACTCGGGGGGAGGGCGGGCTCTGCTTCTTCACGCCGACTTGGAGCGTGACCGCTGTTCCCGATCCAACGGACTCTCCCTTCGCTGGCCTCTGATCGACGATCTTCCCGATCTCGGATTGGGTCACTTCCTGGTTGACGCGGTCGAATTGGATTCCGGGCACCTTCTCGTTCAGCAGTGAGACTCCGTCGGCGAAGGTCTTGCCCTTCAGTTCGGGCATCAGTGGAGCTTCGACGAAGACTTCGACTTGCTTCGGGACTTCGGTGACCACGGCTAGGGGTGGAGGCTTCTGAGTCACGACGGTTCCTGGTTCGGCCTTCGTCACCAGCGTCCCGACGACCACGACCGTGGCTCCAGACAGCTTCTCGCTGAGAGCAGTCTCGGCATCCGACTGCGATAGGCCAAACAAGTTCGGCACGACCAGGGGCTGTAGCAGGACTCGGATCTCGCGCGATTCGGGAATCGGGTCCCCTGCAGGAGGATCCTGTTCGGCGATCGCGCCCGCTGCGACATCACTCGCAGCCTCTTCCAGGAAACCGGCCTGCACGACTCGAAGGTTGGCTTCTTCGAGCTTCAGGTCGGCCTGATCAGGAGTCATTCCGACGATGGAGGGGACTCCCGACGTTGGCCAGAACAGCCACGTAGCCAGGCCAAGAACCACTACGGCTGCAGCTGCGGCGATCGGAATCCACCAAAGGTTGGGTTGCTTCTGCTCGACGGGTACGGCTGCGGGAACCGTGATCTCGACGCGCTGTCCATACGCCTTCTCGCGGTCCGGGTTCCGTTCCGAACGAACCAAGGTCTGGATTCCATATTTTCCCGGTGGTGCGTCTGCCGGCACCTTGATGTGTACTTGGTAGGTCTGCCTGCCGCGGGGGCCGAAGGCGCGGACGGCTTCTCCGTCCAGAGAGAACCACGTGAGCCAGTTCTCGGGCGCCTTCTCTGGGGGCTCGGGAACGGCGGCGAGCACGCGGACCTCTGCTCGCAGATCGTCCTGAGACTGATTGTTCACCGTGAAGGCGAGGCTCGCCTCTCGGTTCTCGTCGAGATGAATGTCGTGACTTGTCTCTACGACTTCGAAGATGGACATGATCGTGCCCTCTCATGCTTTCGGGTCGGAATCAGAGTCTTTCTGCGACGATCTCCGTCGATCTCGGTCTGAATGAGTACCCCTCTCGTTGGCGTCAGGGAGGCTCGTCTCCTTCCCACAGGATGCGCTCGAGAACGACGTGCGCAGGCTTCTCCTGCTCGATGATCAATGCGATGAGCGAACGTACGGAGCGCGCTCCCATGGGTGCTACGACCTCTATGCGATAGGGATCTGCTTCATCACAGGAGCGCACGCGAAATCCGCGCAGGCCGGTCGCGACCTCGAGAAAGCAGACCAGTCCCCGGGCGGTGCCTCGTAAGCTCGAGAGCTCTGCTGCCATCGATGCGAGCGCCCGCAAGGTCTGTGTCTCCATGCGCGTCGCTCGAGGAAGGCTCTGCGTGTTCGTATGGTCCGCCTTTGGACCAAAGATCCTTTCCAGGTCGAGCCAGCTGCCGAGATAGGGCACGAAGGATTCGGGGGTCCTCTCCGGATCGAAGATCTCGTGTAGGTTGTCCAGCTGCTGCTCGATTGGGTGATGGAGTTGCTCCATACACTCGAGCAAGACGCTCAGGACGGACCCCGGGCCTTCACCCTGCTGGAGCACCTCGGGTAGGAGGCGAAGGATCTCTTCAGGTCTCATCTTCGTGAATGATCCGCAGGCGATGTTCGCCCGAGCAGAAGAGGCCGACCGGCGAGACTGTCACAGATTCGCGGAAACGCCGCGCGGCCGCCGCTCGATACTGGAACTGGCCTAGATGGGTAGGAGTCGGAAGTCCGGCCGCGGCCGCTGTCGGAGCCGCGCTTTCGACTCCGCGAACGATTCCCCAGGCTCCACCCGCAAGCAGGATCCCGCGCTGTGGATCCCAGTCGATGCAGTCGATCCGCATGAAGTCTCCTGGATCGTCGCGAGGGATTGCGGCGTCTGGTGCCGGGTGCTGCCAGCGCGCATCTGGAGCGGGTCGCTCCAGTCGGAGCACTCCCCCACGCCCTGTGGCGGCGACGACACCCGCCTCGGCTCCGAGTGCCAGGTCGACGCAGCTTCCCGCGTCGCGAGTCTCCGTGCGGATCCACTCGGTGCCGAACTCTTCCCATCCGGGGTTTTCGGCGCCGGCCAGGCGCCAGCGCGCACACCCGTGTCCCGTGCGGTCTTCCATCATTCCCGCCCATAGGAAGAAGTAACTTCCGTCGGCGCCCGCTTCTAGGATTCGAACGTCCTTCGATTCGAGGCCGATGCGGCGGTACTGCTCGCTCCTTCCTCCGGTACAGGAGAGGTAGACGCCCCCGCTCTCACGCGCGGCGACGGCGACGTTCAGTCTGCCTTCCTCGTCTCGGCACGTGGCGACCGCCCAGAGTGGCATCGTGCTGTTGCGCGGATCCACCGTGAGCGGCTCGTCGATCGCGTCGCGTCCCAGCTGGATGCGACGCAATCCCACGCTACCGGCGACGAACAGGCAGGCCTCGCCGCCACGCTCTGCCCAGGCCAAGTCACTGATCTCGCTGTGGGAGCTCGAGATGAGCTCGAACTGCTCGCCGAGATCGTACGAGAGTCGTAGCCGTGCTCCTGCGGTGTTGGATCGGGCAGGGCTCGCGTCCTCTTCCTTGCTCGGCGCTGCGGCGGGCAGCGAGGTCGCCTCGCTCGAACGACTGAGCACGGCGAGATAGCCCGGTCTCTCTGGATGAACCACTACCTTGCGGATCGACTCGTCGTCGAGATCGAGCAGGAGATCCCATCCGATTCCGTCGTTGTGAGACCGGAACAGCCGCGAGCCGCTCGCTGCAAACCAGATGCCCTCGTGGTGCGGATCCCGCGCGATCGATCGGACGTCGCGTTCGGGTGCGAACTCGACCTCGAGCTCTACGTCCTCGACACTCTTGACTCCAGGCTCATCCAGCACACTCCCCGGCACGGCGCCGATCAGACTGTGGATGTGCCACACCTGCAGGGCATCGCCGAAGTTCCACGTGTTGGTGCCGGCGCGGCGCAGGGGGGAGAGTCGTCGGTAGAGCTTTTCTCGAAGACGCTGCTCGAGTGCGATCAGATCCTCGTTGCGATATGCGCGGATCGTCGCGTGCACCGTCACCTGCTTGAACAGCGCCCAGCGTGCAACACAGCGGGTGCCGACGACCATTCTGTCGTTCAGCTGGCCCAGGAGCGTGGGTAGGGCATCCTGGGTGGCGTTCTCGCAGGCTGATCGCAGCTGAGTCTGGGTGACCCGGCCTTCCGGGCACTGCGCTTCGGGGATCTCGGGTACGAGTCGGAGCTCGACGACGCCGGTGCTCCCGTACCTCCAGAGCTCGCGCTGTGCCCGGGCAATCGCACGATTGATCACGCCGGACGTGTGCACGCACCAGCTCTCGAAGTCCCGAGCCGTCACCGCACGGCGTAGGGAGTGGAGTTCGAGCGGCCCTCGTCGGAGCGCGGCATCCACGGATTCGGTCTCGCGTCCTCCCTGTGCTGCAGCGGGATTCGTGACCGATAGGCCCGGCCCGACCGAATCGCGCAGCTGTGTGATCGTACCCGCCGGAACGTTTCCGCTACTGCCACCACCGGTGCGGTACCAGACGCGAATGGCGAGGCCGTCTCCCGGTACCTGCGGCGCGCTACGTCCGCCGCCGAAGCGCTCGGGTTCCCGTTCCAGCACGGGAGAGAAGCTGATCCGTCCCTCGACCCGGTCGACCGAGTAGATGTAGTCGCCGGACTCCGCGAAGCTCTCCACTTCCCTCCAAACCCGATAGCTGGTTTCTCCGTCGCGCCTCGCTCGGCTGGTGCTCGCGTCCTCGCCCGCTGCGAGCTCGACTCCAACGACCAGATCGACGCCGCCGGGCAGCGGTGCAACGATGGGTGGCCGTGACACCCAGAAGGTCTGGCCCGGAAGCCCGGTACCGGATCCCAGGACTTCGCTCGAAGCATCGCAGTGGTGAGCTGCCACGCTGACCGTAGATGCACCCGGCCCGAGCTCCACGGTTTCGCCCGTGATGAAGATGGCGGGAGCTCCGTCGTCGGCTCCGGCGGACGCGGCGACCCGCGTGCCTTCTGGAATCTTGAGCGCGCGCGACGCGTCCTTCGGCGCCCGTTCGAACACGAGACGGGTGCTCGCCGCGCAGGGTGGAAACCGGCGGACCCCGATCAGGCGTAGGAGCTCGACATAGACCTTCTCGGGGATCCGATTGACACGGTAGAGCAAGAGCTCCGTGAGGTAGGCGAAAGCCTCCAGCAGAACGACACCGGGATCGTGTGCCGACAGATCCGTCCAAGCGCCGCCGCGACGCGCGACGTAGCTCTTGGCTTCCTGTACGAGCTGCTCGAAGCTGCGATCATCGAGATCTGGAGACGGAAGCCCCATTCACTACCCCCCGGACACGTCCAGGCCGATCTCCAGTGAGTCGCGGAAGCCGGAGTCGAGCAAGCTGTAGTCGAGGCGAACGCAAAGCCAGCCCGCGCGCATCGCATCCGCGCTCGCCTCGCACGCAAGGATTCGCACGCGCCCCTCCCAGAGCTCTACGGCCTCGCTCACGTAGTGCGCGGCGAGTCCCATGGTCGTTCCGTCGCAGGGTGCGAAGACGAGTGTCCGCAGGCGGCATCCGTATGTCGGTCGCATCACGCGCTCTCCGGGCAGGGTGCTCACCAGCAGCTGGATTCCTTGTCGGACCGCATCCGCGCCGCTGCAGGTTGCCATGGCTCCGTGCTGCGTCGTAGCGAGGCCGATCCTACTCGGGTCCGTGTTGCTACTCGGTAGGTCGAATCTGAACGCTCGCAGGAGCCCGCTCATGCGTCCTCACTCGCCAGGGACTGCCCGCAGCTCGCGACCCGGTACTCCGGACGGTCGGGTGCCAGGGTATTTCCCCGAACTCGACCGAGGCAGACGGCGCGGCCATCGATGAAGACCAGCTCGGAGTAGCCCTGAGCACTCCCGGTCGAGCCGCACGGAGCCTGCCCAGCGGGCACGTTGACGCGCGGGCAAGCGACGGGTTTCCCTTCCGGATCCGGCTTCACGAGTACGGCCGCTCCGTCGATCGTGACGAGCGACTGGGATGCGACCGTCGGAATCGGCCCCGTGTGGGAGCACAAGAGCTGTCCTCTTTCGGTGAGTAGGAATTCCATCTCGGCGCTTCGCTACAAGGTCTCGAAGTTGATCTTCCCCGCGCGCAGAGAGATCGTGTGTCCGGGTGCCTCGAGAACGAGGTCGTTGTCCGCGCGCAGGGTGAGGACACCGGCGCTCTCGAGATCCGCCGTCCCCTTCGTGGTGAGCTTCAGGTCGTTCGTCAGGTCGACACGTGTACCGCGGGACGTACTCGCGAGAATGCGTCGGCCCGAGAGCTCGACCCGGCGGCGTTCGTCGTCGAGATTGACCGCATGTCCTCCCGGGGTCTTCCAGCTGAAACGCCGGACAGCGTGTCCCTCAACTCCCGAATCCCAGGGGGGATCCGCACCGTGTACGCCTCCCAGCACGAACGCGTCTGCGGGATCTCCGTGCGGAAACAGCACCAGCACGGAATCACCGACGTCCGGCACGCAGATCAATCCCTTGTCTGGCGCGCCTCCTGGAAACACGACCGGTGCCCAGCTCGTTTCCTGGTGACTACAGGTCGGAAGCTCGACGCGTACGCGACCGCGCCCTTCCGGATCGTCGACGCGTGTGACCCGTCCGAAGCTGGCGACGATCGAGGAAACGGGCTCGCGCAGGTTGGGAGGTTCGCTCGAAAGCGCTACCCGGTAGCCGGCCTCTGCAGAGATGGTGTGCTCCACCGAGGTGAGAGCGAAGCGGTCTGCGAGCAGAGGGCGCGTCGAGAGGATCCTCACCGACGTGCCGGGGCGTAGCCGGGTATCTCCGACTGCGTGCGCCTCGATGAACAGACTGGCGCGTTCCTGCCGCTCCAGCTCTGCGCGCGCCAGTGCCGTGGCTTCTGCTTCGCTGTCCGAGCGCTGCTGGCTCAGCGGCTGCTCGGCCAGCGGGCGTCGTACGTCGCCTTCGCCGAGCTCCGCGTCGACCTTCTCACTGAACCATGAGACTGAATGCGCGTTCCACCCCTCGGCCTTTACCGAGCACGGGGGGGTGTGGGTTGCCTCGATCCTCCCCGCCAACAAGGAAGCTCCGAATTCGAGCTCGATCGGCGCTTCGCGCCGCCCAGCCAAGGAGAGCAGATGAACGGTATCGTCGCGTAGGACGAAGTAGCCTCCGAGCGATCGCGCGATTCGATCGAAGAAGTCGAGATCGGACTCGTTCCACTGGATTCGCGCTTCGAGCTCGAGATCCGGCAGGTCCGAGCAGACCCGAAGCCCATGCGGATCGAAAATCTCCTCGGCGAGCTCACGCAACGTGCGTGCGGACAGCCGTTTGACTGGGCGCCGATGTCTCGCCCGCTGGAGCCGGTCGTAAGCTCGCACGATCAGTCGAGTGCCGCCGTGTGCGCCGAACTCCTGCTCGAGGGCCGCGACGTCACCCTCGAATAGGTCGTCGTGCGCATCGCTCAGCTGTACCTCCAGCAGCGCTCCGATTTGCACGAGTTGTCCGGCCAGGAGCTCGTCCCGAGGTTCCAGAAACGTCAGCTCGCAGAGAGACGGCGCCGACAGGCATTCGCGCACGTGGACCTTGGACAGCCCGGTGAGGTCCAGCGGGCCCAGGGCCTTGCCGCCGCAGCGAATTCGAACGCTCGGAATCGTTTCAACCGGACGCACGCGTGAACCCGCGCAGGTTTGGAACTCGTACGAGCGTGCCAGACGGCACCTGAGTGGGCGTGTGCACCGCATTGAGTTCCAGGATCGAGCGCCACTGTGTTGCGTCACCCAGGGTTTCGAACGCCAGCAGGTCCCAGCGCGGTGTGGCGGACTCAG
This sequence comes from Pseudomonadota bacterium, assembly GCA_003247575.1. Taxonomy (GTDB): domain Bacteria; phylum Myxococcota_A; class UBA9160; order SZUA-336; family SZUA-336; genus SZUA-336. The sequence goes on from QJZC01000020.1 coordinate 172,462, forward strand.
AGTCCCCGCTGTGCGGAAGTCGTACGTACTGGTAGGAATCGAGCTCATGCAGATTCTCGTGCGCGCCGTGCGGGGGTAGGCGAGGTGCAGTCTCGGTGACCTGCGCGTCCCGCTGGACACGCACCAGCCGGAGCTCGACCCACGAACGCTCTGGCACCCCTTCGACCGAGAACCGGTCCAGACGCTCCGAGATGGCTGCGACGACCGCGCAGATCTTCCAGGCTTTTCCCCAGATGAACAGGACGTAGGGTGCGAGGCCGCCGCGCTCTGTCGTCTCCGACAGGCGCCAGAGAGGCTCGGTATGTCTGCGAACGTCGACCACGTCAGGCAGGGAGCCGGGGAGTCGGATGTCGAACAGCAGCTTGAGGTCCAGGACGGTAGTGCCGCCGCCCGTCAAGAGCAGTGGATTGTCGCACAGGGGGCTGCTCGTCAGCTTGCCCCCGCCGAGCGACAGTGCCTGCACGCCAGCACGTCTCCGGAGATCGAGGAATTCAGGATTCAGCATGCAGCTGATCCGACTCTGGTCGGGGAGAATGAAGCTTACTCGTTCCACGGCTTCCCAAACTGCTCGCGAGCGATGCGACGCTCACGCCGAGCGGTCCAAGCTGGATCGATTTCCGCGCCTGCGTGTGTATCCGTGGAGGTGAAGTCGGTGGTCGGTGAGTCCGGATCCAGTAGAGACGGCCAGGGAAGGGTCGAGTCGGTGAAGTCTCCGAGCTCCACATCGATCTTCGCGGGCGAGATGGGAGCGGCGCTGCGCGAGAGCGCGAGTCCCCAGGACGGTGTATTCGCGTGTAGCTCAGGCGCGCGGCGCATCGCGAAGGAGCCTTCGTCGAGCTTGGGTTGCGAGCTCGACGTCGGAGGATCTGGTGTGCGCTGTGATGGAGCCCGTACCGAAGTTGCGTCGAAGGCACGCGCGACGTCCTGAGGCGCACTCGCACTGGCTGTGCGCTCTATCCTGCCCAGGGAAGTGCGGGGCTGTGGCGTGAGCGGCTTGGGTGTGTTCCCCGCTGGGGCCCGGCTGACGGCAGACGCCGTGTCACGGAGCACAGACGCCTCCGAACGACCTCGAACAGGTAGCGGCTCTGCGGTGTGCCGATGTGCAGCCCGCGGATCGGTCGACGCATTCCGCGGGGGAGCTTCCATGCGTACGGGGAGAGGTGCGCGGACACGCTGCGTAGGACTGGGGGCAGCGAAATCCGTCAGGTGACTCCTTTCGGGTGAGCAGCTTCGTACGTGCTGGTCTGGAATCTCCATTCTGCCATTCGCTCCGCCGTTCGTTCTCGGAAGCCCTGGACTCTCGAGCGCCTCGCGCGATGCACGTTCTGCTCGCATGGGGGTCGTATGCATGGACGTCGCAGTTCGCTCGACGGCGCCCAAGCCATGGGCAGGGAACTCGGTCGCCTGCGCGGGCTTCGGTGCAGACGCTGGCGAATGTTGCGATTCGTGGGGCGTTACACGCGGGGTTGGCGCGTGCTGAAGGTCGCGCTGCCGACTTCCAGGTTGGATTGCCCTTGGAGATCCATGGAGTGGGGCCTCTGGCCTTGCGCCCAAGTCCGTTCTCGCGTGCTGGGAGTGAACTGCGGGTATGGGACTGGCCGGGGCATCCGATCGATCGGGGCCACCGTGCGTGGCGAAGTGACGAGCCTCTGCATCTCGGTATGGGGGAGCCGCTTCGCGAGCGTCCTCGTACTCCCCCCGGATGGAGGTGTCCCGCAGTTCGGGCGGGGATTCCAGTCGTGCGAGGAGCTCGGGAGCGCCTTCGGCGACCAGCCTTCTCCAGGCCGCGGGAATCTCGCTGCGAGACGCAGGTGACCGCGCTGGATCTTCCGTGTGAGCCGTGGACTCCACGCCGAGGAGCTGATCGGAGAGCCTGGCAAGCGAGCACCCCAGCCACATGCGAATCGGCGAGAGAAGGTCCGAGAGGCGCATGCGTCAGCCGAGCTCCAGGTACTCGTAGCACATCGAGAACGACGCGATCGCGACCCCTCCCTCGAGTGTGTTGAGCGGTGCTCCGTTCCAGGCGCATGCCCAGCACGAGTAAAGATTGAAGCGAAGTTTCTCCTCGGCGCCGCGCGAGTCGAGCATCTGGATCGAGGCGTCTCGCCGATCGACCTCGCCTCCAATGCACTTCATCGCCCACTCGAAGAGGTCTGGGCTCGGTGTCAAGCCATACTCGCAGTGCAACGTCTGTGTGCGCATGCGTCCCGGTACGAAACGCGTGAGCTGATGCTGTCCCGCCTCTCGATAGGCGTACATCTGGCACTCGGAGCCGAGGCCCTGAACGGCGACGAAGTGCGCCGCATTCAGATTCTCGATCTCCAAGATCCACTGAAACGCGACGAGCGGATCTTCTCGAGCCTGCATTCCCTCGGGCATGGATTCTCCTTGCGCGCTGGCATTGGGCTACGCGCTCGCTTCTTCTTCTTCTTCCTGTCCCATCATCTGAGTCAGCTCGAAGACGACGAACTCCGCAGGGCGAGCCGGCGCAAATCCGATCTGAGTCCGCAGCACACCCTGCAGCTGACTGTCGAGCGGATTCGTCTCGGCGTCGCACTTGACGTAGAACGCCTCCTCGGGTGTGGCTCCGACGAGCGCGCCGGTCTCCCACAGATTGCGCAGGAACACCCGACACGTGCGTTCGATGCGTTTCCAGGTCAGTTCGCTGTTGCGTTCGAAGACGGCCCACAGGGTCTGCTCCGACAACGTGCGCTTGAGCGCCAGACACAGGCGTTTCACGGGGACATATCGATACTCGGAGGTGGATGGCCCCGCGGTGCGCGCGCCCCAGACGCGAAGCTCGCCACCCCCCACGACCCGAATGCAGTTGACTCCCTTGGAGTTCAGGTCACCGAGCTGCGTCGGTGTGACCCTGTACCGGAGCCCGACGGCGCTGCGGAGTGTCTGGTTTGCGGGGGCGCGGTGCACTCCGTAGGCCGAGTCCGTGCGCGCATAGACTCCCGCGATGAATCCGGAGGGAGGCGCATAGGTCACGCGCTTCGGATTGAGCGGGTCTGCTACGCTGATCCACGGATAGTAGTACGCTGCGCAGCAGGAATCCGGGAAGCCGCAGCGCAGTCCGCTCGTGCCCCCTCCGCCCGCTGGAGTGCGCCGCCCTTCCTTGCCGCCCGCTTCGGATTCCTCCGTACTGGCTGGGGGGAGTGGAGTGGCCTCCGCGGGGCGCGTCAGGTCCATATGGTTCTCGACGATCTCGGGAGAGTCGAGAATCGCGAAGCGGTCCTCCATCTTTTCGCAGTGGGCGATGAGCGCAGCGTACGAAACCGCATCCGTGCGACCGGGAGCGACCACGAGCGAGCACTCCCCCTCCGCCTCGAGCAATTCGAGGCCCGGTGCGATCGGCGCGTCGCCACTCTTGTCCTTGCCCAGGTTCACCACGAAGCACCGAGAGCCACCCTCCTGGAAGAAGCCCAGAACGCCATGCGAGAGGTTCGTGCTGGGCTTGTCTTTGCAGAAGATTTCGAGAAATTCGGTGCGATTGGTGATGTACACGCTCTCGCCCACGCGCGCTGTCGCGTCGGGAGCCTCGCCGACGAAGGCGCACGTGCTCATCGAGCTCAGCGCAAGGGGGCGATAGCCGCTCTCGACGAACTTGACATACACGCCCGGCCCGTAGTTGAACTGCATCATCAAGCCTTCCTTCGTCTAGCCTTCCTTACTGGAGAACTGCGCAAGGTTGACTTCGACCATCTTCTGGTTGGACGCACTCGAGTCCAACGGAACTTCCAACTTTCTCGGACGATCTTCGGGCCCGAACACGACGATGAGCGGTCGCTTCGAGTTCCCCGCTCTGAGCAGGCGGAATTCGCCTCTCGCGTTCGTACGTGCCCACTTCCTGGAGCCGCTGATGCTCACCTGGACGTTCGGCATCGGTCCGTGCCGTCCGTTGATCACACGTCCACGGAGCGGAACCATCGTGGACATCTCGAACGCCTGCTCCGATATCGCAGGTGCCTCTGGTTTGGCCGTCTCGGTGCGCCCGAGGATCTTGAGCAGAAAGCAAGGACCTGGTTTGACTCCGAGCGCGCTCCACAGTTCTCCCGTGAGCTCCGGGTACTCGACGATGCAGTGATCGCTGTCGTTCGCAGCGAGAATCAGGCTGTCGAGCACGAGATGGCCGTGTGCGGGATCCGGATCGCTCACAGTGACCAGGTAGCTCAGCTCGAGCTCTACGATCTTCATGCTGGCGGATCGTTTCCCGGGTGCTGCCGCCAGTTTCAGGAGGTACGCGAACACGTGAGCAGAGTCGGTAGTGCTGGGAGCCGCAGTGGAGATCTCTGCTTCGATCTTTTTCGAAGTGAGTGCATCGCGCGCCCAGCTGCAAACCCACTCATCGGTCTCGACTAGCATCGAGGGCTCCGCGCCTCTGCGCCGTTCGAGATTTCTGCTTCGCTCGAGATGATTGGCGAAGGCATCGCTTCAAATCGAGAACGTCGGGACGAATGCATATCGAAGCTCTCGTTGCTCCAGCCTGGAATCGGAAGGAGCATTTCATCCTACACGAAGCGGTTCACTTCAGGGAATATGTGGCAAATCTACACCGAGTGACCTTGTGGGTTCTCGCACGTAGTGAGTGCGTTGGCGGCGCCACGCTGAATCGCGCAGCGAGTCTCGCCGTGCTTCGTCTGGTAGTGTTGAGGTAGGGTGGAGTTGGTGCGTTCTGAGTTCGATTAGAAAGAGGGGGGGTGAGGCAGGTTGAATGTGTCGGAGGAGTGGTGCTCATGAGTTGGGCGTCACGTGATTTGCGGTTGGCGAGGTCGAGTCGATGACTGCAAAGCAGGTTTGTGTCGTGATGGTCGTCGCTGTGGCTGTAGTCTCCGTCTTTGTCTTTCTGCACGGAGTGAGGGGTGCGCGCAGCACTCCCGATGTTGCAGCAATGACCGATGGATTCTCGCTACCGAGTTGGCTCGCTCCGCCCACACTCGGGGTAGGGGACCTCCGGTTTCGTCCCGAATCCTGCGTCGACGGCTCGACGCTCGTCGTCTCTCCAGAAGCTGTTTGTGAGTTCTGCATTCGTACGAGCTCGTCCGAGCTTCGCATGGGAAAGCTGGAGCTTCGGTCTGGATCGTCGGGAGTCGCGGGACAGGTGGAAATCAATCAGGAGTCCGGACGCCGTCCCCCGGCCAAGCGGCCCCCATGCCGCAACGAGGCTGCCGTCGAGGTCGTGCCCCAGTGCTTGGGGAAGGCATCGCGCTGCGACGAGGGGAAGGGCGCGCAGCTCAACATCGCCGCAGAGGGCGGCCGTCTGTGGTTGCGCTGCGTTCGAGGCGGCGGTCCCGACGGAAGGGAGCCGTGTCGCGTCGAGGTCGTCGAGGGAGACTGAATGTTTTGAAGGCGGACGAGGTCCAGCTGTGATCGTGCTAGCGGAGTGCGTAGGTTTCTGCTGTGGATCATCACCCGTGAGTCGATCACTCCCATGCCATCTCGGCGGATCGTGAACCAGTCTCCCCCGGTGCCGCAGGTTCCCGTCAGTGCCGGCCCGCGAACGTTCCCGCCCTCTGTGTAGATGTTGACGCGAAAACCTTCTGCGACCTGCCCGATTACCTCTCTACGCACGCGCGTTCTGCGTGTGAAGAGGTAGTCGAGCGACAAGGGGAGCTCTGGGCGCGGGGCTGAGTCGATGGGCACGGTGTGCGTCTCCTCATTCTGAGAGGCGGTGGTTCTGCGGGAGGCAACTCTTGTCCTGCATTCCCCCACAGTGAGGGAATGCCTGGCTTATACTGCGGGCGCTGGACGGAGGGAGCAGAGCGGATGCAGGCAGTCGGGTCGGAGCAGGATCGGGTCGAGAGGGTCGGGGGCAGGTCTTGAGCGGAAATTCCCGGCCCAGGGACTTCCTCGTGATCGCGCTACTCGCGTGCGCCGTCATTCTCTACGAAGTCGCGATCATTCGGGTTCTGAGCGTCGTACTCTGGTATCATTTCGCCTTTCTTTCGATCTCTCTGGCGATGCTGGGCCTGGGCGTTCCGGGCGTGTGGTATGCGCTGCGGCCGCCAGGGGATCGATCGTTGGCCCCGCCGCTCATCGCCGCCGCCGTGTCGATCCCGGTTTCGGTGTGGGCGATTCTGCAGGCCAGCCGGTGGCTGCCTCCGACAGAAGGCAACGGGTTGTTCGTCGCGTTCGTCGTGGTGTGCATCCTGGTCCCGATGGTGTCGCTGGGCGCGGGAGTGTGCCTCTTGCTCCTGCGCGCGCGGGGCCGTGAGATCGGAAAGATGTACGGATTCGATCTGCTGGGAGCGATGGTCGGGACGCTCCTGGTCCTTCCTTTGATGTTTGTCGTACCTACTCCCCTCATTCTCGCGGGCGCGGGCTTCCTTCCTCTCGTGGCGCTGGCTCTGTCGCGGCAGCACTGGGTCGCGCTGCCTCTCGGTGCCGTGCTGGCGACCGCCATGGTCGTGGGAGCCCCGTTCGAGGTGACCTTCAACAAGCTGTACCCAGAGGCGAATCTCGAGCATCTCTTCGAGAAATGGACGCCGACCGCACGCATCACGATCCTTCCCTTTTCTCCGTTCAAAAGGGACCAGAGCGTTCCCTGGGGGTGGGGCTACGGGGTCAACTACGAGCCAGAGCCGGTGGAGCAGTGGTGGATCGATCAGGACGGATCCGCCGGGACTCCGATCGAGCAAGCCGACGAGGAACTCGAGGGCCTAGAGCATCTTTTCTTCGACGTGACCAGCGTGGGCTATCAGCTTCGGCCCCCGAAAGCTGTTGGGATCATCGGGCCCGGAGGTGGACGCGACATTCTGACTGCGCTCAAAGCGGGTGCGAGCGAGGTCGATGCGGTCGAGCTCAACGGCGCGATCGTCGAGGCGCTGTCGCTGCCCAGCTTCCGCGAGTTCACCGGCGACGTCTATCATCGCCCTGGTGTGAACGCGATCGTGAGCGAGGGGCGCAGCTACTTCTCTCGCGTCGAGAGCTTCTACGATCTGCTTCAGATCTCGCTCGTCGACAGCTGGGCGGCGACTTCGGCGGGGGCCTATGCACTCTCCGAGAACTACCTGTACACGGTGGAGGCGTTCCGCCAGTACTACCAGCGGCTCGGTGACAACGGGCTGATCTCGATCAGTCGCTTTCTTGCAGGTGCCCAGCAGATCGAGGGGACGCGTGTCGCGCTGCTTGCGCTCGAGGCTCTCCGCGGTCTCGGAGTCGAGGAGCCCAGGCGGCACATCGCGGTCGTGGGCGGTGGGCGTATCGGAACCCTGCTCGTGAGCCGACAGGCCTGGTCGCAAGACGAACTCCAGCGGCTGGAGGGGATCGCGAGCGATCGCGGCTTCGAAGTGTTGTGGCCAAGCCCCGAAGGCACAGCGGACGACTCGCTGGTTACCCGGAGCATTCGTCAGGGGCCGGACATGCTGGAGGCCTACGGTGTCGACCTGTCTCCGCCGACGGATGACCGGCCGTTCTTCTTTCAGGCGCTGTCGGTTCTGCGGGCGCCGAGCGCCGAGGTCGACGGTCTCGGTCCCAACGAGTTCGCGGTGGTGATGCTGCGGCGGGTCGTCGTCACGATGATTCTGCTGGCGTCGGCTCTGTATTTTCTGCCCTTTCTCCTGGCGGGCCGGCTGGAGCGACACGACGGTTTCTGGCGGGGGAGTGGCTACTTCGCCGCTATCGGGCTCGCCTTCATGCTCGTCGAGCTCCCCTGGATTCAGCGGTTCATCCTCTTCGTCGGGCACCCGAGCTACGCGACGACCGTCGTGATTTCGGCGATTCTCCTCGGAGCGAGTCTCGGGTCGATGCAGGCCGGCCGCCCGGCTCGAGTGGGCTCGGCGGTCCGGCTCGCCTTTCTTCTCCCCCTGTCGATCGTCGTGACCAACTTCCTGCTCACGCCGTTGTTTTCCCTGGGCATGGGGTGGCCGCTCGTCGTGCGCTGTATCACCGGTTGGCTCGTGCTGCTGCCGGCGGGCTTCTTCATGGGGTTCGCGTTTCCGATTGGCATGCGCTGCTTCGGCGATCCCGACAAGGCATGGTTCTGGGCGATGAACGGAGTCATGAGCGTCGTTGGCAGCGTGTTGTCGCTCGGGTTGGCGATGGCCATGGGATTCTCCAACGTGGTCCTCATCGGAAGCGGGGCCTACGTTGTAGCGTGGCTGCTGCTGCGCGCGTGGGCCTCGCAAGGGCGCACGGAGCCCGCGTGACGATGCGCAGCCGCGGCGCGCTCGGAATTCTGATCGTTGCGACGATTTGTGCATTCTTCCCACTTCTTGGTGGCGATGCGGAGTTCCTAGCCTGGGACGACAACGCCAACATCGTCTACCAGCCTGCAGTGCAGGGCTGGTCGAGCGAGAACCTGGCCTCGGCCTGGAGCGGAAGCACGCTCTCGCAGGGACTGTACGAGCCGATGAGTGTGATGCTGCAGATCGTCACGACCGAGCTCTTCGGTCTGGAGGTGCGCGCTTTCCATCTGACGACTCTCGCGATCCACATCGCGAACGCGTGGCTCCTCTTTTGGCTCGCGCTGCTGCTGATGCGCAACTGCGACGCGTCGCTACGCGAGAAGCTGCGTCCTGAGTGGGCATCGCTCGTCGCTGCGCTTCTCTTCGCGTTGAATCCGATGCGGGTCGAGGTGGTGGCGTGGGCGACAGGCCAGTCCTACGCGCTCGCTGCGTTCTTTCTGCTTCTCGCGCTGATCGGCTATGTGCGCTATGCCGAGGCGCGGGTCGATCGCAGCGCAGGCAGCCCGGATCTGTTGCTCGGGCTCTCCGTATTCTTCTACGCGTGTGCGGTTCTCTCGAAGAGTGCGGCGATCTTCCTCCCGCCTGCGCTCCTGCTGATCGACTACTTCCCCTTCCGGCGTCGCCTCGAGATCGGCGCGCTGCTCGACAAGCTTCCTCACGCCGCCGTGGGCACGGTCCTGTTCGCGGTCATCTGGGGGCTCACTGCGGACCGGCAGGGTGGGGGGTACTTCGAGCTCGGTCCTGCGGCGCGGGTCGCGTACGCGATCAACGCGCTGTCCTTTCACTTGGGCAAGACGCTCTGGCCGGCGAGCGTCCATCCCGCCTATGGCGTGAACCTGCTCGACGTCCATCCGTTCAGTGGCCCGCTCTTCTTCGCCACTGCGATCGCGCTGTTGCTGGTCGGCCTCGCGTGGCTGCTGCGAAGGCGGGCGCCGTGGCTGACCTGTGCGTTCGGCATCTACCTGCTCGGAATCCTGCCCGTGTGCGGCCTCTTCATGCACGGAGACTGGCTGCGGGGGGCCGACCGCTACACCTACATGCCGCTCGTCGCCTTCTGGGTCGTGATCGGCGCGGCGGCGACCGCGAAGCCGGTGATGCGCGAGGTCGGAATGGGTGACCTTCGCTCGCGCATCATCGCGGCGGCGCTGCTCTTGGTGCTCGCCACGTGGGGGGTGACCACCTTCCGGGTCACGCGGCACTGGGCACGCGACGAGACGCTCTGGACCTATACTCTGGAGGTCGACCCCGCGAATCGTGTGGCGCTCCAGAATCTCGGAACCGTCTACATGTCCCAGCAGCGCTATGAGGAGGCGGTGCCTCTATTGTCGAGCGCAATCCGCCTCGATCCCGGTCACAACATCGCGGCACCGCTGAACCTCGGTTTTGCACTCCACAACCTCGACCGCTCGCAGGAAGCGATCGACGTATTCCAGAGCTCTCTGGTCCACAATCCCAACTCCGCAGAGCTGCACAACAACCTCGGTGCCTTGTACTGGGAGCTGGGCGACCGCGAGACGGCCGAAGAGCATCTCAGCCGCTCGCGCGAGCTGCAGGCCGAGTCCGCCGCCCAGCCTTAGCAGTCCTGGACGTTTTCTTTACTCGGGCTTAGGGGATGCCTCGAGAACAGTCTTCTCGAAGTGGGGCTCAACCCTCGCGACTCGCGAAGCGAGAAGTCCCTCGGGGCGCTTTGGAGGTGTGCAGCGCACCCTAACCTGCTGAAGCGAATGCTCTTTGTCTTCTGTATTTCCAAGCCTGAAACGGCTTCCGAACAAGATTCTTCCGAATGTGGGAAGAGAAAGTCTTCGGATATCCTTCAGAAAGCCTCCTGCCTCACACTTGGCGCTCCGATCATTTCCGAACAAAAGCTCTGCTGGAGCTTTATGAATTTCTGTTAGTGACTGAAGCGAAGTCATCGACTGACTCGATCGGCACTTCTGTTGGCGCGAATATTCCCGATTCATGTTAGCTTCACGATCGCTCCTCGGGTGAAGATTGGATTTCGTGTGATGTCGCGGACTGTTCCGTCGTCTAGACAATCGAGCTATGGAAGACGATCGGATCAGGTGCGCGGGGATGCCGCGGTCTCGGGATTCGAGTCTCGGGTGCGGTCGGAGGACGTGGCATCGCCGGTGCCTCGAGCCGTTCCGCCGGTCCACTTCCCGGGACTGAATGGAGTACGTTTCTTCGCGGCTTTCGCCGTACTGATCTATCACGTCGAAGTCTTCAAGCACTTCTCGGATCTTCCCAGCGGTGTCGCTCACCCGTTCTGGCGAGTGATCGGGCCCCAAGGTGTCGCCTGCTTCTTCACTCTGAGCGGCTTTCTGGTTACCTATCTCCTTCTAGAGGAAACGAGGCGAACCGGCTCGATTTCCGTCCGGAAGTTCTACATGCGGCGTATCCTTCGGATCTGGCCGCTCTACTATCTGGTCATGTTGATGGGTTTCGGAGCTGCCCTCCTCTTTGCTGAGCGGCTCGGATTTCCTCAAGCTGTCAACCAGCCCTTGACTCCACAGCTCGGTCTCTTCGCGCTGATGCTTCCCAATCTGGCCTGGGTCGCCTACGGAACCCTTCCCTTTGCGAGCACGCTCTGGTCCGTTGGTGTGGAGGAGCAGTTCTATATCGGCTGGGCCCCCCTGCTGCGCCGTTTTGGCCAGCACGTTCTCGTGCCGATGGGGGCGACGATCGTGCTGCTACTCGTAGCGCGGCTCTCGAGTCCCTGGATCATCTCATGGCTATACTCTGGGGCCCAGAGTTCTGGGGCCGAGATCGGGCTCGAGCCAAGCCGTGCCCTGATGATCGGCTTGAGCTTCCTCGATACCTTCAAGCTCGAGTGCATGGCGCTCGGAGGCCTTGCGGCCCACGTCTTTCAGCGCGGCGCAGAGAAGCCGCTCGCGTTCTTGTATCATCCGGCCACTCAGCTCGGCACCTTCCTCTTCGTTGCGATCGCGCTCGCCTTCGGCATGGATGCGGGCGCTCTCGACAACGTAGTTTGGGGTACGGCCTATGCTCTGCTGATCCTGAACATCGCCACCAATCCGAGTAGTCTGGTGAATCTGGAACATCGGTGGCTCGATGTTCTCGGCCGGATCTCGTATGGGATCTATGTCTACCACTCGTTCGCAGTGGCAGGCGTGCTGCTCGCCCTCCTCTGGTTTCGGGAGCGTACGCTCTTCGCACTCTCGCCGGTTGCGTTCAACCTGATCCTCTATACAAGCTCGATCGCGCTCACACTCGCGATCGCCTGGATTTCCTACCGCTACTACGAGCAGCGCTTCCTCGAGCTCAAGCCGCGCTTTTCGGTGGTTGCCAGTCGCGCGGATGCGAGCTTCCGCAGAGGCCCCCAAGGTCGGAAGGCGCCGCGTCGATGGAAACTGGTTTGAGCAAGAGCTACGCGTAGCGCATACTTGCGGTTCTCGCATCACACATCGCCCGATGGCTCTCCCGCCCAGAACGGGTTCTCGATCGAGCCTGCGATGTAGTCCTGCGTGGCGGTCCGGAGCAAGCGCAGCGCTTCCTTGTATGCTCTGCTCGAGGTGTCCGACTGATACGCCACGTACAGCGGATAGGCGAACCGGGGGTGCCCTCGGTTTCGAATAGATATCCGCGTCTGAGATGGGGCTCGACGAGGCGGCGGGGCATGTAGCCAGCGGCCTCGGCACTGATGAGCAGAGGCGCACTGAAGCAGCCCAGACCGATCGTGGTTCGGGGCGGCAACAGCTCGGGTAGGCGCTGTGCGTGCTGGTCGGCGAATGAAGGCCCCCAGTCGACGTAGATGTATCGGTCCCGGAAGGTGCCGCCGGCATCTGTAGTGACGAGGACCAGCTCGTCTTCCATCAAGAGTTCGACTTCGATGTCTTGTCGGAGTCTGGGCTGGTGCAGGATCGCGATGTCGATCAGCCCTTCGGACAGGGCCTGCGAGAGCATCACGGGAGTTCCGACCTCCGCGCGAAAGGCGACGCGCGGCAGCGCAGTGCGCATCCGGAGCAGCCAGTGGGTGAGCAGCTGACTCCAGAGGCTGTACTGTCCGCCCACGACCAGCAGCTCGTCGAACGCCTCCGGGATGCCTGCCTGATGCCGGCCCTGCTCCCAGGCCCGCACGATCGCACGCGCATATCGCTCGAAGTGCTGGCCAGCCTGCGTCGAGGTCGCGCCGGCCTTGGAGCGTTCGAAGACCACCTGGCCGAGGCGCTCCTCGAGCGCCTTGATCCGGGCGCTGACGGTCGACTGGGTCACGTTGAGCCGCCGCGACTCCTCGAGAAAGGTGCCGGTCTCGATCACGGTCAGGAAGGTCCGGGCGCCCTCGATATCAATCATCGAAAAACTCGCATTTATCCATCGAAAATATTCTTCTTTTCAATATCAAAACCGAATTTATCTTGTTTTTCCATGGTGAAAGAGCGGGGTTCGCTCCAGCGCTAGTGCCGCTTCGACCGGCTCCGAGCGGGGGATCCCTGACAAGAGGCGCGGGTAGGTGCCTCGGCGGAGTTTCGCGGTGGGTTGTGGCCTAGATACCCCGCCAAGACCGACTTGCACTGCGAGCGCTGCGACAGCGGGTCGGGAGTTTCCGACCGAGAGCGTGCGTGCGAGCAACTGAAGTCTTGCAGGGAAAGGAAGCATTGAAATGAGGTTTGCCACGTTCATGGTCTTTGCTGCAGCGATCGGTTGCAGCTCGCTAGCACCGCCGAATGAGCAGATTGCCAACGCAGAGATGGCGATCCGTAAGGTAGATGACAGCCAGGGGAGTCGGTATGCCGCGCTCGATCTGTTGAAGGCGCGCGAGAAGCTCGACAAGGCGAAGCTGGCGATGCAGGAGAAGGAGTACACCGATGCGCGACGACTGGCAGAGCAAGCCATGGTAGATGCGCTTCTCGCAGAAGAAAAGGCGCGTACGGCGCAGTCCAAGGAAACCGCACGAGAGATGGCGCGGACCGTGGAGAGCTTGCGCCGAGAAGCGGAGCGGTTCGAAGGACAACAGGGGCTCCCGGCGAGATGAAGCTGTCGCGAATCGAGGACGTGGAGCACGAGTGTTCGAGATCCGGACAGTTTCGGCGGTTCGGACCAGAGGGAGACGATCGCATGAGGACCACACAATCTAGACGACTCGCGGGGAGCCTTGGTGCCCTCGTCTTGTTGCTCACCGTAGGGTGCGCCACGGTAAGCCCCGACGTCGAGCGCGCGCGGGGTGCCTACAACGAGGCCGCCAGTGATCCAGAGCTCGCGAGCCGCGCCGCCGTGGAGCTATACGAGGCACAGAAGAGTCTGGCGCAGGCGGAGAATGCCTGGAACCTGCTTCGGGACGAGAGCGAGGCCCAGCACCGCTCGTACCTCACGGAACGAAAGATCGAGATCGCGCGGACGGCTGCAGAACGCAAGCTGGCCGAGGCGGAGATCGCTCGACTGACCGAGGTGCGACGTGACTTCCTGATGGATGCCCGCACCCGGGAGGCCGATCGGGCGAGGACCGAGGCACAGCGGCGTGCCGAAGAAGCCCAAGCCCGTGCGCGAGAGGCTCGAGAGGCGCAGCTGAGCGCCGAGGAAGCATTGCGCGAGGCCGAAGCTGCACGCGAGAAGGCGCGGAAGCTCGAAGCGGAGCTGGCAGAGGTCGGTGCGCGTGCGACCGACCGCGGCTACGTCCTGACCTTGGGCGACGTGCTGTTCGATCTCGACAAGGCGGACCTGAAGCCCGGTGCCCTACGAAACCTGTACAGGCTGGTGACCTTCATGAACTTGTATCCGGATCGAGGTGTCTTGATCGAGGGGCATACGGACAGCCTCGGCGAAGACAGCTACAACGTCGATCTCTCCGAGCGACGTGCGATATCGATGCAGAGCTTTCTCTTCGAAAACGGTATCGCCCGAGACCGCGTCAACTCGAAGGGATATGGCGAGGCCTTCCCCGTCGCATCGAACGAGACGCAGAGTGGGCGACAACAGAATCGCAGAGTCGAGGTGCTGATCCTGAACCCTGGCGAGAGTCCCGAGTCGCTCTCGGCCGCGCCGCACTGAAACCCGAGCTCCGGCCGGTACCGCGTCCGTACAGGGTTCGTAGATCCTCTGACTGATCTCCTGAGACTTCTCTGCGGATTTTCCCTCACCGGGGGGCTCTCTCGGGAGGGCACCCCCTTAGCCGGCGCCGTCTACCTGTGAATTGGCTCATACAAGCGCAAATCGCAGCTGGAGCGTCGATCCGACCGACGTAGCGGGGCCGTTCGGTCTATGCCCAAGTTGTGTGAGGAAGACTCGATCTCTTTGCGTTGAAGCTCCTGAGAACGTGTCGTGAACCCGAGTGCCACGATGGAGCCAGGAGCCGCCAATGCCGAGAGCACCTTAGTCGAGCAGCCGCCAGATGTTTCATGCGATCCGAAGACCTTCCTCATTCAGACAACCTGAGAACCACCCTCCGAAGCTTGAACCAAATACAGCCGCGAAGGACAACGATCATGAACCACTCGAACCGATCCCCATCGCTTCACTGTCGCCGTTTCTATGGCTTCTTTCTTGCTCTTCTCTTCGGGTCAGCTTGCACCTATCACGTGGACAGTTTCGTGGATGCCCCGGACGCAGACCCCGGAGACTTCCTTTGTGAGACTGCTGCGGGGGAGTGCACGCTTCGTGCGGCAATCGAGGAAGCCAACAGTCTCCCTACAGCAGATCTGATCGTACTTTCGCCGGGGACCTACACACTCGACCTCCCGGTGGCCGCTGGAGGTGGGCAGTTGAACATAACCGAGAGTGTGACGATCCAGGGAGCAGGCCGCACGGCCACAGTGATCGAACAGGAGGAGTTCTCCCAGAGGGTGATGAGCGTCAGCGGCGGCGAGGTCGACATTGCAAATCTCACCCTGCGCGGTGCATCTGCCCCGTTCCTCGATGGCGGTGGCCTTCTCGTGTTGGATGGTACGGTCGAAGTGGCAGACGTTGGGCTGATTGGGAACGAAGCGTTTCGCGGAGCAGGTATCGCGGTACGTGTCGCGGCGGATGTCCGTATGCTTCGTGTCGCGATCCGCGACAACTCTGCGGCTGAGCGCGGAGGCGGGGTCTACAACTTCGGTACGCTGGCCATCACGAACTCCGAGGTCTCCGGTAACGATTCCAACCGTGTCGGAGGGATTGCGAATCAGGGGGATCTTCGACTCACGAATGTCACGGTGAGCGGGAACATCGCGAGGTCGGGCTCGGCAGGCACGGGCGGGCTCTCTCAGGTCGGTAGCGCCGTTCTGCGGAACGTGACCGTGACGGAAAACAGCTCGTTCTCGGGCCCCGCCAGCAGCTTCAGAGCTGGCGGGATCCATCTTGTACCGGGGTCATCGACGACGATCACGAACAGTATCATCGCGAACAACGACGGTGGGCCCGGTGGACCCGACGACTGCGATGGCGAGCTTGGAGTGGGCAGCGCCCGCAACCTTATTGGGCACTCGCAGGGTTGCAACATAACGGCCCACCTCCCGAGCTACATCCTCGACGTCGACGCACAACTGGGGCCGCTCGCCTTGAACGGGGGCCAGACTCTCAATCATGCGCCGCTCCCGGCTAGTCCCGCGATCGACTCCGGCGGACCGCCGCCACCGGCCGTCCTCTTCCCCTGCGCGCGGTTCGATCAGCGCGAGGTGCCTAGACCTGCCGGCGCGGGCCCGTGCGATCGCGGAGCCGTCGAGGTCTCGCCGACCAGCCCGACACCAAACTTCCAGGGCTTTCGGTTGGTCGACGCAACCACCGATCTCGACATTCGGCTGCTTCTTCACGGCGACGTCTTGGCTCTGAGCGAGCTGCCTGGCGAGCTCAGCATTCGAGCCGAAGTATTGAGCGCGAGCAGCGTCGTATTCGACTTCAATGGGGTCGAGGCATTCCAAATCGAGAACATCCCGCCTTACGGGCTCAGCCCAAACCCGGGTGGAGACTTTGCCCCGCTGCCTCTCCCGCCCGGAGAGTACACGCTGAGGGCGACTCCCTATGATGGACCGGACGGAACCGGCAACCCGGGGCCCGGGCGATCGATCCGCTTCCGCGTCTTCGAGGGAACGGGGCTCGTCGAGGTCGATGCAGCGAATGTGGTTGCACCCATCGAGACCCCCGGGGTCCTGGATCGATCACTCGAAGTGGATCCGCGCAGGCTCGAGACGATCGAGATCGGCGAGCAGGGCAGGCTTCGCGTCTTCGAGGAGCTCTCTAGCTCGAGCGCAGCGCGTGGCCCACAGGAACTCGCGCGGGCCTTCTCGGAACAGACTCCGCTCTGCGATGAACGCTCCTGCGTGTGTCTCGATGCAGCCAGCTGCAATCGACTCTTCATGTCGACGTGTGCGAATCCGGCGAGGCCAGCCGCTTGCGCTACTGGGGACACATTCGCGTGCATCTGCGAGCCGTGAAGGGATGTGTGTCCCGGGTCCCGCGGATTTCCGGTGCCAAGCCGGAGCCGCGGGACGCTCCTCTGAGGAGACAGGACGTGCGCACTGGAGAACCGTTTGTCCCACCTGAGTCTGTCAGGGCGGTCATCGCCGAAGATCGCGATCGTTGGGGGCATGAGACGACAGGGAGGTGGAGATCGGCCCGGTGTTGCCATCCGTGATGCGTCCATGAGAGTTCGGGTGTTTGGGGCGCAAAAGCTCCACGCGACCGCAGACGAAGAGCACGCAGGAGAGCTAGCCAGGTATCCACAGTCTGAAGACGTGTGGGCGGGGAGCCGAGCATGAGCCGCAAGGTGGATGAGAAGATCGAGTCACTCCCTGTCTCCCTGGATCGGGACGCCTTTCTCCGCACACTCCTACGGGAGCTCGCAGGAACTCTCGAGCAAGTCGTCGGCATGGAAGATGCCCAAGGCTTCATCAGTGTGGTCGGGCGCACTATGGGCGACCACCTGAACCAGGACTACAAGCAGGCTCTAGGCACGTCCTCGCTCGACCCGGAGCAGATCGCATCTGTGCTCGTCGATCTCAAGCGCCGGATCGGAGGAGCTTTCCATATAGAAGACGTCACCGAACAAAAGATCGTTCTTCGAAACTCTTGCTGCCCGTTCGGGGAAAGTGTCAAAGGGCGCCGATCTCTCTGCATGATGACCTCGAACGTCTTCGGGAGCATTACGGCAGACAATCTCGGATATGCTCGTGTGGAGCTCCGTGAGACCATCGCCTCCGGGGGAAGGGGTTGTCACGTCATCGTGCATCTATCGCCCCTGGATGGAGGGGAGACGGATGATACGCACGAGTATTTCGGTGGCTCAGACTCGTAGTGCGAAGCAAGGACTTCCTACGCCTCTGTTCCCTGACACCGCACCCGGTGATGGTCGTGGATGTGTCGGGCATCGTGCTCTTCGCCAACCGTGCCCTTTCACTTCGGATCGCCCGGGACCCCGACGAGCTCTGTGGTCGTTCTCTCCTCGAGCTATCGGCGGACGATGACGAGCACGTCCGTGCCCAGCTACGGCTCTGTTGCCGCTCGATGCGCCCGCTTCCGCTCTCCATACAGCTTCGCGGAGAGCCCAAGAACCGCCTTCGCCTACGACTCCGCGGGGCTCTGCTGGAGCCGGCTTGTGCAGGACGCCCCGCGAGCGTGCTGCTCCACTGCGTCGATGAGCTTCCCGGTGCGGCTCGCCTGGCCGAATTGACGCGCCGAGTCTCCGTCCTCCGAGCCGAGCTCCGGTATCGCTCGGTGATGGCGCGCGTGCTCAAAGACTCGATCAAGCGAAGCCAGGCCGCCAGCCGAGCCAAGAGCGAGTTTCTGGCGAACATGAGCCACGAGATTCGCACCCCGCTCACTGCGATCTTGGGGTTCTCCGAGCTCCTGCTGGACGCGGATGGATCGCATTCCCTCGGCCAGCGCCAGCATGAATTCGTCACCGCGATCTGGCGAAACGGGGATCACCTGTTGCGGATCGTGAACAACGTACTCGACCTATCGAAGCTCGAGGCGCAGGTCATCCAGACGGAACGAATCGAGTTCGAACTCCGAGCCTTTGCGACCGAGCTCATCTCTGCGATGCGTCGAAATGTAGAAGACAAGGAACTGCGGCTCGAGCTGGAGTTCTCGGATTCGGTCCCCTCTCATCTCGTATCCGATCCGACTCGGATCCGCCAGATCTTGTACAACTTGATCTCGAACGCGATCAAGTTCACCCAGCAGGGCCATGTGTCTCTCCGTGTAGACGCGGAGTGGGCGGGCCCGACGCAGTGGATCACATTCGAGGTCTCCGACACCGGAATCGGAATCGCGCCTGAGGATCAGACGAGACTCTTCGAAGCTTTCGAGCAAGCGGATGCGTCGACCACGCGCCGCTTCGGAGGAACGGGCCTCGGCCTGACCATCAGCCGGCGGCTGGCCGGACTGCTCGGTGGAAGTCTGGAGCTGAGAAGCGAGGTTGGGCGTGGAAGCGTGTTTCAGGTCAGGCTTCCGGCGCGTCTGAGGCAGGGGGAGGAGGGTGGAGCTGCTTCGGTTCCAGCTCGGGACCGAGCCGAAACCTACTCCGCGCCGGTTTCGAACCTGAGATTCACGGGGTGCGTCCTGCTCGTCGAGGATGGCGTCGACAACCAGCGCGTCTTGAGTGCGATCATGAGTCGTGCGGGGATCGACGTGACGATTGCTCCCAATGGCCAGCACGCGGTCGAGCTGGCGTTGCAACAACAGGAGAAGGACGCTCCCTTCGACGTGATTCTCATGGACATGCAGATGCCAGTGCTCGACGGATGCGGCGCCACGACCGCGCTACGGGCTGCCGGCTACGAGCACCCGATCGTTGCGCTCACGGCCCATGCGTTCACGGATGAAAAAGATCGGTGTCTGCAGGCCGGGTGCGACGACTTCGCCAGCAAGCCAATCTCACGTGCAAAACTGCTCGAGCTCCTGTCCCGCTTCCTCGAACCCGCGGACGATCCAAGCTAAGCGATTCCGTCTCCGGTGCCTTCCCGGAGCAGATTGGAGACGGCGCGTGCCAGCTGCGTCGGCCGAAAGGGCTTTCGCAGGAAGGCCCGTCTCGGATTGCGGAAGAAGTCCTCCGAGAAGAGGTTCGATGCGTACCCGCTACACACCAGAAAGGGGATGCTCGGACGTAGCCGGCGAATTTCCTCGTAGAGCGCCCGCCCGCCCATCTGTGGCATGACTGCATCACTCACGACGAGAGCGACCTCCTGCCCGCGCTGGCGGAAGAGGCTGAGTGCTTCCTCGCCGTTCGCAGCCTCGATCACCGAGTAGCCCGCTCGGACGAGCATGCCTGAGATCACGCCCCGGACCTGGGCATCGTCGTCTACCACCAGCAGGGTCTCTCCATGGCCCGCCCAATTTTCCGAAACCTCGACGACTTCGCTGGTTGCTTCCTGATCTTCTGTGGACTCCGCTAGATAGACGTCGATCGTTGTGCCCTTCCCAGGTTCGGAGAACAGCTCGACGAACCCACCGCACTGCTCCGCCAGGCCGAGCACCAGACTCAGGCCGAGGCCGCTTCCCATCCCAACCGGCTTGGTGGTAAAAAACGGATCGAAGGCTCGTTCTCGCGTCTCCGCGCTCATGCCGCTCCCGTTGTCCATTACGCGGATGCGGGAGTACAGCTTCTTCTCGCCCGCGCCCTCATCGCCAGATGGAGCGCGCAGGACGCCAGACGTCTGAACCGCGAGCCTTCCCCCCTCCGGCATCGAATCCCGCGAATTGATGGCTAGGTTCATCAAGATTTGCTCGATCGCGGTCGGAGGTCCCCACGCCGCGGGCAGCTCGCAGGCCAAGTCGAGAGCAAGATGAATCGAGCTCGGGAATAGCCGTCGGATCAGTCCTAGTGTCTTCTCGACCGAGCATGCAACGTCGAGCCGCGTCGCCTCCTGTGCTTGGTGCCGGCCAAAGGCCAACAGCTGCTGAGTAAGCGTTGCCGCCCGCTCGGCAGCTGCCACGATCTCGGAGGCCGACTTCCTGGCTTGTTCCCGAGGAAGGTCCTCATCGGCGTAGAACTCCGCGTTCCCGAGAATGACGAGCAAGAGGTTGTTGAAGTCGTGCGCGATGCCTCCCGTCAGCCTCCCCAGCGAGTCTAGTCGCTGAGCCTGCTGCAGCTGCGCCTCCAGTCGGTGTTGTTCTTTTACTGCGGTCAGGCGCTCCTCGGTCTGGGCTTGGAGAGCCTGATGGAGCGATTCCGCCTGATAGAGCGCGCGTTCCAGTCGAGTGACCATGAACAGCACTGCGCTCGTGGCCGCACTCGCGATGACGGCAAAGATGGTGATGATGCGCACCCATGAGCTCGGCTCCGTGTGACTTGCGACGACATCTGTGGGGAGTTCGCGGCCAATCAAAAACAGATAAGAGATCGGAACCCAGAGCAATGTCGCGACGATCACGGTCATCCAGGCACCACGGCGATCCAGCACTAGTGCTGCCAGAATGCACAGAAAGATGCCGCCGACGAAAGGATTTGGCACGGAGTAGCCTCGGTCCAGCCCGACTCCTACTACGGCGATCAGGAAGCCCGCGATGAGACCGCTGCCACGGAGCGGAATGGGTGCGCTGCGCCACGTGAGGGCTACTCCAACGACAGCCAGCCCGGGCAGCAGTCGAAGGATCAGCTCTACTGAGCCGGGCTTCCCCTGTAGGAGACCGATCGTTCCCGCCGCCGTGAGAACGCCTAGCGCGAGCCAGAGCGACCGATCGATGACTACGCGTCGCCACGTCGCGATTTCCGATGCGGGGTCTCGCTCAGCGCTGCTGTGGTGCCCAGCCACAGTCAAACTCCCTTCAGCGGCGGGAAGCGCGTGTCATTGGGTGCCTCTCAATCGCGAAACGCATCGAACTCCTGGCCGCGCGAAAAGTCGCGATCCTCGAAAGCTCGAGATTGGTCTGACGCAGCCGCGACCGTTCTCCTAGTGTCGTCCTCCGAAACAGAAGTTCAAGTATTTCGCCAGGCGCGATGATTCCGATCCGGACTCGCGTGCGTGAGTGATGCTGAGGGATCATGGGTGAGTTGATTGGAGGAGTCAGTTCCAGTTTGACAGGGCTGGGGGCGGTATGTTTCTTGGCACGATCTGTGGGCCGATGTCGTTCATCCGAGCGAACTGCGACTGTTGCGGTCGTGGGGGGACAATGCAACTGATAGGACCGAGGGCTCCTGGCGTGAATGTAGGCTTTGGAGCCCATGGCGTGATTCCTTCTGGCCGGCTCCGTGATGGCCTCGACCTCGCTCTGTCGCAGACGTATCCTCTTTGCGATGCGGCCGCAGCATTCGCTCGCCTTCACTGACCTCGTCGAGACGCTTCCGGTCTCTGCATTCGTGATCGATACGAAGGCGTGTGTGGTCGCCTGGAATCAGATCGCGGAGGATCAGTTTCCCTCGATTACGCCCGGCGAATGCATCACGGAGCGTCTAACGTCGAAGCCGGAGGAGCTTCGCGAGTTTCTGACTCGTGCGTCTCGATCTCGCACGATGCTGATGGGCGGCTCCGAGTGGATCGACGACACCGGTGGCCGGGTGAGCTTGCAGCTGCGCGCGGGCTCATTGAGGTCCATCGAGTCTCCTGAGACGAGCTTTGTCTTGCTGTCCGTTCAGCAGGCCGTATCCGACCCGACTGGGTTCAGCGCTCTGAACCAGCGTATCCATTCCCTTCGCAGTGAGGTTGCCGCTCGCCACCGGGCAGAGGACGCCTTGCGTGAGCTGCACGAGGCGATTACAGAGCCCACCTCCCTAGAGGAGCGCTTCGCGCGGATCCTCGAAGCAGGCATGCGTCGATTCGAGATGCAGGTCTCGGTGCTCACCCGTCAGCACGCCGACCACACGGAAGTGGTGGCCAGCAGGGACCGCAGTGGGAATGCGCTTGCCTGCGGAAGGCTCATGCCCATTCGAGACGTGGCTCTCGTCCGCGGCGTGTTCGATCAGCTCGCACAGACTGGATGGGTGATCGAACATGATCATCCGCTTTTCTCATGCTGGACGGATCCCGGCATCGCGATGCACATCACGCAAAACGGACATCACCACGGCACACTCCTCTTTGCGGGTCCGCTCACCGCCAGGGACCCACCTCGCACTTTGGAGGTCGACTGGATGGGAATCAGCACGCGCTGGCTTGCGTCAGAGTTTGCGCGAGCTGAGGCTTTCGAGCAGAACGCCGCACTCGAGCTTCGCATGCAGGCGACACAGAAGCTGGAGAGCCTGGGAACCCTGGCCGGCGGTATTGCTCACGACTTCAACAATCTGTTGGTTGGCATTCTGGGCAACGCATCGATCGCTCTCGAGCACACGTCGCGCAGCGACGAACTCTACGAAACGCTTTCACAGATCGAACGTGCGGCCGTACATGGAGCCGAACTCACTCGGGCTCTACTGGCCTATTCAGGGCGAGGACGTATCAGGATCGAACCGCTCGATCTCGCCGAGCAGGTTTCCGAGCTGTCTACCTTGCTTCCACTCACCGGGCACGCGCGTCTGCAGATCAGCCGCACGAGCGAGCGGAGCATCATCCAGGGGGACTCTGCCCGTCTGCAGCAGGTCATCATGAATCTCCTGACGAATGCGGTGGATGCAGTTCGGGCCGGGCACGGGCGCATCTACGTGGAGACCGGGGCGAGTTTTTACGGAGACGACACATTGGCTCGGGGGGTCGTGGACGCCGGCGTCGGTGTGGGCTGGTACGCATATCTGGAGGTGAACGATGAGGGTTGCGGCATGGATGCCGCAACCGCCGGGCGTCTATTCGATCCCTTCTTTACGACCAAGCCGGACGGACACGGCCTCGGGATGGCGTCGGTACTCGGGATCGTTCGCAGTCATAGGGGTGTCATCCACTTGGATACGGCCCCGGGGCGCGGGACCAGGATTCGAGTCTCTTTCCCGTTGGTCGAAGATCGCGAAGGAGATCGAGCGGGGCTTTCCAATGCACATCCTCAGCCGCTCGCAAAGCGGACGTTCTCTCGAGCCCTGGTCGTCGACGACGACGCGGTGGTCCGACAGGTGTGCGCAAGGATGCTTCGCGCCCTTGGGATGGAGACGGTCGCGTGTGACAGTGGACGCTCGGCGCTCCAAACGCTCGCGGGAAACTCTCCTCCATTCGACGTCATCGTGCTCGATCTCTCGATGCCCGAGATGAGTGGCCTCGACGCTCTGCGCAAGCTACGCGAACGGCATCCAGAGCTCCCTGTCCTGATCAGTAGCGGGGACCCTGCAGACGCGGTACCGATCGTGCAGGTCGACCCGTTTACACACTTGCTCCCGAAGCCTTACACCCGCCGAGACCTGGCGACGGTTCTCTCGACGGTGGCTGCGCGATCGGGAGGCCATTCCGACCCGACCCCACAAGCCAAGGGAGAACCGCGATGACCACCAAGGATCTGAATGAACTCCCCATCCCTCTCAATCGGGAAGACTTCGCACTCGATCTGATCCAGCACCTCGCGGAGACGCTCGAAAAGGTAGTCGGAGTGCCGGAAGCCTCCGGCTTCATCAACGTCGTCGGGCAGAAGATCGGAGAGGCGATTCTTCGCTCGTACTTGGAGGAGATGGGCATTTCGCAGCTCGACCCCGAACAGCTCCCGAGCATCCTGGTCGACCTCAAGCGGCGGATCCACGGAGATTTCTACGTGATCGAAGCTTTCGGAGATCGGATCACCTTGGGAAATCGGCGCTGTCCCTTCGGAGAACGCGCCCTCGGACATCCGTCCGTATGCATGATGACATCGAACGTCTTCGGATTGATCTGTGCGGAGACGGTCGGCCACGCGAAGGTGGACATCCTGCAGAGCATTGCTCGGGGCGACACGGAGTGCAAGGTGGTCGTCCAGCTGAAGCCTTCAGAGACTGGACAGTCCGGCCGGGGGCGCGAGTACTTCCGGGGCGTGTCGTTTGGCTAGCTGACGGAACGGGTTCGGCGTAGGCGGTTCGGCGCAAGATGAGAGGGCGGTCGGCGCAACCGATTGGGGGTAGCGGAGCTCGACCGTGCTCGGTCGAGTGCGCCGGGGGTTCGCATGCGACCCCCGGCGCGAGAGATGTCGGTTCTAGCAAGACTCGGGCTGGAGAGCCCGGGCGGCTAGTTCGACCGAAGAGTGGTGACCTTCACCGCGGAGTTGTTCACGAGATTGGAGTCGGGGACGGTGCTGAAGGCGTTGACCTTCGTGATCAAGGTGTCCTCCGTTATGAGCACCCCGTTCCTTCGTGCGGGAAGGAACCTGACGCCCAGCTCGAAGGTAACGGTCGCCGAGGATCCGGCGGGCAACGGGTTCAGGGAGCAGCCGAACTCGGCAAAGACGTTACAGGTGCCGCTGTCCGTCCGTAGATTCTGAGGGGGCGCTCCCAAGGATAGCGCGGGCTGTAGGCCCGTGGGCGCGATGATGATGTTGGTGGCGAGAGAAGGGCCATCGTTTCGGATCGTCACGGTGAACGTCGGAGGGAAGTTTGCCGCCGACGTTACCAGATTGGGACCATCGATCGTTACGGACACCTCGGCGTTCACCACTCCGCGACTCGGAATCGCGATGTCCTGGAGTCCGCCGCTCGCGATTCCGGCGAAGCTTGCCAGGCCAGGAGTTGCCGTCACGTTCCGGGTGGTTCCGACGGGAAGATCCGCGTTCACGGCTCCCAGATCGATGCAGAGAACGTCTTCGCCGTTGACCGCGACGCCCACGTTTCGGCCGGCCTGCGTCGTGAAGATGTCCAAGCCTGCTAGGGCTTGAACGTCGATGGGCAGACCGCGAGAGTCGACCAGTCGGCCGATGGTCTTCAGCATGCCGCCGCCGGTGTTCGAGCTGCCGGTCGCTGTTCGGTCCGCGATCGTCACGAGTGTGTTGCGAACGTGGTCGAGCATGTAGAAGGTGGTGCGCTGCGCTCCTGCAACGTTGTTGTCGTAGGCTCCTGCCGTGATGTTGGGGTCGAGGCCTGCAGCTTCGTCGCCCGCAGCATAGCGAAAGGTTCCCTGGACGACCGTCTGGCTCAGGACCCGGCCGTTTGCGTTCACGACGGCAAAGTTCTGGTCGTTCGTGCCTGCGAGCCGGGCTGCATCGACGACTGGGTTGAAGTCGTACAGTGAGTTGGCGCCCCCTGCAAAGGGAACCGTCAGTGCGCTGACGAAGACTCCCCTACTGGAGGGGATCATCAGGGGTGCATCGGGATCGGGAAAGAAGCCCGTTTGGATGAAAGGAAACAGATCGAAGCGGAACATGTTCCCGTTGTCGCTGACTGCATAGGGAAGGGAGTCGTCCGGATCGCCAGGTCGGAAGTCGATTCCGATCAGGTTCCCGATGGCACCCCCTACCGTGAACGGGTTCCTGAGGATCGAAGGCCCAGCATCCTGGTCCAAGCGGAAGAACTGATTCTGCGAGTTCATTGCGAAGGCTACGGTGCCATCTGGGATTCCGGGACAGATTGCGTCGGCTGCGGCGATGTCCGCTGTCAGCATGCAGCCTGCGCTGGTCGCAGCGACCATGAGCGCCCGCTTGATCTCGAGCCTGGATCGAAGCATTTCCTGTTCTCCTTGAGAATCTGTTGTTCAGATTGAATGTCGGCTTGGTGCACGTTTGCGCACGACCGCTGTACGAGGGGATCGTCAAGGAAGAGCAGGACGGGAGCCGAATCGGATAGGAAGATTTTTGCAACGAGGCGACGCTATCGTCCGCAGCTCAGGATGGTTCGCTCCGTGGGGCGATGTGATTGAACGAGACTGCGCGATGGCGCGGGGAGGCTGTCGGGGGTGAGCGGGTGGGTGCGCATTCCCTCGACTCATCGCTTGGAGCCAGGAGTGGAGTCCAGTCAGTTCTCGGGATGACGCTCGCTTCGTACGGAGGTGCGCGGCTAGCTCGCGACGGCTGAGGTCACGCCCAGCGATTCCAGGACCTGCGAAGTATCGAGGACGCGCCCGAACGTCATGGCGATCGTATCCAGCGCAGCGCGGTGAACGCGCTCGTCCAATGCGGCACAGGCGTCTTCGACCATCACAGCATCGAAGTCGCGATCGCCGAGCTCACGAGCGGCTTGAGCAACGCAGACATCGGTCAACGCACCGCAGAGCACGACGGTGCGTACTCCGAGCAGTCGCAAGGTATGATCTGCGCGGGTCGATGCCAGCAGGCCGCTCGAGGTCTTCTGAAATACGAACTCGTCGGGCTGGGGAGCAAGGCGCGGGTCTACTCGGCAGCTCGGCTGGTCGAAATGCGCAAAGAGGGGCTCGCCCTCGAGCTGCACGCCCAGCGCGTTCTGTCGCCTCGCCCAGCCCGGTAGGTCCCGTCGATCGGAACGAAACGAGCCCATCTCAGTGTAGAACAGATGCCCATGGGCGGACCGGAAGCCCTGCTGGAGACGTCGAATGTTGGGGATCACGAGTTGCTCTACGCGCTCTCCGAAGGACTGAACCCCAGCCGAGTTGATGCGTTTCATGAAGCGGCCGAACGCTTGGCTCGGATCGAGGAAGTGACTCTGCATGTCGATCACGATCAGCGCGGTGTGTGAGGGCTCGAGGCCGTCTGAATGGCTGGCGCTCTGTGTGCCTGCATTTCCCATTTTTCGCTCCAGTATCGCTGCGTCGGTCCAGTCTAGCAGGCCGGATCGCTCCGAAATCGCCGATGTTCGGTATGGAAGAGTGCGTCCACCTCGTTTCCCCTCAGCAGAATTCTTCACCAGTACTCATTGCCTCGTTCCAATGATAGGCTGGGCGCGCATGAAGCGTATTGACTTGGCTACCCCTCCGGTCCAAATCGTCGGCGCTGCGTGGCTCGAACGGCGTGCCGATGGAGTGGTGCCCCACCGTCTGCCGCAAGCGACCCGACACCTGCACGACTTGATCACGGACTCCGCCAGCGTGGCGCCCTCGGGCGTCCGCATCGCGTTCCGCAGCACTACGCGCCGAGTGGAGCTCGAGATGCAGCGGACCCTGCCGCACCCAACCTGGACCGAAAGCGAGCCGGGACCTGCCACAGTAGACCTCGTCGTGGACGGGGAACGGGTCGTGTCGCAGTCACGCGAGGGTGGACGGATTCTCCGTATTCGCAATCGAGATTTCCGGAACCCCGACGTCGAACTCGTCGACGGACCGCCGCTGCGGTTCTGCTTCGAAGATCTGTCCAGCGCGGACAAGCAGTTGGAGCTTTGGCTTCCTCCTTTGGGACACGTCGAGGTCCGCGAGCTGTGGATCGATGGCGACGCCCACGTGAGCGTCGTAAGCGATCGACGGCCTCGTTGGCTGCACTATGGCAGCTCCATCAGTCAGTGCGGTGATGCGACCAGCCCGGCGCGGACTTGGCCAGCGATCGCTGCCCGGCGCGCGAGCTTGCATCTGCATTCGCTCGGCCTGGCGGGGGCCTGTCATCTCGATCCGTTCGTGGCGCGCTACATGGCGAGCCTGCCTGCGGATATCCTCTCGCTCAAGCTAGGGATCAACGTGGTCAACCTGGCGAGCATGCGCGAACGATGCTTCGTCCCCGCTCTGCACGGCTTGCTCGAAACCCTGCGCGAGGCTCATCCACGCAAACCGATTCTGGTGATTTCGCCCATCTTCTGTCCTACGGCGGAGGACCAGCCCGGCCCGACCTTGCTTGGTGAAGATGGCCGTTTCGTCGCCGTCGGTGATGCCGAGGATTCTGTAGGCGGCGCACTCACCCTGCGACGGATTCGGGAGCTGCTCACGCGCGAGGTCGAGCGGCGCCGACAGGAGGGCGATCGCTCGATTCACTATCTCGACGGTCTCGATCTCTTCGGCGAAGACGATGCAATGGGGTTGCCCGACGGCCTGCATCCGGACGGCCCAAGCTACGAACGCATGGGGGAGCGGTTCTACGACCGTGTGTTCGCGCCGGGGGGCGTGCTCGAACGTAGCTCGTGAGCTCGCCGTCCGACGAGCATCGGTCGCCGCACTTCTTTTTGTCCGTCGTTCTTCGCGTCAGTCGTAGTCGAACGGTGTCTCGAAGTAGCGCTCGAGGATGAAGTCGCGGTGGGCGATCAGGGCTGGGTCCAACGCTTCCGCAATCTCTGGGAGCGCTCCCGCCTGTTCGAAGAGCGGTCGGTAACCCGGGGGAAGCGAGGCGGTCTCCTCGGGCAGGAGAGCGAGCAAGCACGACATTGCAGCCCAGTGCAGATCGAGCGCCGTGAGCTGGTCACCCACCAAGAATCGACTGCCGCGCTCTCGGTTGGCCCGTGCGGAAGCGGCGAGAGCCCCGAGCCGCACTGCGACCTCGTGCGCAGCGCGATCAGCCGCAGCGGGCGTGTAGTGCCACTTCTGCGCGATGGCGGCTGCCTCGGCCGGAGCCGAGCCACTGCGCATCAGCGGATCGAACATGGCGATCCGAGCCCACCAGCCAATACCGCCATCGCCTGCCAACTCGTGAAGCAAGCCGACGACTCGAACTCGGTCCTCGATCTCCGCAGGCAGCAATGCCGGCTTGGGCGCCAACCGTTCAGCGAGCAGGAGGATGTCCATGTAGCGGTGGATTGGTGGCTCGTTCTCATAGGCGACCACCGGCCCACTGTTCTGGCCGCACCACGCGACGAGCTCGGAGTTCTCGCCGCCAGGGATCTGAGCTCCGACGACGTACTCGAGCTCCTTCGCTCTGAAGATCGCGCGGGCCGCTTGAGACCAGGGACTGGGTACCCCGCGCACGATGACCAAGCGCAGACCGGGGCGGGAGATGAGCTCTGGAATGGGTACGAAATCCATCATTCGACCCTATCACCTCCTACCCCGAATCTCCCTTCTCTTGGTCGGCGGCAGTAGTCCTCGGGTCGCCGCGAAGTTCCTCCGGGATCTGGTCACTCCGTCTGGGCGCGTAGTCCGAGGAGCAGGGCGTTCGCGGCAGCTTCGACTTGGGCGCGAGTCTCCGGGCGTGGGTCTCGCGCGATCAGGAGGACCGCTTCAGTCAGGGCCGCCATCATCAGGTGGGCGACGATGTCGGGGTCGAGAGCGGGGGCGTACCCGGCTTCGATCAGACTCTGGACCGACGCGCGGGTCAGGCCCAGGAAATGGTGTTGGTCGACTTCGCGCCAGGCCTCCCAGCCCAACGCTGCCGGGGCCTCGACGAAGAGGATGCGCGCAGTCGCGCGCTCTGCGCAGGCCTCGAGAAAGGCGCGCTGTCCGGCCTGAGCTCGCTCCCACGGATCCTCGTGCTCGCCAGCCGCGGAGGCGACGCGGGCAGCCAGCGCACCGAGCATGTTGTCCAGCACGGCCCGCATGAGCTCGCGCTTGCCGGCAAAGTGGTGGTAGACCGCTCCGCGGGTCGCTCCAGCTTGTTCGGCGATCTGGTCGATTCCGGTGTGCTCGTACCCCCGGCGCGCGAAGAGCGCGCGGGCGGATCGGAGCAGGGCCTTGCGGGTCGCTTCGGCGTGTTTCTCTCGCAGGGTGGCGGCCATCTGCGCTAGAGCATAATCTCTGTATTTGACATGATCTAATCATGTAATATGATATTCGCATGTGAAATGTGAAGGAGACTCCATGTCGAGATCCGAGCCCTCGCGGAGCCATGTCGATACGGCTTGTGGGCGCATTGCCTACCGGGCGCAAGGCAGCGGGCCGCCCGCCCTGTTCGTGCATGGCGCCTTCATGAACGGTGATCTGTGGAATGGCACCATCGAGCCCCTGGCCGAGAGCCGGCGCTGTGTCGCTCCCGACCTGCTTGCGCACGGTGCAACCGACGAGGCCGAGGGGGCCGACCTCTCGTTCGCGGGGCAGGCGCAGATGCTCGCGCAGTTCGTGGATGCGCTCGAGCTCGGAGCGGTGGACCTCGTGGCCAATGATAGCGGTGGTGGGATCGCTCAGATCTTTGCGGCGCGGCATCCCGACAAGATCCGCTCCATCACTCTCACCAACTGTGATACCCACGATGGCTGGCCGCCCGAAGTCCTCCGAGCGACGGTGGAACTGATCGGAAGCGGCAACGGTCGCGATCTGCTACGCACCTTGGCCCGGGATCCATCGACCGCGCGCGACGCATTCGCGAGTGGGTTCGAGTATCCCGAGCGAGTGAGCGACACCATGCTGCGCGGCTTCCTCGAGCCGCTGGTTCGCTCCGATCGGCGCATCGCGGCGGTCGAGGGATTCTTTCGCGCGATGGACTGTGCACAGACCGTCGAGATCGAGCCTCAGCTCAAGGAGCTCGACGTGCCTGCACTGATCGTTTGGGGTGGAGCAGACGTGTTCTTCGAGCGCCGCTGGGCCTATTGGTTGCGCGACACGCTGCCTCGTGTCACGCGCGTGGTCGAACTACCGAGTGCCAAGCTGTTCTTTCCCTTGGACCGACCGGCGGACATGGCGCGCGAGCTCGAGAGCTTCTGGGACGCGTGACTCGCTGCAGCGCGCATCCGGGATGTCCCGAGGTCCGGGCGACCTACGGGAGGTGCATGCGCGGTGGGGGCTCGGAACTTTCCCGGATGCGCTGAGCCATCTCGATGGGATCGCGGCCCCATCGAGCAGTGACGTTCGGATCTATCGCAGACGAAGCTCGGCACTGCGGACGCGTCGGAGACAATCCCCGTGCCAAACGAGCGAGTCGTCGATGCAGCGTTCCAAGCCGGCTTCATCACTGTTGAATCGGAAGCCTTCCCCACAGTTTCCGATCAGGAAACTGGCACTGCATCCGCACTGGGCCGAAAGGTCACGACCGACGAAGTCGAAGCAGTCCTGTCGGTCGCGTTCGAGCTGTTCGCGTCGATCGGGCGGCTCTTCTTCCTGCTGCTGAGGCTGGGGTGGTGGGCTCGACACGCTGCCGCCGCCGCCGCCGCCGCCGCCGCCGAAGTCTCCGATGATCGGTGGCGGAGGTGGAAAGCCTCCGAAGTCCACGGGGGGCGGCCGCTGCCCGGTGACGACGATTTCCGGGATGCACTCTCCTTCGAACTCGGCATATCCATCGCCACACTCGATACACGCGGTGGTCATCAGACACCCGAACACGAGCGCCGCCATCCGCGAGATGAGATTCTGCGAACTTCGCATTATTTAGCCTCACTTTCGTTCCTGATTACTTGGTGCCGAGGAACGCGCGTGCCCATCACGCGGTCCCAGAACGTCGTATAAAGCCCGAAGTTTCCCTTGCCTCCCGCGTGATGTCGGTCGTGATCGGCGGGGGTGCTGATCCACCTTGTCGCGGGTCCCCGGAGTAGGTCGTACCCGCAATGGATCAGAGCGGAGTAGACGCTGGCCCAGAGGACGAAGGCGCCGAGGACCGTCACGTGGATCGGGAAGAGGAGTGGAACGAGCAGGTAGATCGCGCCTTGAACGAAGCTCTCCGCGGGGGCGAACGAGAACGCTGCCCAGGCCGATGGTGTTTGCGAACGGTGATGGTGCGCGTGCACGAAGCGAAAGATCTTTGGTGCATGCATCCAGCGATGCGTCCAGTAGAAGTATGCGTCGTGGAGAGCGAGTGCTGCGACGAAGCTCAGGAGGTGATATCCGAGACTCCGTTCGGAGAAGTCGAAGAAGATCTGGAGCCCACCCCGCGAAAGCACATAGAGCGTCGCCAGAAGCAGAAATGAAAAGATCGCCCCCGCCTCCAAGGATGCCCAGAACTCCAGCGACTGTTGTCGAGGGCTACTCGTCGCACTCTGGAGCTTTCGACTCTCGAGCCCAGGGGAGCACCGGATCCAAAGCTCCAAAATCCCCGCAGAGGTGACGTACCGGAGGACGTGGGCTGCAAAGGCGATACTCCAGGCCGTACAGACAGATCCAATGGACTCGAGCACGCGTTCACCTTCGCGTGAGCTGCTGCGCGAGGGCTTTGACCCGAAGATCCGGATCCCCGAGCATTCGCTTCAAGTCGGTAGCTACGAGCCGGGCGTCGAAACGACTCAAAGCCATGACTGCGCTGAACCGAACGTTCGAGTTCCCGTCGCGAAGGGCTCTCGTGAGGTCAGGGAGCGTTGCTTCGTCGCGGAGGTAGCCGAGAGCGAGGGCCGCTTGCGACCGCTCTGTGGCATCGGGCCCGTTCAGCAGCGGAATCAGACGATCGGAAAGAGACCCGGATGGCCGCAGATCTCCACGCGTCGCGAGTACGCGTGCTGCACGGGCGCGTAGCATGAGCGACTCCCGTTGATCGAAGTATCGGTACAGCAGGGTGTCCGCGCCGGGATCCGGCACATCTGCGAGGAGCTTTAGCGCACGGAGAGCGACGTACTGCGTCTCCTGATTGCGCCACGACGAATCGACGACCCGCTCGACCTCGAGAATTCCCTCGGACGGATCGAGCGACAGGATCGCGCGGAGGGCGTCGTGGACGAGATCCTGCCGGGGTGTGCGCATCATGGCGCGAATCGCTCGGATCCTGTCGTGTTCGGCTCCGCTCGCGCTAGCGAGGCAGGCTTCGACGGAAGTGCCGTTCGGGCTGTCTTGTGCTTCGGCGCGCAGACCTCGCGCGACTGTATTCTCGGGCATCGAAGGGATGGGAGCTCCGGAAGCGGTCTCGCTCGGAAGCGCCAAGAGATCCTCTTCCGCAGTGCACTGCGATCGCGTGCTGCGCGCCTGGGCGAGCTCTTGCTCGAGCTCTGCGATGCGCTCGGCCTGCTGTTCGATCCGAAGCTGTCTGCTGTTTCGCGCATGTGCCAGCGCAATCGAGAACGCGAGTGTGGCTCCGAGCACAGGGACAGCGCAACGAGCAACCGGGAACGACTTCATCGGTCTCGACCTCGAGTGAGCTGTGCGCAGGAACGCGGTTCCGTCGGTGAGCCAGGCTGCGAAGCGTGTGGAGTTTGATGGAAGGCGCGAGGAGGTCTAGCGGTAAACGACATGACCCAAGTGTGAGACCAAGGAGGGGGGACACGCATAGGGCCATTGACCAGACATTTTCCCGCTTCCACAAGGGCACGCTGCGCGTAGGGGAACGCCACCACGGTGGAGCGCGTATAGGCTCGACAGTTCCGTCGACAAGCAGGGGAGGACTTACTGACGAGTCCTACTGACGAGCAGTTAGGATGGCCCCCGCCCGGTCGTCTGGACCCGAGCGGGGGCCATCCGTGACCCCATGGAAGAGAAACGAGCTACGGAACGACTTCGAAGACTTCGTCTGCGATGTTCGCCCGGCCGCCGGTGACGGTGGAGACGTCGCCCTGTGCCTGGTTTGCCGATCCGCCTGCGATCGTTGCCGTCGTGCCGGTGGCCTGGCCCGACGCGCCGCCCAGGATGGCCGAACGATCTCCGGCGGCGCCGTTGAGCAGTCCTCCCGCGACAGCCGCCGCAATTCCGGAGGCATTGTTGCTCATGCCACCCGACACGGTCGTCTGGGGTCCGGATGCGATGTTCGAGTTGCCGCCGAGGATTGCAGAGGCGGGACCGGTAGTGGAGTTCGCGCTTCCGCCTACCACTGCAGAGGTGGCCGCCTGCGTCGAGTTGAGCGAACCCGCGACGACGGCCGATACGGGGGCCGCGGTGTCATTGCCGGCGCCCGCGAGAATGGCCGATGCATTCCCGGTCGCGGAGTTGTCTGCGCCGGTGAGTATGGCGCTCGCGCCACCCACGGTAGTGTTGCGTGTGCCGGCGATCACCGCCGAGGCTCCGCCCGTCGCTACGTTGTCCGTACCCGTCAGGACGACGCCGCCGTTCCCGTTCACCAGGTTGCGCTGTCCCGCGACTGCGACTGCAGCGCCTGCGCTCACGATGTTGTCGGAGCCCGAGACCGCAGCGGAGACACCTCCATCCACGATATTGCGTTGGCCCGATAGGATCGCCGAGCCTGCTCCAGTGACGCGATTCTCTGCGCCGCTCACGACCACCGAACCCGGTCCGGCGGCAACGCTGTCGCGCCCCCCGATCGCCGCACCCAGTCGGGCACTCACGGTGTTCCCGCTACCCGCCAGGAGCGCGCCCGGAGCGCTTGCGGTTGCGCCCTGTCCGCCTATGATCGCTCCGGTGCTCTGCGCGCGATGGCCGCTACCGACGACGACATTGTGTGAGCCCGAGAGGGCCGACTGTTGACATACATTGGGGGCACAGTCGGCGTCGCTCATGCACACCACGGTGTTGTTGGCCGTGCACAGGCCCGAGTCGAGGTTGCAGATGTTGGCGGCGCAGTCCCCATCGACCTGGCAGGAGCGCGTCTCTGCGGTGCATGCGCCCTCGTTGTATCCGATCAGCAGGTTCCCCGTGCCGTTCGTCTCTCCATCGGTGTTGGCAGTGCCGTTGACGAGCTGCAGATTCATTCCCGTGATGCGCAAGGTGCGACCGTCGTCCTCGACGGACAGCGCGCGCACGAGTCGCTCGAGGGCGTGGACCTGCCGTCGCAGCTCCTGCACCTCTTCGCGGATCTCGTCCTTCGGGCGGTTGGTTTTCTCGGGGGAGATCCCAGTGCCTTGTCCAGTGACGTGTCCGTTGCCTTGTCCCCACGCATGGCTCGAGAACAGCAGGGTCGCGCACAGACCGGTCCGAATGCAGAGCGAAGCTAGACGCATGGAATTCCTCTCAGCGCGGACGGCGAGCTGGGAGCGGACTCCTTCCGGTCTCATCCACTCTGCCGTTCGAGGCTGCGATTATGATTGTTAAATTTAAATCTAATTAAATATGAACAGTTTCTGGCAATCATATTACGTCTCGGCCGTACCGGGGGTTCACGCGCCCGTCGGGTACCGCTTCTCCCAGTTGCGGCCATCTGCAGGCTTGATGGTCATCCTCTTCACGGTGCCGGAGTCGATGCAGCGCGCATTCACATTGAATCCGTCGGGGTCTGACCTTGGTACGTAGAAGAGCTCGACTCCACAGTGCCTGCGGAAGACATGTCTCGCGGTGCCTGTGTTGCAGGTGTAGGTGTCGAGCCACTCTTCGCGTTCTCCAGCAGCTCGAATCTCTCTCCGGGAAAGAAGAGCCCCAGATATCCCGATTTGCTGCTGATTCCTGGGATTCTCTCTGAGGATACTTTGCGTCTCAGCTGCGCCGTAATGCCTCATTTACGGGATCATTCTGGCGCGTTGGGAAACGGCTGCAAGCCGGTCGATGTGCCCTCGAAAGCGCTTGGATTCACGGAGGCTGTGAGCGCGTGATGGCTCTCGGGCTCGCGTTGGAGCGGCGACCTCGTGCCGTAGTATCGCTGGGCGCGAAGCATGCATACACCTGCGCGAATCGACTGGAAGTCATAGGGGGGGGAATGAGACGCGGCTGTGTGCGTATCTGTGCTGTGATGAGTTTGGTTTCACTAGCCGCACTGACCCTCGGCTGCGGCGGGGAAGCTTCGGAGTCCTCGTCCCGCGCTGGACAGAACGGAGCCGAGGCAGCCCCCGCCCCGTCAGCTGCGCAGGCCCAGAGCCCGGAGCAGCGACTCGCACGCGGACGCGAGCTCTATACGTCGCGCTGCGCGACCTGTCATGGAGAGGGCGGAGCGGGCGACGGTCCGGGCGGGGCAGCCTTCAATCCGCCACCGAGAAACCTCGCCGACGCGAGTTGGCAGGCGTCGGTGGATGACGAGCGGATTCGTCAGGCGATCTCGTACGGTGGAGCAGCGGTGGGAGTCAGTCCGATGATGCCGTCTCAGCCCGACCTGGCGAACCGCCCAGACGATCTCTCAGCGCTGGTAGCCTTCGTCCGATCGATCAGTAAGTAGAAGACGGCGGCACGACCTCGAGCCTCAAAGGAGAAGCATGATGCGGCTACGAGAAGCTCTGTCACGAAGAGCTGAATGGGCGTCCACTCTTTCCATCATGGCCGCCGTTGGGGCGCTGGCGTGTCAGCCCGGCGGTGCACCCGGCGCTCCCTCGGTGGGAGGAGGTCTTGCACAGCTGATGCAGGAGCGCGAGCTGACGGAGAGTGACGTGATGGCCGCGCTCAAGACGTACACGCCCACGGGGAAGCTCGACGAGTACTACCTGTTTGCATCGGGAGGCCACTCCGGTCAGGTACTCGTGATCGGCCTGCCCAGCATGCGCCTGCTCAAGGTGATCGGCGTATTCACTCCGGAACCCTGGCAGGGCTACGGCTATGGCGGCGACAGTGGGGCGCTGTTCGATGCGGGTGAGAAGCATGGCCGGAAGATGCGTTGGGGAGATACCCATCACCCGGCGTTGTCCGAGACTGGCGGGGATTACGACGGCGAGTATCTCTTCATCAACGACAAGAACAGCGCACGCATCGCCGTCATCGATCTCCGCGACTTCGAGACGACTCAGATCGTGACCTCGAGTCTGATCGAGAACGACCACGGCGGTACCTTCGTCACCCCCAATACCGAGTACGTGATCGAGGGACCGCAGTATCCCGCTCCGCTCGGAGGCGGCTACGCAGACATTGCAGACTACGCAGAGAAGTACCGTGGCGCGGTCATCCTCTGGCGCTTCAATCGGGAGACGGGCAAGATCGAGCCGGACAAATCTTTCGCGATCGAGCTACCTCCCTACATGCAGGATCTGTCGGACGCCGGCAAACTCGCCAGTGATGGATGGATCTTTCTGAACAGCTTCAATACGGAGCGCGCCACTGGAGGTACGGCCGAGGGAAAGCCACCGCTCGAGTCGGGTGCTTCCCAGAACGACATGGACTACATGCACATCATCAACTGGCGGCGCGCGGAGGAAATGGTTGCCGAGGGCAAGACCAAGCAGATCGGTGGCTTGCCCGTGATTCCGCTCGATGCCGCCGCGGGCGACTGTCTCTGGTTCGTCGGGGAGCCCAAGAGTCCGCATGGCCTCGATGTCACGCCAGATGGAAAGGAACTCGTCGTTGCAGGCAAGCTGGATACGCATGCCACCGTGTACAGCTTCGAGAAGATCAAGGGGTTGATCGATGCGAAGAAGTTTGTCGGCAATGACGACTACGGCGTGCCCATCTTGCCCTTCGAGGAGTCGATTCGCGGCCAAGCCGAGCTGGGACTCGGTCCCCTGCATACCCAATACGACGGCGCGGGAAATGCGTATACCTCGCTGTTCATCGAATCGAAGGTGGTCAAGTGGTCCGTGAAGGATCTCAAAGTGCTCGAGAAGATCCCGGTCCACTACAACGTGGGGCACATCGTCGCGGCGGAGGGCGATACGGTATCGCCCGACGGGCGCTTCTTGGTCTCGCTCAACAAGTGGGCGATCGACCGGTTCATGAAGGTCGGTCCATTGTTGCCTCAGAACTTTCAGCTGATCGACATCGGGGACGGTAGTGAGACGATGCAGCTTCTCTACGACATGCCGATCGGGATCGGAGAGCCGCACTATGCGCAGATCGTCAAGGCCGACAAGCTGAATCCAAAAGAGGTCTTCGAGCCGATCGGCTACAACCCGCGCACGCGAGCGAAGGACCCGAATGCCGCGACCTCTGGAGAGGAGCGCATCGAGCGTCGCCCCGATGGTGTCCACGTGTGGATGACCGCGGTGCGAAGCCGCTTCACACCCGACCTGATTCGGGTAAAGGAAGGGGATACCGTTCACCTCCACGTGACCAATGTGGAGCAGGCCAAGGATGCAACCCATGGCTTCGGCATCGGATCTCACAATGTCAATCTGAGCCTCGAGCCAGGAGAGCACGAGAACGTGACCTTCGTGGCAGACGATCCGGGCGTGTACCCTTTCTACTGCACCGAGTTCTGCTCCGCGTTGCATCTCGAGATGGCGGGATACCTGCTCGTGGAGCCCAATGAGTAGCAGAGCGCTCGCGCTCGCGATTGCCACGGCCGCTGGGCTGTTGTGGCGGATTGCGAGCGCCGGGACGGCCTGCGAGGCCGTCGCATTGGGCGAGTCGCTGCAGGATCAGTTGGATGCGGCGCAGCAGGGCGCCGTTCTCTGCTTGGCGCCGGGTGAGTGGGCGGGGCCCGTTCGGATTCCCGCTTCGGTCACCCTGCGCGGTCCGCGCGAGGCAGTGATTCGATCGGGAGGGAGTGGCACCACCGTGCTGCTCGATGGCGCGGGCTCCGCACTCGAGGGGGTCACCATCGATGGTAGCGGTGGCCGCTTCGATCATCTGGACGCAGCCGTACGGGTGCGCGGCGATCGGGTTCGCGTAGAGGGCGTGCGAATCGTAGAAGCGCTCTTTGGTGTGCTCGTCGAGCAGGCCCGCGGGGTGTCGCTGCTGCGCAACGAGATCGAGGGTTTTCCAGACAAGCCGCTTGGGCTGCGTGGAGACGGGATTCGTCTCTGGGAAGTACGCGATGCGCGCGTCGCCGAGAATCGGATTCGGCACAGCCGCGATCTGGTGGTGTGGTACTCGCCGGGCAATCGGATCGAGCGCAATGTCGTAGAAGATGGCCGCTACGGGACTCACTTCATGTACTCGCATGGCAGCGTGGTACGGGGGAACGTCTATCGCCGCAACGTCGTGGGCGTCTTCTCCATGTACAGCCGCGATCTAGAGTTCTCGGACAATCTTCTGGCCGGTGCGCGTGGAGCGGCTGGAGTGGGATTGGGCTGCAAGGAGTCGGGAAACCTGGTATTTGCGCGAAATCGGGTGATCGGGAATTCCACCGGACTCTACTTGGATACGTGCCCTCTCTACCTCGACGAATCCAACCGATTCGAATCCAATCGTTTCCAGTTCTCTGACGCGGCGGTCGTGCTTCATGGGAGCGAGAAGCGCAACGAGTTCCTTAGTAACGATTTCATGTCCAATCGGACACCGCTGCGTATCGAAGGTCGCAGTTCCGGTGATGGCGTCACCTGGAGCGAGAATCACTTCGATGATTTTGCCGGTTACGACCTCGACTCCGACGGATTCGGCGACCTGCCCTATGAGCTGCGCAGCTTCGAGGCGGATCTCGTGCGCAGTCAGCCCTCGCTCGCATTCTTTCGGGGAAGCGCGGCGTTGTGGCTGACGGAAGCCGTCGCGCGCATGTTTCCCATCTTCCGGGCGAAGCGGCTGCTCGTCGACCCGACTCCCCGGATGCGGCCGGAGCCGCTCGATGAGGATTGAGGCCGACCAGCTCTCGAAGTGTTATCGCCGACTCGAGGCGCTATGCGACATCACATTCAAGGTGGACTCGGGATGCCGCGTCGCCTTGGTCGGTGCCAACGGCTCGGGCAAGTCTACGCTGAACCGCGTTCTCGCCGGGCTCTTGTCGTTTCGTGGCAGCTTGCGCCTGGGTGGCTTCGAGCAGCCCACTGAGTGGGCGCAGGTTTCCCGCGGGCGGGTGTACGTGCCGCAGACTGCGCCCCAGAGCAACGTACCCGTGCGCGAGGTGGTCCAGGCTTTCGCACGTGTGCGGGGTCTGACCGTGGAGCAGCTCTGTTGCATGGCCCGAAACTTCGATCTTGAGTTGTCTGCGATCGAAGCGGCGCCCTTGCGGACCCTTTCCGGTGGCATGCGCCAGAAGCTGCTGCTTAGCTTGGCGTTGGCGGTGCCCGCGAAGCTCTACATCTTGGACGAGCCGACCGCCAGCCTGGACGTATACGCGCGCGAGCGCTTCTTCGAGCTGTTCTCGGAGCTCTCACGCGACGCCACCCTGGTGCTCTGCTCGCATCGGCTCGAGGAAGTTCGCCCTCTGGTCGATTCTGTGCTTCATCTGAGCGAGGGACGGCTGGTTTATCAGGGAGGCGTGCGAGGTTTCTTGGATGCTCGTGCGAGGAGCGTGATCGAGGTGAACGTCGCGCCAGGCAGCGAGTCGGTCTTGCGAGCTCGGGGCTTCCGCGCCGGTGCAGGAGACTGGTGGATGCGCAGCGTCACCCGCGGCGAGAAGCCGTCCCTGCTCGAAGAGCTGTTGCGCGAGCTCGGGGCGCGTGTCCGCGACCTCAACGTGCGAGAGCTCGAGGGGTTGGATTGCGAGAACGAGCCCCCTGACGACAACAGGTCTTCTGAGAACGAGTTTCCTGAGTGGAGGGAGCGGCCTCACGAGAGCGAGTGGCAACGCGAGCCCGCTCCCGGACCTGAGGGGGAGCCACGTGGAGACGCCTAGGGCAATTGCTGGTTCCCGTCTTGCCGCCATGCTCGTCTCTCTCGCGCTCTGCGCCAGCGCAGGGCTCGCCTGCGTGGCCGAGGACGTCCCAGCGACTCTGGTGCTGGACCGAGAGGTGTGTGCGCAGTGTCGCATGCTGATCAGCGAACCCGGGTTCGCTGCGCAGTATCGCAGCGCGCAGGGAGAGACCTTCTTCTTCGACGACCCAGGTTGCCTGCTTCTGCACCGCGCGGATCGCCCAGATCACGAGCCGGTACGCGCGTGGTTCGAGGCTGCCGATGCGAGGGGTGTGCTCGAGTGGGTCGCAGCGGAGTCAGTGGGGTTCGGGGAGAGTGAGCGCCCGACTCCGATGGGGTATGGACTGCGTGCAGAGCTCTGGCAGCCGAGCTCGCAGCTGCTCACGCTTGCCAGCGCGCTCGAGCACGTGCAGCAGCTCGAAGCACAGCGTAGGGGAGGGCGTTGAGTTGTCGGCTGCTTGGATCACCTGCATGCGCCTCGATCTGGGTGAGGTGCTGCGCTCGCGCTGGATGTTGCTCTGCCTGATGGTGTACTCGGTACTCGGGGCCCTATTCGTCTTGGTGGGGATGCGCGAATCGAACGTATTGGGCTTTACAGGGCTCGGGCGCGTGCTCTTCTCGTTGTGCCACGCGTTGGTCCTTGTGCTGCCGTTGTTGGCGCTGACTGGAGTGGGCCCGGCGATCGTGCGTGGCCGTGAAGAGGGTGTGCTCGAGCTGTGGCTCAGCCAGCCGGTTCCCCGTACGGCGTGGCTGGCGGGTGTCTCCTTGGTGCGTTTCGGCGCACTGCTCGGTCCTCTGGTCTTGGTGTTCGTACTCCTCGCGCTGTGGACCCGCTTTGGCTTGGGCGACGCGATTCCGTGGGGCTTTCTGGGGCGCGCGCTCGCGCTGTGTGCATGCTTGCTCTGGTCGTTCGTCGGGCTCGGGATCGCGCTCTCGGTCTATGCGACGAGCCTCGCGCGCGCGACCACCCTCGCACTGCTGCTCTGGGCTCTCAGCGTGGCCCTGATCGATTTCGCGCTCATCGGGGCCTTGCTGCGTTGGCGACTCCCGGTGGAATGGGTCCTCGGATTGGCGTTGCTCAACCCCGTTCAGGATGCTCGCATGGCACTGCTCGCTGGAGCGGAGCCCGAGCTCGCGATCCTAGGCCCAGTCGGCTTCTTCGCGACCACGCGGTTCTCGCCGTCCGCTCTGTTCGCCTTGGGCGCGCTATGGCCTGGGTTGGTCGGCACGGCAGCCTGGCTGGTCGCGTGGAGAAGGTTTCGACGCGGCGATGTCGTCTAGCCGCAAGGAGTGAGCCCATGATCGACTTCTCGCGCCGTTTGAACGGCATCCTGGCCCGCCCGCTTCCAGGACTGAGCCGCATCCTGCTGCTCGCCTCGTTGGTGCCGCTGCTGCTCGCCTTCCAGTGGCCTCTCTGGCACATCCGGATGCAAGCGCCACAGTATCCGCAGGGACTCAACCTCTACATCTTCCCACACACGGTCGAGGGCGACATCCAAGAGGTGAACACGCTGAATCACTACATCGGCATGGCATCGATCGATCGAGCAGCGCTATCCGAGCTCGACTGGATTCCCTTCGCCCTCGGTGCACTGTTCTTGTTGGCGTTGCGCCTGACCGCGATCGGCGACATCCGCGGCCTGGTCGATCTGACCGTGGTGACACTCTACTTCTGTGTATTCTCTGCGGGACGCTTCGTCTACAAGCTCTACGTCTATGGTCACGATCTCGATCCCAGGGCTCCCGTGGATGTGGATCCCTTCATGCCGCCAGTTCTCGGCACCGAACAGATCGCAAACTTTACTGTGACGAGCCTCCCCGGCCCGACCAGCTTCTTGATCGGGCTCTTCGTGGCCGTACTGCTCGGTCTCACCTTGTGGCACGGGGTCAGGCCCCTGTTGCGCGAGCCCAAGCCACATCCGGTGGGATGAGCGCTTCAGCGCAACGCAATCTCTTCGAACAGCCAGCCGCGGAAGGCCTGGATGTGCGGCTCGTTGTCGGAGGTATGCGGATAAACGAGGTAGTAGGCCCAGTCGAGAACCAGCTTTTCGGCGAACGGCCGCACTAGGCGTTTCGCAGCGAGCTCCGTCGCTACCAGCACGCGCCGCGCGAGGCCGACCCCCTGTCCTGCGACGGCGGCCTGAATCAACAAGCTCGCGTCCGTAAAGAGGGGCCCGAGTCGAGCATCTACCGGGTTGACCCCGACTGCGGCGAGCCAACGCCCCCAGTCGTCTCGGCTTTCGTCGTGAAGCAAGGTGTGATTCACCAGGTCGGCGGGAGACCGTAGCGGTACTGGTCCCGCCAGCAGGTCCGGGCTACACACCGGGAACAGCTCTTCGCCCATGAGGTAATGCGCGCGAAGTCCGGGATAGCTCCCGCGCCCGTAGCGAATCGCCAGGTCGATCTGGTCGCGCTTGAAGTCTGCGAAGTCTGCACTGGTGGCAATTCGCACGTCGAACTCGGGATGTCGCGCGGCAAAGCGGCCAAGGCGGGGAACGAGCCAGCGCGCCGCGAAAGAGGGCAACACGCTGATGTGGAGCTGCGTGCGCTGTGATTGTCCACGAAGGTCGCGCGAAGCCGAGTCGAGGTTCTGAAAGGCGGCTAGGGCTGCTTGAAAGTAGCGCTCGCCAGCAGCTGTGAGGGAGAGCGCGCGCGGTCGCCGTACGAAGAGCGCAACTCCGAGCCAGTCCTCGAGGATCCGAACCTGGTGGCTCACCGCCGCCTGTGTCACGCCCAGCTCGCGCGCACCCTGCGTGAAGCTGCGATGGCGGGCCGCAGCCTCGAACGCGCGCAAGGCATTGAGTGGGGGGAGTTCATGCTTCACCGTCTCATGATGCATGAATTTTTCTCATCCTAGGGGACGAAAAATCTCGCTTGTGAGAAACACAGAGAGGCTGAATATTGCTGCCGATACTTAGGACTTCGGAGGCGAAATTACAT
Source organism: Pseudomonadota bacterium (assembly GCA_003247575.1). Taxonomy (GTDB): domain Bacteria; phylum Myxococcota_A; class UBA9160; order SZUA-336; family SZUA-336; genus SZUA-336. The sequence goes on from QJZC01000020.1 coordinate 215,312, forward strand.
GAGGGAATCTAACGATAGGGATGGGCTGGGGACGGGGATTCCCGAAAGCGCTGCGCTCGGGGCCGACGAGTTGGCGCGCTACTTTCCAGCGACCCTCTACGACTTCCTGCCGTCCGGCAACGGCTACAAGGTCCGGCTGGTGTTGGCACTGCTTGGGCTTCCCTACAGGTACGTCGAGGTCGACCTGACCGTCGGGGCTTCGCGCACACCTGATTTCATGGCCCGAAACCCCATCGGAAAGATTCCCGTGCTCGAACTTGCCGATGGGACCTGCTTGTTCGAGTCCAGTGCGATCCTGTGGTGGCTCGCGGAAGGCACATCCTTGGTGCCTGCTTCGAGGCTCGGTCGCCAGCGCGTCTTGCAGTGGATGAGCTTCGAGCAGTACAACCACGAGCCAACCATCGCTGTGAGACGCGCGCGCCTGTTGCATCCGGAGTTCGGGGAGCTGACCGAATCCGAGTCGGTCGCGCTGCTGGAGAGGGGGTATCAGGCTCTGGGAGTGATGGACGGAGTTCTGGAACGCCAAGACTTCATGGCGGGTTCGAGCCTGAGCATCGCGGACATTGCTCTCTATGCCTATACGCACGTCGCCGACGAAGGCGGATTCGATCTGGTGCGCTTTCGGAACGTGACACGCTGGCTGGACGCGGTAGCCAAACAGCTCCCCGAGCTACCGATCGATCGCGTGCCAGCCTAGCCGGGATAGTTTGTTCGTCTTCGTCAGGGGCTCGGGAATCGCGGCTTCAGGGCGTAGTCGCGGACTCGAACGGCCCTGCAGCCGCGATTCCGAGTGCCCACACCCGTGACTCGCTGCCGGTCGCATTTTCTGGGGGGCCAACTGCACATCGAATCCGAGCTCGCGCAGGTCGTCCATGGAGTACCTGCGGACCGAGTCAGCTCGGTCCTGCGCGAAGTATCGCTCGTAGAGCGCTCGATCTTCTGGCTTGGTTCGGTCCAGCTCGCGGACGCGCTCCGTTCGGATCTCGCCTTCGCGTGATCGGATGGAAACGAGGGTCCCCGAGTCGACGCTCGCTGCCTGAAACGTCATCAGGGCATAGTCGTCCAGCTCAGGAACCCATCCTACGTAGAAGGCATCAGGTCGAAACGACACGATCTCCTCGGCGCGGCGGAAACCCGATGCCTCGGGAACGTATACGTCCCAGTTCAGCCCAGCCTTTGCATTGGTGTACCGCTCGAGAGAGATGAGCACCTCGGCAACGCGGTCGCCATCGAGGTCCGCGTCGACGCGCACCACGCGGTCTTCGGGACGGAACGTGTGAACCCGCGTGAAGTGTTCGAGCGGGTCCGTGATCTCTTCCGCGGCCAGCGCGGCGGAAGAGACCATGAGCAAGGCACAAGGGAGATATGTCCTAAGGAAGTTGTTCATGTCGCTCGATCACGCACCTCACATTCTCGTTCCAGCTCCAAGTCTGCAAGGTACTCGCCTGTTCGATTTGGAACATCCCCCAGCCATCCGGCGGGCCGAGGAGCGGCGAGCCTGGGTCAGGCCGTACGAACCGACGGAAGTTGCTCTCCTGTTCGCCGATCGCCTGTGCGTACACCTGGGTGCCCTGAACCGAGCGGATCTGCGCAGATCGCGATGAGTGTGTCGCTCCAGGTAGAGAGGATTCGCTGTTCTCTCCATCGATGTGGCTCGTGCGCGTGAAGCTGCGCTCGCCACATCTCTCTCAAGCAGAGCGTGTGCAAGGACGAGGAAGGTGGGAGCCTCCACGTTGCTCGAGCGCGTATGCGTATGAGGGGAGCCGCGAATGAAGCGATTGGCCTACTTATGTCTTGTGGTTTGTGTCGCCAGCTCCGACGCCGAGGTCGTGTACGCTCAGGGAGCGCCAGTTGCGTCGCCTGAGACCGAGCAGCCCGGACAGGCGGCCGAGCGGGCACTCGAACAGCTCGAGCGAAGCTCGGGAGCGAACCTGCAGGAGCGACTCGGCGGCTTCAGGCGCGTGACCTACGCAGAGGTGTTGAGCGACCCGGACAACCTCGATCTGAACTACCGCTGGGTACTGACACAGATCCAGGACGGAAACCTGAAGGGCGCCGCCGCCACTCTCGAGCGAATGCTGCTCGTGCGTCCAAAGATGGTGCGGATGCGGATGCTCTATGCCGTCGTGCTGCTCAAGATGGGAGACTTCGAGCACGCCCAGCGCGAGCTGGAACTGCTCGAGCCGCTCCCCATGAATGCGCGTTCCAGAGCTCAGTTGAAAGGCTACCAGGACCAAATTCGACGCAATCGAAAAGTCTATAGGTCGGTGCTCACCCTGAACGTAGGTGCTCAGACCGACTCGAATCGAAATTCGGGACCGGATTCGAACCAGGCTCTGGTGGGGAACATACGGCAGAGTGTGGGAGCTGCGAGCAAGAAGACGGCGGATCAGGGCTTTTCATCGATCCTGAACCTTCAGGTCGAACGGGATCTGGGTTCGCAGGAAGATCTCAAGGCCGTCGCCGGGCTCACGTATTTCCATGCGCAGCAGGAGGATCTCGAGAACCTCGATCTGCAGGTCGCGAAGTTCGACCTCGGATTCCGGCTGCGCCGGTCAGGCTGGGAGCTTCAGCCCCAGCTGGTCGCCGACGCGATCGATTTGTCGCGCGAGGTGTATCAGCGCAGCTTTGGTGCACAGCTGCTGGGCAAGCTCCCTCTATCGAACAAGCTGGACCTGTCGATGAATCTGCGCTCCGTCTACGAGGACTACGACTCGACACCCGATGCAACGACTGCGCGAGATCGCAGCGGCTATCGGACCGACTTCAAGCTCGACCTCGGATTTCGGCCACGCCTGGATCAGCGCCTGACCTTCAAGGCCGGAGTATCTCGCAAGTCGGCTCAGAAGACCTACTTCTCGTTGCTGGGGTGGCAGGCCGGCCTGAATCATCTGTGGGTCCTTCCGACCGGTCAGTTCCTGATCTCGAGTGTGAACCTGAAGCGCGAGAAGTATCACCGAAACCAGAACTCGATTGGCGAGTCTCGGAGGCGCGACTTCCAGACGACCGCGGGACTCACACTGGGGATACCGCTGAACTCGCTATGGAGTCAGGCGCGGATGCTGCGGGGGATGAGCTTGACTCTGAACACCGAGGTCGTTCATTCGCGCTCCAACCTGCCGAACAATGAGTACAAGAACCTCAAGTTTGGGGTGAGCTTGACCAAGCGGTTCGAGCTGTGAGGTCGGTCCTAGATCCTGCGCGAACGAGCGCGAGGAGGACGTTTTGAGTCGAGCTGTCGCAGTCAGTCTGATCCTGTTCGTACTTTCGCTCGCCGGCTCGGTGCAAGCCTCCGTACAGGCGGGGGTTGCCGCGGCCGTTCGGGGAAAGGTAACGGTGACGAGGCCGGACGCCGTCGGCCGCGAAGTCGAGAGCGGTTCACCCATCTATCTGGGAGACTCGATCCGCACCGGCGAGGAATCCGGACTGCAGGTCCTGTTGCTCGATGAGACGGTCTTCACTCTCGGGCCGAAGAGTGAGCTGGTGATCGACAAGTTTCTATACGACGCGGAGGCGAAGGGGGGCGAGCTCGATGCGAAGCTCGTGCGTGGGGCATTTCGCTTCATCAGTGGACGCATTGCCAAGGATGACCCCGAGAGCATGAAGGTGCGACTGCCGTCCGGCACGATCGGCATTCGCGGTACCGTCGTCGATACCTCCGTCGATCCGGATACCGGGCGCTCCTTGGTGGTGCTGGCGGCACCGGGGGCCGCGAATCTGGACACCGGTGCAATCGAGGTGGCCAATGCCGGGATCGCGCGGGACGTTCGGCGCGGGGGCTGGGGTGTCGAGATTCCCAGCTTTGCCGAGCCCCCATCCGTACCCTTTCTGGTGCCAGCGGAGTTGTACGAGAACTTCGACTTCGCGGTGCAGGGTGAGCCCAAGGAGGGCGGCGGCGAGCGCCAGGACGCCGAGCGTGGTCCAGACCAAGCGAGGCCGCAGCGTGCGCGCGATCGCAGCTCCGCTCCGCTTCGAGCTCGCGAGGGTAGAGGTGCACCGGCGGAGCGGGGAGCTCCTCGGAATGATCCGCGGTCTGCGGGTCGTAGAGGTCCCGAGCGACCCGGTGCGTCGGATCGACCCGGATCGCGCCCCGATCCGAACCGTCCCCCGCGAGCGTTCCCAGGACGCCCCGGTGGTCCGCGGCCGCGGGGCGAGGAGCGGGATCCCGGTCGTCCGGGGGCGGAGCCCGGTCGGCCCGGGCCCGCACCGCGTCCGGGTGATCCACTGCAGCCAGTTCCGGGATCGAGACCTGGCGAGCCGACCGGCCCCGGTCCCGAACCCTTCGATCCGGCTCGAGGGGGACCTGAGCCGGGTCGCTACGACCCGCGCTACGGTCCGGGCCCCGATGGGTACGGCCCAGGCAACGAGGGCGATCACCCGGGTCCGGGCCCGTACGATCCCAACCATACGCCCGGCACCGAGCCGTACGGCCCAGGCCCCGACGGCTACGCCCCCGATCCGGGTTCATACGATCCGAACTATGATCCCAACTACGACCCGAGTACGGATCCGTACGCTCCTGGCCCGGATGGCTATGCGCCCGGTCCGGGTCCATACGATCCCAACTATGACCCCAACTACGATCCGAGCACGGATCCGTACGCTCCTAGCCCCGACGGCTATGCGCCGGGTCCGTACGATCCCAACTATGATCCCAACTACGACCCGGGCGCCGAAGGCTACGTTCCGGGCCCCGACCCCTACGATCCAGCGGGTAGCTTCGACCCTGCGCTTGCGGAGTACGATCCCGCGCTCGCCGAGTTCGATCCGGCGTTCGCCGAGTACGATCCTGCCTTCGCGGAGTACGACCCGGCGTTCGACGATTCGTTCATCTTCGACCCGAATGCGCCCGAGTTTTTCGAGTTCGATCCGAACGATCCCAACTTCGTGATGCAAGCCGATGAGATGATCACGAGCGTGAACGATCTGCTCGCGCTCTCGATGACCATCGACGAAGTTTACTTCTACGACGCGAAAGACATCGCATTGGCCAATGATATCGGCCTTCTCGACCTCTTCGTCAGACTGGATTTCATGCAGAACAAGGTGAAAGTGGTGTTGCGCGATGTCGAGTCGAGCGTTCTCAATCTGCCCCCCGGCAGCACCGGCGATGGCTTCGACGAGATCGATTTCGATGCTCCTCCAGGACCTGACGCGCGCTACGTGCTCCAGGTGCATTACAACCCCTCGGGTTGTGGGATGAGCCCGAGCTGTGTTCATCCAGCCGATGTCCAGGTGACCGTGGGCACCAAGGCCGGTGTCGTCGCGGCGGGAGTGGCCACCTCGGTGACCATCCGGACGCCCAACTTCATCGATCCGACGGTCGAAGTCCAATCGGTTCCCGTGCTGATTCCGCGCAGCGGAGTTCCGCCGCCGCAGTGACCGGCAGCGACAGCTGTCACGCTCATGCGTGGGCGTGTGCAGCCGAGGGGTCGGACGCTCGCTTCGGAAGTGGGCTCACGCGCCGCGCGTCGGCGGCTGACGATGCAAGAGCTGATCGCAGATGTCGATGAACTCCACCGCGGCCTTGGGCAGCATGGCGAAGCTTCGGGCGCACCAACCCATTCGAAGCGGCGCGAGGGCAGGCACCGGAAGGACCTTCAGAGTCCCGTTCTTCTCGAGCTTCGACGCCAGACGTCGGGGCACGAAGGTCTCGCCGGCATTCACTTCTACGAGCATGTTCGCGATCGCCGGAACTTCGGCCACTTCGATTGGCTGTAGGGAGATTCCGTGCGCGATCAGCACCTTGGCGATGTGCTGGTAGGTCGCCGAGGTCGTGCTCTGGGCGATGTACCGGATCGTGGCCAGATCCTCGAGCGCTAGCTCCTTCTGCTTTGCGAGTGGATGATCGCGACGAACGAGCAGGCCGAGCTCGACCTCGCTGTGCGGTCTGACCTCGAGACTCTGAACCGCGCAAGACAACGGGATCAGCGCCAGATCCGCCCGTCCCTCCCGCAGCACACTCAGGCGTCCTTCCGTCGTGTTCTCGGCGATCACCTCGATCTCGACCTCTGGGCGTCTCTCCTTGAGGGTGTGCGTCGCCCGCCGCAACGCGGAGATGAGGTTGGCCCCGACGGCGAGTCGCAGCCTTTCCATTCGACTGCTCGCCGTGAGCCTTAGCGCCTCGATGCCTGAGTCGAGGGACGCCAGAGCCGGGCTCGCGGCTTCGTACAAAATCCTTCCTTCTTCTGTAGCCGAAATGCCTCGGCGAAGTCGGGTGAACAGCTCTACCTCCAGCTCGCTCTCGAGCCGGCGAACATGCTGTGTCACCGCCCCCTGTGTGCGGCCGATCCGCCGAGCTGCCTCGCTGAAGCTCGACGCCTGGTAAGCCGCGACGAACACTCTCAGATCTTCCAACGTCATGGTCTGATATTAGTATTCTCTATACGAATCGGCGAAATCCGTAGAATTGACTTCGATCGGCATGGCTTTCAGATTGGCGCGCAGAGTTCACTCACCGAAAGGAACGAATTATGCGACCGACACTGCTGGCCATGTTGGCTGCCGCCTTGCTCTTTCCCACCTGCCCCTCCGCGCAGGAGGAAACCGCGCTCTCGATTGCGGATTTGCTCTTCGGTCCTCGCACCCGCACGCTTCGCGTGGACTGTGATCGCGGTCAGACCGTGACCCGCGCGCTCGCGCGGGCAGGTGCAGGGGACACGATTCTGGTTCGCGGAACCTGTACCGAGTCGGTCGTGATCGACAAGGCCATCACCCTCGATGGAGGGGGGAGCGCCCGCATCGTGCCCGCAGATCCGAGCGACGCCACCATCCGGGTTACTGTCCGCCGCGTGCACATCCGTGGATTCATCCTCGAATCGACATCGCAGTTCCAGATCGCCTTCGCCACGGACGCAAGCGCGACGGTCGAGTCGAACGTCCTCCGCAATGCCACCAACTTCGGAGTCAGCGTCGGCTTTCGAAGCTTTGCCACATTGCTCGGGAACACGATCACCGACTGCATCGCGGGCGGTGTGCTGGTGATCTCGGGATCCACCGCACAGATCGGCATCGACACCTTCAATGGAATCCCGAGTCCCAACACGATTTCCGACAATGTCACCGCCGGCATCATCGTTGCGGGCGGATCGCAGGCCGAGATCCTCGGTGGGAACACGATCTCCAACAACAATCTGGGTGTGCTCGCGGTCGATACGAGCGTAGCGCGCGTTGCAGGCAACCAGATCTCCGGGAACAACATCGGGATCCTCGTCGACCGTGGTGGTGTCGTTCAACTGCCGCTTCCAGCCAACCCAAACCCGGTTCTGACCGCTCTCAATACCGGCGAGAACGCGCAGATGGGGATCGCCTGCCAGAATGGAACTCTCATTGGCGTCGCAGACTTGCAACCCGCCGTTTCGCTGCCAGCCCCGTCGGGCGCGCTTTCGGGGGTCGTCAGCAATCTGAACACCCTCTGCATCGACCAGACGGTGCTCGCCCCCTAGCTTTCAGCAGGCTTCGTCAGGGGCTCTGGAATCGTGTCTGCCGGGCCTAGTCGTGGACTCGAACGGCCCGGCAGACACGATTCCAGAGCCCGACCGTTCGCGGTGGTCACCCGGCCCTGGAGTTCGCACCGTTCGGGCAAAGCTCCGCGACGGCGTCCACGAGAGTCTCGGGGCGAAACGGTTTGCGGAGGAGTTTTACATGCTCTGGCATCACACCGGCGATCTGCAGAGCGCCATCGGTGTAACCAGACATGTAGAGCACGGGCAGACTCGGCTGTCGCCTACAGAGCTCCGCGGCAATCTCAGCGCCACCTGGCCCCGGCAGGATGACATCGGTAAGGAGTAGATCGATGCCCGTGCGGTCGGCGTGAAACTGCTTCAAGGCCTCAGAATGGTTCCGAGCGGTCAGGACCCGGTATCCGGCGCCTGCAAGAACGGCGGCAGCCATCTTGCGCAACAGTTCTTCGTCCTCGACCAGGAGCACGGTCTTGCTCTTCGACGCCGGCACGTGTGGAATGGGGACGCTTCGCAGGTGAGCGCGCATCTTGCTGTCGTCGTGCGCGACCGGCAGGTACACCCTGAACTCGCTGCCAGAGTTGGGGGCGCTCTCGACGTCGATCCCACCCTTGCTCTGCTTGACGATCCCGTAGACCGTTGACAGCCCCAGCCCTGTACCCTTCCCCTTGGCCTTGGTCGTGAAGAAGGGGTCGAAGATCTTCTCGAGGGTCTGGGGATCCATGCCCGTCCCCTCGTCTCGAACGCTGAGACAGACGAATCGGCCATCGGCCACCTGGAGGCGATCCGCCTCCGCCTTGTCCAGGGTGACGGCCCTCGAGCTCACGATTACTCGGCCACCAGCGGGCATCGCGTCGCGAGCATTGATGACGAGGTTGACCAACGCCTGGGCGATCTGGTCGGGATCCCCTGCGATGGGCGACAGACCTGCGTCCGTGTCCATCACCAGCTGGATGTGCTCTCCGATGATGTGACTGAGCATGCCCCCGGTCTCGCGGCACAGCTCCTCGATATCGATGGCCTCGTGTCGCAGGACCTGCTTGCGGCTGAAGGCGAGCAGCTGGGCAGTGAGAGAAGCCGCCCTCTCCGCAGCCGTAGTGATGTCCGCAAGATGGCCTTCCACCTCTCGGCCCCCCTGCAATCTGACCAGCTCCGTGGCGGCGATGATCACGGTGAGGAGGTTGTTGAAATCGTGAGCGATGCCACCCACCAAAAGGCCCACGGACTCCATCTTCTGCGACTGACGCAGCTGGGCCTCGAGCGTGAGCTGACTACTGACATCTCGAAGGACCCCGATGGCACCGACGATCTCTCCCTCGGGCGAACGCAGAGCAGCCAGGCTCGTGTCGGCGGTGAATGGTGTACCGTCCACGCGCCTCAGGGCGAGCCGGCCCACCCAGGACTTGCCCTCGTTCAATGTGTTCGTCAGCGGAGCCCTGAGCTCGCCGAGATGGTCTTCCTCGTCGACGGAACTCCCAGACAAGGTCTCGCCCTGTCCCAGGCTTCGCTCGAAAGCGGGGTTCACGTAGGATACGTGCCCGTGACCGTCGCAAATGACGATCGCTTCCGAGACCTGCTCGACTGCTCGGGCGAGGCGTCCCTCCCTCGCTTCGATCCGTGCTCGGGAGGAAGCCATTTCCTCGAGCCCTCGGGCGAGATCTGCGATCTCGTCTCGCCCCGACACCTCGATTCGCTTGACGCTCTCCCCCCGTCCAAAGGCATCGGCCGCGTGGGCGACTCGGTGCAGGCGTCTGGTTACGCGCCAGTGAAGAATCAGAGCAGTGCCGAGGATCAGGGGCAAGATGCGCCACGACAGGTCTCGCATGGCGGCGTCGGCTAATCCAAGAGCCTCGCGACGGTCACGAGAGAAGTCTCGAACGATGATGACCCGCCCGCTCTCCTGCTCTGTCAATCTGCGAATGCCCGTGTCCAGGTGCACCGCGACGACACCGACGACGTTGTCGGTGCCCTTCGCGGTGTGGCGATGCACGCTGGCCGCCTCAGCGTCGGACTCGATGATGTCTCTGGAAATAGGTAGATCGAGTCGGACGAGACTTTCGCCGATGTCTGCGACTCGCGTCGAGGCAAGGACGATGCCCCTCTCGTCGATGAGGTGCGCGGATACGAGCGCCGGATCACTCGCGGTCGCCGACACGAGCCTCTGCAGGCCGGTACCACCAAGCTGCTCCAGACTCGAGGCATAGTCGAGGGAGTTCTGCAGCTGCAGGAGCAGAACGCGCATATCCCTCTGATGCTGCTCGCCGGCGGTGCGCACGTGGCGGGCGCGCATGTCGAACCACATCCAGGTAGAAAGAACCAGGAAGATCGCAAAGAGTGCGAAGGGAACCAGCACCCGCACCGAGGTCAGGTGTCGAAGTGCAAGTGGTGGCGAACGCGGAGTCAAAGCGAGTTCCCGCCGGGGGCAGTCTCAGGCCTCCATCCTCGGAGCTTGATCTCACTGTCGGCCGCCAGCAGCTGTTCCGCGACCATGAAGTCCACCACCACGGAGACCGCGACTTCGAGGCCCGATCTGGGAGTGACGAGGAACTCCAGGTTTTCCTCCCGGTCAGGAAAGTGCACGCCCTCCATGGCCGCCCGTACTTGTTCGACGCTGAGCTTGAGGCGCTTGCTCATGATCTCCAGGGCCGCGTCGTCGCGATCCTCGACTTCTGGCTTGCCGAGCAGCACGTCGGCTCCGTCGGAGTAGTCGAAGACGAGCACGACCCTCACGTCCAGGCCAGCGTGAGACAACAAGACTGCCTCGTCGAGGGTCAGGGCGGCTGCGTCGATGACTCCACTCCGGAAAGCCGATAGGGCTTGCGTTGCCGACGAATACTCGACGAGCCGGGGAGCTCGACCGGGAAAGAGGCTGAGCTCACGGGCCACGTAGAGCGGCTCATAGCCGATCCAGATGTTGGTTCCGATAGGAATTGGCCCAGTGTCAGCGACCTCGTCATTGCCGCAGCTCAGGCCGAGCAAGAGCATGAACGCGATGAGCCACCGATTTGTCGTGAACATCCACTGGCCCCCTATCGAATATCGACGCCAGCCTCGTTGGAGGCCGTATGCGAATACATTCGACATGTGATCGCTTTGTGGATCTCTGACGAGAACCGGTTTTTCGATCCAAAGCAGTCGGGCATCGAAATCGAGCGACTTCGTAGGGCGATCGAGCCGGCGATCGTCGCCATCTCCAAGCTCTACCAAGGGGTATATCTCCGGTAGTCGTCCGGATTCTGCGATGGTGCCGGTGGAGCTGAGGGTTGATTCAAGCCGCACGCGCGTACTACGAAGAGTCCCGGCTCGTGGGCGGTCTCGGTGTCCGGGTCGGCGGTGGCGATCTCGAGTGGTCTACCCAGCCCTGGAAACTGCTCGAAGCCTCCTCTGTTCGACGAGTGCCCCGCAGAATGCACAAAATTTAGTTACGCGTGGCAATTTTGCCAATGTCGTAGATTTCCCTCATGAATCCGCGAGTTCGGTGACAGGCTTTCAAGATTCTCGACGTGAATTCGCTCGAGTTTCTCAGCCAATATGCGTGCTAGTGCGCGGTGCCGTGGACGCCAAACGCACGAACGCCGGACCAGCCTGGAAGGGAGCCACTCTCCTGGTGAGTAGAGTCCTGGTGAGTGGCTGAAGCGGCATGGTTGCGGGCCTTCCCCCATGTGAATCCATGCCCGTCCAATCGATTTCGTTGGGCCAACTTTGCTCATTCTCTCGGGATTTTCCTGAGAGGTCACGCCAGGCCCAACTCCATAGCCAGCTTGCATTCGTCCCATGCGATGTTGCGATTCGCACTCCGAACGGTTGCAAGTAGATGCTTGAGACGAAGCGAATCGAGTGTGTGGTCGGTACGTACGACGGTGACTTGCTGCGGCACGGTTGATGCAGCTCGCGTATATGAACCGCGGCGAAAGGCGGTGGCTAGGAGGGCTAGATGACCAGCGCACTGCAAGACGCGCAGGCATTGATCCGCTACTGCGAGTCTGCTCCGAAGGTTCGAAGATGGTACGTGTCGCGTGTCGTACGCGAGCTCGAAGTCATCAGCTCCGGGAGGCAGACCACGAACGCGGAAGGACCCGAGGGAATCGTGGGTGTAGACGCGTGCAATGCTCCGGCGACGGAGCAATTCCGCCGGGAGGAGTCTTTCAGTGCATACTTCGATCGCAGTGGAAAGGTCTCCGATGCTCCGGGACTCCGTGAAGCCTTGAGAGCCTTCGGCTACGCCTCCTCGGAGTCCCGAGAAGAGGGCAGGCAGCGGCTCGAACAGATGGATTGGTGGGAGGACGAGGATTTCGATCATCCTGCCCACCTGTCCGAGAAGGAGTTCCGAGACGCCTTCCACTATGGCGATGACAGCGCGCTCGAAGAGGGCATGGTGTTCGTCGAGATCCCCTCGGAGAACGGGCCACTCTTCGTGCCATTTTCCTATCAAGCCCGCGAGGCGAGCGCCGACCTCTCCCGTCGCTTGCTCCACGAAGAGCTGGAGGACCCACGATGAGTCTTCAGCAGAACCCCATTCAAGATCTCTTCGTGCACGTGGTGGACGTTGCTCACGGAGACGCGATCATCCTCGAGCTTCCCTCCTATCGAGCGGACGCTCCGATGGGTCGCTATGCGATTGTCGATACCGGACGCCCCGAGAAAGCCTATCGAGGGCGGGTAACCAACTATCTGAAGACTCTGATCGACTTGCGCAATCACGGGGAGTCTCAGAACCCGAACGCGAGCCAAGGATTTGAAATCGAGTTCGTATGCATTACACATCCGCATTCGGATCACTTCGGGGGCCTGAGTAACCTGTTAAACGACAAGCTGTTCGATGGTCGGATCCGCCAGTTCTGGGACTGCGGTTTCCGCACGACGTCGCTCACCTACAATCGCTTGCTCGAGCGCATCGCCGCGGACGACCGAATCGTCTACGAGCGCATCGCTGCAGGATTCGAGTGCGAGCTGGGTGACGTTCGCGTGTCCGCTCTCGCCCCGTCACTCGATTTGCGCAATCGGTTCGATACTTTCGGAGTCGACCGGAACAATGCGTCCGTCGTTCTCCGTATTCAGCACAAGCGCTCGATTGCCATTTTGGCAGGAGACGCCTACCTCGAGTCGTGGGGAAAGATTCTCGAGGAGTTTCCTCGGCGCACGAAGATCACGTATGCGCGTGGCGCCTCTCCGCAGCGAAGTGAGGGCGTCAACCAGCTGAACTGCCAGCTTCTCAAGGCTGCTCATCACGGCAGCAAGCACGGAACGAATCTGGAAGTTCTCGAGAAGCTGACTCCAACGCACGTCGCAGTCACCTGTGCCTCTCCTGCTTGGTACGCCTCCGAGATGCCGAACTGGGGCACCGACTGGCCTCACGAGGTGTTCGATAGCATCGTGCGTGCCTTGCCAGAGCCTCCACTCGTCTGGACCTCGGGACGGTACGGGAACCTGGTGTTTCGGATGAGTGGTGGAGGTCGTCTCTCGGATCCCCGCCACTTCGAGGGTATCCCGGACCCCAAGGATGTTCAGTTCCGAGGTGAACTGAATGCTGCAATCCAATGACCGTTCCCAGTCCGATGACCGTTCCGTGTAAGGGAGAAACAACGACATGTCTGAACCACGGAAGCATCTGCCGCTTCGGCCCGAAGCTCGAAGCGGCATCGCCTTGGCGCTATCAGGAGGTGGCTTTCGGGCGGCGCTCTATCATCTCGGAGGGCTGCAGAGGTTGAACGAGCTGGGGCTGCTCCCACGGGTCCAGCGGATCTCGAGCGTGTCGGGAGGCAGCATCGCCAGTGCAGTGTTGGCGAACCAGTGGAACGAGCTCAAGCTGGGACCCGGTGGGAGCTTCGAGAATCTGACCGAGCGGGTGATCGAGCCGCTCCGAACGTTCTGCAAGCAGGATCTTCGGACCCGCGTGCTCGTCTGGAGCCGAGCAAATCCGATCCACTGGTGGCGGCATGTCGGGCATGAAGCCTCGGTGACGGATCGTCTGGTCGATGCGTACGGCGACCCGCCGCTGGCACTCAGCCGGCGTCTCGAGGAGATAAAGCCGGGCTGCCGCTTCATCTTCTGCGCGACCAACCTGGAGACGGGAAGAAACTGGGAATTCGAAATCGGCCCCGGCGATCATGCTGTGATCGGTGACCACTGGACGCAGCACGCTCCAGCCGGAAAGGTCACGCTCGCTCAAGCTGTGGCCGCTTCCTCGGCGTTTCCTCCGGGTTTTCCGCCTCTCGTACTCAAGCCGGACGACCCCGACGCATTTCCGCAGTCGCGAGTTCCGAGATCCGTGCTCGAGTCGATTTCGCTTACGGACGGAGGGGTGTACGACAATCTCGGACTCGAACCAGTCTGGAAGGATGCCGAGCTCCTCCTGGTTTCGGATGCAGGGGCACCCTTCCGGCTCTCCGACGATCCTGAGCACGACCTCATCCATCGACTGCTTCGGTGCTATGCCATCTCCGACGACCAGTCGCGGGCCCTTCGCAAGCGCTGGCTGATCTCGAACTTTATCAACGAGGTTCTGGACGGCACCTATTGGGGAATCTCGACGAAGTACACAGACTACGAGCTACCCAGCGCCCAGGGGTACGACGGGCCGGTTCTGGATGCCATCGCCTCGGTTCGCACGGATCTCGACTCCTTCTCGGAAGGTGAGATCGCTTGTCTCGAGAATCATGGCTATGCGCTCGCGGACGCGGCCGTCAGGAGACACGTCGATGTTCGCTACGTGTCCCGCCCACAGGCGCACTTCCAGTGGCCGCATGCGGCCTATGCGCCTGGGACCGATGCCGCATGGAAGGCGGTTCGGGACAGCCGCGACCGCGGGATCGTCGCAGACCTTTGGCGCTCCGTGGCGTGGAAGGTGGCAAGCCTCTTTGACCGCGACGCATGACATCGAGCTGGGACTTCCGAAGCCGGGTCCCTGCGACTTTCTCTCCGGTCTCGCGCGGCGGGCGGTCGGCGCTGCGATGCCCTCACTGGACGTGCACGCGGAGCACGTAGCCCGATCGCACGCTTGCCGGGTGGCCAGAACGCGCACGCTTCCGCTGCACGCCACCGAATCCGAACCGGGAACCAGGCGAGCTCTCTGACGCCGCCGATCCGATTCTCGGTACGCATCACTCTCACTGTCTAGAGCGCACGAGACCGTGCGCTGTCCTCGTCTGCTCAGGTGAGCAACGAGGCGATTTCTAGCAGATACATCGGTCGTGATTTATTTGTATCCATAGAGAGGACAGTGAATGCAGGCTCTAGGTCGGACTGCTCCGAGTGAGCGCATGGTGAGAACCTTTCTGATGCTGATCGCACTGCTCGTCGTAGGCGCGGCGGTAGGCTACGCGCCGCCCGCAGCGGCACAAGGCGGTGAGACTTTCGTCTGCAGCACGTTCGCGCAGAACCCCAATCTTGCGACGGTCGCCATCAAGTTTCCAGGAACCGACTTCCAGAATCGATGTGGATTCCAGGGGACGGTCTTCGTTCAGGCCCCGCCGCAGGACTTCCAGAAGTCCTGCAACGTGCCAAACGGGTTCGTGTTCGTTCGGCAGGAGATCGACACGGCGAATCGGTGCTCGAGTGGATCCGTGCGAAACTTCGTCTTCACGATCGTTCGAGCCGATCACACCGTCGAGTCTTGCACCGTGCCGCCGGGCTTCGTCACCTTCGGGCAGTTTCAGGAGGGGAATCGTTGCAATCCGTTCGGCTTGGCGCCCGTGTTTCTGATCAACCGCCTCCAGACGGGTGCGCAGTCTTGCACCGTGCCTCCCGGATTCACCCACGCAAGCTCGTTTCAGAACTTCACGGCTAGGAGTTGTCCCGGAAGAACTACCTTTACGCTCATCAGCGGACAGGATGCGAGGGCCTTCGGCACCCCAGTGTGCTCCGTCCCAGCAGGCTTCAGCGGGCAGTTCCTCGGCAATCGATTTGGAACCTGTTTCGGGATCACAGGCTTCAGTCCGATGTTCCGGCTGCAGTAGTTCCTGAAGGCGCCCGTCGGTCCGAGAGTTGGAGGGACTGCCCTCGCGGGCCGGCGGGTTGCCACGGTCTTGCTGCTTGGCCCGGTGCGCCTGCCGGCCCACGCGCACCGGAGCCGACGGATGCGGCTGCCAGCGGGAAGCTGTGCACCATTCCCAGGGTACCCAGCAGCGTTCTGAGTCCGGGTTGTGGCGCCAGAACTCTGCCACGTACGAGTGTTCGGGCACTAGCCGCAAGTAGTGCGTATGGAAGTGCAGCGTCTCGGAGTGCGCGCTCGGATTGAGGTTCAGCATCCACGTGAGTGCTTTGTGGCGCACGTCTGGGTGAGGAGAGATCTCGTATCCGTGAAGATACTTCTGTACCCCTCCCTCGGTCGCGTCATGTACTCGTCGCCTGGATTGCCCGGCATGCCAAGTCAGGTAGTCGCGCTTCGAGGTCACGCAGCCCGGGGCGAGACGAGCTTCTGCGGGCACCAGCAGGCATCCCCCGATGATGAGCGCCAGACAGGCAAGGGCGAGGGCGTTGGGTTCCACGTCACTACATTCTTTTACGGCGCGGTCGCGTGTGGTCTTGTGTCTTCGAGCTGGCGCAGTGAAACACGGGAAAGCGCGAGGAGGCAGCTCGGCCGTCCGTTCCCCCTTTGTCGCTCTCTTTTCTGCTTGGCGACAATGCTCTGGAGCAAACTAGGGTCGCTCAGTGCAGGAGGAAGAGCAGCGCTCGATCTCCGTGTGATTGCGCGATTTTGTGATCTAAAACGCTTGACCATCGGCCCTCATGGGATCTACTACCGCTCCTAGCAGTTGTAGAATGACTTCTAGAGCGAATTCCTGGAGGAGGATTGTTGGTGGTGCGATTACGAAGCTGGCTCGGTGCAGGCATTTGCGTTGCAGCCCTGTTTTCTGTCTCCGCTCGCGCGCAAGCGCAGGGCGGCACGTACGTAAACTTCGAGACCATCCCGACCCGCGCGTTGGCGATGTCTCCAGATGGCACGCGGCTGTTCGTCGCAAATACTCCCGATGGTCGTCTCGAGATCTTCGATATCGACGAGTCGGGTTCGTTGCAGGCTTCTGGCTCCGTCACGGTCGGTCTAGACCCTGTAGCCGTGGCCGCGCGCAATGATTCCGAGGTCTGGGTGGTCAACCTCCTGTCGGACAGCGTCAGCATCGTCGACGTGTCGGGGGTTCCGCGAGTCGTGCGCACCCTGCTCGTCGGAGACGAGCCGCGCGACATCGTGTTCGCTGGACCCGGTGGAGATCGCGCCTTCATCACGGCGGCTCGCCGAGGCCAGAACCATCCCGATGACACCGTGGACGAGACGCAGCGGCCGAGCATCGGCAGAGCGGACGTATGGGTCTTCGATGCCAATCAGCTCGGCGCGGCGGTCGGCGGCACACCGCTCACGATCGTCACCCTGTTCGCCGACAAGCCGGGCGCACTGACGACGACTCCCGATGGGAGCACGGTCTTCGTGTCCATCTTCACGTCGGGCAACGACACCACCACGATCAGCGACCAGGCCGTGTGCGGAAGCACCGGCCAAGCGGGCCGCTCGGGTACGTCGGACCAAGACGACGGCCCCTGTGCCCTGCCGAATGGCGGGACCTCGCCCGGCGGCAACGTCGGGCCGAACCGGAGCCAGGTCGGAAATGTTCCCAATCCGCGGACCGGGCTCATCGTCAAGCTCGATCGATCCAGCGGGAGCTGGCTCGACGCGGCCGGGCGGGACTGGCGTGATGCGGTGCCTTTCACCCTGCCCGACAACGATGTCTTCGCCATCGACGCGACCGCTACTCCACCGCGAGAGTCCGGTTCCTTTCAGGGTGTGGGTACCCTGAACAAGAGCCTCGCAGTCAATCCTGCAAGTGGGAAGCTCTTTGCAGCGACCATCGAGGCGATCAATACGAACCGCTTCATCTCCCTGCCGGCCGCGGGAATGGTCCCGAACCCGAGCGGGCAGGGCGGCGCAGCCCCAACCGCCGATCCCGTCACCGGCAAGACACTGAATGGCCATCTGTACGAGTCGCGCATCGCGATCCTCGAGCAAGGTCAGCCGGTCGTCTCGCGCCACCTCAACAAGCACATCGACTACGAGGTCGTGCCGTCGCCCCCCGGTGTGAAGGAGCGCAGCGTGGCGGATCCGCAGGGGCTGGCATTCTCGGCGGACGGCAGCACCTTGTTCGTCGCCGGTCTGGGCTCGAACAAGATCATTCCCTTCCAGACCGCGGCGCTCGAGGACGACTCGTTCGTCCCCGACGCTTCCACGCACATTGCACTGTCCGGAGACGGCGGCCCGACGGACATGATCATCCGCGGCAATCGGATGTTCGTCTACAAGCGGTTCGACAACGCCGTTGCCACGATCGATCTCGACCAGCGACAAGAGGTCGCGGTCGCCGATCTCTTCAGCCCGGAGCCTCCCGCAGTCACACGCGGGCGCAAGTTCTTCTACGACGCGCAGCTCACGTCGAGCAATGGTGAGGCCAACTGCAACGTCTGTCATCCGGCCGCGGACAAGGACGATCTCGCCTGGAACCTGGGAACTCCTTTTGCTGGGAACTCTCCCAATCCCAATCCGTTCATCGCGAACATCGCGGCGGGTAGCGAGTTCAATCCGCTCAAGGGGCCGATGACGGTGCTCACTCTGCGTGGGATCAAGGACAGCGGCCCAATGTTCTGGCGGGGCGACGCAACCAACGCTCAGGATCCGCTGGACGAGCGCCGGAACTTCCAGAACTTCAACGTCGTGTTCCCGGCGCTGCTCGGCCGCGAGTCCGAGCTCCCGGATCGGGACTTCCAGGCCTTCACGGATTGGGTGCTCACACTGGTTCCGCCGCCGAACCCGCATCGGCCGCTCGATGGGCAGCTGAACGCGAACCAAGCCGCCGGTGAGAACGTCTTCTTCGGCGGCGAGGGCCCAACCGATGGACCGTTCAACTGCAATACGTGCCACGCGACCGATCCCGCCCAGGGGTTCTTCGGTACCCGTGGGGCACAGTCGGTCGAGGGCGAGACGCAGGAGTTCAAGGTGACTCAGCTGCGCACGACCTACGACAAGGTGGGCATGTTCGGCCAAACCGATGGTCGCAACGGAGATCCGCGTACTCTCGGTGGCCCACGCGGGCAGGGGATCGGGCCGCAAATTCGGGCCACGGGAAATCTGCACGACGGATCTGCTGCTGGCCCCGAAGACTTCCTGACGGCGGGGGTGTTCCGGCTGGATACGCGCCAGCTTCGACAGGTGGTGGACTTCGTCTATGCGTTCCCAAGCAATCTCGCACCGGTGGTGGGGCAGCAGGTGACGCTCGGTTCGACGAGTGGTGCCGACGCCCTGTCACGCGTCGGATTGCTCATGGACCGCGCGGGGACGCGTTTCGTACTTCCCGGTGGAGCCGTTGCGACGGAGTGCGATCTGGTTGCCAAGGGGGTCGTGAACGGTGTGCAGCGGGGCTTCCTCTTCCAGCCCGCGCAGGGTGCCTTCAGTGATGACGCGGGGGGGCGGATCTCGGCAGATGACCTGCTGGATCAGGCGCGAACGCCCGGACAGGAGCTGACCTTCACCTGCATCTACCCAGGAGCGGGCCAGCGGTTCGGCGTGGATCGTGATCTCGACGGTCAGCTGGACAGTGTGGGCGCGATGCAGCCGCCGGCACCCCAGCCGCCGGTCGTCCAGCCGCCGGTTCAGCAGCCACCCGTGGTGCAGCCACCGGCACCGCAGCCGCCGCGCATGGACCCACCGAACCGGAACCGCAACTTCATCCAGATCCTACT
>QJZC01000005.1 GCA_003247575.1 Pseudomonadota bacterium
CTTTGAGAGCGCCTCTGCGATGTCGTCGTCGCTCAATCCGGCCTCAGCCAGAACCCGTTCGCTGTCCGCGCCGAGAGTCGGGGCCGCTCGCTTCGTGGGCATTGGGTGTGCCGACAGACGAATCGGAGCCGCGACGGTTTCGAAGCTTCCGGCCGTCGGGTGTTCGATGGTCGCGAACATCCCAGCGGCCCGCGCTTGCGGATCGCGAACCGCTTCGAGCACGGTTCGTACGGGCGCCCAGATCAGAGAGAACTTCTCGAGCTTCTCCTCCCACTCTGCCAGCGAATGCTTGCGAAAGCATTCATCCAGGATACGAACCAGGTCGCCGCTGTTGCGGAAGCGCTCTCGCGGGCCCGAGAAGCGTGGGTCTTCGACCAGCTCCGCGAGTCCGATGGCTTCGCAGAGAACGGGCCAGTAGCGAACGGAATCGATCATCACCAGAAACAGGTAGCGGTCATCGCGCGTAGGATAGTGATTCCACAGTGGATTGCGCGGACGCATGCGGTCGTGATGGGCGGGCTCGATTCCACTCGCGAGCGCCGGGGCGACGTCGTTGCCGAGGATGTAGAGGCCGGTGTGCATGAGCGACACCTCGACGACCTGTCCCTCTCCCGTCTGATCCCGCGTACGCAGCGCGGCGAGCACGCCGGAGGTGAGGGCGAGAGCCGCAGCGTGGTCACCGACGCCCCCTCGCTGCCAGCTCGGGGGAACGCCCTGATCGTGCATCAGGTCCATGATTCCGGTGCGCGCCCAGTAGGCTGCGTAGTCGAAGGCCGGACGATCGTGTTCCGGACCCTGGCTGCCATAGCCGCTGAGAGAAGCGTAGATCAGACGCGGATGCCGTTCTCGAAGCGTCTTGGCGTCGAGGCCGAAGCGTTGCTGCCGACTCGGCAGGAGATTCGTCAGCACGATGTCGGCTCGTGCGATCACTCGCTCGAGCGCGGACAGGGCGGCAGGCTGGGTCAGATCGAGGGTGAGCGACCGCTTGCCTCGGTTATCCATCTGGAAGTGGGCGGACTCCGGAAAGGCGGAGCCCGTGAAACCGGAGCGGTGCGGTGTGGCGCCTCGCATCAGCTCCCCCTCGGGAACTTCGACCTTGATCACCTCGGCACCCAGGTCGGCGAGCAGGGTGCCGGCCGCCGGGACGGCGACGAAGCTGGCGACTTCGACGATGCGAATTCCCGAAAGCGGGCTCGTCATGGGGACTCCTCTCGATGTGACTCGCGATCGGCTGAGCTCGATCCGAGTCGGATCAGGCGTTGCGGACTCGCTCGAGGTGGGCTCGGATCGCTGCGAGCCAAGCGTCCGTGGCTTCTTGCTGAGCGCTGTGGGCAGCGTCGGGAATCACTTCCTTGTGTGCGTGCGGGATGCCCTGCGCCAGGGCCTCCGCCGGCTGCATGAAGGCATCGTCCTGGTCGCCGACGATGATCGTCGTAGGGCAGCGGATCTCGTTCAGTCGCGGCTCGACCGACGCTTGAGTCGAGAGGGCCGTGCCGAGTGCGAGGAAGCCCTCCGGGTCCATCTGCTCCAGGCGCGTCGTCGTGCGCTGCCAGAAAGACTCCTCGCCCTGCTGCTCCATCCAGCGCTTTGCGGCGGGCGCCAGCCTGGATTCGCGTTTCTCTCCTTCCCGCATTACCCACGCGATGGCACCCATGCCGGCGAGGCGGCCCAAGCGGGCGCCGCCGCGCAGGATCGCGTCGGAGGCCAGCGGCACGCCATAGGGCGACGTGTTCATGAGGATCAGGGAGCGCACCAGATCCGGTCGTGCCAGCGCGAAGCGCAGGGCCACCATGCCGCCGAGCGAGTGCCCGAGCAGGTCCCAGGGGCCCAGCGCGAGCGCGGCGTGAAACGCCTCGAGATCGAGCGCCAGCTGATCGAGCGTGTAGGTCTTGGCTTTCCGGGTCTTTGTTGACCCTCCGTGCCCACGCTGGTCGAGCGCGATCGTGCGGCCCATTTCGCCCAGCTGAGGCAGCACCTCTTTCCAGTCGTCTCGGGAGCCAGTAAAGCCATGCACCAGCACCAGGGGAACAGATCCCTGGCCCCAATCTTCATACTCGAGCTCTATGCCTGTGCCGATGCCGGCACGCTGGACCTTGCCCATGTGGCACAGTTTACCCGAGTTGTCCGGTCAGGAGGGAGCTTGGTTGCCGCGTGTCGCAGGATGCCAGTGTCGCACTGCGTGCGCTGCTGCGGGTATGATGCCGCGAGTTTCGTTGCTCAGGAAAGGAATCGCATGCAGCTCCCGCAGTTCTCGTTGGAAGGAAAGGTGGCCCTGGTGACCGGAGGCAGTCGTGGCATCGGGGCAGCTGCCGCGCGCCTGCTTGCCGACGCCGGGGCAGATGTCGCGGTCTCGAGCCGCAAGCTACCCGACCTGGAGAAGGTGGCCGCCGAGGTCCGTGAGCGCGGCCGCCGTTCCCTCGCGCTGACGGCCCACGCCGGACGCATGGACGAGATTTCGTCGCTCGTGGATCGGGTCGTGGGTGAGCTCGGTCGGCTCGATGTCCTGGTCAACAATGCGGGTACGAGCTTCTTCGCGCCCGCGATCGACATGGAGGAGAAGGCTTGGGACTCCGTGTTCAACCTCGATCTCAAGGGCCTCTTCTTCCTGAGCCAAGCGGCAGCTCGAGTCATGCGTGAGCAAGGCGGCGGAAGCATCATCAACATCTCGTCGATCAGCGGCATCCGAGTGCAGGTCTCGAGCGGACACTACTCGATTGCCAAGGCCGGCGTCATCATGGCGACCAAGGTGATGGCGCGCGAGTGGGCGCCGCTCGGCATCCGCGCGAACTGCATCGCACCGGGTGCGATCGAGACACGCCTCTACGATGCGATCTATTCGCAGCTACCCGAGGAACGTGCCGAGCAAGCGAAGAACGAAGCTCGGCGACGCATTCCGATGGCGCGTGTCGGCAAACCCGAGGAGATCGCAGACGCGATCCTGTTCCTGGCCTCCGACGCCTCGAGCTACATGACGGGTCAGACCTTCGCCGTAGACGGTGGAGCGTTGCTCGTCTGACCGCTGCGCAGATGGGCCCGGGATACCGCCAGGAAGGACTCGAGCGCCTCGGGATCGAACACCTCGAGCTCGAAGCCTGCGCGCGCGGTCCGCTGCTCGTCGCTGGACGGGCTCGTGGTCGTCGAGCGGACACAGCCTTCCACCTCGTGCGTGTAGCGCCGTGTGCCCTGAATCAGGAGGGTGATCTTGTCGCCGACGTCGGGCATCCCTTCTACACCGGAGGCGCCGATGCGTACAAAGAGCGAGCGCGGACCGATCTCGTCGATCGAGCCTTCCACGTCCCGGTCGCCCGCGTCGTACCAGCAGAGGTAGAACTCCTGCGAGCGTTCCAACTGCGATTTCGATGTCGAGGCCCCGGGAGTCCCCGGAGCGGAGGTTTTTCGCTCGGAGGGCTCTTCGGCAGACAGGTCGGCGCGGTTCGAGGCGGTCATCTCGTTTGCTTGGATCGGTCGCCTGTCCCCGTGCATTGAGCGCTCCCGCGGCGCGCGCGCCGGGCCTGCAACTCGACGGTGGCTTCGCCATATTCGCGGGGCTCGCGCGGTGCGAGTGTGGGAGGGGGCAGGATGGCGAGCGAGCGGGCAGAGCGAGTGAGGCAGCCAGTGCTGCTCATTCACGGAGGGGCGGGTCCCACGACCCGGTCTATTCTTTCTCCCGCGCAACGGGCGACGGCGCGAGAAGGGCTGGGCCGCGCGCTCGTGGCAGGTCAGCGAGTGCTACTCGCAGGGGGTGGAGCCCTCGAAGCCGTGCTCGAGGCCGTAGCCGTGCTCGAGGACGAGCCGAGCTTCAACGCCGGCCGTGGAGCGGTCTTGCGCGACGACGGTGCCGCCGTGCTGGATGCCTCGGTGATGCGCGGCGCGGATCGTAGCGCCGGCGCGGCCGCGGGGTTGCGACGCGTGCGGAATCCGATTCGTGCGGCGGAGTGGGTTCGCTCCCAGGGCCGTTACGTGCTGCTCGTAGGAGATCGTGCGGACGAGGATGCCGCTCGCGCGGGCCTGCGCCTCGAGGATCCGAGCTACTTCGTCCTGTCCGAGCGCGAGACCCAGCTCGAGCTTGCGCGCCGGAGTGGGCGCATCGAGCTCGATCGTGCGGAGCCGGCTGCTGCCAGCGGCTGCGAGACCTCCGAGGGATGCTCCGGGGGGACTGTGGGGGCGGTCGCCCTGGACTGCGCGGGTCATTTGGCGGCGGCGACGTCTACCGGTGGGATGACGAATGCCGCCGCACATCGAGTGGGAGACTCGCCGCTGATCGGGGCCGGAACCTGGGCGGACGATCGCAGCTGCGCCGTGTCCGCGACCGGGGCCGGTGAGGCGTTCATTCGAGCGGCATTCGCGCATCAGGTCTCCGCACGAATTCTATTCGGCGCGAGTAACCTGCAAGAGGCCTGCGACGCGGCTCTCGGCGAGGCTCTGAGCCTCGGGGGCCGGGGTGGCTGTATTGCCGTGGGTGCGGATGGGGCCTTCAGTATGCCGTTCAATACGCCTTGTATGCCGCGTGGCTGTGTTCGAGGCGAAGCGGATGCCGCGGTCGCGCTCTTCGCAGAGGAGGCGCTCGTGCCCGTCTAGAGGCCTCGACCGCGCTGATGCTGGGCTGTTCGGGCCGGAGGTCCAGCAAGCAGGTCAGAGCTTGGGGCACACCATGCGGCAGGGAAGGTGTGTCGTGATGGTCGACCCGTTTGCACAGTGGCAGGCGCCGTCGTCGGAGCGTTTGAGATCGCGCCTGCCGATGCTGTTCCCCTCGTCTGGGAGCGCACCTGGTGCGCACGCGATCCCATCATCGTGGCAGCCCGGCTCGAGCCAAGTTCCTGTGGTGGGGATTTGGCCGGCCGGATCTCGGGCATCGAAGAAGCGGATCGGCAAGGTGCTGGCGTGATTCTGATGGTCTGGTTTCCACACGGAAAAGTGTAGGTGGGGTCCGGTCGAGTAGCCGGTGTTCCCGCTGAATCCGATCACGTCTCCAACCCGGATCCGCATGCCCTCGCGAACGCCCGCACCCGGGTCCAGGTGCGCGTACGTCGCCACGGTGCGATCGTCGTGCAGAACGTACACGGCGTTGGCCTTCGCCAGGTAGTCGTCGCTGATCCCGTGCTTGGTGTAGCCGTCGTTCACCATTACGACGGTGCCGGAGCGCGCGGCGAGCACTGGAGTTCCGACGGGCATGGCGAAGTCGAATGCATACGCGTGCGCCCCATTGTGCGTGAACGTGCCGTTGTTCCCCTGCGAGACCAGGCGCGCTTCGAGGCCGCCGAACGGCATGCGGTAACGGTAGTTGTCGTTGTGAGTCGCGTTCGGATCGCCGACGACCCAGGACCAGCGGTAGCGGTAGCTCCACCCCGCGCTTTCGCTTCTGGGAAGGAACTGGGCGATCTTGCGGAACCCACCGGCCGGAACCAGCTGGACCGGCGGCAGCTTCGGGTAGGCCTCCAGATTCTGCGTCTGTACCGCGATGCGAATCGACACCGGTGCAGCGGTCTGGTTGATGGCGTGGAAGACTACCGCGCGTCCTTCCTGTCCGGTGTCGATACAGATCGATCCCTGGCAGCTGCGGTCCGCTAGGGCTGGCGAGGCGTCTGCGAGCCAAGCACCCACGAAAAGCGCCAACCCTGCAGCGCATGTGCGCCGTATGCGCGCAGCCGAGGGCCGACGGTGCGGACGTATGGAGTGCATGGATCGTTCTCCCTGACGGAATCTGCCTCCGCCTTCGGGGTACGTATCGGCGTGGCGCTCGGGAGCTGTACAGTCGCCAAGGTCCGTCTACGCGCAGTTCCGAGCCGAGCCTTACACCTCTGCCTAGCCTCCCGCCTGAGCCGGTCGTCCCAGGTGTAGATGGAAGGGACCGGCCTGCGACTGCTACCCTCAGCCGACAAACCATGACGCAATTCTTTCAGGTTCACCCCGACAATCCCCAGCGACGTCTCGTCTTCCAGGCTGCCGAAATCCTCCGGAAGTCCGGCGTCATCGTCTATCCCACCGACTCTGCCTATGCGCTCGGCTGCCGCATCGGCGAGAGAGCCGCGCTGGATCGGATTAGGACGTTGCGGCAGCTGGATGCGCGCCATCACTTTACGTTGGCCTGCCGCAGCGTGAGCGAGATTGCGAGCTACGCCCGCATCAGCGATCCAGCGTACCGCCTGATCCGCGCTTGCACGCCCGGCCCGTACACCTTCATCCTGCCTGGCACCAAGCTCGTTCCCAAGCGGCTGATGCATCCCAAGCAGCGTACGATCGGAATTCGTGTGCCGAATTCGCCCATCGCGCAGGCGCTGCTCGAGCAGCTCGAGGAGCCGCTCATGACGACGACCTTGCTGCTTCCCGGAGACGACTATCCGATGACGGATCCGGAGGAGATCCGAAAGCAGCTGGCGCGCCAAGTCGATCTGGTCATCGACGGAGGCTTCGGAACCCTCGAGCCGACGACTCTGGTCGATCTCACCGAGGACGTTCCCGAGGTTCTGCGGGTCGGGCTCGGCGATCCCGGCGTGTTTCAATAGCACGGCGGACTCGTACGGCTGACGCGGACGGCGGACCCGCGTCAGGCGATGGCGCCCGCCTCCCGTAGCGCGGCAATCTCCGTCTCCGAGAAGTCCCATGCGCGCAGCGCTTGGTCCGTGTGGTCGCCCGGGCGCGCAGGGGGCGATTGCACGCTTCCGGGCGTGCGGCTGAAGCGGGGAACCGGGCCGGGCTGCTCGATGCCCGCGACCTGCACGAAGGTTCCCCGGGCGCGATTGTGCGGGTGGTCGGCCGCTTCGTCGATCCGCAGCACGGGGGCGAAGCAGACGTCGGTTCCTTCGAGGAGCTCGCACCACTCCGCCTGCGTGCGAGTCTTGAACAGCTCGCGCAGTCGCTCTCGCAGGAGCGGCCAGCGGCTGCGATCCATCTGCGCCGGCAGAGGGGCGGGCGCCCAGACGTCCGCCAAGCCCACGCGTTCGACGAAGTCGGCGTAGAACTGGGGCTCGAGGGCGCCCAGTGAGATGTACCGCTGATCGGCGGTCTCGTACACATCGTAGAACGGTGCGCCCGTGTCGAGCAGGTTCGTTCCACGCTCGGAGCTCCATAAGCCCGCGTGCCGCATGCCGTGGATCAGGGTCATGAGCGATGCGGCTCCGTCGACCATGGCTGCGTCCACCACCTGCCCGCGGCCCGACCGGGTGCACTCGAAGAGTGCTGCCAGGATTCCGAACGCCAGGAGCATGCCACCGCCACCGAAGTCCCCCACGAGATTGAGTGGAGGCACCGGGGCCTCGCCCTGGCGGCCGATCGGATCGAGGGCACCCGCGAGCGAGATGTAGTTGATGTCGTGTCCCGCGGCGTGCGCGAGCGGTCCCTCCTGCCCCCAGCCCGTCATGCGCCCGTAGACGAGTCGCGAGTTCCGGTTCAAGCACGCGTCTGGACCCAGCCCGAGACGCTCCATGACGCCGGGCCGGAAGCCTTCGATCAAGGCGTCCGCCTGCTCGATCAGGCGGAAGGCCGTCTCGAGCCCCTCCGGGTGCTTGAGGTCGAGGCCCACACTGCGGCGCCCTCGGGCCAGTAGGTCCAGCGATGGCGCCGCCGCTTCTCCGGTAGACGTCGATCGGCGCGCGCGCACCGCGGCGGCGCGCTCCAGCCGCACCACATCGGCGCCCAGATCTGCGAGCAGCATCGCGCAGTAGGGTCCAGGCCCAATCCCGGCAAATTCGACCACCTTGAGTCCTGTGAGAGGTCCGCTCATCGTCCTGGATTCCTTCGTTGGGTTCCGAGTCCAGTGGGTTCTTCCGAGTCCAGTGGGCTTCGAGCCCAGTGCGCGCCCGAGCCCCCAGGGGCGGGGGCGAAAGGGGGCCATTGTGGCACGGCAGCCGCGCCGCACGCGATGCACGGCGGTCCGGAAGTCCGAGGCTGCACTCTGCTCCCGGTCTTCCGCCCGTAGGCGCGCTGTGTGTGGGCGGTATGTGGGGGGGCGGCGCCAAGGGCGGGTGTTATGATCTGGACTCGTTCGCCTACCTAATAAATGTAGGGACGGCCCTATTGCGCATGCGGTGAATGCGCTCCAGCGGGGCCGAGGAGAGACAGATGGCTCGCGAGGCAGTGATCGTGGACAGCGTGCGCACTCCCTTGTGCAAGGCGCACCGAGGCTCCTTCAACCTGACCCGCCCGGATGACATGCTGGCCTTCTGTCTGGAGCAGCTGTTCGTCCGGAATCCCCAGGTCGACAAGGCTTCGGTCGGCGATGTCATCGCGGGCTGTGGGATGCCCGAGGGCCCTCAGGGTATGAACGTGGCGCGCATCGCCCTGATGCTCGCCGGCCTGCCCGCGTCCGTGGCGGGTACCACGGTGAATCGCTTCTGCTCGTCGGGGTCTCAAGCTGTGGCGATGGCGGCGCACCAGATCGCCTACGAAGGCTGCGACGTGGCCATCGGCGCTGGCGTCGAAACCATCACGATGATGCAGGATGGCACGCAGAACACGAATCGACTGGTGAACCCGCACGCGCGCGAACGCTTCCCCGGGCTCTACTTCCCGATGGGGATCACGGCCGAGGTCGTTGCCGAGCGCTACGGGATCTCGCGCGAAGACCAGGACAAGTACGGACTCCAGAGTCAGCAGCGCTATGCCGCCGCGGTAGAGCGCGGCTACATCGCGCAGGAAATCGTGCCCATGAAGGTTACGCGCAAGGTGATGAAGAAGGGAGAGGAGCCGTACGACCAGGAGGCCACGGTGAGCGAGGATGAGTGTAACCGTCCGGACACGACGCTCGAGGGCCTCGCCAAGCTCAAGCCGTCCTTCAAAGAAGACGGTACGGTCACTGCTGGCAACGCCAGCCAGTTGTCCGACGGCGCTTCCGCATGCTTGCTCATGTCGGCGGAGCGGGCCAAGCAGCTCGGGATCGAGCCACTCGGCGTGTATCGCGGGACGGCTGTCGCAGGCTGTGAACCCGACGAGATGGGCGTCGGGCCCGTCTACGCAGTGCCCAAGCTGTTGAAGCAGCAGGGGGTCTCGCTCGATCAGATCGACGTGATCGAGCTGAACGAGGCCTTCGCCTCGCAGGTGCTGCGCTGTCAGCGCGTGCTGGATCTCGACAACGAGAAGCTGAATCCGAACGGTGGATCGATCGCCATCGGTCACCCCTTTGGGATGACCGGATCTCGTCTCACCGGCTGCGCGCTGCGGGAGCTCAGGCGGCGTGGTGGGCGCTATGCCATGGTGACGATGTGCATTGGTGGAGGGCAGGGTCTGGCCTCCTTGTTCGAGGCCTGCTGACCCGAGCAGCCCGGTCTGGAATCTGCGGCCGCTCCAGACCCCGAGGAGCTCGGGCTGGGTGGCCGCGCTGCAGCGGTAATCGCCTTTGGCTGGCTGTCTGGACAGCGAGACGTCCGTGCTCCGCCGAGAGCACCTGGGATCGTGCTGGGACGACCTCGCGTGCTGGCGAGCAAGCACGGAGCCTGTGCGCCCCCATTGCCTGCATTCTGGGGAGCGAGGGAGCCTCGAATGGGAAAGTTTCGCGCGGATTCTGTCGAACAGAATTGAGCCGAAGCTCTGAGACCCTGGAGGCTAGACGCGAATGCCCCTGCAAGCCCAAACGTCGGACGACGGAAAGACTCTCACCCTGGTGGTGGAGGGGCGGTTCGACTTCGGAATGTACGACGATTTTCGAGCCGCCTACGCGCACTCGAGTGCCGCACACTACGTCATCGACCTGGCTCGCGCCGAGTACCTGGACAGCTCCGCACTCGGGCTTCTCGTGCTCCTGCGCGAGCATGCGGGTGGCGACGACAGCAGCATCGAAATCATCAACTGCACGAGCGACATCCGACGCATTCTGACGATTGCAAACTTTCATCGACTCTTCTCCGTGAGTTGAACGCATGCGGATTCTGGTCGCGGACGACGAGCTCACCGGCCGTCTGATGCTCGAGCGCGCTCTGGCTCGCGAAGGGCATGAGGTCTTTCTCGCCGTCAATGGGCGCGAAGCAGTCGAGATCTTCGATCAAGAGCGACCGGAACTCGTGCTGATGGACGCGCAGATGCCTGTCCTCACAGGCTACGAAGCCACGCAGAAGATCAAGGAGCTAGCGGGCGACGAGTTCGTGCCCGTCGTCTTCGTGACGGGAAACGAGTCGGAGCCGGATCTGGTGCGCTGCGTCGACTGTGGTGGGGACGACTTCATCACGAAGCCGTTCTCGATGGTCATCCTGCGTGCGAAGATGGACGCGCTCGAGCGAGTTCGGAGCTTGCAGGCTTCGCTGCACGACCGCAACCGCGAGCTGCACGCGCATCGTCAGAACCTGATTCACGAGCAGGAGGTTGCGCAGCGGGTCTTCGAGCGTATCGTGCACACCGGCGATCTCGACGCGGGCAACATGCAGTACCTGATCTCTTCGATGGCTATCTTCAACGGGGACCTGATTCTCGCCGCGCGTCGTCCCGAGGGTGGTCAGAACATCCTGCTCGGCGACTTCACGGGGCATGGGTTGCCGGCGGCGATCGGGGCCATTCCCGTTGCGCGAACCTTCTACGCAATGACGTCCAGAGGGTTTCCCATGGTGCGTGTACTCGCGGAGCTCAACGATCAGCTCTGCGAGATGCTGCCCACGGAGGTGTTCCTAGCGGCCGTCGGGATCGAGGTCGACGATCAGGAAGGCCGAATCGGCATCTGGAACGGGGGAATCCCGGACGTGATTCTGCGCACCGTGGACGGGCAATGCCGTGCGATCGGGTCGTCGCACCTTCCCCTGGGATTGGTGGGCAGTACGACTCTGCGTGTCGCGCTGGAGCCCATCGACGTGCAAGAGGGAGATCGCCTCTACGCCTTCACCGACGGCGTCATCGAGATGAAAAACGAGGTCGGGGAGCAGTTCGGCGAGAAGCGCATCTTCGAGCTGATTGCAAATGCTGCGGACGCCGATCAGGTCGTGACCGACATCGACCGTGCCTTGATCGATTTTCGCGGGGACCTCGAGCAGAGCGACGACGTGACCTTGCTCGAGGTCAAGTACATCCCTCACTTCACGACGGCGCTCCAGCCCGAGAAGCCCAAGCTCCCGGACGCATTCTGTTGGGGCGCAGAGTTCTCCATCCGGGCAGAGTCTCTGCCTGTGCTGGATCCACTCCCGCACTTGGTCAAGCTCGTTACCGAGGTGCAGGGTCTCGGGATGTGGCGTCAACAGCTCCACACCATCTTCGCCGAGCTCTATTCGAACGCCGTAGACCACGGCGTTCTGCGTATGGATAGCTCGCTCAAAGCTTCGGCCGAAGGCTTCGCGCAGTACTATATGGAGCGTGAGGCACGCCTGCGAGCGCTGTCGGAGGGCTATGTGAAGATCCGGCTTCATCACGAGCCGAGGCCCGAGGGCGGTGGACGTCTGACCATCGAGGTCGAGGACAGTGGAGAGGGGTTCGACTATTCACGCGATCCAGAGGACTCGCGCGAGGAGTCCCGGCGCGAGTCGCAGCTGCTACACGGCCGCGGGATTCCTCTGCTTTCGAACCTGTGCAGCGAGATCGAGTATCTCGGACGTGGGAACCGTGTCCGAGCCTGTTACGACTGGGCGTGAGCGGCACGTCTCTGTGGTGGCGCGGATTCCCTCGTTGCGCCGCGCGGCCCCGATGTGGGACAGTCGAGCCCGATGCAGAGCTTCCCCTCCCCCCGCCAGGCGTCATTGGCGACCGGAGTGCGCCTTGCCGTCTACGAACAAGGAGCGGGCCTACCGGTAGTCCTGTGCCACGGCTTTCCGGAGCTCGCCTTCTCGTGGCGCTATCAGCTCCCTGCGCTCGCCGAGAATGGCTTTCGGGCCATCGCGCCCGACATGCGAGGCTTTGGCGCCTCCGACGTTCCGAAGGAAGTCGAGCAGTACACTCTCACAGTGCTGTGTGGCGATCTTGTGGCACTACTCGATGCACTCGAGCTCGAGCGCGCCATCTTCGTAGGGCATGATTGGGGTGGCTTCGTGGCGTGGGCGATGCCCGTGCTGTACCCCGAGCGCTGCGCAGGAATCGTCGGAGTTTGCACTCCCTATGTCCCGTTTCCCGACTACAACCGGATCCTACCGCTCGTAGGCGGCGACCCGCATCGCTTCTACGTCGCGTGGTTTCAGCGGGGAGGGGAGCCCGAGCGCCATCTGGATCCGCGCGCTCGGCGCGTGTTCGAGCAGCTACTCCGCGTCACCGGAGATCCGGGGGAGTCGATCCGTCGCCGCACCCGGGCCGATGGCACCATCGATCTCAATCCGTTCCTCGCGCTCGACTCGCTCGGGGGCGATCGGCCGCTATTGGTGACGCAGGCCGAGCTCGACGTGTACGTACGCGCCTTCGAACGCTCGGGCTTCTTCGGGGGTATCTCCTGGTACCGGAACATCGACCGCAACCGAGTCGAGCATCCGGGCATCGGCGTCGACGTGCTCGACCTGCCTTGCCTACAAATCTGCGCGGAGTGGGACGTGGCCATCCCCCCCAGCATGGCGGATCCCATGCGGGAGACGTGCGCGGACTTGGAGCTGCATGTGATCCCCAGGGCCGGCCACTGGGTCCAACAGGAGTATCCTGTACAGGTCAACGTGCTGATGCTGGACTGGTTGGCGCGCCGCTTCAGCTGAGCAGCGCGAACAGGGTCGAGAGAAGTGCCCCGAGGGCTGCTGCGACTGTGGCCAATGGAAACTGAGTGCGCACGTGATCCATCAGGTCCGCACCGGTGAACATGCTCGAGAGGATCGTGGTATCCGAGATGGGCGAGCATTGATCCCCGTACACGGAGCCTCCCAGCACCGAACCGAAACAGATCTGGATGAAGGTGGGATCAGGATTCAGTGAGTACGCGACCGGGAGTGCGACCGGGAAGACGACGGCGAACGTCCCCCATGAAGTCCCCGTGGAGAACGCGATTCCCATGCAGAGCAGGGTGAGGAGGGCGGGCAGTGCGGCAAAGGGCAGAGAGTCGCCGATCGCGTTGACCAGGAAGCTGGCTGTCTCGAGCTCTTTTGCAACACCTCCCAGTGTTACTGCGAGGCCCAGCACGATGGCGCCGATGGTCATTCCGCGGCAGCCCGAGATGAAGCCATCCATGGCTTCGGTCGCTCCCAGTCCGCGAAACATGGGCACCAGCATCGCTACGATCAGCGCGAGCGCGAAGGCTTCGTAGATCCAGTTGCTGTTCTCGATCCAGCCGAGCTGTCCTGCGATAAACGGGAGCACGGCTACGCAGAGTAGGGTGGCGAGGGGGGCCACGAACTCGAGCATGCTGGGCTGGTAGGCCGACGGGTCCGACGATCTCTCCAGGTCCGAGGGAAGCATCGGTTCCGCGTGGGGACTGTCCAGCGCGCCTGTCTCTCTCGCGCGTAGGATCGCCCGGCGCATGCTCCCACCGACCCAGGGCAGGCGTCCGAGGGCGAAGAGCAAGGTGGAGATGATCGCGATCCAGCTATAGAAGTTGTAGGGGATCGCCTTCAGGAACCAGTCGAAGCCAGCGCTCTCGTCTGGGATCAACGGGATCGTTCCCGCAACCAGGCCGGCAACGTAGCCTGGCCAGGCATTCAGGGGAATCAACGTGGCCACCGGAGAGGCAGTCGAGTCGACCACATACGACAGCTCCTCGTGGCTGACCCGATTCGCATCGGCGACGGGCTTGACGGTCGATGCGGTCAGCACCGTGCTCACGGTCCCGCCCTGATGGAAGATCACGCCCAGCAGCCATGTGACGACGAGCGAGCTTCCAGCGCTGTGTGCGAAGCGCTGGCGCACTCGTTCTGCGAAGTGAAGCGCGGCACCCGTCTTGGTCCAGATCCCGATCAGGCCTCCGAGGCACCAGAGATACAACAGCAGGATCTGCGCGTAGCTCGAGGAGCCGATGCGCGGAATCAGGAAGCGGCTGAGCGCGTTCAGGTCCGACGGTGTGCCGGTCTGCAGGAACAGCACGACGCTGCCGGTGAGAATGCCCGCGAGGAGCGCGACGATGACTTGCCGGGTGGCGAAGGCCAGCACGATCGTCACGAGCGCAGGCAGGAGAGAGGTCCAGTTGGGCTCGATAGATGTTTCCACCGGCGTACTCTATAGACTCCCGCCGCGGGAGGGGTAGTCCCGAGGGGTGCCCCTTCTGATCTGAGCTCTCAGAATGTATGATGTGCGGGGCTGAAAAGGAGACTGGCTGATGCATCCTCGAAACAACGCTCGTGCCGCTGTCGTTCGCTGTCGCCGCATGGGCCGCCGCAGTGCCGGCCTCGTGCTGGCGTTCGGAATCGCATTCGGATGCTTGAGCGCGCCGAGCGGCGTGGAGGCTCGTCAGGAGTACGACCCGACGCGTGCCGGCAATCCGCTGAAGATCGTCTATTACGTCGTATACCCGGTGGCTTTCTTGGTGGATCGATTGATTTTCCGGCCTGCCTACTACGCGGGTCAGTGGGAGCCTTTTCACACGCTCTTTGGAACGACCCGCCCGCCCGAGGACCTGGACGAGGGCGAGTTCTCGGAAGACGAGGGCGAAGAGTCGAGCTCGGACGACTCCTGAACGCCGGGCCGGTGGCGACATCGGCAAGGTCGGGGTGCGCCGCCGGGGCGCTCGGCGGTTCGTAGCGCGGGCCGTTCCACCAATCTCGAAGCCGCCTTGCAAAACTCCCCACCTTGGGGCAAATCTTAGGGCGGTATGAAATTTGCTAAAAGACTTGACCGGGCGACTCTCGTGCACTCGCGCGTGAGTTGCCAGCCATCTGCGTCCCTCCGCGTCCTCATCGCAGGGGGGCTGCTGATGCTGAGTGGGTGCGGTCCTGTCTCGGAGTACGTCCCGAAGCGTTCCGATGAGGGATTTCGGGCTCCTCCGGTGGAGCTGGCCTCCGTGCGCTTCGAGGGCTACCGGGGAAGTGGGCGCGAGTTCGAGGTGCGCGCTTCGAGTGCGAGTGTGCGCACCGTAGAGCGCATCGCGGTGCTCGAGGACGTGGAGATCGAGTTTCAGGACACGGGTCGCGGCTCACTCGAGGTGCGGGCCGATCGGGCAGAGCTCGACCTGGAGCGCGACGACTTCATTCTGCACGAGAACGTGCGCGGCTCTACCGGGTCAGGCGAAGAGTTCGTGACCTCCGAGGTCCGGTACGATCCCACCTCACGCAAGTTGGTGACCGACGAGGCTGTCAGCGTCGAGCGCGGCAACTGGACACTGAAGGGGCAAGGGATGGAGATCGATGTTCCTGGGCGTCGGCTCAGGGTATTGGAGCCGCAGAGCACGGGGATTCGGCAGTGATGGGCTGGATCACGTCCACGCGTTCGTCGCGTCGGAGAACTGGAGTTGGCCTGTGCGGCTCGCTGGCGCTGGTCGTCCTTCTGGTGTTTGCGGCCTCCGACTGCGTGGTGGCCGAGGTTCCGGCCCAGGTTCCAGTTCCGCCCCAGGTTCCAGAAAGGGCGCCCGACGTCGCAGCGCCGGCGAAAGCCCCGCGCGCACGGGCAGAGGCGCGCGCAAAGGCGGAATCGACCAGCGAGCGCGAGAAGAGTGGCCCCAGCTCGGAGCAGTCGACGCGCTCGGCCGAGAAGTTGGGACTCGATCTGTCCAGTGACGCTCCGCTCGAGATCGACTCGCGCCTGATCGATATCGTCGACGCCGACGGGGGCGGCGAGCGGATCCGCTTCAGTGGAGGGGTGACGCTCAAGCAGGGCGACCTCCAGCTCACCTGCTCTGTACTCGATGCGTTCTACCCCGATGGGGCGCAGGGGCGTCCCGAGCGCATCGTGGCCGATGGGGATGTCGTCGTGGTGCAGGGCGACATGGAACTCCGCTGTACGCGCGCAGAGTTCGACGACTCCAAGTGCCGCACC
The DNA here is from genome assembly GCA_003247575.1 of Pseudomonadota bacterium. Lineage (GTDB taxonomy): Bacteria > Myxococcota_A > UBA9160 > SZUA-336 > SZUA-336 > SZUA-336. The sequence continues at coordinate 15,778 of QJZC01000005.1, forward strand.
GTCTGTCTCAGCTCCGAGGCGTGTGGGAGCGAGGCCTGGCCGGAGCAGCCGGCGCTGCTGAAGCGAGGCGACAACAGCATCGCCGGTCGTCAGCTCGAGTTCGACCTCTGCACCTCGCGCCTGTCGGGCAGCTGCGGCGCACGGGTCGTGTTGAATCCCGAGCGAGATCAGGATCGGAAGGCAGCTCCGCAGGCGGGCGAGGGGCCTGGCCCTTCGGAAGCTCCCGACCTCGCACCGTCGGAAGCGCAGGCTCCGGATCTGGACACGAACGGCTCGGCTCCGGCAGCGGACGGGTCTCGTCGAGAAGCCAAGGGCCCGTGAGCGTAGCCCCGTGAGCGTGAAGCTACGAGGAGAGCGTCTCAATAAGCGCTACGGCACCCATGAAGCCGTGCGAGACGTTTCGATCGAGGTCTCTCCGGCCGAGGTGGTCGGGCTGCTCGGTCCCAATGGCGCGGGCAAGACCACCACCTTCAACATGATGGTCGGTCGGGTGCAGCCGACACAGGGTCGAGTTCTGCTGGGGAACGAGGACATCAGTGCGCTTCCCATGTATCAGCGCGCCCGGCGGGGCATCACGTATCTGCCGCAGGAGGCCTCCGTCTTTCGCAAGCTCACCGTGCAGGACAATGTCCTGGCGATTCTGGAGACGTTGCCTCTCTCGCGCCGGCAGCGATTCGAGCGCCTTCAAGTCCTGCTGCGCGAACTCGGTTTGACCGAGCGGGCCGACCAGAAGGCGTCCACCCTGTCGGGAGGCGAACGGCGACGCGTCGAGATCACGCGCGCCCTGGTGCTGAACCCGAGCTTCCTGCTGCTCGACGAGCCGTTCTCCGGCATCGACCCGATTGCTGTGAGCGAGATCCAGAAGATCGTGCAAGGCCTGTGCGCGCGAGGGATCGGGATCGTCATCACGGACCACAACGTGCGCGAGACCCTGTCGATCTGCAATCGCGCGTACATCATCCAGAACGGCTCGATCATTCGCGAAGGCACGCCCGAGATCATCACCGAGGATCCGAAGGTTCGCGAGATCTACCTCGGTGAGAACTTCAGGATGTAACCCATGGCATTAGAGCTCAAACAGACCGTAAAGCTCAGCCAGCAGCTCGTGATGACGCCACAGCTGCAGCAGGCGATCAAGCTCCTCCAGCTGAACCAGCTGGAGCTGCTGAGTGAAGTCCAGCAAGAGCTCATGGAAAATCCCGTTCTCGAAGAGGTCGCCGACGACGATGCGCCGGTAGATGCACCCGAAGAGCGCAGTGAGTCCGATACGCCGGTGGACGCGACCGTTGCGGAGCGCGCAGCAGAGGCCGATGCGGAGTCGCCGGAGCCGACCGCCGAGGAGATGCTGGCGGACGTCGATTGGGAGAACTACTTCGAGTCGCGTCCGCAGACGAGTGTCAATCAGGCGGACATGGATCGCCCAGCGCCCGAGGACAATGCTTCTCGGACGACCTCGCTGACGGAGCACCTGTACTGGCAGCTCGGCTTTTCCGACCTGGCTGGGTTGGATCGCGAGATTGCCACGTTGATCGTCGGGAATCTCAACGAGAACGGATACCTGCTCGAAACGCTCGAAGGCATTGCCGAGGCGCTCGGCGCCTCGGCGGAACGCGTGGCGCAGGTGCTCGAACGCGTGCAGGAGTTCGATCCGGTCGGGGTCGCGGCGCGCGATCTGTCCGAGTGCCTGAGTGTCCAGGCGCGTGTCGCCGGGATCACGGATCGGTTGGTGCTCACGATCATCGACGACCACATGGACTTGCTGCAGCGCCGCGACCTGCGGGGAATCGCGAAGGTACTCGGCGTGACCATCGAAGAGGTCAGTATCGCCGCGGATGTGATCGGCAGCTTCGAGCCGCGTCCCGGGCGCCAGTACAGCTCCGAGGATCCCATCTACATCACGCCCGACATCTACGTTCACAAGGTCGGGAACGAGTACCACGTGGTGCTCAATGACGATGGCATGCCGCGCCTCAAGGTGAGCTCCGCGTACCGCGACGTTCTGGCTCGGGGCAGTGCCGAGGGCAAGGAGACCCGCGAGTACGTGCGCGAGCGTCTGCGCAGCGCGGTCTGGATGATCAAATCGATCAATCAGCGACAGCGTACGATCGTCAAGGTCATGGAGTCCATCATTCGATTCCAGCGTGAGTTCTTCGACCGAGGTTCGCATGCGCTGCGGCCACTCAATTTGCGCGATGTCGCCGAAGACATCGGCATGCACGAGTCTACCGTCAGCCGGGTGACCACCAACAAGTACGTACAGACGCCGCACGGAATCTTCGAGCTGAAGTTCTTCTTCAACTCGAGCATTCAGACCACGGATGGGGACGCGATCGCGTCGGAGAGCGTCAAAGAGAAGATCCGGGAGATCATCGGCAAGGAGGACTCGCGGAAGCCCTTCTCGGATCAGAAGATCGCTCAGATCCTGGCTGCCGAGCAGAGCGTGAAGATTGCGCGCCGGACCGTGACCAAGTATCGGGAGTCGATGGGGATCCTCTCTTCGACAACGCGGAAGCGGTTCAGCTAGAATCGCCGCCCGGAGAAGGTGGTCCGGAGGAGGCGCATCCAATGAAGCTGGTCGACGTCCTCGTCCGTGAAGCTTGTGTTTTGGACATGGCTGCGCGGACGCGAAAGGAAGTGCTGCGCGAACTCGCAGATGCACTCTCGTTGCACACCTCTGAGATCGCCGCTGCCGAGTTGCTCGATCTGCTGATGGAGCGCGAGAAGCTCGGCAGCACGGCCATGGCAGACGGAATTGCGATTCCCCACGCCCGCTTCGACTCGCTGGATCGAATCGTCCTGGGTTTCGGTCGGAGCCCCGAAGGAGTCGCGTTCGAGTCGATCGATGGTCTCCCCACCCATCTGTTCTTCTTGCTGGTCGCGCCCAAGAAGGAAGGGAGTGCCCACCTCCTCACCCTCGCTCGTTTGTCGCGCGTGCTGAGCGACGAACGTTTCCGCCAACGTCTGCTCGAACTCGAAGATGTGGACGATCTGGTGCGAGCGGTGGAGGAGGAGGAGTCGAAGCTATAGCGGCCGCGCCACAGGTGCCGCCGCCATCGGTTCCGCTCGTGGAGACCCGCGTCCACGGGACGCTCGTCGAGGTCGCAGGCGTGGGGGTTCTGCTGCTTGGGCAGAGTGGGATCGGAAAGAGCGAGTGTGCGGTCGAGCTGGTGGTCCGCGGCTTTCGGTTCGTTGCCGACGATGTCGTCCTGCTTCGGCCCGGTCCGCACGGCGAGCTGATCGGGGAGGGCCCCGAGCTCGTGCGGCACCACGTAGAGCTACGAGGGATCGGCATCGTGCACTTGCCAGGGCTGTTCGGACCGAACTGCGTGGCGGACTGGGCTCCCGTCGATCTCGTCGTCGAGCTCGAGCCTTGGGGGAAGGGCGAGGTCGAACGGGTCGGACTCGACGACCTGCGCCACGAGCTCGCGGGGCGGCAGGTTCCCTGTGTGCGGCTACCCGTGGCTCCTGGAAGAAATATTGCAGTATTAGTAGAGGTCGCGGCGCGAGAATACCGGCGCCGACAAGCAGGTACCACTGCTGCGACGGCATTGGACGCCAAGATCCACGCGGCCCTACGAGAAGGAGGGACCTCGTGAGCGCGCCGCGCCGATTGGTGCTGGTCTCCGGTCTATCCGGGGCGGGGCGCACGACGGCGATGAAGGCGCTGGAGGATCTCGACTTCTACTGTGTAGACAACCTTCCTCTGGCGATGCTCGAAGGCTTCGTCGCGCTGTTCGAGCACGACCCACGGCGGCTGGCCGTGGTGGTGGATGCGCGCGCGGGGCGCTTCCTCGAGGCCTTCGAGCAGGTCCATGCCCGTCTCGAAGCGGCCGGCGTGCTCGAGGACGTGCTGTTTCTCGACGCCTCGGACGAGGTTCTCGCGAAGCGCTTCGACGAGACACGGCGCGTTCACCCCGCCGCGGCTTCACGGGCTCGCGAGCATGGGCCTGCACCGGCGGGGGAAGTCCCTCATACTCGGCGCGCCGGAGTCGTTCTCGATGGCGTCGCGCGCGAGCGCGAGGTTCTGGCTCCGCTTGCCGCGCGCGCGACGTGCGTGATCGATACGTCTCAGCTCACGGTTCACGAGCTCCGGCGTCGCATCCAGCGGCGCTACGGAGCGTCCGGCCAGCTCTCTCCCCTCGAGGTCGAGGTGGTCTCCTTCGGCTTCCGCTACGGTGCTCCGGAGGTTGCCGACCTGCTGCTCGACGTGCGCTTTCTGCCCAACCCGAACTTCGAGCCGGACCTGCGCGAGCGCACCGGCCTCGACCCCGAGGTCGCCGCGTATGTCCTCGAGAGTCCGCGCACGGGGCCCTTTTTAGAGCGTTTCTTCGACTTTCTGAGCTTTCTGCTGCCCCTCTATGCAGAGGAGGGAAAGGCCTACCTGACCATTGCCATCGGCTGCACGGGAGGTCAGCATCGTTCGGTTGCCATTGCAGGTGCCCTGGAACGTTACCTGGGAGAGCGTAAAATCGACGTCAATCTGACCCATCGGGACGTGGACCGCAGGAGCCTGGGCCGTCAGCCAGACGGCCGCGCCGAGGTGCGCGAGCCGTCCGAAGCGACAGGTCGAACGACGCGACAGGGGGAAGTATGATTGGGGTCCTGATCGTCACTCACTACCGTCTAGCGCACGAATTCCTGCAGGCCCTGCGTCTGATCATCGGAGAGGCCGAGCACTTTGCGGCGATCGGGCTGGATCCCGGCACGCGCCCAGAGGAGATGCGGGCCGAGATCGAGAAGGCGCTCCACGAAGTCGACCAGGGAGAGGGTGTCCTGGTGCTCGTGGACATGTTCGGGGGAACTCCGTCGAACCTCTGCCTCTCGTTTCTCGAGGAAGGGCGCATCGAAGTCGTTACCGGACTGAATCTCCCGATGTTGGTCAAGGTGGGCCGCATCGTGCGTCAGCTGCCGATTCACGAGGTGGCCGCGATCGCGCGTGACTACGGGCGTCGAAACATTTCTGTGGCGAGCGACCTGCTGGCTGGACGCGAGAAGACAGGGGGAAGCTCGTGAGCCGGATCGAGGCGGAGGTCCAGATCCAAAACGAGCTGGGGTTGCACCTGCGCGCTGCAGCGGCATTCGCGAAGCTCGCGGAGGGCTACCGCTGCGAGGTTTCGATGCGTCGGGACGGGCTCTGCGCCAACGGAAAGAGCATTATTTCCCTGGTGACCCTCGCGGCCTCCAAGGGGACGCGCGTGGTGGTCGTCGCCGAAGGGGACGACGCCTCGGAGGCGGTGTCGGCTCTGACGGAGCTGATCGAGCGCAAGTTTGGAGAGAGCACGTGAAGCTTGCGCGAATCGCGGAGCGCCGCGGAATCCCGGCCTCGCCCGGGATTGCGATCGGGCCCGCCTTCGTGCTGCGGCGCGAGCGACTGGTGATTCCGGAGTACCGGATCTCGGCCGACCAGGTCAATGCCGAGGTCAAGCGCCTCGAACGAGCCTTCCGCGACACGCGCGAGCGGCTCGAGGCGATTCGCGAGGGCATGAAGGATACGGGGCTGGTCGCCGACATCTTCGATGCCCAGTTCCTGTTCCTCAAGGATCCGACCTTGCTCGAGCATGCGAGTCGGAATATCCGTTCGGAGTGCCTGAATGCAGAGTGGGCCCTCCAGCTCGAACTGCGCAGGCTCGAAATGCTCTTCGAGTCGATGTCGGATGCGTACATTCGCGAGCGCAGCAGTGACGTTGCCTTCGTCGTGCGGCGCGTTCTCCAGTGTCTGATGGGACGCGAGCCCGAGGGCCTTCGAAACGCGCCGATCGGTGTGATCGTAGTGGCAGAGGATCTGTCCACGGCAGAGCTCGCACAGCTCACCAAGGGACATGTTCTCGCGGTCGTGACCGAGGGCGGCTCTCGCACCTCTCACGTGACCATCGTAGCCCGGAGCCTCGAGATTCCCGCCGTGGTCGGTTTGCCCGATCTCGTTCAGAGCATCGCCGATGGCACCACCCTGATCGTCGACGGCCATGCTGGCTGCCTGATCGATGACGCCGAAGATGCCACGATCGCGGAGTTCGAGAAGCGGCGGCTCTACATCGAGGCGCTCGACCGCCAGCTGCTGCGCTACGCCGACCTGCCCGCAGAGACGCGCGACGGTGTTCGCATCCGCACTCTGGCCAACGTCGAGCAACCCCTCGAGATCCCGCACGCGCTCGAGTACGGTGCCGAAGGCATCGGACTGTATCGAACGGAGTTCCTGTTCATGAACCGCGTCGACCTCCCCGACGAGGACGAGCAGGTCGATGCATATATGGAGATCCTCGGTGCGGTCGCTCCGTACTCGGCGGTGATCCGGACCCTGGATCTCGGTGGGGACAAGCTGCCGATCGGGATCCGCGGGGGCGACGAGCCGAATCCCGCTCTCGGACTCCGCGGGGTGCGCATGTCGATGAGCCGCCCAGCGATCTTCCGCGTTCAGCTGCGGGCGCTCCTGCGCGCCAGTGTGGCCGGGAATCTCAAGATTCTGCTGCCGATGGTGGCCTCGTCGAGCGAGGTCGACTTTGCGCGCCAGGTGCTCTCGGAGGTGCGTGAGGATCTCGAGCGGGCGGGCGAGCCGGTCGCGAGCCGGGTCGAGCTGGGAATCATGGTCGAGACGCCCGCCGCCGCGCTGATCGCCGACATCCTGGCGCCCAGGGTGGACTTCATCTCGATCGGGACCAACGATCTGCTCCAGTACACCCTGGCGGTCGATCGGGGCAACGAGCATGTCTCGTACCTCTACGAGCCGCTGCATCCCGCCAATCTGCGCCTGATCCGCTCGGTCTGCCAGGCGGGTCGACGGGCCGGCATCGAGGTGGGCATGTGCGGGGAGATGGCGGGAGATCCCCTGCACTGCTGGATCCTAACGGCCCTAGGCGTCGGGCAGCTGTCCATGGCTCCCTTCTCGATCCCCTTGCTCAAGAAGATCCTACGGGAGACCTCGCTCAGCGAGGCGCGGGTCCTCCTGGAGGAGGTCCTGCGGCTGCCCAGTGCTGCCGAGATCAGGGCCCACGTCGAAGAACACATGCTGCGTCGGTTCCCGGCAGAGTTTGAGGGGATGCTGCCGAGCCGTTAGAGTGCTCTCGGCTGCCGGGTGCTCCGGCGCCGTCTCAGGAGAATCCATACATGGCCCGTAGGCTCTTTACCTCTGAATCGGTGTCGATGGGGCACCCAGACAAACTCTGTGATCACATCTCCGACTCCGTGCTAGATGCGTATCTGGAGGGGGATCCCTACAGTCGCGTCGCATGCGAGACCCTGGTCAAGACGGGATTCGTGGTCGTCGCTGGCGAGATCACCAGCAAGGCCGACCCATCCGTAGCCGACATCGTGCGGCGGGCCATTCTCGAGATCGGGTACGACGACGCTGCGATGGGAATCGATGGCGCCAACTGTGGTGTGCTGATCGCCCTGGAGCGGCAGTCGCCCGACATCTCTCAGGGCGTGTCCGAGGGCGAAGGTCTTTTCAAGGAGCAGGGTGCGGGCGACCAGGGCCTCATGTTCGGCTTCGCCTGCGACGAGACCCCGGAGCTGATGCCGCTGCCCATTATGCTGGCGCACAAGCTCGTGCATCGGCATGCCGAGCTCCGCTTCTCGGGCAAGCTGGACTTCCTGCGGCCCGATGCCAAGTCGCAGGTCACCGTCGAGTACCAAGAGGACGGACGTCCACGGCGCGTTGATGCGATCGTCTTCTCAACCCAGCACTCGCCCGACGTCGAGTACGACGAGCTCAAGCGGAAGGTCCTCTCCGAGATCATCCACGAGGTCGTGCCCGCAGAGCTGGTCGACGCGAACACCAACATCTACGTGAATCCGACGGGTCGCTTCGTGCTCGGAGGGCCGGCGGCGGATGCGGGACTCACCGGCCGCAAGATCATCGTCGATACGTATGGCGGCATGGGGCGCCACGGAGGTGGGGCCTTCTCGGGTAAGGATCCCTCGAAGGTGGATCGTTCTGCTGCCTACGCGAGTCGTTGGGTGGCCAAGAATCTGGTCGCGGCTGGCGCCGCGACCCGGGCGGAGGTGCAGCTCTCGTACGCGATCGGTGTTGCTCGTCCAGTATCCATCCGAGTAGACACGTTCGGAACCGGCAAGGTGGAAGAGGACCGGATCGAGAAGGCCGTCGACAAGTACTTCGACTTGACTCCGAAGGGCATCATCGATTCGTTGGATCTTCGGCGTCCGATCTACTCGAAGACCGCTGCCCACGGCCATTTCGGCCGCACCGACCCGGACTTTACCTGGGAGCAAACCAACAAGGCCGACGAGCTACGTCGCGAGTTCGGGCTTTAGGAGGCGCCATGAAGGCACGCGCAAAGACCGATCGATACGAAGTTGCGGATCTCGATCTGGCGGAGTGGGGACGCAAGGAGATCGAGCTCGCAGAGAAGGAAATGCCGGGCCTGATGGCGCTGCGTCAGCGCTATGCCAAGCGGCGTCCACTCGCGGGAGCGCGCATCGCGGGCAGTCTGCACATGACGGTGCAGACTGCCGTGTTGATCGAGACTCTGGTAGACCTCGGCGCCGATGTGCGCTGGGCGAGCTGCAACATCTTCTCGACCCAGGACCACGCCGCAGCGGCCGTCGCGGTCGGGCGAACCGGCACGCCGCAGAACCCGCAGGGGCCAGCCGTGTTCGCCTGGAAGGGCGAGACGCTCCCCGAGTACTGGGACTGTACCTTCCGCTGCCTGACCTGGCCCGATGGCTCGGGTCCGCACATGCTGGTGGACGACGGCGGGGACGCGACCCTGCTGATCCACAAGGGACTCGAGTTCGAGCGAGCCGGATCGATCCCGCAGTTCAATCCCTCGAGCGAGCCCGAGGAATGGGGCGTCATCCTGCAGCAGCTGCGTCAGGTCTCCGAAGCGGATGCGAGCTGCTGGACGCGCGTCGCACCGGAGGTCATCGGGGTCAGCGAGGAGACGACCACGGGCGTCCACCGGCTCTACCAGATGGAGAAGGCGGGCACGTTGCTGTTCTCGGCGATCAACGTCAACGACTCGGTCACGAAGAGCAAGTTCGACAACATCTACGGTTGTCGGCACTCGCTGCCCGATGGGCTCGCACGCGCGACCGATGTCATGCTCGGTGGCAAGATCGCGGTGGTCTGCGGCTTTGGCGAGGTTGGCAAGGGGTGCGCCCAGGCGCTCCGCGGTCAGGGATCGCGCGTGGTGGTGACCGAGATCGACCCGATCTGCGCGCTCCAGGCGGCGATGGAAGGATTCCAGGTCGTGCCGCTCGAAGACATCGTCAGCGAAGGCGACATCTTCATCACGACTACGGGAAACAAGGATGTCATCCGCGTCGAGCACATGCAGGCGATGAAGGATGGCGCGATCGTGGGGAACATCGGGCACTTCGACAACGAGATCGACATGGCCGGCCTCAAGGCGGTTCCCGGGATCAAGTGTGTCGAGGTCAAGCCGCAGTACCATCAGTGGATCTTCCCTGACGGTCACTGCATCCTGGTTCTGGCCGAGGGGCGGCTGCTCAATCTCGGCTGTGCCACCGGACACCCGAGCTTCGTCATGTCCGCGTCCTTCACCAACCAGGTGCTGGCGCAGATCGAGCTCTGGGAGAACCGCGACAAGGGCACCTACGAGCGGAAGGTATACATGCTGCCCAAGACGCTCGACGAAGAGGTGGCGCGGCTCCACCTGGATCAACTGGGCGTCAGGCTCACACGGCTGACTCCCGAGCAGGCGGAGTACCTGGGGATCACGATCGAAGGGCCCTACAAGCCAGATCACTATCGGTACTAGCTGCGACCTGTCCCGGAAGCGGCCCGCGGCGGACAGCTCGCGGGCCGTCGTTCTTCTCGCTTGGGGCGGTGGTGGCTGCGTAGCGGTGCCGGGAGTTTGACTCGCGCAGCATTCTCTGCGACAACACGGGCGCTCTGCGCCGAGAGATGCCCCTTCTGCGTCACGGCCCGACGAGTTGCCCGCCGACCAGCCCTCCGGACTCGAGCTCCAATTCGTGTCAGGCCTGGCGAAGTCTGGCGGAGAGCGGCTCCGTAGGCGACGTTCGGGACTCCCTGGGCCGCGCAGTGGGTGGATTCATCGGGGATTCGCCCTGCGAGCTGGCCGGGGGGGGGACCCCGCAAGGTGCGAGCGAGACGAGAGACGGGCTGCCGGTCGGCGTGCCGGTGACGGCCCGAGGTGCCAGAGTCTGTCAGCGCCGTGGTGGTTTCGACGCCTCGCTGGCGAGGTGATGTCGCGCGGATTCCGGGGCGAGGAGCTCGATGGGCCGCGAGTCGACCGGGGCATTCGATCTTCGCGTGGTGCGGCGATCGGGGCCAGTTCGGGAATCGGGGCCGGTGGATCGGTGGGGATCGAGGCCAGTTCGGGGATCGGGGCCAGTCGAATGGAATTGACATTGCGTAGCAGCTTCAGGGTGAACAGGTGAGTTTCCCGGCGTTGATTCAGCTGGCGCAGGCCGGAGGGGGCGGGCAGGGTAGCCCCCTCGGCGTGTTCCTACTGCTGGGAGCCTTCATGTTGGTGTTCTACGCCTTCGTGATTCGACCTCAGCAGCAGCAGGAGAAGAGGCAGCGTGAGATGCGTGACTCCCTCAAGAAGGGCGATCAGATCGTCACGTCGGGCGGCCTGCATGGAAAGATCACCGGTCTGGCCGACGACATCGTCACCGTCGAGATCGCAGACCGAGTCAGGGTGAAAGTGAACCGAGCGGCCATCGCCGGAAGCGCGGATGCCAGCGGCGGCCGGGCCAGCTCGTCGGAGGACAAGGCATGACCCTGCGCGGGCGAGCCATTCTAGTCGGCTTGATTTCGCTGTTCATGGTGTTCCTGTGCCTCCCGAGCCTCGTCAGCAAGGACGTGCGCTTGGGGAGCGATCTGATTCCGGATCAGGCGGTCAACCTCGGCCTGGACCTGCAAGGTGGGATCTACTGGCTGCTGAGGATCAAGCCCGAGGATGCGATCCAGAATCAGATCCAGCTCGTGCTCGATTCCTTCGAGGAGATCCGCAGCGAGGAGGGTCTCAACGTCGGCTCGCCGGAACGCGTCGAGGGCGCGAACTCACTGCGTATCTGCGATGCATCGCTGCCCGCGCTCGAAGACGTGGTCGATACCCGCTTTCCACGCTGGTCGCTCGAAGAGGACGGCCTGTGTCAGCGCATGGTGCTTTCGAGAAGTGGCGTACGCGACTTGGTGGCACTGAATGTCGATCAGGCGATCGAGGTCTACCAGGAGCGGCTGACCGAAGGTGGCTTCGTCGAGCCGATCATCGCCAAGCAGGGCGAGGAGCGTGTGCTGGTCCAGATGCCGGGTACCGATTTCGACGACCGCCAGCGTGCGCTGGAGCTGATCTCGGACGTCACCCTGCTCGAGTTCAAGAAGGTGCTCGATTCAGCACCGAATCGTGAGGTTCTCGAGGCCGCGTACCCGGACGGGCTTCCGGCCGATGCGCAGATCGTCGAGGAGAAGGACAAGAGCGGCAACGTCACCGAGGCACTCTTGGTACCCAGCCGCGCGCTGCTCACCGGTGGAGAGCTTGCCGATGCGGGAACCGACTACGACCGCACGGGGCTACCGGTGGTTACGTTCGTCTGGGGTGCCGAGGGAACGAAGAAGTTTCGGGACTTCACCGGTGACAACGTCGGCTCGCGGATGGCGATCATCAAGGATGGTGACGTGATCTCGGCGCCGGAGATCCGCAGCCGCATCGGACAGCGTGGCCAGATCGAGGGAAACTTCACGCCGCAGGAAGCGCGTACGTTGGCCGTCCAGCTGCGCGCGGGTGCGCTCCCCATCAAGCCCGAGATCGAAGAGGAGCGTACGATCGGCCCTTCGCTCGGCAAGGACTCGATCGACGCGGGTACGCGATCCATCATCGTGGGGGCGCTACTCGTCGTCGTCTTCATGTGGGTGTACTACCGTACTTCGGGGTTGCTGGCGAACATCGCATTGGTGCTCAACTTGGTGATCGTCTTCGCGGTGATGAGCTCCTTCCGGGCGACTCTGACCTTGCCGGGGATTGCGGGGTTGCTGCTCACCGTGGGTATGGCGGTCGATGCGAACGTCATCATCTTCGAGCGGATTCGCGAGGAGCTTCGGTCGGGCCGAGCGGTGCGTAACGCCGTTCAGATTGGCTTCAATCGCTCCCGCCTCACGATTCTGGACGCGAACATCACCACCCTGATTGCTGCGGTGGTTCTCTACTACGTGGGTCACGGGCCGGTTCAGGGCTTCGGCGTAACGCTCGTGATCGGAATCGTCTCCAGCGTGTTCTGTGCGCTGGTGGTCACGCGCCTGCTGTTCGACCTGCTGCTCGCGGGCGGCTCTCAACGTCTGAGGATCTAATGGAACTCATTCCCGCAGAAACGAACATCGACTTTCTCAGGCGGGCCCCCCTTTGCGCCGCGCTCTCGCTCGGCGCGATCGCGTTGTCTGCCGTCATGTGGTTCGTCTGGGGTGGCTTCAAGCTCGGCATCGAGTTCGCTGGTGGCACGGTGATCGAGGTCGCCTTCGCGGACGCGGAGCCCAACGCAGTCGAGGCCGGGCTCGTCCGTTCGGCGATGGCGGATCTCGGCTATCCCGATGCCTCGGTCGTGCGGATCGGCGACCCGGCGGAGAATGCCTTCCAGATCAGCCTCAAGGTGTCCGAGGAGGAGGCTTCTCAACCCGGGGCCGCACCCGCAGGCAACGCTGCGATTTCGCAGGCTTCAGGAGTTGTGGCGGCGAGCGAGCAGGGCACCGCGCAGAGCGGCGAGTCCACATCCCAAGATTCTTCCCAGGAGCCGCAGGTGGCTGCGTCGTCCGGCTCCGAAGACGAAGCGGAGTCCGATCCAGAGAACGTCTCAGAAACGGCGCCTGAGGGCGAATCGGCAGCTGCGGGTGCGGATTCGCCGCCGGCTGGCGACGCGGAGGGATCGTCGTCAGCCGAGGTGCCAGAGGCGGAGAATGAGCCCTCCCAAGTCGCCGACTCGACCGCGGGCGCGGCGGCCGCAGCGGCAGTCTCGCCGGGAGCGAGCCGGTTGATCGACCAGGTCCTCGCGAGCCTGGAGGCCACCGTCGGCAAGAAGGCATCCGTCAACCGCATCGAGCAGATCGGGCCGCGGGTGGGGGACGAGCTGACCCGGCAGGGTTTTCTCGCAGTATTCATCGTGGGCGTGCTGATTCTCGGCTACATCGCGCTGCGCTTCGATATGCGCTACGCACCGGGGGCCGTGGCGGCCCTGCTGCACGACATCACCATCACGGCTGGATTCTTCGTGATCTTCCAGCTGGAGTTCAATCTGCAGGTGCTCGCGGCGATTCTTGCGGTGCTCGGCTACTCGCTGAACGACACGATCGTGGTGTACGACCGCATCCGTGAGAACGTCGAGCGCCGCGGCTCGACGCAGCTGAGTGATGTGATCAACCAGAGCGTCAACCAGACCCTGTCGCGATCGCTGCTGACCTCGTTTACGACGTTGCTCGTCGTCGTGGCGCTCCTGGTGCTGGGTGGTCCCGTGATTCGCGATTTCGCGATCGCCATGCTGGTCGGGATCGTGGTCGGGACCTACTCGAGCATCTACGTGGCGAGTGCGCTCCTACTGGCGATCCAGGAGCGCTGGAAGCCCGCATCTGCCTGAGCGACGTGAGGGGAAAATCCATCTCATGGCTCTGATTGATTAGGTGCTAGGCATTCGAGCCTAGAAAGTGGTCATTGTCAGCGCTCGGTATCATGCTGCGCTCTTCTCTGCGCAGCACAGGACTTTTGACGAACTGGCATGCCGCTTGCTCTGTCCCCCCCCGAGCCTAGCGCCGATCGAGGGCAGGCTCCTACGGAATTGTCATGTAGGGAGGGACAGCGATGCAGGGAGAGAGCGGCATGAGGCTCGTGCGGAGCGCCGTAGCGGCAACAGCGGCCGTATTGATGGGGCTAGCGGTGCTACCGGGGCTGGCGTTGGCAGAGGAAGAGACCGTGGTCACGGTGGGCCAGTTCACGGCGAACAACCTGTGGTTGATGATCGCTGCAGGGCTCGTGTTCATCATGCATCTGGGCTTTGCCACCCTGGAGAGCGGGCTCACGCGTGCCAAGAACACGGTCAACATTCTCTTCAAGAACACCTTCATCGTGTGCATGAGCATCGTCATGTACGCGTTGATCGGCTTCAACCTGATGTACCCGGGAGAGTTCAACCTGATCCCAGGGGTGCTCGGATTCGCCGGCTTCGGACTCACTCCGCCCGAGAACGGGATGACTCCGGACTATGCGAGCGGTGGCTACACGTACTGGACGGACTTCCTCTTCCAGGCGATGTTCGCAGCCACCTGTGCCACGATCGTCTCGGGAGCCGTGGCCGAGCGGATCAAGCTATCTGCCTTCATGCTGTTCAGCATCGTCTTCGTCACCTTGACCTACACGATCGCTGGATCGTGGAAGTGGGGTGGAGGCTTTCTGGACGGGCTCGGGTTCTACGATTTCGCAGGCTCGACCCTGGTGCATTCGGTGGGTGGCTGGGGAGCTCTGGTCGGAGCCGCGTTGCTCGGGCCACGTATCGGCAAGTACAACAAGGGCAAGCTCTCTCCCATCCCGGGCAGCAGCTTGCCACTCGCGGCGATCGGAGTGTTTCTCCTGTGGCTGGGATGGTTCGGATTCAACGGAGGCTCTGTGCTCTCTGCGGATCCTGCACTCGTCTCGCTCACCCTCGTGACCACGAGCCTCGCCGCCGCGGCGGGAGGGTTGGGCGCGATGGTCGTGTCGCAGTTCTACTTCGGTAAGCCAGACCTCTCGATGGCGCTCAACGGGATCTTGGCCGGCCTGGTCGGTATCACCGCAGGCGCAGATCAGATGGCGATGTGGAGCTCGATCCTCATCGGAGTGATTGCGGGCGCTATCGTCGTGTTCTCGGTCGTCTTCTTCGACCGCGTCAAGATCGACGATCCCGTGGGCGCGATCTCCGTGCATCTGGCCTGCGGGATCTGGGGAACGCTCGCGGTCGGGATCTTCGGCGAGATGGCGAGCCTGAAGCAGCTCGGCATTCAGGCGGTTGGAGTCTTGGCGTACGGTGGCTTCGCGGCCGTGAATGCCGTCGTCATCTTCGGAGCCCTCAAGGCAATCAGCGGAATCCGCGTGACTGCCGAGGAGGAAGCCGAAGGACTCGATCTCGCAGAGCACGGCATGCATGCGTACGATGGCTTGGGTCGCATCGGAGCGACGGCCATGGCCGACGAGCTGGCGGGAAGGCCACCGAGCAGCGGCGGCATGACCAGCCCTGTGGCACGGCCCGCAGCTGCGGAGGGCTGAGCTGCCGCCTCTGAGCGTCCGAATCCGTCGGGAGCTGCTGTGGGTTGATTTGGACTTTGCCCTGTTCTGCCTGGAGTTTAGGCACGGCAAAGACTGAAAAGCCTCCGGCCAGTTGGTTGGGGGCACCTACCGAGGATGACCAGAAGGTGTCGTGGGGGGAGTGGCCGCATTCTCCCGGCTCCCCCCACACCTCCAAGGGCCCAGGCGTTCCGATCCGATCGGGCGCCTGGGCCTCTTCGGTCAAGTCTGGACCTCTGCGCAGCCAGTAGGACTGCGCCGCAGCCGGGCGCTGGGCTCGAAGAGAACCCTACCCGGGTACGCGGGAGTGCCTAGAGCTGGGCTTCGGGCGTGCGTCCCGCGGAATTCGGAATTGCGCGCCGATCGTCTGGCTTCTTGCTCAGGGCAGTGCTCGAGCCGACGGCCTTCATGGTCACGTTGCCGTTGACCTGGGCGCCTTCCTGCACGAGCAGGCGCGGAGCCACGATGTCGCCGTCCAGCCGTCCCGAGTCGCAGACTTCGACCCGCTCTGCTGCCGTGATGTTCCCAGTGACTCGGCCCACGATCGTGACCTGCTTGGCCCCGATCTCACCCGCGACGTCCCCGTTGGGTCCGACCGTGAGGTGATGGTTCTTGAGCTCGATGCGTCCTTCGACTCGGCCCTCGATGACCGTGTCCTCATCGCCAACGACATCGCCCTTGATGCTGATCGACTTGCCAATATTTGCCATCGGAGCACTTCCCCCCTTTTGAGTGCGGATTGGCGGTGAAGGAGCGATCGGTGGGGGGGCAGCCGTGGGGGTCGGTCCCGTCAACGGCTGCTGGCGTGAACTGCTCCCATCATCATCCGCGGAGCCGCGGAGCTTCCAAAGACTCATCGCCGTACTCACCTCTCCGGGGCGGATCCGTCCGCCCCTCGGTTCGAAGAGAGAAGTACCAAAAGCAGTGCGGCCCGGAAACAGCAGTGGAAGCAGGGCTTTCAGGAGAGCGGCATCGTGCGGGCGACTGAGGGGAAATACTCGCAGTCACCCGCACGCACGCTTAGTCGCATTGGACGCTCGGGGCAGATTCGCCACGCTTTCAGTGGTCAGCGATCCAGCTCGTCGTCGATCTCGATCCGGCGCTTCTCGAGCAAAGTACCCTGAACGCGCTCGAGCGCGGTGATCGCGTTCTCGTAGCCGCGCAACGCCTCGATGACCTGGCCCTCGGCTTCGGCCAGGTCGGAGTCGAACTCCAGCACCTGGAACGGCGTCGAGTCGCCGAGGCGCAGGCGCTCTTGCTCTGCGCGCAGCGACTCCATCGCAGCCGCTCGGCGACGCTCGGTGGCACGTACGGACTTTGCTGCCGACTCGACCGAACGGACTGCCTGGCGCACCTCGCGCACGACCAGCTGCTCCTGCTTGCGCACATTGGCGCGGGCACGGCGTGCTTCGATCCTGCGCTGTGACGCAGCTCCCTTACCGGTGCGGTTGAAGAACGGGACCTCGACCTGGACACCGGCGGAGAAGGACCGCTCGCCCCCGGCTCTGAAGAAGTCGTCGAACGAATCCCGGCCGTTCTTCTTGATCGGGATACTCGAGACGAGTGCGCTCGTCGCCGCGTCGATCTGTGCCTGTGAGAGCGGGTTGCCCATCTCATCGACGGGCTGCCCGAGGTTGTTTCGATCGAACGACCTCAAGGCCGCATTCTGGACGCTGTTCTGGTCGATGCGGCCCGCCTGTCCCGCGGTTCCGTAGCTGGCGACCAGATCGACTCGTGGCTTCGCCTGGTTGTCGGCGAGGTCCACTTCCATCTCGGCCATCTCGACGGCGGTCTTCTGCTTCTCGATCTCGGGACGGTTCTGCAGCGCGCGCTGAATCGAGACAGCCAGGTCGACCGGGTAGTCCGCGAACTGGGGCGGGCGGGGAATGAGCTCTCGATCCTCGAACACGGCCGCCGAGGGCGCCAGCAGCGCATCGAGCAGCAGATCGTGGGCGTTCTCCTTGGCGTTCTCCGCCCGAATCAGGTTGACCTCGCGCTCGGCCACACCCGCGCGCGCCTGGACGACCGCGACGCGTGAGACTACGCCGACCTCCTCCTGGACGATGGTCTGCTCGAGAAGATCCTTGGCCGTCTTCAGGCTCTTCGTCGCGACGTTGACCGCCGCACGTCGAGCTGCGAGATCCCAGTACAGATCCTCGACCGTTGCCACGATCTGAGTGAGCTGCGTGCGGAAGTCGTCTACGGACATGTCGCGCGATAGACGCGTGCGGCGCAAGGTCATGTTGGCCTGATTCACGCGGAAGTCCCGCATGAGCGGCAGCATGACGTCGGCATTCCAACGCGCCACGAAGCGGCGGTCGAGCAGGGCGATCGTTTGATTGGTCTCCTGGCGATCGACGCCCGTGGTGGTCGAGTACTGGAGCCCGAAGGGCAGGATGCCCGAGATGCCGCCCCCGTAGTCCCAGTTGTCCGAGGCGATGTTGTCGGCGCTGTTGAGGCTGTTGGCCGTGGGCTCCTCGCCGTGCGAGAAGATGTACCGGGCGTTGCCGACTGGATCGAATGCACCCTCGGCCTGCTTGATCGCCGTTTCCGCGACAGCCGGTACCGTGCGCGCGATCTCGATGTCAAGATTGTTCCTTAATGCTAGCTGAATTGCTTCATCGAGTGTGATCTGACTCTCGATGTCAGGAACCTCGGCGAGAACCGTGCGCGCATCATCCTGAGCGATGTCGTCCTGTTCGACTTCGGCTTCGGGAGTGCTCGCGTCTGCGACCAAGTCGAGCTCCGGAGTGCGCGTAGCCGTCGCCGAGAAGGGCGACTCCTCGTCTGCTAGCGCCAGGTACGAACTCGACAGCAATGCGAATAGGCAGGGTAGGGCAACAGTACGGGTGCCGTGCATGCAGAAATCTCCTCCAAGGCCGGGCCGCTGAACCTCGCGTGCGGGCCCGCGCTCGCCACTAGGTGCGAGGAATCAGCGTGCGGGGACAACCCAGCCTTAGTCTTACCGGAGTGTATCGGGGCGGTGCTTTGCGTGGCAAGGAAGCGGACGTGATACGATCTCCCGCCAGGGAGGAACCAGGCTTGCAAAATCGGCGAGAATCGCGTCGCGGTCGGCGAGGGGACAAGCGTGCCGACCGCAGTATCGACGCAGACGGAAGCGAGCCACCCGCGATCCGACCGGAGCAGCTCCTGGCAGAGGCGGAGCGTTGGAAGGCCTGTGTCGGACAGCGTGCGGTCTACCCGGGCTACGGAGTTGCCCTGATCGAGGAGTTCGGGCAGCGCGAGATCGGCGGCCAGGTGTGCGAGTTCCTGGTGTTGCGCATGACCAGTGGCGCCTGCATCTGGATCCCGATCGCGAAGCTGGCCGAAGTCGGTCTCCGCCCCCTCGTGAAAGCCGAAGAAGCGGAGAAAATATGGGAAATTCTCCGCACGAAGCGCCGTGGACGCGGGGCCCGTGGTCAGACCTGGATCCGCCAGTTTCGAGAATTCCAGGACCGTATCAAGACGGAGTCGATCTTCGGTGTCGCCGAGGTCGTGCGCGATCTGATGCTGCTGCAACGCGACAAGGAGCTCTCCTTCGGGGAGCACAAGGTACTCGACAGTGCGCGTACCCTGGTCGCGGAGGAGCTGGCCGCCGTGCAGGAGCGGGCGGTTCCCGAGGTCCTCGCGGAGATCAAGGCCCTACTACGGTAAGTTGCGGGTTCCCCGCGATGCCCTCCGACAGGCTGCTGCGCGTGTCCGGCGCGATTCCCGGACGGTCCCGGTGGACACGGCTGGAAAGTGAGCTCCTGTCCCAAAAAGTCACCTCGATCGGTTTGCGGCGTGCCGAGTTCGGGGCCCTCGCCCATGCTTCTCCGGGCACGACTTTCCGTCGCTATAGTGGGAGCCCATGCAGGCTGGTGTACTCGTGCTCGCTGCGGGCCGCGGCGAGCGGCTAGGAGAATCGCGACCCAAGGCGCACGTCGAGATCGGCGGTCGGAGCGTGCTGGCTCATAGCGCGCTCGCGCTGGCGAGGGCGCGCTGCATCTCCCATGTGCTGCCCGTCGTAGGTCCGGGAGCGGAAGAAGTTCTCACTGCGCTCCGCCTCGAGTGGGCGGGCCCGGCCCAACTGCTCGATGCAGTGCGCGGGGGAGCGACGCGACAGCAGTCGGTCGCGCACGGATTGGACGCCCTGGTCGCTCGCGCGCCCGAGCTCGACTGGGTGCTGGTGCACGATGCAGCGCGGTGCCTGGTGAAGCCCGAAGATGCCGAGCGGGTGCTGCGTGCCGCACTCGCGAGCGGAGCCGCGCTGCCGGTCATTGCGGTCACGGACACTCTGAAGGAGGTGTCCGACGGCCGTGTGCTCAAGACGCCAGACCGCGCGAACTTCAAGCGCGCACTGACACCGCAAGCGTTTCGCATCGACCTGTTGCGGGAGGCACTCGAGCAAGCGGAGCGAGATGGCTTCGAGGGTACGGACTGCTCCTCGCTGGTCGAGCGGCTCGGGGCCGTCGTGGTCACTTGCGAGGGGCGGGCCGAGAACGTGAAGCTCACGACTCCTCAGGATCTCGAACGCATGCGTGATCAGCTTGCACCTGGTATCCCCTCGCAGCGGCGGGTGCTCGCTTGAGCGGCTTTCGGGTGGGTCAGGGCTTCGACGTCCACCGGCTGGTCGAGGGGCGACCGCTGATCCTCGCCGGAGTCGACGTCCCCCACGCGCGCGGACTCGACGGGCATTCGGATGCAGATGTCGTCGCGCACGCGGTCGCGGACGCGCTGCTCGGTGCGCTCGGAATCGGTGATCTGGGCCGCTACTTCCCTTCGTCCGAGCCCGAGTGGAAGGGCGCCTCGGGGGCGGTACTCTTGGCGCCGATCCTCGAGCGCATGCGACACGCAGGCTGGCGGATCGGGAACGTGGATACGACGATCGTCGCGCAGGAGCCCCGGCTTGCGGCGCACGTCGAGCGCCTGTGTGTTGGCCTGGCCGATCAGCTGAAGATCGAGCGCGCACGGGTCAACATCAAGCTCAAGAGCACGGACGGGCTCGGCTCGATCGGTCGCGCAGAAGGGATCGCCGCGCAGGCGGTGGTGCTGCTGGAGAGTTCGGAATGAGTACGCTGCAGTTCTACAATGCTCTCGGCCGCAAGAAGCAGGCGTTCGAGCCGCTCGAAGCCGGCCGCGTCCGCATCTACAGCTGCGGCCCCACCGTCTACAGCCACCAGCACATCGGGAACATGCGGGCGTACGTCTTCGCAGACGTGCTCAAGCGCACCTTGCGCGCCTTCGGGTTCGAGGTGCGGCACGTCATCAACGTCACCGACGTGGGGCACCTGACGGACGACGCGGACGCCGGGGCCGACAAGATGGAGCTGGCGGCCCAGAGGAGCGGCGAATCCGTATGGGAGATCGCTGACCGGTTCACACGCATCTTCAAGGACGACCTCGCGAAGCTTCACGTCGAGCCCCCGGATGTCTGGGCCAGGGCGACCGACCACATCGCGGAACAGATCGAGATGATCCAGCGCCTCGAAGCGCGAGGCGCCACCTATGCGATCTCGGATGGCATCTACTTCGACACGTCGACGGCGCCGCACTACGGCGAGCTGCTCCAGAACGTCGACCTCGAGGCCCAGCAAGCGCAGGACCGCATCGAGCAGGCCCAGGCCAAGCGCAACCCGGCCGACTTCGCGCTCTGGAAGCTGTCGCCGAGCGACGGGCCCAGACGCCAGATGGAGTGGCCGAGTCCCTGGGGGCGGGGCTTCCCCGGCTGGCACATCGAGTGCTCGGCCATGGCCGAGAAGCATCTAGGTGTTCCCTTCGACATTCACACGGGAGGGGTCGACCACATCCCGGTCCATCATACGAACGAGATCGTGCAGACCGAGCTCGCCACCGGGGTGAGGCCGTGCGTGCGTTTCTGGATGCACAACGGTTGGCTGATGATGGACGGCGAGAAGATCTCGAAGTCCAAGGGAAACACGATCGTACTCGACGACCTCGAGGCCAAGCAGGTTGATCCGCTCGTGCTGCGCTACTTCCTGCTGAACACCCACTATCGCCAGCAGACCAGCTTCACCTCCGACGCGCTCGAGGGGGCGCGGGCGGCCTACGCTCGGCTGCGTCGGCACGCCGTAGAGGTCGCCGCGGAAGCCGCCGCGGAAGCCGGGCAGGGCGGTGAATCGAGGGGAGCGGCAGTCGTTGGCGAGCTGTCCGAGCGCTTCCGCTCTGCTCTCGCCGATGATCTCAACACCCCGCAGGCCTTGGCGGTGTTGTGGGAGGTGGTTCGATCGCGCGAGCTCGGCAGCCGCGAGAAGCAGCAGCTGCTTCGGGAGTTCGACGCGGTGCTGGCGCTTGGCTTGGCCGATGCCCAACCCGAGGTGCAGGAGAGCGACGCGCGCATCGACGCGCTGATGGCCGAACGCCAGCAGGCCCGCGCACAGCGCGACTTCGCCCGTGCCGACGAGATCCGGGACCAGCTTCGAGCCGAGGGCATCGAGATCGAGGACGGGCCCGAAGGACCCCGCTGGCGTCGTGCCTGAGCTGGCGGTCGAGAGCGAGTTCCGTCCGCAGGGCGATCAGCCGCGCGCCATCTCAGAGCTGGCCGAGGGGATCCAGAGCGGACAGCGCCACCAGACCTTGCTCGGGATCACCGGCAGCGGCAAGACCGCGACCATGTCGTGGGTAATCGAGCGCATACAGCGCCCGACCCTCGTGATGGCTCCGAACAAGACCCTGGCCGCACAGCTCTATGGCGAGTTCAAGAAGCTCTTCCCGAGCAACGCGGTCGAGTACTTCGTTTCGTACTACGACTACTATCAACCCGAAGCCTATCTGCCGACGACCGATACCTTCATCGAGAAGGATGCCTCGATCAACGACGAGATCGACAAGCTGCGCCACTCGGCGACTCGCTCCGTGCTGACACGGCGCGATGTGATCGTGGTCGCGAGTGTCTCGTGCATCTACGGCCTCGGTTCGCCGGAGAGCTACGGCGAGATGCACGCCTTTCTCGAAGCGGGTATGGCCCAGAGCCGTGACGACTTCCTGCGCAAGCTCGTGGACATGCTCTACACGCGCAACGACTACGACTTTCATCGCGGTACCTTCCGCGTGCGCGGGGACGTGGTCGAGGTGTTTCCGGCCTACGAAGACGAACGCGCGCTGCGGATCGAGTTCTTCGGGGACGAGATCGAAGGGATCACCGAGATCGATCCGCTACGGGGGCGCGTGCTGGCGCGCCCGCGCCGGGCGCTGATCTATCCGAGCAGCCACTACGTCTCTACACAGGATCGAATCTGCAAGGCCGTGGAGGGAATTCGAGCGGAGCTCGAGGAGCGGATCGCGTGGTTTCGCAAGGAAGGCAAGCTGCTCGAGGCGCAGCGGATCGAGCAGCGCACCATGTACGACGTGGAGATGCTCTCCGAGATGGGCTTCTGCCACGGCGTCGAGAACTACTCCCGCTGGCTCGACGGGCGCAGTGCCGGCGAGACCCCCTATACGCTGCTCAATTACTTTCCTGAAGACTTCGTCTGCTTCGTGGACGAGAGCCACGTGACCGTCCCGCAGATCGGAGGTATGTACCGGGGCGACCGGCGGCGCAAGGAGACGCTCGTAGACTTCGGGTTCCGGCTCCCCTCGGCGCTCGACAACCGCCCGCTCCAGTTCGACGAGTGGCGTTCGCGCGTTGGACAGGTGGTATACGTGTCGGCGACGCCCGGACCCTTCGAGCTCGAGCAGAGCAGCGGAGTCGTGGTCGAGCAGATCATCCGCCCAACGGGCCTGTTGGACCCGGCGGTGGAGATCCGTCCCGCGGCAAATCAGGTGGAGGATCTGCTCGAGGAGATCCGCCAGCGGGTCGAGATCGGGGATCGCGTACTGGTGACGACGTTGACCAAACGCATGTCCGAGGAGCTCACGCAGTACTACGAGGAGCTCGGGATTCGTGTTCGCTATCTGCATGCCGACATTCCGACCATCGAACGCACGGAGATCCTGCGCGAGCTCCGACAGGGAGTCTTCGATGTGCTGGTCGGGATCAATCTCCTGCGCGAGGGGCTGAATCTTCCCGAGGTCTCGCTGGTTGCGATTCTGGATGCCGACAAGGAAGGTTTTCTGCGCTCCGCGCGCTCGCTGATCCAAACCATTGGCCGTGCAGCGCGCAACGTCCGCGGCCGCGTGTTTCTATACGCGGACACGGAGACGAATTCGATCCGTGAGGCCGTCGAGGAAACGAACCGACGCCGGGAGCTCCAGGCGCGCTACAATCACGAGCACGGGATTACACCGGAGTCGGTCGTGTCGAACATCGCAAGCCTGCGCGACTCACTCTACGACGCCGACTACGTCACGGTCTCGGTCGCCGCCGATGCCGAGCTGAGCCCCGAACAGCTGGTGGCCCGGGTCGAGGAGCTGCGGCTCGAGATGCAGGCGGCGGCGAAGGAGCTCGACTTCGAGCGAGCGGCCGAGCTGCGAGACGAAATTCGGAGCCTGGAGCAGCGTGAGCTGTTCTCCGATGCGGAGCCGGCACGTCGCGGCCGATCTCGCACGAGCGGCAAGGCGCGGAGCAAGGCGTCGGCGCGATCGCGCTCTCGACCTTCCCGGTCGCGTGGGCGTTAGCGAGCCGCGCGACTCCGAGCTCGAGGAGAGCTCTGCGCTGCGCGATCGCGTGGCACGGCTTCCCACCGAGCCCGGAGTCTATCTGTTCAAGGACGCCGACGACGCGGTGCTCTACGTCGGCAAGGCCCAGAATCTGCGCGCGCGCGTGCGCTCCTACTTCGGACGCGGCGACGGACGGATTCGCATGCACTTCCTGCTGCCGCGAATTCGCGACGTCGAGGTGGTTGCCACCACGAACGTTCAGGAGGCGCTGCTGCTCGAGAACCAGCTGATCAAGCAGCACAAGCCGCGCTTCAACGTGCGACTACGCGACGACAAGAACTATCTCGCGCTGCGGATCGATCCTCAGGAGCGCTTCCCGCGCTTCAGCGAGACGCGCAGCTTCCGCAAGGACGGCGCGGCATACTTCGGACCGTACACCTCGAGCACCTCCATGCGTCAGACCCTGCGCTCGCTGCAGCGAATCTTCCCGCTGCGCACCTGCTCCGCGAACGTCTTCAAGAGCTACGCACGCCGCGGGCGACCATGCCTCGAGCATTCGGTAGGACGCTGCGCGGCCCCCTGCTGCGACCGCATCGACGAATCCGACTACCGCGAGTTGGTCGACGGCGCCATCAAGCTGCTGCGTGGGCAGGCGGGAGAGCTCTTGCGTCAGCTCGAAGCAGAGATGAAGGCGGCCGCGGAGGCGGAGCAGTTCGAGCTCGCGGCGCGGCTGCGCGACCGCATTCGCGCAGTCGAGTACACCGTCGAGCGTCAGTCGAGCGTGTCGACGCAGTTCGTGGATCGCGACGTGTTCGCGCTGGCTCGGGAGGGGCGTTCGGTCGAGGTGCAGGCGCTACACGTGCGCGCCGGATGTCTACTCGGTGGCGCCTCCTTCAGCTTCCGCGGAGTTCGACTCTCCGACGAAGAGGTCCTCGACTCCTTCCTGTCGCAGTACTATGCGAGCGATCGCGGGCTTCCGCAGGAGATTCTGATCCCCTTCGTCGTCGAGAGCTCGGAGGCGCTCGAAGCTCACTTCAGCGCACGCGCCGAACGAAGTGTTCGCTTCGCGGTCCCGCAGCGCGGCGAACGGCGGCGCTTGCTAGATATGGCCCAGCGCAATGCGGATCTGGCGCTGGCCGAGCGCAGTCAGCGTGAGCGCAGCGATGAGGACATACTCGAAGAGCTGGCGCGACTACTCGGGCTGGCGCACGTGCCCGAGCGAATCGAGTGCTACGACACCTCGCATCTGCGCGGTCAGCTCCACGTCGGCTCGCGGGTCGCATTCGTCGGGACCCAACCCGACGCGGATCGCTACCGGCGCTACAAGCTGCGAGAGGCATCTCCCGGGGACGACTACGGGGCGCTGCGCGAGATTCTGGCTCGCCGCATCGCGCGCTTCGACACGGATCCGCCCCCAGACCTGCTCCTGCTGGATGGAGGCAAGGGACAGCTCTCCGCGGTCGCTGCTCTCTTCGATGATCTCGAGGTCCGCGGCATCGCGCTGGCCTCGATCGCAAAGGAGCGGGACGATTCGGGAAGGTCTGGGCGCGTACTCCGGCACGGAGGCACGAAGCGAGAGCGGATCTTCCTACCGGGCGTCAAGGACCCTCTGCAGCCGGCCTCTGATTCTCCGGCGCTCCTGCTGCTGCAGCGCGTCCGCGACGAATCTCACCGCTTTGCGATCCGATATCACCGCGAGCTACGCCGCAAGATGGCAACGCGCTCGATCCTCGACGAGCTTCCGGGGATTGGTCCGGTCAAACGCCGGGCGCTCCTGCGGCATCTCGGAAGTCTGGAGCGCGTACGGCGTGCAGATGCGGAGGAGCTGGCTTTGGTACCCAAGATCACTCGCCGCGATGCGGAACAGATCGCCACGTTCTTTCGGGCGCCGCTGCCCGCAGATGCACCAACGGACGAAGGTCCCGAGGCCGACAACGAGGGGGCAAGCGAATAGCGCCTCGACGGAAGTGGTCGCGAGAGTCTCACCTGGAAGTCAAGGTCGGTCCCGTCGCTGTCGATCCACAGAATGCGCTTCGAGGGTGGACCTCGGGTACTTGGGTGGCTGGGGTGGTGAGAGGATACGAGTCATGGAGAGACATGGCGGGTGGGTGAGCCGCTGGCCCGAGCGGGCTGCGCGATCGCATCGGTTGCGACTAGGATTCCTGTGTGCTGCGCTCACGTTGCTGCCCTTCGGGAGTGTGCGTGCAGACATGTATCTCTGGACGGATGCGCAGGGCCGGGTCCATATGACCGACGACCTGCTCCAGGTGCCGGCGAGCCAGCGGGCGGCGGCCAAGGCCGCCGCGGAACGAGCCCAGAATACGCGAGGCGAGACGAACGCGAATGGTCTCGAGCTGGCGACGGTCCGCGCCATGGCTGCGCACACGACTCGCCGGGCTGCGCCTCCGCGGAGCGATACGTCCGAAACCGTGCACGCACTTTTCGGGGCCATCGAGGACTCGTCTCCGGGAAACAGCCGTCGGCACATACTCCGCGTCGAGCAGGTGGGCGCGTCGATGCGAGTGAATGCCGTGATCAACGGAGTCACGATCCCCTTCATCCTGGATACGGGTGCGACGACTTGCACCCTGCCTCATTGGGCGGCGGATGAGCTCGGTCTCACGATCGACGAGGAGACCCCGCGCGTTCCGATCTCCGGAATCTCGGGCAAGGTGATGTGGATGCCCGAGTTTCGCATCGAGCGTGTAGAGGTCGGGGATGCGCAGGTCGAAAATCTGCACATGACGGTGCTCGACTCGATGACCGAAGGCCTGCTCGGAATGCCGTTCTTCAATCACTTCAAGGTCTCCACGGATCCGGTCGCGGGCACGCTGATTCTCGAAGAGATCGATCTCGATAGCGTCCCGGGAATGATCGGAGGCATGAATGAGCGGGCCTGGAGGCAGAAGTTCTGGCAACGGCGCTTCGCCCTGAACAGCGTCCGGCAGAAGCTCGAGAAGCTGCCCTATGAGTACGTCACCATTCGTGAGCGCCTCGAGGAGAAGGAAGCCTACTGGGAGGGGCAGCTGGAGCTCCTCGAGATCGAGGCGACGCAGCTCGGTGTGCCGCACTCGTGGCGTGAGTAGCGCCGTCGGTGGGCGATTCATGCGCTCAGAGGTGCGCGTAGCGGGGCATGACGAGCGGACCCGATGAGGACCGAAAGCCTCCGATCGGGCAAACTCCTTCCTCATCGCTCGCGCAGCACGAAGCTATCGTGAGCGGGACCTGCAGGGCTCAGGCGCGGCTGCGAGGCAGCTCGGGCGCAGCCTAGACGCCAAGCGGAAGCACGGAATGCCTGTGCGCGCGGTGGCGGCGCGCCCGTAGCGATCGCGCTTGCGAGTGGCACGACGTTTGCTCTGCTCGGCTGCCATGTCGCAGATCATGACCACATGGATGATGGAGCTCGAGCATCGCTACGGTGTGGATCCCCGGTTCTCGCATCGGCTGGTTCCGCTGCTCGAGTGTCTCGCAGATCAGCCGCTTCAGGACGCACAGCGCGGTGCGCTGTTCGCCGCCATTGCGGCCGCGTATCAGACGACGCTTGCTGAGACGGCGACGCCCGCGGAGTCGGACGAAGTTCGCCTGCTGGTGGGGCAGTTCATCGGTGAGCTGCGCAAGATGGAAGAGTCGGTGAAGGTCCTCGGCACGATGCTCCAGCGAGTGCGTGATCAGATGGGCCCGCGACGCGAGACTCGCATCTTGCACTGATCGAAATCCCCACTGGGTCGCGCGAGCGCGACCCACGAGCAAACACGTTCCCCAGGTCCCTGGAGTCGTGCTGTGCCGCGTCTTCCACTCTTGCGGCTGCTTGCCCCGTTTGCGTTCGGGATCTGGGGTGAGGATCGTGTGCATCTGGGCGCGTCGTTCTGGGGGAGCGCTTCGCTCGGGTGTGCCGCCTGCCTCGCGTTCGGTCTGTGGCGAACGCGTGTTGCGGACTCGACCCCTCGCGCGCTCGCTGGACTGGAGCTGCTGCTCGGATTCGCACTGGGTGCGCTCGCGCTAGGGACGCGGCTCGATGCTGTGCCACCGACGGCCACCTCGGCAGCGGGTCTCAGGAGCTTTCAGGTGCAGACCGAGCCGCGCGGGACCTACTCGGGATGTAGCGCCCGTATCTGGGTTGCCCCCACCCGGAGTGGGGCTCGCGGAGGGGCGGCACACGCGTCCCTTCCCAAAGCCGCGTGTGGGCTCCACCCGGGACAGTGGGTGCTCGGATCCCTTCGCTTCGTCCCACTGCTGCCCAGCCGGAATCCTGGCGGCCTCGATGCGCGTCTTCGGGCACGCCGGCGCGGGGTGCGGGTCCACGCAAGAGTCGAGGGGGACCGACTCGCGGCCGCACCGGCACGCGGGCTGGGCGTCGTTCTCCGGACGACCTGGCTCGGGTTCCGCACCCGGCTCGGGGACGTGTTGGATCCGCTCGCTTCGGAGCCGCCGCTCGCCGATGACGAGCGCGCAGCGGGTGGTCTCTTGCGAGCGCTCGTGACCGGCGAGAGGGAGCGACTCACGTCCGATGTGCGTCGGACGTTCGAGCAGGCGGGCCTGTCCCACCTGCTCGCCGTGTCGGGGCTTCACGTGGGCTTCGTATTCGGTGCCGTCAAACTCGTGTTGGCCTGGCTGCTGCGACGTGCGCGCTCGCGTCGCTGGCTGCGTTCGGCCGAACCGGTATCGGTTGGGGTCGGAATGCTCGCCGCGCTGGCGTATGCGGGCCTGACGGGCTTTGGACTTCCGGCGCTGCGGGCTGCGGCCATGGGGCTAGCGGGCGCATTCGCGCTGCTTGCGGGGCGTCCGGGCGCACGCTGGAACGCCCTCGCGGGGGCTGGCTGGATCTGTCTGGTGAGCGATCCGGCGAGTCTTTTCGAGCCCTCTCTCTGGCTCTCGTTCAGCGCGGTCGCGGGGATCCTCGTGTGGAAGCCCGGGTCGTCCTGGCTGTCGGGCATGCTTGGCGCGACCTGCGCTGCCAGCCTCGCGACCGCACCCTGTATCGCGCAGCTGGGTGGAGTGCTTCCCATCGGGGCGCTGCTGGCGAATCTCTTCGCGATTCCGTGGTTTGGATGGGTGCTGGTTCCGAGCGCGGTGCTTGCGGCCCTGACCGAACTCGCTCTGGAGGCATTGCACAGCCCATCGCTCGACCCGGCCCACGCCGCGCTCGAGCTGGCGCGCGTCGCCGCGCGCTGGGGAATTGCGTGGGCCGAACTCTCGGGGAGCCCAGATCTCCTGCGCGGATTCGCGCGTCCCGAGTGGGCCGCGTTCGGAATCTGCGGGCTTGGCTTCGGCGCCCGGCTGGCCTGGCGAGGTCAGGTGCGAGCGGGTGGCGGGCTGGCGCTGGCCGCGGTCCTGGCGCTCCTCGTTGGATTCGCTCCGCCGCCTCAGCTCGGGTGGGGGGAGGCGCAGGTGTGGATCCTGGATGTCGGCCACGGGGATGCGATCGTGCTCCGATCGCGTCAACAGAGCTGGCTCGTCGATGCCGGCCCGCGCAGCGAGACTTACGACGCGGGCCGGGCGGTGGTGGTTCCGGCGTTACGCGCGGTCGGAGTTCGTCGCCTCGACGGGATCATCGTGACGCACGCCGACCGCGATCACATCGGCGGCGTCCGTTCCGTGATCGAAGCGTTGCCGGTCTCGAGCCTGTGGTGGACACGGCAGGTGAGCGCGCATCCCGAGGGACGCCGGCTGGCGAATCGCGCCCGAGGCCTCGGGGTCGCGCTGGGCTCGGCCAGGGCGGGGATGCGGTTGGGGCATGCGGGTGATCTGAGCATCGAGGTGCTGTGGCCGCCCGCCGAGGGGAGCTTCGGCAGCTCGAACGCGGGATCCTTGGTGCTGCGGGTCCAGGTGGGACGGGAGTGTGTGGTCCTTTCGGGCGATGCTCCGCGAGCGGTCGAGCTGCGGCTGCTCGAGCGAGTCGCGGGCTGTCGGGTCCTCAAGCTGGGACACCACGGAAGTCGCTCGGCGTCGGCGCCGGCTTGGTTGGACGCGGTGAATCCAGAGGTCGTGATCGCGAGCGCGGGTACACGACGTCGCGGGAGTCTGCCGCACCCGGAGGTTCGCCGCGATCTCTTCGAGAGACACCTCACTCTGTACGAGACGTGGCGGCACGGAGCGCTGGAGCTGCGCCTGCGAGCCTCCGAGGAACCGGCGCTCGTCGTGATTCCGTGGAGGTCCCCATCTCGGTACCCTGGGGAGGATCGGTACGCTGGGGAGGAGTCCGCAGATCTGATCAGTCCCGCGGACGACCCAGAATGAGCCGTGCGGCTTCACCCAGATGGGCTGCCCGGTAGGTTGCCCGGACTGCGCACGGGGCTTCGGACTCGTTCCCGGGGGAAGCGCGAATCTGGACACTCCTGCAGCCGGCGCTCTCCGCGAGTGCGATGTCGGCCTCGGAGTCGCCGATCACCCAGCTGTGTGCAAGGTCCACGTCGAGTACGGCGCGCGCCTGATCGAGCAGGCCCGTGCGCGGCTTGCGGCACTCGCAGCCTGCCGTCGGAAGATGCGGGCAGAAGAAGGTGGCATCGATTTCGACGCCGAAGCGGCGGAGATCTCGCAACAGGTGGGCCTGGAAGCGCTCGAAGTCCGTCTGCGTATAGTAGCCGCGACCGATGCCGGATTGGTTGGTCAGAATCGCGAAACGAAAGCCGGCGTGGCGAAGTTCGGCGAGACCCTCGCCCGTGTGCGGGCGCAGCGCGTAGTCGTCGATGCGGTGCACGTAGCCGGCTGGATCCTCTACCAAGGTTCCGTCGCGATCCAGGAAGACGTACGCAGTCAATACGGACGCTCGCGCTTCACGATCCCGGATCGCACAGGTCGGCAGGCTCCTTGCGCCTACCCGGAGATTCGCGATGGGCCTTTACGAACGCGATCAGGTCGTTGTCGAGCCGTTCGAGCTCCGCGCGCAAGCAGGGGAGGTGTCCGCTGTAGGTGCGTTGCGCGACTACGAAGGCATTGGTGAGCTCGAGCTGCTGGAAGCCGTCGTAGCGATCCGTTTCGAAGCCCATGGTCGGATAGACCTCCTGCTGGAAACGCTCGAAGACGGCCGTGCGTTCTTCGCGTGCGCGCTCTACGGAGAGGTCGCGCGCATAGAGTTCCTCGAGTGCTTCTGCCAGCTGGTCGATCAGAGCCGTATAGCGCGCGCGGTCGGCATACATGCGCTCCGCATCGGCTCGTGCCTCGGGGCGGTCGGCGAGAAAGCGGAGCGTTCCTTCTTCGGCGATGAAGCTGGCGAGGGCTTCGTTGTAGTCCACGTCGCTCGCCACGAAGATGGTGCCGTGGACCAGCTCGTGCAAGATGACGTCGAAGAGTTCTGTTTCGGACCAGCGCAGCACGGCGACAGGAATCGGATCATCGAAGTAGCCCAGGGTGCTGTAGAACATGGCGCGCCGCACGTACGTGTCGTACCCATCCGAGCTAAGGGTCTGGGCGAAGCGGCGCGCGCGCTCGGGATCGAAGTAGCCCCGATAGGCCATGCGCCCCACGATCGGAAACCACCAGGTGACCGGCTCCAGGCGATTGGGAGGACTGCCGATGACCACGCGAACACTCGTTTCCTCGTCCCGGTCGATCACGTGGCGATAGCTGGTCGAGGGGCGCAGACCCAGGCTGGCCGCATACGCACGCGCCTGATCGATCGCTGCGACCCCGCGCTGCTCCTCGGGGCTCAGCGAGGCGATGCGCTCCGGGCTCAGCAGCTCGCGGTCCCACCACATGAAGAACTGACCGCGCGTCACGTGCGCGACGTACCCGATCGAGCCGCAGCCGAACAGGGGGAGCAGGACGAGAACGGCGAGCCCGAGTGCGAGGAGGCCGCGTGAGCGCAGCCTCGACCATCGCGGTCGCTGTTGTCGTGGAGGCGCCTCCGGCTGAGCGGGAGCGTCTACTGGCGGAGTTGTACGCATTGGGGTCCCTCGGCTTGGAGGAGAACGATGCCGGCTTCGTGGCGTACTTTCCAGCCACCTTTGCGAATGAGCCAGGACGCAGCGAGCTGCTCGCGCTCGGCGATGCCGCGCGCCACATCCGCGTTGCCGCACCGGAGCCGGTGGTGCCGCAGGACTGGGAGGCGTCGTGGAGGAGGGGGTTGGCACCGCGTCAGATCGGCGGGATCTGGATTCGGCCGTCCTGGTGTGAATCGCAGGGCGAGCCAGAACTCGTGATCGATCCTCAGCAGGCGTTCGGATCCGGGGAGCATGCAACGACTCGGATCGCGCTCTGTCTGCTGCAAGAGGGGCTGGTGCGCGGCGACCGCGTGCTCGACGTCGGTTCGGGCAGCGGCATCCTCGGGCTCGCCGCCCTGAGGCTCGGCGCCTGTTTGGCGCTGGGGCTCGACCTGGAGCGACCCGCCTGCGCGAACGCGCGCGAGAATGCGGCTCGCAATGGTCTGCCGCTCTGGATCCTGTGCGGTACGCCTGCGGCACTCAGCCCCCGGCCGCGCTACGAGGTCGTGGTCGCCAACATGCTGTGGGCGGAGCTTCGGCCCTGGCTCGCGCGCCTCGCGGCACACTGCCAGCGCAGGCTGGTGGTTTCCGGCGCTCTCGAAGGCGAGCGCGCGCGGTTGCTCGAGGCCTGTCGAGAGGAGGGTTTCGAGCTCACCGCGGAGCGCAGCGAAGCGCAGTCGGGTGACGCCTGGTGGGGTGGCGCGTTCGAGCGTACGGGTTGAGCCGCTCCTGTGGGCTCGGCCCCCGGGTTCCGCTCGGTCCGGCCGGGTCCGGGAGAGCTCGGAGCCGCGCTTGCGGGCTCAGCTCGTGGTCACCGAGGTTGGCCTGGCGAAGTGCCGCCAGTGCTCGAGCAGGTTGGCCAAGGTCTCGTCGAACGACCAGGTCGGATGCCACCCGAGCCGCGTAAGAGCATCTGGACAGCCCACCAGAGCCTCCCGCCCGGTGGGCGTCGGTTCGAAGCGCTCCGCGTCCACCTGGACCTCGATGGGAAGGCGCGCATGCGAGATCAGCGCGTCGAGAATCGATCGGATGCTACGCGGCTGGCCGGAGCACACATTGTAGATCTCGCCCGTCACGCCGCGCTCGAGCAAGGTTACATAGGCGCGCACCACGTCGCGCACGTCGAGGAAGTCACGTTCCGCCGCGAGGTTCCCGACCCGAAGGACCGGCTTTGCCGA
The DNA here is from genome assembly GCA_003247575.1 of Pseudomonadota bacterium. Taxonomy (GTDB): domain Bacteria; phylum Myxococcota_A; class UBA9160; order SZUA-336; family SZUA-336; genus SZUA-336. Next base: position 48,655 of record QJZC01000005.1, read on the forward strand.
TCCCTGCTCGGCCGCAGCGATCTGTCGTGCAAAGCTCGACTCTGCGTAGCGGTCGGGTCTTCCCGGACCGGTGTGATTGAAGGGGCGCGCGATCACGACGTCGAGCCCCCAGTCTCGGTGCGCGAGCTCGATCCGGCGCTCGGCCGCGGCCTTGGTCGCGGCATACACATTTTCAGGTAGTAGCGGGTCGCTCTCTTGCGAGCGAGCTGCCGAGCGGGCGCGTCGCCCGTAGACTTCACCGCTACTGACGAACAACAACCGTGCCGCCTGGGTGTGGCTCCGCAAGGCCTCAAGCAGGTGATGCACGGCTACGTAGTTGCTCTGGAGCGCGCGCAGGGGTGCGCGTCTGGCTTCGCGCGGAACCGCAAGGGCAGCCAGGTGGACCACGACGTCTGGGTGGGTGCGCTCGATCAGCTGCCGCACGCTCGCTGCATCGGAGAGCTCACACGGGAACCAGGCGACGTCCGCGGATCCAGCGGACTGCTCTGGGTGGTGGGTCGCAGCTACGTTGCAGCCGCGAGCGACGAGCTCCGGGACCAGCCAGCCGCCCACGAAGCCGCTGGCTCCAGTGACGAGGACGGAGTGTCCGTCGAGATTCATGCAGGGCGCTCGCGAGAGCCCGGTCAGGAGCGCGCAGCGCTCACGTGCCTTCGCGACCGAAGTCGTCGGCGATCCGCACCACGTCGTCCAGCTCCGGCGTCGACACCTCGACCAACTCACAGTCCACGATTGCACCGAATCGGTGCTTGCGTCCGGTCGGGATGTGGCGTGTCTCCCCCGGAGCGAGCTCCTCTACCTCGATCTCACCGCGATCATTCTCGAGCTCGAGCCGAAGCTTGCCGGTCAGGACCAGGATCGATTCATCCTTCTTCTCGTGGTACTGGAGAGAGAGTCGCTTCCCCGCTGCGATGAACAACACCTTCCCGACATAGTGGGGAGTGTGCGCCCAGATGTTCTCGTGTCCCCAGGGCTTTTCCACTCGACGGCTCATGGAGCGAACCCTAGCATGCCAGGCAGATCGAGGGGAGAGGCGCGCATGAGAATCGGAGTTGCGGGGCGCAACGGAGCAGGCAAGTCGGAGATCGTTCGCTTTCTGGAGAGTCGCAGCTTCCACGCGGCTTCGCTCTCGGATGTGATCCGACGCGAGCTCGCCAGTCAGGGGCTGGAGCCCACGCGTGAACGCATGATCGAGACCGGCCGCCGACTGCGGCGTGAAGGCGGACCCGCGGTGCTAGCGGAGCGTGTGCTCGCGCATCTGCCGAGTGGGACGCATCATGTGCTGGACTCCATCCGACACCCGTCCGAGGTCGAAGCGCTGCGGAGGTCCGGTCCCTTCATGCTGATCTGGGTCGAGGCTTCCGAAGACGTGCGTTTCGAACGTATCCAGGCCCGGGGCAGGGCGGGCGACACCCATTCGCTCGAAGCGTTTCGAGAGCTGGAACAGCGGGAGCTCGAGAGCTCGGAGGAGTCCGGGCAGCAGCTCCTGGCCGTGCAGGCACTCGCGGATGAGGTGATCCTGAACGACGCCGACCTACCCGCCTTGCAAGCGCAGCTGCAAGAGCTGCTGCGGCGTGCGCTCACGTTTGCTGAACGTCCTTCGTGGGACGAGTACTTCATGAGCATCGCGACGGTCGTGGCATCTAGATCCAACTGCATGAAGCGAATGGTGGGGGCCGTGGTCGTTGCAGATCGACGCATCATCTCGACCGGCTACAACGGAACACCGCGCGGTGTGCGCAACTGCAACGAGGGTGGCTGTCCGCGCTGCGCAGGCGTCGAGGCTTCGGGTGCGCGGCTCGACGAGTGTCTCTGTAGTCATGCCGAGGAGAACGGCATCGTCCAGGCGGCGTACCACGGTGTGTCGGTTCGCGATGCGACGATCTACACCACGCACTGTCCCTGCTTGATCTGCACGAAGCTGATCATCAACGCGGGAATCCGCGAAGTCGTGTACGCCGCGGACTTCCCCAAGGGAGACATCTCTGCCGGTTTGTTCCGCGAGGCCGGTATCAAGTGTCGCCAGCTGCTGCCGGCGCGCTGAGCTCGATCGGCGGTCTGCGCGACGCCCCAGTCGCGCAACGAAGCAGCCGCGCAACGACCGTCAGGAGCTGCGTTCGTAGACCATCTGGAATCCGAGCGCGATGCCTTGGGCCATGTCGGAGACACAGAGCGTGTCGCAGACCGGAAGCCCCAGTCTCGTGCCGTCGTTCCGGGACACGCCGACCAGGATCGACTCCATCTCGTGATGCTGGAGATAGGAGAGCACCTGGGTGATCCCAGCGGCTTCGATCGAGTCGAGTCTCATGCCGAGCAGATCGAGCAGCACCACGCGCACCTGGCCACTACCGATGTCGCCGACGATCGTGTCGATGGCTGCGGAGCAGTCGTCGGCGCCCGAGTACGGCAGAATCATCACGGGGCCCCAGACGTGGACTGCAGGCGAGCTCGGATCGAAGGTTGCGAGGGAATCCGCATCCTCGAGTGTTGCGCTCGCTTGTGCAGCGCTGGCGAGAGCGGCTCGTGCGCGTTCTCGGAGCGCGGGAATGTCGAGGTACGGGAGGACTTCGGCCATCTCGGGATCTTCGTCCCACTGGTCTGCGGGTCGTGCTTCGAAGCAGCAGGCGGAGTCACCCTTTCCCGAGCAGGCGGTTTCCTTCACGAGGATCGGTGTTGCCAGGATCTCGGTGTACCACCCAGCAGCGTAGCCTGCGGTCACGGAGCACACCGGCGCCTCGGACGAACCGAACCGCTGGGCGTGGAGTCGGGCCTCGATCGACCCCGTCAGGTCTCCGCGGAAGCGTCCGGACAGCCTGCCGGTGTTCGGGTCGAAGAGCAGTGGGAGCGGCGGCCCCGCCAAGCAAGGGGACGTCGCGGTCGTCGAGTCGAACTGCTGCGCGACCCGCAGCGCATCGATCAATCCCTCGGTGTATCCAATGCCATAGAGGATTCCAGATCCGTAGCGTGGGCCAACGGACTTGAACACGTCGCGGCGTAGATCCGCCAGTGCGTCCTCGCTGCCGACCGCGAGGCGCCCCGCCCCCGAACCATTGAATCGAGCCATGTCTACGGTCACTGCCAACTCCAGCGGCTCTAGACGTCCGTCTCTCCCGCAGTGGCGTTCGCGCCCCTCCGACTGGACTATCGGTCCCGGCCTCCATTTCCTGGCGCGATCAAGCAGCAGGCGCGTGCGAGCTGCGCACGGCGCGTGCGCTCTTGCCAGCCGCTGAGGTAGAGCTGCCGCTGGGCTTCCGGCGCGGTGCCGCCCACACCCGCAGGGAGTGCACGATGCCGGTATCCGACTCATTGCCATCCGACGGGTGTCTTCGCGCAGGGTCGCGGGGCGCCCAGCTCATGCGACCTGGATCGTGGCGATTCCGATGTTGTCGCCGGCCCCGCCGCGCATGGCTGCGCTTGCGACCGCACGTGCCGCGTGTACGTCACTCGCCGCCTTCGAGAGCAGGTTCGATACGACGGCGGGCTCGGCTACGAAGTTGGTCACACCGTCCGTCACGGCGGCGATGCGCTCCCCCGGCTTCAGCTCGAAGCTTCCGACCCAGAAGTCCTCGCGGGCAGGCAGGGCGCGCAGACGCGGATCGAGGACCAGATCGTTGCTCGGTGAGGCCACGTCCGGGCTCGTCGAGCGGAACAGGATCGAGTCTCCGAGGCTGAGCCAGCGGCAGCTGCGCCCCGTGACGACCGCAATGAGCAGGCAGCTACGCGCAGGATCCAGCGCGCGCAGCTGCGCGGAGATATCGAGCGCCAGCTGCTCGACCCGCCCCGAGAAACGCTCGCCTGGCGTCTGAATCAGCTCCGCAGCACATGCGGAGACGCTCTCGATCGCAAACTCGGAAGCGCTCGAGCCGTTGTACCCATCTGCGACTGCGAGCAAGGTTCCGTGCTCCGTGCGCACCAGCAGAGCGGCGTCCTCGTTCGGATCCACGTATCGATACGCCTTGCGTACCGCGCCGCGAGTCAGGGCGAGGGCGCCTCCGTCTGGGAGCTCGGCCAGGGCCAGCGGACCGAGGGTCGTATAGTGACGTCCCAGGAGCAGCAGCTGACGCGTGCTCATGAACCGTCGACCGTGGCAGAGTGGATCCAACCGAGGGCGCGGGCGATCTGATTCCACTCTGCGGGGGTCTCGATGCCACGCAGGTCGTAGCAGCGGAACGAGACCTCGAGGTCGCGCGCCAACCGGTCGACCCATTGCGGGAGCCAGCCCGAGGGGAGGTCGCGGGCGAGCCGCTTGTGCGCGAGCACGCGACGGCTCCGAGCCTGCTCCTCGACGACCAGAATCTCGAAGTCGCCGCTTCGCGCGCGCTTCGAGAGGATCTTGTACCGCTGCTTCCCCGCTGCCCGGGTCGAGAGCCAGAACAGGAACGGACGATCGCCGTCTGCAAAGCAGATCCGCAGGGACGTGCGGCTCGAGGGTGCGGTGTCGCGCTCGGACATGGGCGCAGGATAGCAGGGTTTGGCTTGCTGCCCGATCCGCTCTGCGCCTACCCTTCGCCCTCGGTCGAGCCGTGGCCTCCGATGCGGGCCGCTTTGCGGGGGCTCGAGACTTCGAGGGCAGGCATCGGTCAGTAGGGAGCAGCGAGGGAAAATGCGCGCGATTCGGGTCGAGGGGAGTGGGAGAGATGCCAAGCTGGTCCTTGCGGAGGCGCCCGAGCCAGAGCTCCGCGACGACGAGGTCCTGATCCGTGTCCACGCGACCGCGGTCAATCACGCCGATCTGCTCCAACGTCGCGGCCTGTATCCGCCGCCCCCCGGTGCCAGCGAGATCCTGGGGCTCGAGTGCGCGGGAGTGGTCGAGACGGTTGGAAAGTCTGTCCCGACAGTCTCGGACGGCGGATTCGCTGTGGGTGACCGGGTCATGGCGCTGCTGCCGGGAGGCGGCTACGCGGAGCGGGTCGCCGTTCACGCCGGTTCCGTGATGCGTGTTCCGGCTTCGCTCTCGGATGAGGAGGCGGCCGGGATTCCCGAGGTGGCGCTGACCGTCCATCTCAATCTGTTCCAGCTGGCCGATGTCCGTGCCGAAGACTGGGTGCTTGTGCACGGTGGGGGGAGCGGAATCGGAACCGCTGCGATCTGTCTGGTGCGCGAGGCGGGCGCGCACATCATCGTGACCTGCGGCTCCGACGAGAAGTGTGCCCGTGCTCGCGACCTGGGCGCCGACTTGGCGCTCGACTACCACGCCGGCGACTTCAGCGAAGCGGTGGTCGAAGCCAGTGGAGGGGGCGTCGCTGCGATCCTGGATTCGATCGGCGCCCCCTACTGGGCGCAGCACATTCGCTGCCTGCGACCCGACGGAAGCCTGATCCTGATCGGTCTGCGAGGGGGAACCAAGGTCGAAGCGAACCTCGCTCCCCTGGTCGGCAAGCGCATTCGCGTCATCGGATCGACCTTGCGCGCACTGGCGAACGAGCGCAAGGCGGAGATCGTACGCCGCTTTCTCGCGCAGTTCGGGACTGCGCTCGAGGCCGGGCGCGTGCGCTTTCCGATCGACCGCGTGCTTCCGCTCAGCGAGGCTCAGCAGGCGCACGCGATCGTCGAGGCGAGCCAGCACTTCGGGAAGGTCGTGCTGCGCAACGAAGACTTCTAGACGCGTTTGGCGCTACTTGACGCGCGTGGGTCTCAGGCGGCGCACGAAGCTCAATCGGCTCTCCGAGTCGGCCGATGCGCGTTCCCATGGAGAAGCGTGAGAGCGAACGTTTTCGCATTGGTGAGGTCGGCCTCGAGATCGGTGGGGTCTGTGCGGTCGGAAGGATCTACGACATCTCGGCGACGGGGATTCGGATCGAGGACGCCTCGTTCAAGCCCGAGCTGGGGGATCGAATCCGCGTCACGTTCGTTCTCTCCCTCGCCGAGCCCGGCTTCGAGGCGGAGGGCACGGTGACCCGCCACACCGATACGGGCGGGTTCGCGCTCGAGTTCGCTGCGGTCGAGGCGCGCTTGCGCAATCTGTTGCTACTGCTCGCTGAGCGCGCGCGCGACCTCCCCGACCTCTGACTTCTACTCCTCTCACGTTCACTCGACCCGCGCGTTACTCGGTCGGCCGGCTCACGAGCGTATCGATCTCGCGTGCGTGCGTGCACGCGTCCGCGTAGCCGAGCTCGATCAGTCGTGCGGCGTAGTCCCCCTGAAACAGCAGCACGCTCAGCAGGTCGTTGCCCGGAGCCGCGCGCGTTCCGAGTCGGCGCAGCATCCAGCGGAATGCCCGCGGTAGATTCGGCTCGAACTCCGTTGCGATTTGCGCGAGATCTCTCGAGGGACGCAGCACCAGCAGCTGGATCGGGCGCAGGTCATGATCCGCCGGACGACGGTTGGAGCGCACGCGTCGCCCGCCGAGCAGCTCGTTGATGCGCTCGAGCCGCAGCGCGTCCTGATCGAGCAGATCCAGGAAGATCGCGTTCAGCATCACCCCGAGCACCTGAGCGGGCTGGGGATACGCCGCGGGGCTGCTGCGTACGACGGGATCCTTCCCGTTCGCGTAGCGCGTCGAGATCGCGAGGATGCGCTCGGCGCCCAGGTGGACTGCAGGCGCGAGCGGCGAGTGGAGTCGCACGGCACCATCGCCGTACCAATCGTTCCCGATGCGGACGGCGGGAAAGAAGACCGGTAGCGCAGCCGAGGCCAGCGCATGCTCGACGCGAAGCGCGGTGGTCTGCGCGCGACGCTTTGGGCGGTCCCACTCCCGCACGCTTCGCCCCTGGCACCAGGTGACCGTCTGGCCCGAGTCGTAGTGGGTCGTGGTGATCGCTACGGCGCGCAGCCGACCCTCACGTAGGTTGCGTTCGATTCCCGGGAGCTCGCCCGAAGGACTCGCGAGCACTCGATGCAAAGTACGCGCGAGCGGGTGGGTATCCACCAGTCCGCGAACCCGCGGGCCCATGCGAGTCCCGCCCCAGAGGCCGAGCTGTGCCGCCCACAGGAACGCCCGCGTGAACATCGACACGACATCGACCCGGAACACGTCCTCGACCCGGAGCCCGGTCCAGAGACGCTCGAGCTCATCGACCCGCTCGGGAAACGAGCCCGGTTGGTTCGCCAGATGCGCGGCGTTGAGCGCTCCAGCCGAGACACCGGTGAGCAAGGGGGCTTCGAGCTCGGGATACCGCTCGGCCAGAAACCGCAGCAATCCAACCTGATAGGCCCCGCGCGCTCCGCCCCCGCTGAACGCCAAGGCGAGCTCGTCCCGTGGCTGAGAAGCCGTTTCGATTGCAGGTGGCGTCTTGCCTGCGGATGGATCCTCTGTCGAGCTCACGCTCGGATTGTAGCCTCGTCACGGGTTGTGTGGCTCGGGCCCCGCGCGCGAGCGCTCTCCGGCAATGCCCAAGAGCGCTGGCAGTCCGTGAGGGGAGGTGGCCGCCGATTTTGGCAGTGGCCGCCAATATCGGCGAATCGCGACTGGCTCCCTTCGCCGTTCGGCGGCGAGCGCGTCATTCACTCTGACACCCAAGCAGCGGTGTACGGAGCGCAGCATCCGCTAGACGGTGCAAACCTGGGCTCGATCCCTCGGACGCGGCATGTGGAATGTGTTGGGAACAAAGCTTGCTCTTCCGCTTTGCGCGGGCGGCGCAGGTGGGGGCGCGCTCGCGCGAAACACTGATCATCCCACCGGACGGAGGATACATGCGGGAGTGGATTCTGATTCTGAACGACGCGGACCGAGAGCTCGAGAACGTCGAGGACGCATGGAATGTCGCCACGCAGGAGGAGGCCGCAGACCTTCTGGCGTCACAGCCGGTGCGCGCGATCTGTCTCGCGCGTGCGACGGCCGATGCGATTCTGTCCGACGCTCGCTGGCTAAGGCGACGCCGCAACTCCTTGCCGGTCTTTGCATGGGTGGATGCGTCGGACATGGATCGGGCGGCCGAGTTCTTCGCATCTGGAGTGAATGACATCCTGCTGCGAGGACCCGGCGCCGCCGAGACCTTGGCGCGCCGGCTGGACTCGTTGGAGGACGCCGCCGTGCATCCCCAGCCGCGGGCTGCCGAAGGCATCATCGCCGAGAGCCCGGCGATGCGGGAGAGCCTCGAGCTGGTGGCCAAGGCCCAGAGCAGCCATGCGACCGTGCTCGTCCTGGGCGAGACGGGCACGGGAAAGGAGGTGGTCGCGCGGCTGATCCACGACGGCGGCCTGCGCGCCGCGGGCCCATTCGTCGGCATCAACTGCGCTGCCTTTCCCGAGACCTTGCTCGAGAGTGAGCTCTTCGGCTACGAGCGCGGAGCGTTCACTGGAGCCAACCGAAACAAGAGGGGTCTGTTCGAAGTTGCGAGCGGAGGAACCTTGTTCCTGGACGAGATCGGGGAGACCTCACTCGGCTTCCAGGTCAAGCTGCTCCGCGTCCTCCAGGAAGGCGTGATCCGACCCCTCGGGGCGACACGCGAAGTCGCGATCGACGTGCGCATCATCGCAGCCACCAACCGCTCCCTCCAACACGAGGTCGAGCAGGGAAGATTCCGGCAAGATCTCTACTATCGCCTGAACGTATTCCCGATCCAGCTCCCCGCCCTGCGCGGACGCGCCGAAGACATCGTCCCGCTCGCGGAGCTCTTTCTATCGCGCCTCGGGAGTCCACTACGGCGCATCGCCTCGGACGCCGCCCGGCTCCTCGAGATGCATCCCTGGCCGGGCAACGTCCGCGAGCTCGAGAACGAGGTCTCCCGCGTCGTCGCACACGGTGCCGGCGGAGCCGAAGTCACCGCGCGTATGCTCTCCCCGCAGCTCCAGGGCCAAGAGCCCGCACTCCCCGTTCCTGTGGACGGCGAAACCCTCCGCGCCGCCCGCGATCGCTTCGAGCAGTGGTACATCCGCGGCGCCCTCCGCCGCCACGCCGGACGCAAAATCGCCACCGCCCGCAGCCTCGGAATCACCCGCGAGTGCCTGTACAAGAAGCTGGTGAGATACGGAATGCAATGACTGATCGCCCCACAGCGGCGCGCGAACATCGAGCAGAAGTTCGTGCGCCGTTGCGGGGCGTATGCCGAGGCCTCGCAGTGAGAACAACTGACTGAGCGAGGGATATTGTCAAATGTTGTGGGTGAGGGGTTTAGGCGGCGCTCCTTTCTTCCGTTTTCTCTGCAAGTCCGTCGATGAATCGGGCGCCTCGAAGAACGTCTTCGACGAGCGCCGGAGCGTTGAGCTTCCTCCATCGCAGCTGCGCCATATCGAGCAGCTTGTAGGTCATGAGAAGAGCCTTGGCTCGTGAGCCTGCGCCCTTGGTGACCCGCTGTCGAAGGCGAACCGTGGCGAACGGGGACTCGATCGCATTCGTCGAACGGATGTGCTTCCAGTGTTCCGCAGGGAAGTCATAGAACGAGAGCAGCTTGTCCTCGTCCTTGCGCAGGGACGCTACTGCCTTGGGGTACTTCGCGCCGTACTTGTCACTGAAGGCTTCGATCTCCTTCTGAGCGAGCTCGCGGGTCTCGGCGTTCATGATCTCGTGAAGTGCCTGCTTCGCCCTCGGCTGAAGCCGCTTGGGAAGCTTGTCGAGGACGTTCGCCAGCCGATGCACCCAGCAGCGCTGTTCGCGCGTTTCTGGCCAAACATCGCGGACTGCAGCCCAGAATTCCAGTGCGCCGTCTCCGATGGCAAGGACAGGTGCACGCATTCCCCGGCCACGAAGATCTCGGAGCACGTCCGCCCAGCTTTCCGTGCTCTCTCGATAGCCGTCTTCGACCGCCAGCAGATGTTTGCTTCCATCATCGCGGACTCCAATCAGAACCAGCGTACACAGACGATCGTCCTCGAGGCGAACGCGGAAGTGTACCCCGTCCGCGAACAGGTACGCGAAGGACTCCTTCGACAGGTCTCGCTTGCGAAAGGCCGTGTATTCGTGCTCCCATTCCGCGGTCAGACGCGTGATGGTCGTGGGAGAGAGGCCTGCAGTCGCCTCCGCACCCAGGAGAGCCTCGAGAGCCGGCTTGAAGTCCCCCGTCGAGAGCCCGCGTAGATACAGCACGGGAAGCACCTCCGAGATCGTCGCGGAGCGGCGCATGTACGGAGGCAGGATCGCACTCGAGAAGCGCTCTCCTAAACGTCGATCGTGCACCCGCGGCGCTTTGACCTCGATCGTTCCCGCACGGGTGGTGACCTTGCGAGCTTTCGCGTAGCCATTGCGCACGACGAGCGCGCGGCCGTCCTCGTCTCGCTCTCCTCGATGTCCCTCCAGGGAGTCTTGGACCTCGGCCTCCAGGCCTCCCATCAGCAGTTCGCGTGCTCCCTCGCGCACCAGCGCATCCAGCGTCGAGAGCGTGTCCCGCTTCGCATCGTCTCCAAGGTCGGGTACAGTCAGCATGGGTGGCGTTCCTTCCTTCGCCGGAACAGGGCCGGCTGTGGTTTTCAGTCACATGGAAGGATGCGCCGCCTTCACCTACCTCCGTCCACAACTCCTAGGAATACCCGTGGCGGGTCGTTCTGGGGATCGGGAACCAGTTCGGTCTTCGATAGTGGCTTGGGCATCTCGGAGTCCATTCTCCGCCCTCGCTACAGATATTTCGAGGCTCAAGGTGTCTCGGAGCAGATTGGCACGGAGGGAGCTGTGCGCCTCTTCCGAACACCCCGTGCCCTGGTCCTCGAAGACCTCGCCCTCCGGCAACAACTCGCTGTCTGCCAGCGAAAGCGGCCCCCCCGTAGTCGTTCTTTGCTGGGGTGGATTGCTGCGCTCGATGTAGCTGCTGTATTGTACCACGCACTCGGAGCAGCAGCCGGAGATCGTCCGAGTTGACGCGGCTTGGGACGAATACCCCTGAATCCTTCGACCGCAGTCGTGGTCGGACAGGATTGTCCGTAGGCTTTGGTGAGCTTCAGGTCGTTGGTTATGGCGTATTGGGGGCGGACAGAGCGTGAGTGAGAAGCAATTCCGGGCCGGCGCACGTGATTCAGACGCTGTGCTTTGTGTGTTATCTCTAGATGAGCTCAAGCGGTTGTGGATCGGGGAAATCAAGAACAACAACATCAGCCTAGCTGAGGCAGAGAAGCTTTGGGAATCGTGGAGAGGAATTCCGCAGTTCGCTGCGCAGTATGCGGCAGTTGCAGACGACATGGGCCTTGCGGCCCGCCTCGTGAAGGATCTCGGGCACATTGGTGGACGCGTACGATACGTCCAATATAGCGGCCGTGTTCACGTCATCTTCAAGGGGTACGCTGGCCTGCGCAAGGTGTTGAATGGCACGAGATATCTGGCGAGCAATCCAAAGGTCGTTCAGATGGGAGTGGGAAGGGCGGGCGCGGTCAGGGCGATCCGGGGCGGAGCCGCATTGACAGTCGTGCTCGTGTCCGCGTTCCGCGTCTTCGATTATCTCATGTCAGACAACCAAACTCTCACCTATCTGTTGGGTTCGTTGGCAATGGATTTCATCAAAGTGGGGATTTCTGCCGCAGCCGCAGTTGCAGCAGTGGGCGTGGCTTCCACGACGGCAGTTGCGGCGTTCGCAGTGGGGCCTCTCCTGGTCGCGATCGTGGTCGGAGCGCTGATTGGTTTCGTACTCGACATGGTGGACGACCGCTTCGCAATCTCCGCTCAGCTGATCGATGCCATTGATCGTGTCGCGCAACGTGCAGAACAGAGCCTGCGGAGTCACGTAGACCGGGTGCAGGACCGCATTGCGAAGCTTGCTGAGGATTTGGCGGAGGCAGTGATCCAGTCCGTGCTTTGTGAGATCGAGGAGTATGTCAGGGAGCGTATGCACCGAGTCATCTGGATTCAAATCTAGCGCTGAACGAATACTGGCGATCAAGAGTGCAGTCGAACCGGGTGAGTCAGATTTTCGTTGTGTCTACCTTTGCGCCAGCAGGAGTTGCAGCTCTTTGGTATGCCGGATCGCTCCTGCTGACGATGATCATGAGCATCCAGGAGCTGGCTCCCGTCGTGATCGTGAATCGCGGTGCGCTGGCTGCGATCGGTGCCGGGATAGGGCTCCTGGGGGCGGCTCTCGTCGTGGTGGCCGGTGATTTCTTGGAGAATTCACGCCTGATGCAATGGGGAGCCAGCGCTCTCGCGGTCGGCGCGATCCTGACGATTCTGATCCCGTTTCCCGCGGCGTTCATTGCCGGACGAATGCTCGAGGAAAGAGGCTACTCGGAGTGCTCCGCGCTGACGGCGTTCGGATTCCGATTCTCGCGTGTGGCCTGGGTTCGGGACCCGAGTGCGTGCGTGAAACCCGGATTGGATCGGAACTGAATCCATACTCGGCAGTCATCACAGACCGAGACATCAATGTGGCAGCACTCTGCTACTTCAACTTAGAGCCTATCCCAAAAGCGTTTGCATGGGCGCGGAGTTGTGTGTAGTAGATGCGTTGTGGGGTAAATGATCCACGCTGAGGGGGATGTGGCAAAGCGAGGGGTTGGAAAGCGGTTTCGGTTGTCGGATGCGTTCTGGGAGCAGATTGAGCCGGCGCTGCCTCAGCTACCCAGGCAAAGGACGGGCCGTCCGAGACTGCCGATGCGCCCGATTCTTGAGGGTATTTTCTACGTGTTGCGTACGGGGATCCAGTGGAACGCGGTCCCGCGTGAATTCGGAACGTCGAGCACAATCCATCGAC
>QJZC01000006.1 GCA_003247575.1 Pseudomonadota bacterium
CTCGAAGCCTGGCTGGCCCGATCTACCGGGTCGCCACGCTGAGAACTTTCAAAGGGCAGAGGCAGTTACACTACCGCCGGGTAAGACGATCTACCGAATCATAGATTCTGACGCGAATCCCGCCGGTTCGTACTGGGCGCACGAGATTCCAGCCAGCCGCGAAGCATGGCGCAGAGACTACGCCGTCAAGAACAACTGGAATACGAACGGTATGTATGTGGAGTACACAGTTCCTGAGGGTCCAGGGCTCAAGGCTTGGCAGGGTGAAGCCGCGGCACAAGAACTCGAGGGGTCGGGATACCATCTCCCGGGCGGTGGGCAGCAGATCTGGGTCCCGCCCAACAGCATCGACCCGAGCGTGCCCAAAGCTACGAGGTGGTGATGACGAACACCAACGCACCCCGGCAGGACGCCATCGAGCTTCACGAGGCATGCGAGGCACTCGTTTCGAGCATCCGTAATGCTGTCCGCATATTTCGCGCGAATCCACCCCCTGGCTCTCAAGAGTGGCCGCGGCATCGCACTCCGCTTCCGTGGGAGGAGCGTGTGCTTCCGAATCTCGAGGAGTACCAACAGATCCTCGAACAGGCGATCAGCTCCCTTGACAATGGGGACGCGAAGCCGCTGGTCCGAATCGCTTCAGCTTGCGCAGGACTTGCAAAGGACATGGACTTCGACCAGACCTGGATGACCCCCGATGACAGCAACGCAGTGGATTCTGCTGTGGATAAGCTCGTCTTCTGGGCCAGCCGCATCCGCCGCTCCGACTACTCGGCGTGACACAGAACGTTCACGCTACGAGGCCTCAACCGCCTTCGCGCTGCTGCTAGTTCGGTCCGCCCCAACGATCGAGCCATTCCTCGACCCGATCCGAGTCCCGGGCCGGCGCGACCAGGAGCGATCCAACAGCCTGAGCCTCGCCGTCGCACCTCACGGCCGCTGCCCACTCGCGAGTGAGTTCAGGAAATCGAACTCGAGTACACCCGTGCCGACGGGAGGGGCGTCGCGTACATCTTCAGTCCGCAGCAGCTCCGAAGGGACAGCTCCGTTGCTCAGCTCCCACTCCGCTATGGCAGATCATGGCCGGATGTCGCCACGCACGTAGCCGCCACGGAGCCAAGCCCGGGAGTCTACATTGCCGCTGGTACCCTGGCCTGCTACTCCGGCGAGGAGCTCGTCTCCCAGATGGTGGTTGGGAAGTTTAGAGTTCTGGAGGACTTCAGCCTGGTGGACCTCGATTCATCGAATCGCGAGCCTGAGGCCTCGAAGCACGGCCTGGAAGCACCCTATCCACCAAGAGGGCACTCAGGAGACGATCCAGCCGGTGAACATGAATGCTGCGGGCACCGCCGTCGCTCGTACTGCTCGACGAGATCCCCGAGCTGAACGCCGACGCACTCGTCTGGAACCACCTCGAGACTCATGGTCTCGGACGTCGAGTGATCCGTACTCGAGACGAGCTCAAGGCATTCGCCATCGCACGCCTGCGTGCGATGGCGAATGGCCAACATGCTGAGAACATTCGTTCTCGAAACCCATGTCCACTACGCCAAATCAAACATACACAATATTGAGTACGATCCTTTCGTACTGCTTCGTGAGCCTCCAGCGAATAAGCACAGCGTGGCCCTGGAATCCTCCAGCTCCCCCGGTAAAAGGAACCGGCATCCTGCCGAGGAGGCATCTCGATCGTCCTCCGAGTGCAGCCCGACCCGCTCGCGCGATGCAGGCCACAGACTGCGCTAGCCGCACGATGCACACTGCGCCGCTCGGATCGGTCACAATCAGCCGGAGACACTGCGCGCGGGGGCACGTCACCCAGGTGGGTTCGGCCTGTCCGACCGGTGTGACGAGAGGAGGACGAGTCCATGAGTCAGATCACGCAGGGAGTGTTTCCACACATGGTGATCCAGGACGCTGCCGCAGCGATCACTTTCTATCGCGAGGCCCTCGGTGCGACCGAGAAGCTGCGTGTAACCGCAGATGACGGGAAGCGAATCCTGCACGCCGAGCTCGAGATCAACGGCGCTACGGTCATGCTGATGGACGACTTTCCCGAGTACCGCGACCCATCGGTTCCGTCGTCCGCGACGCCGACCTCGCTCGGAGGAACGACGATCATCCTCCATCTCGAAGTGCCGGACTGTGATGCGGCGTTCGAGCGGGCGATCCGCGCGGGAGCCAAACCGATCATGCCGCCCGAAGATGCCTTCTGGGGAGCACGCTACGCGCAGGTCACCGATCCATTCGGTCACGCCTGGAGCTTCTCGCACCCCCTGCCGGGCGCCAAGACCGAAGACACCCAAGCAACGACCTGAGCATCCACGATGCATCGAGCTTCGTAGAACCGCGAGCACAGCGCGTCTCGCTACGAGAGAGAACCTATCTGTGCTCGATGCGACGAGGGACCCTGCGTAGTAGACTCACACCCGGAGTCGGCCTGAGGAGCTCGAAGATGTTCGGAATGGGAATGTCTGCCTTCCCTGTTTGGATCCTGGGTCTCGTCGTCTATGCGGCCATGTTCATCGTCTTGGTTGCGGCCGGAGTGCTCCTCGGTGCGTTTGCGACTGCGTGGATGGATCCGCGGCTCGCACAGGTTCGCGCGCGAGCGCACGAGCGTTGGAAACGCTCGAGGCATCGGAGCACGGATTCGTAGGCCGAGTCGAGAACCTTCGTTCTAACGACTGAATCCGAGTGGAGTCGAACGAGTGAGCGACACCAGAACGTCGACTGCGGTGGCACTGACTGTTCTAGTGAGTGCAGCTCTGGCGGTTGCCGTCGTCTATTGGAGCCCGCGCGAGCACGAGCTTGCGGAACGCAACTCGAGTCAGCCGATCTCGGAACCGCCGGTTTCCGCACAGGTGGAGGCACCTGCGCGCAGAGCCCCGGACGAAACCGAGCGCAGTAGCGCGTCGACGAACAGAAGCTCGGCGGCAGCTTCCGCGGTCGCGCGCGGTACGCTTCGCGGACATGTGCTCGTCGACGGTGCACCGCCGACCGAGAGAGTCCGCCTCTCGTGGGAGAGCTTTGGAGGCACTCCCAGTCCGCGGGGCGAGCTCGAGACGGATGCGCGCGGTTCCTTTGTGCTCGAGGAGGCTCCGAGCGGGACGTTTGCGTTCGTTCCACTGGAGCCACATCGCTGGGCGGATACCGAGTATGACGAGGTCGTGCAGAAAGGAGAGCGGCGCTGGCTCGAGATCGACTTCGACCCGAGCGAGAGGCGCGAGATCGAGTTTCGACTCACGGGACTGTCGTTCCTGAGCGGCCGCGCGGTCGTCTCCGACACGGGCGAGCCGCTCGTCTCGGGAACGGTTCGCAGTGGCTTCTCCCTGCGCTACGTCGAGAGTCGCTCCTTCGGGTTGAGCACACACCGGTCTGAGGGGTCCGGAACCGAAACGTCCCTGGGTACGGACGGAACCTGGAGACTGGCGCTCGATGCCCCCGGCATCCAGGAGGTCGAGGTCCACATCCATCCCAGCACGAAGGACCTCGGGGAGGCATCGAAACGAGTGACCCTGGCTGAGCTGCCGCGGAAACAGAACGGCGACTACGACCTGGGTGCGATCGAGGTTCCCATCGCACACTTGGTGAAGGTCCGCGTGCGCGACCCCAAGGGAACACCGATCAACGCTGCAAGCATCGCCTCCAGCACGCGCGGGTATCGAGAGAGTGCGATCAGCGACGCAGATGGCCTCGCCGAACTCTGGCTGACGGATCCCCTGCCACACAGCCTCGATGTCAGTGCGGAAGGCTACTGGTGGCGACAAGTGGACGTATCCCCCCGAGACATCTTGCTCGACGTGACACTGGATCCCGCGAACGAAGTGATTTGGAGGATCTCGCTTCCAAACTCGGAACCTACGCGACCGATCGGTATGGAGTTGTCGGTGTCACTCCCCTGCGCCTACCTGAACACAGGGCGAGATACCGCGGGCCAGCTCCTCTCCGATCGTGGGACGGAGCCCCGCGCGAAGCTCGCCCCCGCTCCTCGGGTGAGCAACAGCATGAGCTCCTCGGGCAGCAATGATGGGCAAGGCAACTGCACCCGGAGCTGGCAATTCGAGCACCGCACCCTGACCGTGACCGGATTCCGCCCGGGAGTCGCACTCCCCTGGGAGCTCAGGGAACATGGCGACGGCTCCCCGACCCTGTCGAGTGGAGTGATACCGTCGCTCGGAGCAGCGGAACGCAGAGTGGTAGACGTTCGGCTCGACAAAGCTGCTCTCACGATCACCGGCCGCGTACTGGATCTCGCCGGGAATCCGCTCCAGGCCATCATCGGCGTGGACAGCGGCGCGTATCGCTCGATGCGGTCGCGCCCCGATGGAAGCTTCGCGGTCACGTTCCTGAACGATGAGGCAGACCTGAGTGTGTTCGCAGCTGGCTACCAGCCATTTCGCGCCAAGGCCCAGGCACTGGAGTCCTCCGACGGGCCCGTCGAGATCGTGCTGCAGCCCGCCATGCCCGTGCGGATTCGCTTGAGGAACGAAGCGGGGGCCGCGGTCTCGAACGCCGAGGTGCGGCTGAGGGCGGTCGGCACTCAGGAGGGGGCTTCGGGCATAGGGCTCGGGAACGGGATCTACGAGGTCTCGGGCGTGGGTCTCGGTCCGGCGCTCATCGAGATCCGGATCGGAAGCACGTTCTTCCGGCGCAACGTCGACGTCGATCGCGACACGGTCGAGGTTTCGATCCCGGCGTTGGTTCCAGTGCGCTTCGATTGGACCCTGCCTCCAGAGACCGATGTGCAAACGCCGGAAATCGTCATGTTGCCTGCGGGCCAGTCCACGATCATCTCCAGAGACACCAGCCCCTTCATGATCGCCGGAGTCTCGCTCGACGCACGAACACAGCGCTCCGGCCAGGTCGAGATGCTCGCTGTTCCGGGGCCATATCTGGTCCTGTTGGAAGGACTCGGCGAGCCGGGCTTCCGAATCGGCCCGCTCGAAGTCGTCATTCCCCCAGAAGGCGGAAGGGTGATCGCGCTGGGTCCCTGAGCGCTCAGCGCGCGCTCGGCAATCGCTTGAGCGTGACGCGTCGATTGATCGCGCGAACCGTTTCGGTCGTGCCGGACACCACCGGCTCCTGCTCACCGCGACCGACACCGCTCAGTTGCTCCGGCGCGATCTCGAACTGTTCCCGAAGATAGGCGACGGCGACCTGAGCACGCTGCTCCGAGACGCGCAGGTTCTCGTCGGCCGGACCCCGGTCGTCCGTGTGAACCTCGAGCACGAAGCGATCCGAAGCGAGACGCTCGTCCCTGAGCGCGCGTCCCACCTCGTCCAAGACCTGCCGCCCTGCGGGGGTCAGCTCTCCGGACGCCGACTCGAAGGGAACGTCGAGATCGATCGCGGCGGCAGCCTCCGCACGGTCGATGCGCAGGAGTTGTGCCACGACGATCTCCGCGCGCACCTTGTTCGCGGGCTCACTCGAATCCGCAGGCGACCGCTCGGAGTCCGCCTCGGACTCGGGGGCGGACTCAGCCGCGGACTCGGCTGGGGTAGGCTCCGCACGCGCGACCTGGGTCGTCGGCTCGAGCGGAGTGGGAACCTCGGAACTCTGCTCTGCGGAGGGTGCCGCACCTTCCGGCTGCGATGGGGGAGCCACCTCCGCCAGCTCGATCGGCTCGATCGGCTCGATCGGCTCGCCAACGGAGGATTCTGGAGCTTCCCGGTCTCGATCGGGGGTCGCACCGTTCGAGCCATCCGCCAGCTCGAGCGTCGGAGCGTCCACCGGGAGACTCCGAGCGCCCTCGCTATCGGCGACCTGGATCTCTTCGCTCTGGATCTCCGGGCTCTGCGGATCCGAAGACTGCGGACCCGAGGTCCGGGAATCCGGAGTCCGCTGGGCCACCTGATCCCGCACTTCGAGATCGGACTCGCGACCAGAATTCAAGAAGAACAGCAGCGCCGCCGCAGCCGCCACCCCGGCCGCCAGGCCCATGCGCGCTCCGAAGCGTCTCCTCGGAGCGACGCGCGACGGGCTCGGGGACCGCACCTGTGACCTCTCGCCCGGGTCCCACGCACCTGCCTGGTCTCCACCTCCTGTCCCTGTCCGAGCGGACGCACCCGCCTGATCGGGAGCGCCGCCCCGAACCGCCTCTTCGCCCTGACCGGCACCGCCGCCCTGACCGGCCTCTCTACGGCTCTCCTCGAGCTTGCTGCGCAGCGTGCGAAGCGCGCGGATCTGAGCGGACGCGAGAGGGGCCTCTGCCTGGTACCGCTCGATCTGCTTGCGCTCAGCGGGCGAGAGAGAGTTCGGATCCTCTACATAGCGCGCGAGCAACTCGGCAGGCGGATCGTCGTTCGACAGAACCGCGCCGAGTAGATTGTCGAGGGCACGCGAATCTTCACTCATGTTGCCAGCTCCGGCTCGGGAGGTGTCGGGGGACTCGCGAGCCATTCTCGAGAGACTTTTGACCTATGCGTAGGTGTCGGAGCACCCGAAATCGGATCGAAGGCGCCAGGCGCGAGTCGCAGATCGCAAATCGCATCTCCGATCACCCGGACCGATCTCGGGTGGGGTCGACCTCCATCAGCGCACGCAAGGCTTTGAGGCCCTGCCGCTGCAGGCGCTTGAGCGTTCCCAGGGCCACGCCGATCACGTCCGCCGCTTCGGCATAGCTGTGCCCCTGGAGATAGAGCGCCTCGATCACGGCGCGCTCGCGATCCGGAAGCGAGCCCAGGGCCTTTCCCAGATCGACGCGAACCTGCGGATCGCTGTCGCGACGCTCGTCCGCCAGCAGACGCTCCTCGAGTTCGTCGATGTTCTCGCCGACTCCCGAGCGGTCGGCTTTGCGTCCCTTCCGGATCCAGTCCCGTATCGAATTACGAACGACTGCTCCGACGAAGGCGACGAAGGCTTCGGGAGCACGCAGACGATCGCCGCGATAATGATCGAGGATGACGAGAGTCACGTTCTGGATGATGTCGTCGGCTGAATCCAGGTGCAGCTCTGCGCGGTAACGCCGCATCCAGCCAACGATGAGCTGAGAGAGCTCCGCCAGCGCCTGCAGATCGTTCCGCTCGATCCGCTCGAGAACAGCGATCCAGTCTGTGTAGGCTTGCCTCATGACGGGAATCCTAGTGGGTCACGTAGCTTCCGGTGGCAGGGAGGCTTCTCCGTCCCGGTGTCTCCGCTCGCGTGGTCGTGTCCGGGCGTTCGTCCCGGCGTCGACAGGATCACGGAGATCAGGAGATATTTTGTCGCCGGATGCGCTCCGATTTCGTCGCTCGCAACACCTACCCTACACGAGCTCGCCGACGACGGAGTGAGGTTGTCGGTCACAGCAACGGAAGGAATCGCGGATGACTGCATGGCTCGATTCTAGCCTGCGGGGCTGGCTCTTCGCCGCCGCTCGGACTCGGCGAGCACGCCGGGCGATGCTCACAACCTCGAGTACGGTTCTACTCGCATTTCCCGCATTCAGCAACGCCCAGCAGGTTCCGCGTCCTGTCGAGCAGGGATTCGAGGTCCCCGAATTCGCAGTGACCGAGCGACCCACGCCCGCTTCGAGCGCACCCCGATTCGTGCTCCCACCGCTACGCCTTCCCACTCCGGGCAGCTCGCTCGCAGCGGGCGGCTCGCTCGGAGCGGACGGCTCACTCGGAGTGGCAGCGAAGCCACTACACTACGTATCCGAGTACCGTTTCATAGGAAATACGATCTTTTCCGACACTGAGCTGCGCGAGCTCACCCGTGACTACCAGGGGCGCCGGGTCTCTTACGAGGAGCTACAGAGCCTGTCGCGCCTCGTGACCCTGTTCTATGTGCGACAGGGGTACGTCACGTCGGGTGCAACGATCTCACGCATTCAGGCGGATGGAACGGCCGAGCTGCGGGTCACCGAGGGGGTGCTCGATCGAGTCACCGTCGAAGGCGCGCGATACTTCCGCCCGAAGGTGCTGCAGCAACGCGTCATGCCGCGCGAAAACCGCATCGTCAACATCCGCGAGATCGAGCGCAAGGTGCAGGACCTGCTCGATGATGCCCGCATCGATCGTCTGGATGCCGAGCTCGTCCCCGGGAGCCGGCGCGGCGAGGCCGAGCTGAGGCTACGCGTAGAGGAGACGCGGCCTTTCGAGATCGCGCTCGAACTGAGCAACGAGCAGTCTCCCGGAGTCGGCCGCGAGCAGACGGAGCTTCGCTTGCGACACCTCAATCTGTCGGGAAGCGGAGACGTCCTGGAAGGAAGCTACGCCAAATCGCAGGGCGTGGACGACCTGCAGATCCAGTATCAGAGGCCGATCGCACCCTTCGCGATGCTTCCGGGAGCGACCTTCGGCCTACGCTTCGCCTCCACGCGGAGCGAGAATCGCGAGGATCCGTTCAGGCCGCTCGACATCCGGAGTCGCGCGGCCACGTATGCGCTCGACCTGTCGCTCCCCGTCTACTCCGGCGATCGCGTGGACGCATCGGTGTCGCTCGCGGCCGAGGTCAGGAACAGTCGCAGCTTCTTGCTCGGCGACGGATTTGCATTCTCGGAGGGCGTAGAGCCCGATGGATCCACGCGGGTGCGCGTGCTGCGACTTTCGCAGGAAGCAACCTTTCGAGGCGCGAACCGGGTGCTGGCGCTGCGATCGACGTTCAGCCTGGGGAGCGGCGCACTCGGCGCGACGTCCGAGCGGGTCGAGCCGGACGGACGCTTCGTCTCGTGGCTCGGGCGCCTACGCTATGCACAGCGGCTCGCCTGGCTGGATGCGACCGCGATCGTGCGGCTCGACGTGCAGCTCTCGAACGACCCGCTGTTCTCGCTCGAGCAGTTCTCGGTGGGCGGAGTATCGAGCGTGCGCGGATATCGCCGTAGTCTCCTGCTGCGCGACACCGGCGTCACCGGATCCGTCGAAGTACGCATTCCGGTGTGGAGGCGCGTGTCGGGGGATCCCTTGCTCGAGGTCGCCCCGTTCTATGACTTCGGAAGCGCGCGCAACGTGCGTCGCCCCACTCCGGGACTGCAGTCCTTGTCGAGCGCGGGCGTCGGCTTCCGAACGCGGATTGGGTTCGGGATGCTCGCCGAGCTCTACGTCGCCGAGAGCTTCCGCGACGTGCCCTCGAGCAGCGACGACACCGCACTTTCGGATCGCGGGATTCACTTCCGCATCCTGCAGGAGTTCTGATGATCGACTCACTCCGACCAGAGCAGAGAGCACACCGGCGGCGCTGGGCCTTGGTCGCGTGCGTTTGCAGTCTTGCATCGCTCGCCAGGGCCGACGTCGTGCGAGACGGCTCGCTCGGAGCCGACGAACCGCTCGGCGGCGACGACACCACGTTCATCATCGAGGAACAGCATGGTGCGCGCTCAGGCTCCAACCTGTTCCACAGCTTTCTCGAGTTCGATCTCGATGCAGGTGAGTCGGCCATCTTTCGCGGCGCCGATTCCATCGAGAACGTGATCGGGCGGATTACCGGAGGCCCCTCGGAGATCGGCGGGCTGATTCGTTCCGAGATCCCCGGCGCGAACCTCTTCCTGATCAATCCCGCGGGCATCGCCTTCACCGGGTCGGCCATCCTCGACGTGGACGGGGCCTTTCACGCGACGACCGCCGACTTCCTCGAGTTCGGCTTCGACTCGAGCCAACGCTTCTTCGCAGACCCGGGCAAGGCGAGCGCGCTGGCGCCCGTCGACGTGAGCGCCTTCGGCTTCCTGTCCGCTGCGCCTGCCCCCATCGAGGTCCGAGGCAGCGCACCGCTGAACCTGAGCGGCAGCGCGTTCTCGCTCGTCGGCGGCGACCTGACACTCGAGTGGGTCGACCTCCAAACCCGCGGTGAAGACATCTCGCTGACGAGCGTAGGGGCAGCCGGCCGCGTCCCCTTCGCACAGCCCGGCGACCCGGCCTCCGCGCGTGGGATGCGGCCGCTTGGCGGCTCCATTCGGATCTCGAACTCGACCTTGGGAACGGCCAACGGGGGGCTGTTCCGCCGTGACGGGACGATCGACACGACACCCGTCGTCCAGTCCGGCGACATCCGGATTCTCGGTGGCGACCTCACGATCGAAGGAAGCAGCCTGCTGACGGACGGCGAGCGAGCGGGACGCATCGACCTCGCCCTGGACGGCACGCTCGACGTCTCGAACACCTTCATCGACGCCAGTGGAGGCACGTCGGGCAGCATCTCGATCCGCGCAGGCGATGTCTCGCTGCGCGACTTCGGCCTCTTCGTAGAGGGCGACCTGATCTCCCCCGCACGCAGCGGAATCGACATTCTCGCTCGGGGAGACGTCTCGATCGGCACCCTCGGCGGATTCGCCTCGATCAGCACGTCCGCAAGCCTGGGCCCCATAGGTCCCGGCATTCGCATCCGCGCAGCGAGAAGCCTCTCGATTCTGGACACTCCGATCGTGTCGATCTCCAGGGGGTCCACACGCGCGGGAAGCATCCAGCTGGCGGCGGGTGCCAGCCTGGACATCGCGGGACTCCCCACCAGGATCGGCGGACCGGGCTTCGAGTTCTTGGAGAACGATCCGACGCGAGAGCTCCTGGGTGCGGGACCCGGGATCGAGCTACAAGCCCCGAAGATTGAGCTCCGCGCAGGCAGCTCGGTCCTCTCGCCCGCTGCAGCGGGCGGGCGGGCGGGGGACGTGCGCATCCGAGCGGACGAGCTGACCCTACGGGATGCCAGCCTGATCAGTACCCAGGCGCTCAGCACCGCAAACTCGGGAGACGTAGCCATCCAGGTGGGCCGACTGAACGTGCTCTCGGGCAGCGTGATCGAATCGGCCTCGCTGGGAGTGGGTTCCGCGGGCAGGATCGCGATCGCTGGCAGCGAGTCGGTACGCATCGCGGGGGGCTTTCTGGACTCGACCGCGGCGGGGGTTGCGGGAGGTGGCTCCATCGAGATCGTCGCTCCGGTCGTGAGTGTAGAAGCCGGCGGAAGTGTAGAGACGGCGAGCTTCGGCATGTCGCCGGCAGGATCGATCGAGATCCTCGCCTCCGATTCGCTGCGCCTGGATAGAGGGTTCATCGGCAGCGACAGCGCAACGGCCGATGGCGGCACGATCCACATCGGCGCCGGGCAGCGCCTGCTGCTCAGCAACGATTCACTCATCGCTACCGACGTACTCGGCGGCGACGGAGACGGCGGGAACATCGCGGTCGATTCGGAAGTCACGGTCTTGCGGAACAGCAGCATCGCAGCTGGAGCAGACGCGGGGGACGGCGGACGCATCGACCTCCGGTCACAGTTCCTGCTGGTGGGAGCGGACTCGGAGATCACGGCCATGTCGCGGCTCGGCCGCGATGGCGTGGTCGACATCGAAGCACCGGAGGGCGATGTCGTGCGCTCGCTGCTACCCCTCGACGCGCGTATTCGCGGCTCCGGAGACTTGCTCGAACCTCGCTGCCAGATGCGTCCTTCGGACTCCCGCGGCAGCCTGATCGTGCGCCCAGCTCGCGCACTGCCGATTCCACCCGACGATCTCCTGATCGGCTTCTCGATCCTCTCACCCGTCACGCCCGACGTCGCGGCACGCCCGGGAACCGGCGAGCCAGCGAGCGCCTCGGGATCCGCCGATCGCCGCGTGGCGGCCGCGCTCTACCGCGGACGTTTCGCAGAGGCGACGCGCGACCTGGAATCCGCTCTCTCCGGTTCGGAAGACGCGCGCAGCAACGCGGTCCGTTGGCTCTGGCTTGCGCGGGTCCTCATGGAGCAGCAGGAGCTCGATCCGGCCCGACGCGCACTCGACCAGTCGCTGGAGCTGGCGGAAGCTCTGTCGAATCCGGCCCTCCAGGTAGAGGGACTCAGCGGACTCGCCCACATCGCACTCACACAGGGAGAGCTCGAGCTCGCAACCGAACGACTCGGGCGCGCGTTCGCCATCGCGGAAGACTCCCGAGATGAAACCTCCTTGGCTCTGGCACACCTGAATCGCGCTGGCCAGCGGCTCCAGAGCGGCGAGCTCGAGCGCGCCCTCGAGGACTACCGCGCGAGCGCCCGCTTGGCAGCGCAGGTGGCGCAGCGCGATGGCGCCAATCCGCGTAGCCAGACGCCTCAGAAGAGCGGACCCGAAGCAACGCACCTGGCCGCTCGCGCGCATGCGGGCGCGGCGCGAACCGCCTGGCACCTCGCCCGCCCGAAGCTGGCAGAGCAGATGCTGGCCGACGCGCGGCAGGCTCTGCTGCATGCCACACCGTCCCACGACGTGCTTCACACGAAGATCCACATGGCGGAGACGTACGCGCGAATGGCAGACCTGCAAAGCGCAGATCGCGACGCGCATCTGCTCGCCGCGTACGAGCTCCTGCTCGCGGTCGGGTCGACCGCCGAGCAACGTGCCGACGCGCGTGCAGCGACCTATGCCTTCGGAAATCTCGCGCGCCTCTATCATTCGGAGAATCGCTTCGACGAAGCCCTGACCCTCGCGCGGCGCGCGCTGTCCTGGGCCGATGCGGTCCAGGACGTCGAGGCGGGCTACCTGTGGCACTGGCAGCTGGGACGAACCTTGCGCGAACAGGGCCAGAGCGAGGCCGCACTCAAAGAGTTCCGGCTCGCGGTGGACATCCTGGAGGGAACCCGCGCGGGTGCACCGCGCATCGGCAATCTGGAGAGCAGCTTCCGCGACCGCATCGGCGCGGTGTACCTCGATCTGGTCGACGCGCTCCTCGCCTCCGCGGGGCGAGACCCGAACGTCGATCGAGAGAAGCGCCTGCTCGAAGCGCGCGCCACACTCGACAAGCTCGGTGTGGCCGAGCTGCGGGACTACTTCCAGGACGATTGCGTGGAAGCACTACGGGCGCGAGAGGTACCGGTCGATCGCGCCTCCTCTACCACCGCCGTCGTCTATCCGATCCTGCTCCCCGATCGCACGGAGATCCTCGTCAGCCACGCCGGTCGGATTCGACGCTACCGACCCGAGAACACAGTGCCAGCAGCCGTCGTCGCCGAGCAGGCGCACGTCTTCGGTGCTCTCCTGCAGCGCGGGTACGGGTCGGGATATCTGCCCGCGAGCCAAAAGCTGTACGACTGGCTCGTGCGCCCCTACGTCGGCGACCTCGCTCGAGCGGGGGTGGACACACTGGTGTTCGTCCCCACGGGCGTCCTCCGCGGCATTCCGCTGGCTGCGCTGCACGATGGCGAGGACTTTCTCGTGCGCAATTTCGCCCTGGCAGCGAGCCCTGGACTGTCCGTGCTAGATCCGAAGCCGTTCGATCCCGACGGGGCCAACATCCTCCTCGCAGGACTCAGCGAGCCGGTTCGTGGTCTACCGCCCCTGACCCATGTCACCGACGAGCTCGAGGCGATTCGCGCCATGTACGGAGGTCGCGAGCTGATCGATCGCGAGTTCACCGCCGGGAGAGTCTCCCGGAGCGTGCGCGACAACGAGTACTCGGTCATCCACCTCGCATCGCACGCCAGCTTCTCGGGTGGCCCGCGCGATAGCTACATCGTCACCTACGACGGCGCGATCTCGATCACCTCGTTCAGCGAGCTCGTGCGCCAGACTCAGTTTCGTGAGAAGCCGGTCGAGCTGCTCGTCCTGAGCGCATGCGAGACTGCGCGCGGCAATGACCGCGCGGTGCTAGGATTAGCGGGGTTCGCGCTGCGCTCCGGAGCCCGCAGCGCGCTCGGCAGTTTGTTCAGAATCGATGACGCAGCGGCACTCGAGCTGATCACGACCTTCTACCGCGAACTGCGGCAGCCGGGCCGTTCGCGCGCCGAGGCGCTGCGCCGCGCACAGGTCGCGTTGCTCGACGCACAGCCGAGGTTCTCCCATCCGAGCAACTGGGCTCCGTTCCTTCTACTCGGCAGCTGGCTGTGACGCTCGCCCAACCCAGCGGAGGCCTGCATTGATCGTATCCCGAGACGAGCTCTCCCCGATCGACTTCGAGGGGCTCGAAATCTACGACTACACGTCGAAGGCGAATCCAGAGCTCGGCTCTTCCTTTGCCGTGATCGAAGTTCCGCCGAAAAAATCCCATCGAGCCGCCGTCTCGCACCGCTCCGACAAGTACTACTTCGTCGTCCACGGACAGCTCGACTTCGTCCTGGACGATCAGCCCATCGCTCTCCGCGCCGGCGACCTGTGCGTGGTGCGCCAAGGGCGCAGGTTCGCCTACTCGAACTCCTCGGACACTCCGGCACAGCTCGTTCTCGTCCACACACCGAGCTTTCAGATGGAGTCAGAGGAGTTCCTCGAAGGGCCCTGAGCGACGGCGCGCTCGACTGCGGGGAAGACATCCTCGGGCTCGTTCTCTCCGAGACGACGCTCTAGAGCCAGCTCGGGCTCCCGCGTGATCACCGGCCCTTTTCCCCTGTGACGAATCTCGATCGAGAGCGAGCTCTCGCCAGCAGAGGATGGCGCGCCAAGCTCTGCTGCTACAATGGAGGTCTCCGAACTGGGCACGGGATCGGGCTGTAGCCCGTAGCCATCGCACTCCCGGCGCGCTCTCTAGCCTCGAATGGACCCGCCCCATGAGCCTCACCATCGCCAACTTCGTTCTGTTCTACGCCGCATGGTTTGCTTGCGTGCTGAGCATGAGCAGCCCGGAACGCTGGTGGTGGAGCGTTCTCGGGGCGCTCGCGGCAGTCGGCTTCCAGGTAGCGGTCAGCCGCGATCGACGACGCGACCTGACCGCGATCGCTTGCGCCACCCTACTGGGTCCACTCGCAGACGTCGTGCTGCTGTACACCGGCATTCTGAGCTTCCCTCCTTCCGCTCCGCTCATCCTCGGAACCCTGCCTCCCCTGCAGATGATCTTGCTCTGGTCCGTCTTCGCCACGACGTTCTTCTCGTCGCTGCACTGGCTGGTGAGCCGCCCGGTCTGGTTCGTCGCTGGGGGAGCGGTCGGCGGGCCCGCGGCCTACTACGCGGGTGCGCAGCTGGTGAGCGGGATCCGGTTCTTGCCGGGAACGAGGATCGGCCTCTTCTACATCGGCATCGCATGGGCGGTCGTGTTGCCGATCGTCCTGGTCGCGACCACTCGCTGTCTCTCCCTGTACAGTCGCGCGGAGGCAGCATGAATCGGGAATGCCCGCACGAACAACCACCTACTCTCGGGTGACACAGGCTTGCGAGGAAAGCATGGAACTCACGCTCTTCGGGCATCCCGTCTCGCTGTTCTCGCAGAAGGTGTTCATCGCGCTCTACGAAAACGAGATCCCGTTCACTCTCCACGAAGTCGTTCCCGGTGACGAGCGAGATGCGATGCAGTACGCCCACCTTTGGCCGTTCAAGCGCATTCCCGTCTTGACGCACGGCGCTCGAAGCCTCGCGGAGTCGAGTGTGATCGTAGAGTACGTAGATCTCAACTTTCCGGTAGCAACCCGCCTCTTGCCGGAGGACGCGCATGATGCGCTCGAGGTGAGAATGCTCGATCGCGCATTCGACAACTACTTCCTGGTCCCGCTCCAGAAGATCATCGGCGATCGGTTTCTCGAAGAGCAGCAGCGAGATACGCTCGGAGTCGAACGAGCCTTGGCGACACTCGACATCGCCTACACCTGGCTCGATCAACTGGTTGCGGAGCAGACCTGGGCAGCAGGCAATGAATTCTCGCTGGCCGACTGTGCAGCCGCTCCCGCCCTGGCTTGCGCCGCTCGCATCCGCCCCACTCAGCACGAGTTCAAACACCTGTTGGCCTACAGGGATCGCTTGTTCGACCGCCAGTCATGCAAGAAAGCCCTCGAGGCCGCCGAACCCTATCATCGTCTCCTGCCGCTCGACCCCGCCTGAGTACGTGGTGGTGAGCTTCTGGCTGTGGGATCGCTTGTCACTCGCACGTGGGGGCCGATGGCGCTGGCAGCCCTTCGACAAATCTCGCCCGCAGTCTTCCAGTCGAGCGACAGCGCGTGCAGGGAAGCATCCGCTCCCTGCACGCACAAGCTTGTCCGGCTAGGCTTGCTGCTGTAAGCCTGCGATCACTGCTGGGACGATCTTCTCCTTGACGTCTTCGACGATCGTCACGGTATCTGCGTCGAAGATGAGCAGCTCGTCGCGCAGGTGCACCATGAGTGCTCCAAATTTCTCCTCGATGGGCGGGTAGAGCTTGGTCAAGCCGCTGGTTGCACTCTCAACGGCTAGCCACGCAGGCGTGACTGCGAACTGCTTGAAGAACTCTTCGTCCCGAAGCTTGGAAGCACCAAGAGCAGGAAGCGTCTTCAGCTGTTCCTCGAGTACCGGCGCAATCTGGTCCGCTACCTTCTTGACCATCGGTCCGGTTGCGAGATTAGTGAGCTTTCCGAATGCCAACTCTCTTTCTCCTATTCAGATGAAACGTGTTCAGATGCCGCCAATTGCCGATGCCGAGTACGCACGATCCCTCACGGGACTTTCGTACCTGGAGCCCGAACCTGCCAGCCTGACTCCTAGGGCCTGAGTTTCCTAGTCGTCGCCTGACTCGCTTTCAGTTCCGAAGTGCCTTGCGCGGCAGCTCGAAGCCTTCGGAACATAACCCAGGCGCAGTCACTTCACACGCATAAGCAATGTCACGGATACGATCACCAAGCGAAGCGACCGAGATCCAGCGAACTCTCATTAGCGATAGTCTCGATCGAGTGACTCCCAGATTCTTGCGGCTCCTGTCAACCTTCGATAGGGTGGCGATCGCATCGACTGGATTCCGCGCTCGGATGACGAATAGCGGGACTCCAGGGATGCGCATGCCCTTGAATTTGGACATCTCTGAGCCTCTACGCAGGCCAGACCGTTCGGCTCTCTCACTCGACTATGATGTTCAACTATGCTGCTTTCTTCCTAGGAGTCACATCGTGAAACTGATCCGAGATGGATCGGTCGGTCTGATTACGCTGACCCTGCTCTCCTCCGCAATGTCAGGCCTTGCGTACGAGGTCGACGAGAAGAAGAACCAAGTCGAGCTCGAATCTCTGTCCGACTTCGATGCTTGCGTGACGGACTTTGGCGTCAACGACTACTGCCTGGACGGGCTCAAGCGTCGCGCGGACGCGAAGCCCGCGGAAGCGTTCGAGGCCGGGAAAAAGGCTAGGATCAACTATCAGCACTGGGTTGCGCTGTACTTCTTCGAGAAGGCGCTCTCCAAGAAGGCCGATCCCGATCGATGTTCGGACGAAGATGTCGAGCTCGGAGTCCTCTCGGGACTCGACCTGCCGTCGAGCTACGAGGGGGCCGAGCGTGCGCAAACCGTCGCCGAGAAATGCTGGCGAGAGCTGCAGCCCAAGCTGATCGCCGGACTGACAGAGAGAAGGGGATCCTACTACATGGCCAATCTATGCCCCTTGCTGACGAGCAAGGTCTCCGAGCCCGATGAGTGCAAGCCCAAGCCGAAGGTCGGCGCCGAGAGACGACGGGGGGATCGAAAGGTCACCGCCGACATCCTCGCACTCCAAGATGTGAACTGGAAGGATCTCGAGCTGAAGTTCGATCAGGCGCTCGTGCTCCAAGGCCGGGGAACAGAGCAGATCTTCGTCGTACGCGCCGAAGCGCCAAACGAGGATTTGTTCGCGATCAAGCTCAGCGGAATCAGCGGGCCTTGGAACCGGCGGGTCATCGTCGCGTGCGAGCGGTCCTCGAAGCGGGACACCGAGTACGTCACCCTAGTGGATGGCCAGGAGTGGACCTTGATCGACATCGACGAGCGCTATGGATACCCCGGCTTCACGGTCTACCCGAAGGAGTCGGAGGAGATTCAGGCGTATCGCGTCAGACTCGAAGACCGCAAGAAGGTCGATTCGAGAAGCGTTGCCTCCGAGTTCAAGTAGGCACTCCGCACCGATCGCAGGACGAAGATCCGAAACCCGTCTTCCGGAACGCGGTTCGGCACCGCACGCGGCCGGCATCCGGATGAGCGCCTGAAAGCCGCTCGGGGACCCGATCGGTCCCCGAGCGGCTTGGTCAGCGGGCCTCCTCTGTAGGCATCAGGAAGTAGCCCACGGTGATGAGCACCAGATAGATGTGCCCGAGGACAGTGAACACGACCGCCCGCCGGATATCGCGCTTCGAGAAGTACCGCAAGAACTCCGCCTTGGTGCACGGCAACGTCGCCCCCTCTCGCTCGAGAATAACGGCCGGTATGAGCGCAACCAAGCCCAGCACCCACGCGTAACGGGCTCCAGTGAGAAACGGTCCCTCCAGCCAGGAGAAGGGAAAGCCGGGTAATTCGGCCGCGTCTCGAAGCATGGGCTCCTTCTCGAAGATGGGAACGAGCGTATACCTCTGCTTGAAGCCAAGCGTGATGAGGGTGATGATGACGACGAAGGCGATGTTGCCCAGCCAGAACGCCATCAGAGGATCTCGACCCATGCATCGGCCCAGCCTTCGACCATGTCGGAGACGGCGTCGTACCACGACCCGCCGAGCCACTTGCCGAACTCGGATCCCAGGGAGCCCCCGAGGATGGCAGCCGCGATGCCCACTACAAAGATTACCGTTCCACCCGGACCGGAGAGGACGCTAGCAGTGAAGAGGAGCTTGGATCCTCCGATGACCGCGGCGCCTCCCGCCCAGGATCCGCCCGCACCGAAGATCACCCCAACCGTCTCGCCTGCCGCAGTGCGAAGCTTCGTCCCCTGGGGGGCTATGAGTGAAGTTGTAGATATCGAGAACCGCAGGCACGATCCAAGGTGCAGCTTGGTCAGCCGGCCTCCTCTGGAGGCTTCAGGAAGTACACCAAGGTGATGAGCACCAGATAGATGAGCCCGAGGACAGTGAACACGACTGCTCGCCGGATATCGCGTTTCGAGAAGTATTGTAAGAACTCCGCCTTGGTACACGGAAACGTCGCCGGATCTCGCTCGAGCAGGCGTGCAGGTGCGAGGGCAACCATGCCAAGCGCCAAAGCGTAACGGGCTCCCGTGAGAAACGGTCCCTCCAGCCAGTAGAACGGATAACCTGGGAGTTGGGCCACCTCTCGAAGCATGGGCTCCTTCTCGAAGATGGGAACGAGCGTGCGCCTCTGCTTGAAGCCAAGCGTGATGAGGGTGATGATGACGACAAGGGCGATCAGGAAACACACCTGAGCCATCAGAAAATCTCGACCCATGCGTCAGCCCAGCCTCCGATCGTGTCGGAGAGGGCGTCGAAAAGCCACGTGCCGCCCCACTTGCCGGCGTCTGATCCCACCGAGCCCCCGAGGATGGCAGCTGCGATGCCCACGACAAAGATTACCGTTCCACCGGGACCGGAGAGGACGCTAGCCGTGAAGAGGAGCTTGGCTCCGACCGCGACCGCGCCGCCTCCCACCCAGGATCCGCCCGCACCGAAGATCACCCCAACCGTCTCGCCTGCCGCAGTGCGAAGCTTCGTCCCCTCGGGGGCTGTGAGTGAATTGTAGAAACCGAGGGCTGCGGGCACGATCCAGGTGGAACGTCGCGCCAAGGTTCGTGCCCGCAGCACCTGTCCGGCAAGTCGGTTTGCGACCCTCTCCAGGTACACTCCCGGCCGAACTCCCTTGGGCACAACGAACTGCCGCCTGAAGAAGTCCGCGTGCGGACGTGGCGAGCTGGGCAGGTGGATGTTCCCCAGCCGACGCTGTACGAATCGGGGCAGATCGTCCAACGCCTTTCGTAGCTGTCCATAGACCGGATGCGACTTGAGCATCTGCTCGAGTGCTCCTCGCTCATGGCTACTGACTCCGAAGGGAGAGCGCGAGCCGCTGAACCGGGTCATCACATCCGAGTACACGCGGTCTGCAAGCTGGGCGACGCCCTGCAGTTCGTGCTGGAGCACTCCGCTGTACCCACTCACTCCCGTGGATCCAAGTCCTGCGAGAGCGGAGATCCTATTGCCGATCGCCCATTTGTTTTGCACGGCGGATTCGGCGAAGTCGTACATCTGCGTGAGCAGCCAGGGGTCCTGCTGCCTGTGGCGAGTCTCCCGGCCTCGCCAAGAAGATCGGATGTGTTTCGTCAGACATGGCGTGTCTCTCGAGTGATTCAGCACGCAGCTGGCAGGTGGAAGGTCGAAGATGGCTGGCGGGCGATCCGCGGGTTTCATCGGTCCCACCGTAGAGGTCGGCTGAACCGTTGGCGTTGGGCCAGTCTACCCTCGTTCCTCTCCGCCGCAAGCACATCTCGGGCATCCAGCTTCGCAGATCGTTCCGATCCCGCCTGACCCAGCCGAGCTCCCGCCGAGAGTCCACACCACACTCGAACTTGAGCTCAGATCAGCTGTCCGAGCCTTGTCCTGAGCTGAATGACCTTGCAGTGAGCCCCCCACGCCGCATACGCCTCGCTGGCGTTGCGCAGGGCTTCCTCGGCCTGTGAGTAGCGGTGACCTTCTCGCAGCAGGATCGCCTGCCGCTCGTATACGAGGGCGAGATGGTTTTGGTAGCCATTCGAGGAGGCGCGCTCGGCAGTCTTCCAATAGAGCGACAATGCGCGCTCAGCCGCGCCGCGCAATCTCGCGCGCTCCGCTTCGAGAAGCTGCGCCATGTGCACGAAATCGGGCCCATGGCGCGCCCAGATCCTGAGCTGGCGGAGTGACGCGCGCAGTTCGCGCTGAAATCCCATTCGCGCTCGTCCACGTGCCGTCCCTACCAGCATCGCTGCCGCCACGCCCCGGAAGAACATGTAGTCGGCTACGTGAGACGACGTAGACAATCGTTCGAGAACGAGCGCTCGCACGGGTTCGGAGATCCGCAGTGCGGCCCTCGGATCCCCCCAGTAACAGAGACACGCCAGCCAGTCTGCTGCCAGCTGCGAAGCGTAGCTCGATGGCCGCGCGAGCGCCGCTTGCACCCGATCCAACATGGGCTGGTCGATCCCCAGCGCTGGATTGGAAAGTCGCAGGTAGGGCTCCGACAAGGACTCGGCGTGTCCGGAGGGGTCGGAGTCCAACCGCGTCGGGAGCGCACGAAAGGCCTCGAGAACCGCGGGAATACAGGCACCAGAGAGTGCGAGATAGCGGCTACTGAGATAGTGCGCGTTGGTCGCGTCCTGGATGTCGCCGACCTCGCGAAGCTCCTCGGCAACCCCAAGGAGAGCACCGACGACCTCGCGCCGCGGTCTGATCCACCCGTAAGAGAATTCTTGCAGCAGATATTCCGCCTTGGCGCCATAGACGGGATCGCTGATCTGAGTCTTCCAGCATTGGGCGGCCTCTACATGGCGCTCGACGCCTCTCAGATCGCGCAGCACCGCAGCCCGGAATCCCGCATAAGCTGCGAGATAGTAGGGAAGCGCGTTCGTATAGCCATGTCGGTAGAACAAACGAAGCGCGCACATCACGTTCCGACAGACCAGCCTGACGCTCGTGAGTGTCTGTGCTTGGCCCGAGGCCGCGTTGATCATGAGCTGTGCGGTCCGGGATCTATCCGAGCTCTCGATCGGGTGGAATGGCGAGGTGTGCGTGTACCCGCGAAGCAGGCGATCCGTGCGGAATACCTCCCAGAGCATGCGCAGCCGCGATGGATGCCGCGATTGGCGCACGCCGTAGCGACGCAATGTGGTCCAAGTCAGCTCGAGCGCCTCCTCGGGCGACCGCAAGGTCGTAGTGAACTGCGCGCCGCTTCTGTTCTGTGAGCAGAGACTGGGCGGCTTCTCGAATCCGATCGTGCGCAAAGCGATAGCCGTTCGAACAGGGAATGATCAGACCCGCATCCGCGAGTGCGTAGAGCGCGGGTTCGAGTCTCCCGGGCACCCCACCCCTGAGCTCACGAAGTAGATCGAGATCGAAGTCTCCCCGAAGACAGCTCGCGAACTTCTGGATTTCGAGAGTCCCGTGCTCGACCCTCGCCAGATGTGAAATAATCAGCCCAACCGCGCCCTCCGGAATCTCTGCGGCGGCGACCTGCGCATCATCCCAGACCCAGCCCTGACCGAGCTCGTATCGAATCCACCCGAACGCACACAGATGATCCGTGAACTGCCGGATCAGCAACGCGCTGTTTCCCGTCTTGCGCGTGATCTGCCGAGCAAGCGAGGCCACGTCGCGATCCTCGACCTGTAGGGCATCCGCGAGCATCCGAGTGGATGCCTCGATCGAGAGAGGTCCGAGCTCGATTTCCCGAGGTCGGAGGTCACTTCGGCGCAGGCGTGTCAACGTAGAGGCAAACGAGTCGGATTCATCGAGCTCGTCGTCGCGATAGGCTCCGACAAGAAGCAATGCACGGCTCTCGCTCGCGCTGGCCAGCTGCTCGATCATCTCCAGACTCGCAGCGTCCGCCCACTGCAAGTCATCCAAGAAGAGCACGAGCGGGTGACCCGGCTGAGCGCAGGCGGTAACGAAGCGGAGCAGCGCCAGGACGAGCCGCGCATGCGTCTCTTGCGGCCCCAGATCGGGGACCGCCGGGACCTCTCCGAGCACGAGCGCGAGCGCGAGGTCGGGTACCCAATCGACCAGTACGCGCGCGATGCTACCGAGCTCTGTCCGAAGCTCGTCTCCGAAGTGGGCGAATCGCTCCTGGCTCTCGATCAAGAGCTGATCGCACCAGCCGGTGAGCGCGTCGCGAAATCCCGCGTAGGGTCGGCCCCGATGGTACGCATCGAACTTGCCCTCGGCAAAGTACCCACCGCTCTTGTTGATCGGCCCCCGCAGAGTCCCTGCAAGGGCCGACTTCCCAACCCCCGCAGCTCCGCGAAGCAGCACGAGCTGCGGCTCGCCATTCGCCGCGCGAGAGTACGCAGAATGCAGCTCCTCGACCTGGGCATCCCTTCCATAGAGCTTGGCAGGAAAGACCGCGCGCTCGGCTAGATCCGCACTCCCCAGGCGGAACGCGTCGTCGCCCGAACGTCCAGAACGCCAGTCGTCCCGACTGCGGCGCAGATCTGCCGCGAGGGCGCCCGCACTCTGATAGCGTTCCGGCGGCTCCCTTTTGCAGCAGCTTCATCACGATGCGGCACAAGAGCGCTGGGATCTCTCTGCGAAGCTCGTCGAGAGCGGGAGGAACCCGGGCGATGTGCGCGTGGATCAGCTCGAGCGGATCGCTGGACTCGAAGGGGGGACGTCCCGTGAGCGCTGCATAGAGAGTCGCCCCGAGCGAGTAGAGGTCACTACGAAGGTCGACCCCGCGACCCATGCGTCCGCTCTGTTCTGGGGCCATGTACTGAAGCGCGCGCTCCGGCCTCCCACCAAGCGACATCTCGGCCGGACGCTGAGCGCTCCCGAGTGCGCATGCCCGCCCGAATCCGATCAGATGCGTCTCGAGTGTCCCCGGTTCGACCAGGACGTTTCCCGGCCTCACGCCACGGTGAATGATGCGCGCGGCGTGGATGCGTGCCAGAGCGTCGACGAGCTGCTCAGCAACTCGGAAGAAGTTGGCAAGCGAGAGCGACTCGTGCTCGAGCAGCGCACGCAGGCTCTGCCCGGGCAACCGCTCGAGTACGAGAACGGGAACGTCCGCGGCCCGGCTGAGCTCGACGACGCGCACGACGCCAGGACCTTGCGTCTGGCACAAGGCCGCGAACTCCCGCTCTAGCGGGCTCGACTCCTCTGGTGGGGAGACGGCGAGCGAGCACTTGAGAATGACCTCGAGACCGTCGTCTTGTCTGGTCGCTGCGTATACGGCATCGCGGTACCCCGTGCACAGATACTTCTCTACGCGATATCCATCCAGCTGAAACACTCGCCACCCATTTCGCTGGAGCTACGAAAGACTGGAATGCCGAAGGCTGGAGCAGCCGACCCCTGCCAGGCGCGCCCCATGGCTGCGTCCCCTATCGGCCCCTGGGCTGGTCTCCTAGAACTCGGGTGTGCCGACCCCATGCGGGCGCGCAGTCCACGCGTGCCGTCGCACTTGGGCCAGAATGGCTATAGCTGTCGATATACATTCCTGAGTGTCGATTCATCCACCAGGACAGGGCTCGATGTCTACATTACCGCTCTCACCGAGTGCAGGGAACGAGTAGATGGAAGTCGTTCCGTGACTTCGGGATACTCTCGCGATGCAGGGAATCTTCCCTTCTGTGAGGTTTCGAGCTTGAGCACCGGGGGATCAGGAGCGTCGCGCGCGGGTATTCAGGAAGGCCACAACGAGGACGTATTTCTCGTAGAGGATGGGTTGGGACTGTATGTCGTCTGCGATGGTGCAAGCCGGTCGCCCGCCGGAGAGATCGCTGCTCGGGTCGCAACCGAGGCGGTTGCGGAGTTCATCGAGCGGGCTGATGTCGAGTTCGAGCCATACTCGAGCAACGTAGCGCGGCAGATCGTCGAGCACGCGATGCACTACGCGCTGAATGCCGTGCGTGCGGAGGCAAGAGCAGAACCGCGTCATCGTGGTCTCGCAACCACGATCACGGTTCTTCTCGCGCACGGCCGGGTAGGGGTCATCGGCCATTGCGGCGATAGTCGGGCCTACCTGATTCGGAGGAGGCGAGCAGCCCAGCTCACCCGCGATCACGACCTGACGCACGCGGCTTCCGACGCACTTCGGAGTGTCGACTTCGATATCTTCTCGATCGACCTCGAGGCGGGCGACACGATCGTCCTCTGCACGGATGGCGCCGAAGAGATCTTGCAGGATTCGACGTTCGTTCAGGCTGCGGGAGACCTGTCGCCACAGCTACTCGCGAGCCGCATCGTCAGCGCGGCACACAAACGAACGCCGTCTCAAGATGCGACAGCCGTCGCGGTTCGCGTGCGCAAGGAGCACGATCCTGGCTGGATCGAACTCTCGAGTCCGTCGCGCGGGACGACCTTCGGACATACGATCGAACTCGCTTAGCGAGCGATCTCTGAACCTGGACAGGTTCGCCACGCAGCGCAACGAACTCTTCTACCCACGCTGGCGCCAGGATGGGGACGCAGGCTTGCCACCACCGGATCGTGGTCGCTCGCCCGCATGGGAGTCTCGGCGAACTCGCTGTTCACGTGCACGATCTCGTAGCGCGCGCCCGTGCGCAAGCTCTCACTCACGAGGATGTGGTCGAGAGACTGGGAGTTCCCGTCGAAGATGAAGCTGTAGCGTTCGTCTTCGGGGAGGGTCCAGGTGAGATTCATGAGATTCTCACCGAGCACCGCCAGCGGAGAGATGAACTCGAACTCGTTCAGATCGCCGAGCACGGCAATCTGGCTCGAGGGATCCTGCCGCAGCTCGCTCGATACGAAGCTGGCCACCGAAAGCGCCTGCGAACGGCGTGCATCGACGCCTCCGTTCACGCTGGGATCCTCCTGCAAGAGCGCAGCGGGTTGCGTACTCCCGAACAGAGGAGAGCTACCGCCCTTGGAAGACAGGTGCACGTTGATCAACGTGAGGGGCGCGCGGCTGAGCCCCACCTCGAAGCGAGCGATCAGGGGGAGCCGGGTTCGAAAGAACGGATTGGCCGGATTCGTCTGCTGATCCGAAGGATCCCCGAGCGTCTGCAGGGATCCGGCGATCAGCCTCACGCGCGCCGGATCGTAGAGATACGCCACCCGAATGTTCCCTCCGGGCTGTCCCCCACTGGTTCCGTTTCCGATGAAGGGATTGTCGATGAAGGCATAGCTCGGCCCTCCGGCAGCGACAATGGCGGAAGCCAACGCCGACAAGGTCTCATCCGCCGATGTGACTTCCGAGACCACACTTCCATCGTCGTCCTGGATCTCCTGTAGGGCCACGATCTCCGGGGCTGATAGGTTCTGCGCGATGATCCGCCCCAGCGCATCGAAGCGTCCGGCGGCGACGTCGGAGTCTCCATCGGAGTCGTTGGGATCCAGGTTCAATACGTTGAAGCTCGCAATACGGACGCGCGCTCCTCCTCGCGGCAGCTTGGACTGGGACGGCATCAGCCCGGCAGGGGTCGGGGCGTCCGGCGCTTCGGTCAGCAGGACTTCGTAGTTCCCGAAGGAGTAGCTGACCACACCGGTGAGCGTTCCGAGGGCCGCACCCGTATCGACCCGCGCGAGCGAGAGATCGAGCAGACCGGAATCGACGTCGATCTGGATGCGCTCGGGATTGAAGTCTCGCGGAGAGATGTTCAAGGTTCCGCGTGCACTGAGTCCGGTGGCCGACCTCCCGCCGTCCACCACGGCGTACAGTTCGCCGAAGCGGTTGGTTCCGGCGACTGCACGCGCTTCCTGCACCGAGACCTGCATTCCCTCGAGGCTCTCGAAGAAGTCGATGCCATCGAGGAGCGGATCGAACAGCACGAGCGCGTCTGCATCGATCCCCTCGGTCGGCGGAAGCCTACCCCCCTCTCCCAGCAGGACGGGCGCTGGAGGGGACGTAGTGCCGAGCAGGGTGGTTCTCTCGGGCTTTACGAGCTCGGTGATCGAGAGGTTTCCCGTCGATGCTCCACCCGGCGTGAACTCGTCGACGGTCGCTACGATCTCGATCTGGTCGCCCCTCCGCACGCTCGGCTCGGAGCCCGTGAACACCAGGACAGCGTCGGACGTACGGATGTCGCCGTCTCCACTGACGTCTTGCAGGTAGTAGCTGTTCGAGTCCACGGCCGTGACGACCCCCTGGGTCACTACGCGCATCCCCTCTATCGGAGATACATGACCGACGCCCTGAATCGCGGGAATCGAGATTCGAATGGGATCCTGGGGCGAATCGGGGGTCGTATCACATGCATTGGGTGCACCGGGCGTATCCTTCGATGAGCCAGGATCGGAAGGAGCGGGATCGAAGGAGCCGACGCGTACATCCCCCAACCCGTCCGGGCAGCGAAAGACGTGCGCCGGAGACTGTGATCCATCGGGTCCAGCTCGATCTCCGAACAGATAGAAGAACTCCGTCGCTGTCGGAGGATTCTCCTCCTCGACCAGAGCGATCGCGTCGACGACGGCGTGCCAAGGAATGCGGTCGAGAGCGCCATCGTCATCGACGTCGAGGTCGTCCCCAGGCGCTCCAACAAAGCCGGAAACGAGGAGGTGGGTGACGTTGTCGCTGTTCTCGAAGTTCAGATTGATGGTGAGATCGATCGTCCCCAGAGAGAACGTCTCTTCCGCTGCGACGAAGAAGCCGCTCGCGGGGATCTGCTGGCCAGAGAGATCGACGACTGCCTCGATGACCCCGCTCCCACTCTCGGCGGATCCGTCGCCGATCACGATGTAGCTGAGGCCGTCCAACGAGGTTCCCGGATCTGCAGCGAGCTCCAGGTACTCGTCCGCATCTGCGCCCGTCTGATCGACGCGAATCTCGTTGATGGAAACGACGTCGCCCAGCTGGGCCGCTACCGGCGGCGCGACCATCACTGCTGCAGCGGTTGCCACTCCGACGGAGAGCAGTAGCCTGAATTCCGCTCGCATCGCGTTCTCCTATCGCTCGTTCGCGGTTCGGTCGAGAATTTTTCGAAACCTTCGAGTGCGATCTTCGCCTCGCAAGCGCCGATTCCGTTCGAGTGCCCGATTCCGTTCGAGTGCCCGATCCAGTTCGAGTACGATGAACTCCGTGTCATCCGGTTCACCGCTGCCCACGTGCCGCCCCACGCTGAAGGGGTAGTTGTTGTCGTTCAGCACTCCGATCCGTCGCGTTCGATCACGAGCCCACGGCGCCTCGAGAACAGCACGAAATCTCCGATGGCAGTACCGCGTGGATCCAGTGGGTAGCGCCACTGACGCCCAGTGTATCGAGCGGTCGCGATGTCGAACTCATGGATCAAGAGCGCGCTCGGGTCGTCGCCTACCAGCGGCTGTTCGAGCATCGGCAGGAGCGTCTTACCGTCGGGAGTCATCGCCATCCCCTCGAAGCCTCCACTACGCTGGGCGCGAAATGGAGCAGAATCTCGAGTCACTCTATAGGGCCAGAAGATTCCAGCAAGCCATGGGGTATTCGATCCCGCTTCGTCCTGAAGATTGGTGCCATCGTCGGAACCTCTGATACTCGGATCCGCGAACACCGGAAAGTCTCCGAAGAGGAAGACTGTGCGAATGCGGGGGAAGTGCTCGTGAATTCCGAGCAACGTGCGAAAGTCGAAGCTCTGTACGTCCGCCCTCTCCTCTAGACCGCGCGCCGAGATCGTTCCCCCGAGAGTCGTCACGAAGACATCAGCGCCGAAGGTGCGATCGCGGAACTCACGCCGCGGATTCAGCTTGGTCTCGATGTTGAAGCGAACCTTCTCAGCATTCGCGGCACGCTTCGCGGCATGGGGCTCTAGAGCACCGGCGCCGTCTGCATAGAAGGCACGATAGAACTCCACGAAGTCGAAGAGCTGGTCCAAGGTGGGCACGACGTAGGGATCCATCAGCTCCCGCTGTGTCGCGAAGGCAACCGCAACGGGAGAGAGCGCCCGGTCGTTCTGCTGTAAGGGTCCCCGAAAGAGCTTGTCGCAGATGAACTGAGACTGAAGCTCGGCCACGGTCAGGCTGCGGACCCACACCTCGTCCTCGGGTCCATAGGGCTGACCGTCCGCTCGCCTGCATTTCTGAGAGTTCAGGACGGGGTCGTGATCCAGCACCGGGACCCGATCGAGCGTGAGGCCGGTATTCGTCTCGAGCGTGCTCATCAAGAAGTCGAGAGCGGCCTCCATCGCTGGGAGCGTATTCTCGGGTCGAAGGTTGCGCGCCCCGCGATGTCCCTGCGCATCGAAGCGCGCGGGATCGATCAGACCGTTCGAGTCGAGATAGTCGCCCGGAACTCCATCTCCGTTCGGGTCCGCTTGCAGGACGACATCGAGCAGCAAGTCCGGTCGATCCGAGATTATGCCGTCGACACCCAGGGCGATCAGCTCGCGCATTCGGTCGGGATCGTTGATCGTGTAGGGCACGACCGGGTAGCCAGCCCTCCGAAGACTCGCCACGTCGAACACTTCACTCGAGGCGGGCACGAGCCCGGAACCCTCGGGCGGATTCTGGCGGCTATCCACGAAGGTGGCGGGATTGTCGTCCGCCAACATCACATGAAACGGAGAGAAGACGGGAGCACGCTCGTTGCCATTGCGTCGCGCGTGATCAC
Source organism: Pseudomonadota bacterium (assembly GCA_003247575.1). Classification (GTDB taxonomy): domain Bacteria; phylum Myxococcota_A; class UBA9160; order SZUA-336; family SZUA-336; genus SZUA-336. Next base: position 28,722 of record QJZC01000006.1, read on the forward strand.
GAACCGCATTCATGACTCGTACGGCACTCCCTTCCTCGTTGAGCGGGCTCTGCGGAGAGCGAATCTCACTGCGATCCGATGCCATGTCACTGCGACCCGAAGCCGTTAGGGAGAAGTCAGGCAAGGGAATCGGGGGCTCGAGGAGACGCCCCTGCGCATCGGTGTGGAGCAGGAAGGGGCCGAACTCATCGCCGAAGTAGAACGTGCCGTCCTTCGCCCGCTGGACCGACTCGATATCGAAGTCGGCCCCCGTGAGGAAGCGCTCTTCGGAGAATTCTTCTGTGATTGCGAACGGAATCTGACGAGCGGGATCCGAGAGCTCGAAGAAGTCCTCGACGTCGATGGTGCCGCTCTCCGCGCCGCGCAGCTGCGACACCCTAGTCTCGAAGCTCGGCCGGATTCGGTATACGCGCAGCCGATAATCGGCCGAGTTCTCGAGGCTCCCGAAGCCGTTGTCGGACATGGCGAGGAAGGACCCATCTCCGTTTTCGAGGATCGCCGAGAACCCCTGGATAGGTTGCCGATCCTCGAATGGAACCGCACGGCCGTTGATCGGGTCCAGACCCAGCTGACGGCCCGACGTCGGCCCAGGAGCGAAGCTGTCCGCCGGCAGCACCGCGCGCGCTGCCAGACGTGCGCCACCGCCCGCTCTCGCGCGTCCTGCTCGCACACTTTCTGCTCCTACCTCTTCTGCTCCGGCAGACCCGACGGCACTCGCACTCAGAGCGACCGCGGCCCCCACACATCCGACGAGGAGCCAGCCACGGGCAAGCCTGCCCGACTCTCTTCCAAAGAAGCATCCCAGAAAACTGCGCATACACACCTCTCCCCCAGCCGTCGGACTGCCTCGTGCGTAGGGGGGACCGGGGCCCCCACGCGTTCGGAGAGAGGCTACGCGCAGGCGGTGACGGGCACGTGGCGCGGCGGTCGCGGTGCGCTGATCAGCGCAGGGCGTTTGAGCGACGCAGCGCTCGCGGAGCGCTTACAGAATGATCGGGGTGAGGCTCGCTCAATCGCCGGAGGGGCAGTCCCCAGGGGCATGCAGCGCACACTCGGCTCGCCAGAGCTCTCGCTCGATCCAAAGTGCCACGAGCTCCGGATCGAGCCGTCCCGCCTTGCTCTGCGCGTCGAGCACCTGGCAGCCCGCCTCGTGATCGAGCCCCTCGAGATCACGGCGCGAGCAGCAGCGCGCCCAGCCTCTCGCAGCACGTGGGGTGACGGGCCGATCGCGTACCCGCTTTCCCTCGTTGCGATCCCTTTCGTCGCGCACCTGCGCGGACGCAGCATCGAAGACGTCCGCCACTTGGAGCACGCGTACGGGGAAGGCGAGTCGATCGGCGCGCAGTCCCGCGGGATATCCGCTGCCATTCAAGCGCTCATGGTGTTCGAGAATCCAGCGCGGCAGCTCGTGTAGAGCTTCTGGACGCATCAGGCGGGACACTGCGGTCGCACCGAGCTCTGGGTGCAGCTTGGGCACCTGCGGGTTCGGCTGAGTCTCGGACGTGGCCGACCCCGCGCTCAGTGCGAGCTTGCCGATATCGTGCAGCCAGCCGGCGAGTCGCAGCGCCCGCAGAAACGCTGAGTCCGCGTCACGGCGTGCAGCCGCGGCGAGTGACATCGAATGGTGCCCGGTACGCAGCGAGTGCTCGGCGATTGCCGGGAAGCGTACACCCAGAAACTCGAGCAGACTCGCGGCCGCCCCCTCCGACGTTTGCCACAGCAAGGCATCGTACGTCTGGCTGCTCACTTCCGCAGCGGCGAGCGAGGCGCCGCCCACGGCTGCCGGCCCAGAAGGCCGTATCTCGGTTGCGTCGGCCACGGACTCGGCTTCCGTTGGCGTAGGCAGCGTCGCGCAAGCTCGGTCGGCCAGCTGGATCTCGAGCCGAGTGTGCAACAGCTGCAACACATCGCCATGTCGGAGCATCACCGCCGTACGCTCCGGGAGCTCCTCACGCGTTCCCGCGCGTTGGAGCTCGATGGCTGTCCGAGATCCCCAAGCCTCGACCCACCAGTCGCCCGCCGCAAAGCGGAACTCCCCGTGCGAGCGCGAGATATAGGTCGAGTCCAGCACCAGATCGTTCTCGAGCGCACGACCGAATCGCACCGGCCCCGGCTCTGGAGCCTCGTGGGTGATCTCCGGATCGGTCGGGGTGCGGACTCGGATGCACAACATAGAGCTGCCGATGGGATCGACCTTCCTCCGATGCCCCTTGACCGATCCGAGAGGTGACCGAGCCCGAGGCAGTGACTGCCTACGATGTCGCCCTCGAAGACCGCGAACGCTTCGAGGAGCACGAGAGAATTGGCACTCAACTTGAAAGGACCATGGCATACAACTGGACCCAGGCCATCGCTCACGGTCCGAACGGAGAGGAACATGTCATCGGAGCTTCGCATCAAGTGCTTTCTGGGAGACGAAGGCGCAGGCGAAGGCGTGCTCAGGAGTCTGCGTGCGCTCGAGCCTGTAACGAAAGGACTTCGGGGCGCTGTCGCCCAAAGCCGCACGCGGCACGACCTTTCGGCTCTCCTGGAGCAACTGGACGCGGACTGCGGTGACTACCTGATCAAGGTCGTGATTCACCAGAGATCGCCGCAGTTGGACAACGTGGTCCCGATTCGCCGCCTAGCTCCTGAGCAGGGCGGCACAGAGGCTGAGCAGGAAGCAGTGTTGCATGCGGAGTTGGCGACCGGCTGAGCGCTCATCCCACGTCCAGCAGCACCCAAGAAGAGAGCGAGGAAACGTCCCCGCTGCTGTTCCCGCGAGACCCGCGGGGCAAACCCTAGAGTCAGTGAGTCGTCCGAGCCACCGGGGCACCACCTTCATGCAGGTGGTGCCCCGCTTTCGGCTGAGCTGAGCATCGCCGTGCGTACGACGTCCTCACCTACAGCCGTCGGCTCAGGAGTCGCCTAGCGCGCGGCACCCGCGAGGGCGGCGCGCTGATCCTCACCGATCGTCTTCATCGCGGGCCGCTCGTTCATCTGCTTGACCCACTCCCTCGCACCTGGCAGCTCGGCCAGCAGATCGCCTTGCCAGAGTGCCTTGGCAACCCGGCTGGCGAGCGGCAATGAGTAGAGGGCGACCAGGTCGGCGAGGCTGAGCTCTTCGCCTGCAATGAAGGGCGAGAAGCGAGCCAGCTGGCCGATCGCCTGTACTCCGCGCGCCAAGGCGAGCTTCGCGCTCTCCTTGACCGCATCCGGCACCTCTGCGCCCATGAATGCCGCGCCGTAGCACGTGCGTGCGGGCAGCTCGATGTAGAGCTCGAGGGCATGCATCAGCTCGCGGACCTTTGCACGCTCGTACAGGTCTGCGGGCAACAGCGCCGGCTCGGGGTGCAGCTCCTCCAGGTACTCGAGCAAAGTCTGCGTCTCCGAGAGGAAGCGCCCGTCGGAGGTCTCGAGACACGGAACCTTTCCCATCGGACTCTTGGTCCGATACTCGTCATCCTGGGATGGCCGGACGAGCACCGTCTCGAATGGAATCTCCTTCTCGAGCAGCGCTGCCTTGACCATGTTGAAGTAGTTGCTCACCGGAAAGCCGTAGAGTTTGATCACGCTCACCTCCTCATCTCAGACCATCCACCTCGGATGTGAGCAGCGAGTATATCTCTACAGGTCCGCTAAAGACGCGCGTGTCGCACCTCGGTCTCGAGGATCGCGGCACAGCCGAGCTCCTCGAGCTGATCGACGACGCCATGGATCTCGGCCTTCGCCACGAGCACCTTCACGGCCAACCAGTTCGGATCGCCGGTCTGCTGGATGGTCGGAGCCGAGAACCCCGGGGTGATCGCGCGTGCACGCTCGATCAACTTCGCAGGACAGTTGTACTCGACGAGCGAGTAGCGCGAAGCGACCATGACCCCTTCGATCCGGCGCAGCAGCCGATCGCGGGCGACCGCGTCGTGCTCCATGCGAGTCCCGATCAGAACGGCTTGGGCGCGCAGGATCACTGCGACCTCGCGCAGGTCGTTCTCGACCAGGCTCGCACCCGTCTCGACGATCTCGACGATTCCGTCGACCATGCCGAGCGGGACCATCGCCTCGACGGCACCCTGAATCTCGATGATGTGAACGTCCTCGGCGCCTTCCTTCACAAAGAATTCTCGCGCCAGACGCGGAAACTTCGAGCCGACGCGACGACCGTTCAGATCGCCGGGCCCCGAAAAGGGCGCATCGACGTGGATCGCGAGCGACAGTCGGCACTCGCCGAAGCCCAGGCGCCGGTGCTCGTCCACCGGCACTCCCTTCTCGAGCACGAGGTCGCTCCCGGTGATGCCCAGATCGACCGCCCCCTCCGCCACCAAGCCGGGGATGTCCTGCGTGTGCGCGAAGATCACTCCGATCCCCGTCTCGCTGCACACGCAGTGAAGCCGCCGACCCTCGGAGCGCACCCGCAGTCCAGCCTGAGTCAGCAGCTCGACGGAGCGGTTGCGCAGACGTCCCTTGGATGGCACCGCAATCTTGAGCTTGGCCGCGAGCGGGCTCATTCCGCCTTTCCTTGCGTGCGAGCCGCCTTCTCGGCGAGCCCTCCGATTCCGAATCGCTTCTCGAGCAGCACGCACACCTCGCGCAACGGCACCTTGCGCGCGCCGAGCAGCACCAGAGTGTGGAACAGGAGATCGGCGGCCTCGTGAACCGTGGCCTCGGAATCGCCGGCGGCGTCGATCAGCTCGGCCGCCTCCTCGCGAATCTTCGCAGCAATCGCGGGCTCGCCGCCGGAGAGGAGCTCGACGACGTAGCTCCCGCTCGGCTTCTCGCGCCTGCGCTGATCGATCACCTCTTCCAGGCGTTCGAGAACCTCGAAACTCGACATGGGCTGCAACTCCAGGAGGTCTGAGCAATCGCGATTGGAATACGTGCCCCATCCAGGGCACGGTGGGGGCCAGCATAGCCCACACCCGCCCACATGCCCGAGGGAGCGCCTGTAGGTCGCAGCCCTGCTAGACCATCAGCTCGAGCAGCGAGGCCTCCCCTGGCACGCCGACCCGAAGCGGGAAACCGTAGAACCCGGTCCCCCGATGCACGTACAGCCGATTGGATCCGTGTCCAAACAGTCCATGGTCCGGCCAAGCAGTACGCGTCATGACGGTCCAGTCGAGCCCGAAGCTCACCAGACCGACGTGCCCTCCGTGCGTGTGGCCCGACAAGGTCAGATCGACATCGCCCTTCGGGACGAACTGGAAACCCAGCGGATCATGCAGCAGGAACAGACGTAGCTCCCCGTCACGCCTCGGGAATCGCTCCAGCACCTCACGAATGTGCTGCTCGCGGCCCTGGCCGACGTAGTCGGCGCCGACGATCTGGACAGACCCCACGGGCGTGGCGACCCGCGCCTCGGCGTCCAGCAGCAACTCGATTCCACTCACCTCGAGCGCCTTCCGGACCTCGTCGGGGGCCTCGTGGTCGTGGTTCCCGAAGGTGGCGAAGGTCCGCCCGGTGAGCCGGCGCAGCGGCTCGAGGGCCTGCGCCAGGGCGCCCGGAGAGCCGCGGCTCTCCATGGTCAGGAAGTCTCCGGTGAGCAGCACAAGGTCGGGGTCGTGCTGGACGAGAGTCTCGATCTGGCGCCGCAGGCGCTGCACCGGTTGCCACGGGCCCAGGTGCGGATCCGTGATCTGCACGATCCGTAGCGGACGCCGCTCGAGCGGGGCAGGACTGCGACGGCGGTAGCGCTCGAGCGGAACGCGCTCCACGGTCTGCGGCCCCTCGCGGCCGAGGGCCACGCGGACCACCTCGGGCACGACCCGGGTCGAGGTGACCAACGACCCGAGTGCGACTCCGAACGGAACCAGATCCGCCCAGCGGAGCGCGTCGAGCCACGCATCGAGCCCGAACCACCAGAGGACGGTCCGCGGGATCGACAGGGCCAGCAGCCAGATCGCGGCAAAGAATCCAGCCACCAGGCAGATCTGCGCTGGAATGCTCACCAGCAGCCGAAACGCCGTCGGGCGCAGGCGCGCATGCACGAGCGAACCCAGATGCACACCGAGCGCGATCATCGAGTAGAGGAAGCCCCAATCCATGATTGGGCGCAGCGAAGCGGGCACGGTATCCAGCAAGCGCACGTGCATCACCAGGGCACCGGGAATCGCCAGACCAAGCGAGACGGCGCTGAACGCCGCGTAGCGGCGCCCACGGACTCGCATACCGTAGAGCGGCACCGCGACCCAGGTCGCCAGCGCCACCAGGCGCACCGCCCACGTGAGGAATTGGTGCAGCTCCATCCCGACCCGCCTCCTTGCCCAGACCGTATACGCAGGTTCGCTCGCCCGGGCTGCTCGAAGAGACGTCCGCCAACGCCCCCTGAAGCCCGCCAGTTCGATCCGCGCCCGCCTCCCGCGAGCGCTCGAAAATCGCCGAGAGAGCTTACTGCACTGCGCCGCGAATGTGGCCCCGCCGCGCTTGCCCGACTAGCGCGATCCCGCAGTCAACGTCGATAGGTCTCGAAACGAGGAGCTCTCACCCATGCCCTGCCCGGCCACGGCACGATAGGCACTCGGCTCGTCCTCGCCTTCAGACCCGATGGCCATGGACCCGGTGGACACAGAGCCCATCGTCGGGGTCATCCCAGAGCGCGCACCCACCAAGCCTCGCTGAACAGCGCCGCGCTCACGCGAGAATCTGAACGCCATGTCCGCCGTGGCAACCGCGCGGAAGCCCGAGACCGCCCCCTCCACCCGCGAAGTCGAGGACAATGCGCTCGCGTTCGCGGTCGCGGTCGCGGTGAATGCCAGCGGCTGACCGATCGGGAGCGGGTCCATGATGCGCAGCTCGATCCAAGACTCCGGGTCCACGGAAGAGACACCGAGAATCGCGAGCCCAGCCGCGGTAGCCGCCATCCGCCGCCGCCAGCTTCCCTGCCTCTGGCGCGTGCGACCGCGCCGGGCCCGCGGAGCGCTCCGCGTTCCAGCGGCACGACGCCGTGAACGTGCGGCGTTCGCCCGTCGCTCCTCGGCGCGAGCCGCCCGCCACCGGGCCACACCCGCCGGCACCAACGAGGGCAGAGACAAGGTGGGCAACTCGAACCTGGGCAGCGAGAAGCGTTGCCAGACAGAGGCCCCCTCGTCGCCTCCTTCGCTTCGCGCATGCATCCGATCCGGGCCAGCAGCCAAACCTCGGCGCACGGGCTCCTGGGGCCGGTCGAGCGCCCAGCGCGCACTGGATTCCAGAGCCGAGAAGGCGAGTGCGAACGCATCGGCCTCGGACGCGGCGTCGCGCACGACGGTAATCTGTGCCTTGCCCACGCGGGCGGCGATGCGAGTTCTGTGCACGACGGATCCGGCGCGCGGTCCGCCCGAGTCGGGAACTCCCTTGATCCCGACCAACTCGACCCCGTCGAGCCCCCGATCACCCCGGCTCCATGACCTCAGCTGCCGCTCGATCTCGGCCCGCTCCTCCTGAGAGACCCAGTCCAGATTCCGCCAGCTGACTCGCATCGTGACACATCATAGTCCGACGGAGAGGCCCGCGGGAACTTCCTAACGGCAGGGAACGGAGCTCGGTTCGCCAAAGACTCGCAAGTCACGTGCAGTTGCTACGCACGCAGCCTTCACACGACTTTGGCGAGCCATCCGATCAGATTTTCGACGACTTCGTCGCGATTCGTCTCGTTCAGCATCTCGTGCCGCCCCCCAGCATAGAACTGTGTATCGATCCGGCGCAGCCCGGCCTCCCGCCACAGCTGGCGGAGCCGCTCGACGGCCTGGAGTCCCCGGCTCAGCGGATCGTCTTCACCCGAGATCAGGAGCACCGGCAACTCGCCAGGAATCTGCTTGAGCGCTTCCGAATCGGACAAGGCCATCAGCTCCTGTGGACCGAACAAGCGTGAGCTCGCACCCGGAGCCATACCGCAGCCCGGATCCGAGATGTACGCGTCGACCCGCTCGCGGTCGCGGCTCAACCAGTCGTAGGGTGTACGCTCTGGCCGAAAGCGCGCATTCAGATCGGCCAGCTCGTGCAGGTTTCCGGGATGAAAGCCGCCACCCGCCGGCGGAGCCTGGCGCTCTACGAGCGTGGTTCCGGAGAGGATCAGCGCATCGACGACTGCCGCGTTGCGCGTGCACACGGCCTGCGCGACGAATGATCCCATACTGTGTCCCAGGAGCACGATCGGCATGCCGGGGCGACCTGCGCGCACCCACTCGAGCAGCTGACAGAGATCGGAGATCAAGGCGTCCCAGGCCTGGGCCGTGCTCTCGAAGCTTCCCGGATCGCCAAACCCACCAGACGTCAACGACTCCCCGTGACCTCGGTGATCGAGCGCCCAGGCCGCGTATCCTGCTTCGACGAGAGCATCTCCGAGCTCCGCGTAGCGCAGCGCGTGCTCTCCAATCCCGTGTGCGATCACGACGCAGGCGCGCGCTGCCCCTTGCGGCTGCCAGCCGTAGATTCGCAGCGAGAGGCCATCGACTCGCGACACGATCGCATCCCGTAGAGGTTCCATGCTTGGCGCCTTCCTTCCGCAGCCCGGAGTTCCACAGCCCGGAACGGCGCTCAAGTGCCCCTCGAGTGCGCCGATCAAGGCAGGATACCCTCACGGATGGAAGCATGCCGCCGTCGCACGAGATGCTCAAGCGAGTCCTACCCTGTGCCTATCTGAGCATGGACTCGAAGGGACGCATCCTCGAAGGCAACGCGCTCGCACAGGAGTGGACGGGGCGTTCGCTCGACGAACTCGTAGGGAAGCCGCTCATCGAGTTGCTCCGCGACGCGCCGATCGAGCTGCGGGATCGACTCCTCGGAAAGATCGAGGACGACACCCCTCCGATCGACGTCTACGAGTACGAGTGCACCCTCGAAGCCCTCGAGGGCCCTCCCGTGCCCGTGGAAGTGCGGCTGACCCAGGCTCCGAACACACGAGAGTTCGTGTGCGCGCTCAGCGATCAGCGCACGCTCCAGTCGCTCGAGTTCAAGCTGGGTCAGGCACAACAACTGGAATCGGTCGGCCGCATCGCGGCTGGAATCGCTCACGAGATCAACACCCCGGTCCAGTTTATCGGAGACAGCGTCTCCTTTCTCGGGGAGGCCTTCGCCGACCTGCTACAGCTGCTCGATCGCTTCGAAACCCTTCACAAGTCGGCGCGCAGCGCGGGCTTCGAAGCGGAAATCCTCGCTTCGATCGAGTCTCTGTCGGAAGAGGCGGATCTAGAGTTCCTACGCGGCGAAGTACCCGCGTCGCTCGAGCGCACGCTCGAAGGCGTCGCGCGGGTGGCCGAGATTGCGCGCGCGATCAAGGAGTTCTCGTACCCGGACCAACACGAGAAAGAGGCGACCGACCTGAACGCGGCGCTGCGCAACACGCTGACCATCGCCCGCAACGAGTACAAGTACGTCGCTGAGATCGAGACCGATCTCGGCGACCTGCCGCCCGTGTTCTGTCACGCCGGCCACCTGAATCAGGTATTCCTGAATCTGATCGTGAACGCGGCGCACGCGATCGACGCAAAACGAGAGTCCGAGGAAACGAAGGGTACGATTCGCATTCGAACGCGCGCCGAAGGGAACATCGTATCCATTCGGATCTCGGACACCGGCTGCGGAATTCCGCGCGAGATCCGCACGCGGGTCTTCGATGCCTTCTTCACGACGAAGGAAGTAGGCCGCGGGACGGGCCAGGGACTCGCGATCGCGCGCTCGGTGATCGTGGAGAAGCACGGCGGCACGCTGAGCTTCGACAGCGAGGTCGGCGAAGGAACCTGCTTCGAGATTCGTCTTCCGGTAGACGGCCGTGATGTGGATCCCGAAGTCAGCACGTCTGCAGGATGCGCTCCATGAAGCGGATCATGTTCGTAGACGACGAGCAGAACGTGCTCGACGGCCTGCGCGCCAGCCTACGCCGACAGCGCAAGCAATGGGACATGCTCTTCGTTGCCGGCGGCGAGGCAGCCATCGAGCTCTTGGACCAGAGCTCCTTCGACGTGGTCGTGACCGACATGCGCATGCCCGTGATCGATGGCGCCACCTTGCTACGACGCATTCAAGAGATCCGACCCGAGACGGTTCGGATCGTGCTCTCGGGACATGCGGAGGAAGAGACGGTGCTGCGGAGCCTGCCCGTCGCGCACCAGTTCCTGTCCAAGCCATGCGATGCCTCGACCTTGCAGAACGTGATCGATCGGGCCTGCAACGTGCAGAGCCTACTCGAGCTTCCCGAGGTGCGCGCGCGCATCGGACAGCTCGACGCGCTGCCCTCGCTGCCCGAGAACTACCAACAGCTCAACATGGTGCTTGCCCAGCCGAACGCGACCTTTCGCGATGTTGCAGCGGTCGTCGAAGGCGATATCGGGATGTCGGCCAAGCTGCTCCAGATCGTGAACTCCGCCTTCTTCGGGCTCTCGCGGCGCTTGACCAACGTCGGCGACGCCATCTCGTATCTGGGACTGAATCTGATCAAGAACCTGGTGCTCTCGATCGAGGTCTTCGGAAGCTACGATGCCAGCTCCTTGGCCGCTGTGGTCTCGCTCAAACAGCTCACGCGGCACTCCCTGCTGACGGCGCGCATCGCGCGACGGCTGCTGCCCGAGGGCGAAGTCTCTAAGGATGCCTTCGCAGCCGCAGTGCTCCATGACGTGGGCAAGTTAATCTTGGCGGCGAACCTACCCGAGGTGATCACACAGTCGGTGCAGTTCGCCGAATCGGAGGGCATTCCGCTCTACGAGGCGGAGCACCAGCTCCACGGCTTCGGACACTCCGAGGTCGGAGCGTATCTTCTGGGCCGCTGGGGACTGCCCTACCCCGTGATCGAGGCGGTCGCCTATCATCACGCTCCCGCCTGCGTGAACCAGAGCCGTTTCGATCTGCTGTCGGCCGTGCACGTCGCCAACGCATTGGCCAGCGAGCTCGAACAGGATCGCGGCGAGCACTGCATCCACGAGATCGACGAGGAGTATCTGGAGCAGCTCGAAGTGCTCGATCAGCTCCCGGAGTGGCGCAAGCTCGCCGAGGCGGAAGCCGATGCCGACGACGCGGAGCTCTAGCCCGTGGCCTCGCGCAAGCTCAAGGTGCTCCTGGTCGACGATGAGCCGGCACTGCTCGAGGGCTTGTCTCTGCATCTACGGCGACGCTTCGACGTAACCACCGCCACCAGTGGGGCACAGGGCCTGGCCGCCATGCGCAAACACGGGCCCTTTGCCGTGGTGGTATCCGACATGTGCATGCCGGCGATGGTCGGTACGGGGTTTCTGGTGCGTGCGCGCCAGCTGTCTCCCGATACGATCCGCATCGTGCTCACCGGCGATGCCGATGCTGCGATCGAGGCGATCAACGAGGCGGAAGTCTTCCGGTTCCTGAGGAAGCCGTGCCCACCGGACACCCTGCGCGCTGCGGTGCAAGCCGCTGCGGATGCACATCGGAGTCGAGTGGAGGAGCGCGAGCAGCTCGCCGCGAGCTTGAGCGGGAGCGTACAAATCCTGGCAAACCTGCTGGCGCTGGCCAGTCCGACGGCCTTCGGTCGTGCGCACCGACTACGGCGACACGCGGTGGAGCTCGCCGCGCGTCTCGGCGTAGACGATCTCACATCCATCGAAATGAGTGCGCTGCTCTCTCAGATCGGCTGCATCTCACTCCCAAACGAAGTCGCGGAACGCATGTACTATGGCCGCGAGCTCGCGCCCGACGAACGCGACCTCGTACAGCGACTCCCTGAGTTGACGGCCAGTCTGCTCGCCGACATTCCTCACTTGGACCCGGTACGCGAGATCGTCCGCTGGCAGCAAGCCCCATATGAAAGTCCAGTAGGCAGCTCCGGCAGCGAGCCACGCGGCGAGGACCTCCCCCTCGGCGCGCGAATCTTGAAGCTCGCGCTCGACTACGACGTGCTCGAGACACATCGAATCGCCGAGGCCGAGCGCATTCCGAAGCTTCAGGCACGCGCAATCGAGTACGACCCCCGAGTCCTCGAGGCCTTCACCGAGATGCTGAGTGAGAAAAATATGTGCGGGCGTCCCGCTCAGGTAGGCCTGCGCGAGCTACAGGTCGGCATGGTCCTGGCCGACGACCTTCAGACCCAGCGAGGCCGCCTGTTGCTCGCGCGAGGTCTCGAGCTCACTCCCGGCGTGCTCGCCCACATGCAACAGTTCGAAGCCAGTGAGATCCGTGAGCCGATCCGTGTTCTGCTGCCCCCGGAGCCGACGTAGTCCAGTCGGGGGCGCAATGCGCGACCAGAATGATAAAGTGTGGCCCGCAGACTCCGCCGCCTCGCGGAATCCGCTACCTGATCTCGGCGGCGCCCCCAGAGGTGCCGCTACTACAAAAGCAAAAGGAGCTCCGATGCGTTCGCTAGCCCCAGCGCTCATAGCGCTCTCGTTCTCACTCGCGCCCGCCGCTCACGCCGAGCCGCAGAAGCCAGAGACACCAGACCAGAAGGCCCTCTACTCGCTCGGTGTACGCATCGCGAAGGACTTCAAGACGCTCGGGATCTCGCCCGAAGAGCTCGAGTTCCTGAAGCTCGGAATGGACGACAGCTTTGCGGGCAAGGCGTCGGTCGACCCGAAGGACACCGCGAGCGTCCAGAACATCCAACGCTTTCAGCGCGAGCGCTTTCAGGCTGCGATCAATCGAGAGAAGGAAGAGAGCGGGAAGTTCCTCGCCGAGGCAGCCAAGAAGAAAGGGGCCGAGAAGTCCGATTCGGGCCTGATCTATGTGAGTCAGAAGGGGGGCAAGGGCGAGTCGCCGACCAAGGCGGACACCGTCAAGGTCACCTACGAAGGCACCTTGCGCGACGGCACGGTCTTCGACAGTCGCACCGACCCCAAGAATCCAATCTCCTTCCCACTCGGCAACGTGATTCCCTGCTGGCAAGAAGCGATCGCCAAGCTCAAGCCCGGTGGATCGGCCGAGTTCTACTGCCCATCCGACATCGCCTACGGTGACAACGGCTCTGCTCCGGTCATCCCACCGGGAGCTGCCCTCAAGTTCGAGGTGACCCTGCTCGAGGTCGCGAAGGCCGACGCGAAGACGGAGAAGGACGGAGAGTAGCGAACCACCGCTCCCGCCGATCGAGCCCGATCCAGCGCTCTCGGTCGGACGGCTCCCGGCCGCCACAGCGTCCCGGGAGCCGACCTGGCGGTCGAGCGGCAGCCTCGCCGCGTCCGGTTGGCCAGGCTTGCCGCCTCCACCGAGGACTGGCACCCTCAGGCCGCACAATGAACCGGAACGCAGTCGCAGTCATCGGGGGTTGCGGACACGTCGGCTTGCCGCTGGCGGCCGTCAATGCCGCTTCGGGCCGCCAGACTTACATATATGATGTAAACGAGCAGGCGATCGCGCAGATCGAGCGCGGCGAGGCCCCATTTCTCGAGCGGGGTCTCGAAGAGCTGCTGCCCGAGATCGTAGGGAATGGCACCCTGCGCCTGTCCTCTCATCCGCGCGTCCTCGCCGAAGCCCGCTTCGTGGTGCTGGTCGTCGGAACACCGGTCGATCGCTATCTGAATCCGGACGTCGATGCCCTGTTCGACGCGCTCTCGCCCTGCGTACCCCACCTGCGCGACGGGCAGACCCTGGTGCTTCGCAGCACGGTGTACCCGGGCCTGAGCCGGAAGATCCAGGACTACCTGGACGGGCGCGGGCTCGATGTGGATGTGGCCTTCTGTCCCGAGCGGGTCGCACAGGGCTACGCGATCGAGGAGATCCGAGAGCTCCCCCAGATCATCTCGGCCTTCGGTCCGCGGGGACTGGAGGCGGCGCGCGAGTTCTTCGAGCCGCTCGCCCCCGAGGTGGTGGTGCTGGAGCCGCTCGAAGCCGAGCTGGCAAAGCTGTTCACCAATGCTTACCGCTACATCGAGTTCGCCACCGTCAACCAGTTCTACATGATCGCGCAGGAGCATGGGGCGGACTACCACCGCATTCAGCAGGCCATCCAACATGGCTACCCTCGCCTGCGTCACCTCCCGGGGCCCGGCCTGGCGGCCGGCCCGTGTCTGCTCAAGGACACGATGCAGCTCGCGGCCTTCTACAACCATCAGTTCTCGCTTGGCCATGCAGCCCTCTGGATCAACGAGGGCCTCCCCGACTTCATCGTGGGCAAGCTCAAGCAACGCCACGACTTGAGCCAGCGCACGGTCGGCATCCTGGGCCTGGCCTTCAAGGCCGAGAACGACGACAAACGCGACTCCCTGTCTTACAAGCTACGCAAGCTGCTGCGGCTCGAAGCACGCCGGACGCTCTGCCACGACCCCTACGTTCGCGATCCCGAGATCTTGCCCCTCGACAAGGTCATCGAGGAGAGCGACATCTTGGTCATCGCCACCCCTCACCGGGAGTACCGCGAGCGCGCGTTCCCCGCGGATAAGGAAATCGTCGACATGTGGAACTGCCTCTCGCCCCGCTCGGAATCCGCCCCGCAATGAAGATCCTCATCACCGGCTCGGCCGGGTTCATCGCGGGCTACCTGGTTCCCGAGCTGCTCGAGGCGGGCCACGAGGTCGTCGGCATCGACAATTTCAGCAAGTACGGTCCGCTCGCAAAGAGCTATGACTCCCACGAGCGCTACAGCTTCGTCGAGGGAGATGCTCGCGACGCCTCCTTGCTCACGGAGCTGTCTTCGGACTGCGACATCATCGTCGCCTCTGCAGCGCGCATCGGTGGCATCTCGTACTTTCACCAGTTTGCGTACGACCTGCTGGCAGACAACGAGCGCATCGTCACCGCAACCTTCGATGCTGCGCTCGAGCAGCACCGGAAGGGCAGCCTGTCCCGTATCGTGGTGATCTCGTCGTCGATGGTCTTCGAGAACGCAGCCGTATTTCCGACTCCCGAGGGACACGAGCGCGAGTGCCCCCCGCCGTCCTCCACCTACGGCTTCCAGAAGCTGGCGTGCGAGTATTTCGTGCAGGGGGCCTGGGAGCAGTACAAGCTGCCCTACACCATTCTGCGGCCCTTCAACTGCGTTGGGGTCGGGGAGCAACGCGCGCTCTCCGACGTCGAGATCCCCTCGGGCAACATCAAGCTCGCGATGAGCCACGTCGTGCCCGACCTCTGCCAGAAGATTCTCAAGGGCCAGGACCCGCTGCACATCCTCGGCTCGGGAACCCAGATCCGTCACTACACTTACGGCGGCGACCTGGCGCGGGGAATCCGCATGGCCATCGAATCCGACGAGGCGATCAACCAGGACTTCAACCTTTCTACGCGCGTTTCCACCAATGTGCTCGAGTTGGCAGAACTCATCTGGAAGCGCGTGCACGGCCCGGATCGACCCTTCCGCGTGGTCCACGACGATCCCTTCCCGTACGACGTTCAGCGTCGCGTTCCGGACACGAAGAAGGCCGAGCAGGTACTCGGCTTCGAAGCGACGACGGATCTCGACTCGATGCTGGACGAACTGCTCCCCTGGGTCCGAGACGCCATCGCGCGGAATCAGATCTGAGATGGCTCTCCCGATCCACGTCGTCGAGCCTACCCTCGAGGACGAGACCGGGCACTGTTACAGCTTCGTACGCGCAGTCTGCAGCTCCGGTCCGGAGCAGAGATTCGAAGTCTGGGCCGGAAAGCAGGCCCGACCGGATCTCTTCGCAGACCTGCCGCACTTGCAGGTTCGGCCGCACTTCCATCGGCGCTTTCGGCGGCCGCAAGCTTGGCTCCTCTACCGGCGCCTGCTTCAGGACTCGCATCGCGTGTTCCTTCCCACCGCAGGGGTCACCGACATTGCGCTCTTGTGTCATGCCGCATCGGTGAGGATCCGCCCGGGAAAGGTCTCTTGCTTCGTCCACTGGATCCGCCCCAGCGAATCGCGTCTGAAGCGCCTGCGCGCTGCCGCCGCGCGTCAGCCCGACCTGGGCGTCCTGGCACCCACCCAGGAGATCGTCGCCTTCCTGAAGGAGGCCGGCTTCACGCGCGCGCGACAGGTCCCCTACCCTCTCTCGCCGAGCGCACGGCCGAGCGACCAAGCGTGCGACTTCCGTCACGCCCTCTTCGCAGGTGCCGCCCGCATGGACAAGGGCTTCGATCGAGTCGTCGATCTGGTCGAGCTCTTGGCGGGGCGCGGTGAGCAGCTACCGATCCACCTACAGACGTCGGCGCGTCACTACGGAAAGTCGGATCCTGAGATCCGAGCTCAGCTCGAGCGCCTGAATCGCATTCCCTATCCCGAGCTCCACCCACACCCCGAAACCCTGGATCACGCGGCCTACTTCGAGCTGTTCCGCGGCGCAATCTGCCTGCAGCCGTACGTGCAGAGCGAGTTCGCACATCGCGTCAGTGCCGTCACGGTCGACGCGCTCGGCTGCGGAGCCCCCGTACTCACGACCGCCGACACCTGGATGGGAAACAGCGTCGAACGCCTCGGCGCTGGAATCGCAGTGAAGGATCCCACCGGCGCAAGGCTGCTCGAAGGCCTGCATCGGTTGATCGACGACTACCCTCGCTACTCGATTGCGGCACGTCTGGCTGCGCGCAAGATCGCGTCCGAGCACTCGCCGAGACATCTACTCGACGCAGTGATCGAGCGCATCCTAGCCCCCTGACCCGCTAGCGCAGGCGTCGCTCGGCGCGTTCGACACCATCGATGCAAGGCTCGAGCAAGCGGATACAGAGCGAATCGGCATTCAGTCCCGACTTGTCCCGACCGCGCCCGACGTAGGAGCTGACCCTCCCACCGACCATCGCAAAGATGTGTACGCACTGCCCCGCATCGACACGGTCCACGAGCAGGCGCTCCGCTCCCTCTCCCGCGTTGCGGCGCTCCGTCGGAGTTCCGGTCTCGATGGCCGGTCGTGCGTAGGCCGTTCCTTGGCCGGTCACACGGCGAATCGCGATGTCGTTGCCCACCTCGGGGACACCGAAGGCGAACGCCCAGAGCTCCGAGCCATCCTCGCGTACGTCGAGGTACAGGGTATCGCCCAGGCACTTGCGCACGATCACCGCGTCGAGTCCGACGAACCGCTCTGCCACACGCTGGGCGCGCGAGCCCAAGCTCGAACAGGCCACGCTCCAGCCCAACGCCAAGAGACAAGCGGAGATCAACAGACGAGAAGACCACGCCGCCGCGCTGAACTGGCGCCCTGAAGCCCGGCGGGGCGTGCTGGAGCTGGACCCCGCAGACCTGTCGATACGCACTCGTCTCTCGAACCGCTCGAGCGGCCGGGGCGGTGGGGGTGGCCTGGCCGAAGCCTGATACGGCGTAGACATCCTTCGGTGTTCCCTGCGAGCTCATCCTAGCAGGGGACGCCTCGGGCACGGAATTTTTCCACCTACGAGGGCACCCCGGCCCAGAAGCCCCGCGCTCGAGCGCAGGCGCCGAGCCTAGCCCTCGAGGCCGAGGGCTAGTCGGAGCTCTCCAGGTAGCGGAACAGCTCGCCGTCGGTCGTGAGCAGCAGGGTGGTCTCCTGCGACATGGTCTGGCTCAAGACCTCCATGCTCTTCAGGAAGCGATAGAAGTCGGGATCGCCTCCGTAGGCTCCCGCGTAGATGTCCGCCGCCTGAGCGTCCGCCTTGCCGCGGATCGTGGTGGCCTCGCGGTACGCTTCGGAGCGGATCCGCTTGAGCTCGCGCTCGCGCTCGCCGTTGATCCGCGCGGCTTCACCCGCACCTTCGGATCGAAACTGCTCTGCGATCCGTTGGCGCTCCGAGATCATGCGCGCGTACACCTCCCGCTGAACCTCCTCGACGTAGTTGATCCGCTTGAAGCGGAAATCGAGGATCTCGATCCCCAGATCCTCGGTACGGCTCTGCGCGGACGCGAGCACCTCGGCGGCCAGCGCAGCGCGACCGAACTCGATCGGAGGGGGTGGATCCGAGGCCGACTGCTCTCCGAGCTCCTCGCTCACGACGAAGTTGCGATTGGAGCTACGCACCACCTCGATCAGATTGTGCTTCGCGATCGTATTGCGGGTCTCCCCGTCGAGAATGTCATCGAGCCGTGACTGGCCCCCGCGCTCGTCGCGTAGACGCTGAAAGAACTTGAGCGGATCGACGATGCGCCAACGCGCGTAGGTATCGACGTGGATGAAGCGCTTATCCTTGGTCGGTAGCTGATTGCTGTCTCCGTCCCATTCGAGGAAGCGCTTGTCGAATCGATTCACCGTCTGCACGAAGGGAATCTTGAACTGAAGCCCCGGAGTAGTGACGGGATCTCCGACCGGCGAACCGAACTGCGTGATCACGACCTGCTCCGTCTCGTCGACGACATAGAAGGCCCCACTCACCACCAGGAACGCCGAGAACGCGATCAATCCACCTAGAATCACCCCCAGCTGGCGCGTCATTTCGCGACCTCCTTGTCCAGGGACATGAGCGGCAGCACGCCCTTCATGTCCCCGTCGATGATGATGCGCCTGCCGGTCTCCGGGAGCACGCTACGCATCGTCTCGAGATAGAGGCGCCGGCGAGTGACCTCCGGTGCGCGCTTGAACGCGGCCAGCAGATCGTTGAAGCGTTCGGCCTCACCTTTCGCGCGATTGATCCGATCCGTCGCATAGCCCTCGGCCTCTTGGATCGCCTGGAGCGCTTCGCCCTTCGCGCGCGGAATCACGCGGTTGAAGGCCGTGCGCGCCTCGTTGATCATTCGCTCACGCTCCTGCTGCGCCTGATTGACCTCGTTGAACGAGGGCTTGACCTCATCCGGTGGATTGACGTCCTGCAGCACGACCTGTTCGATCTTGATTCCCATTTCGTACTGGTCGCACAGCAGCTGCAAGCGCTGCTCCACCTCGGACGCGATCTCTTGACGACCGATCGTGAGCACCTCGGTCACACTGCGATCGCCCACCACGGCGCGCATCACGGCCTGATTCGCGTCCCGAAACGTCTCGCGCAGACTGCGCTGCCGAAACAGATACTGAACGGGGTCACCGACCCGGTACTGCGTCGTCCACTCCACCACGACCACGTTCAAGTCGCCGGTGAGCATCTGCGCTTCGTCCTCGGCGGGAGCGAAGGTGGAGCGGACTCCCGCGCTCTGCGTCCGGAAGCCGAACTCTTCCTTCAGCTGGCGCTCGACGGGGACCTTGGTGACCGTCTGGATCGGAGTGGGCAGCTTGAAGGCCAGCCCCGGATCGACCTGGCGCGTGTACTTCCCGAACGTCAGCACGATGCCGACCTCTTCCGGCTGCACCTGGAAGATCGAGCTGAGCACGATCAGCACCACGACCACCGCAGCGGCGATGCCCGCGACGCTCGGAAGATTGAACTCGGGCGGCGAACCATCCGATGGCGGTACGCTCCGTATATTCCTCGATGTCATCGAGATTCCTCTCTTTTCAGTAACCGGGCCGCGTTTGGGAGCCTACCGGATGAGCGGATGAGCAGCAATTCGGGATATTCTCTCGTGGAAGAGGGGGCCTCATGACCTTGCGCTACGGCCTGATCGGTGGAGGATTCATTACTGAGTTCCAGCTGCGCGCCATCGAGCAGGTGCGTGGAATCGAGGTCCGCGGGCTGTATTCCCGCACGGCGCCAGAACGCTTGGCGCGCTTCGTACGGGAGCGCGGGCTCGGAGAGGGCCGAATCTACACGAGCATCGCGGAGCTGACGCGAGCCGTCGACGTGGTCGCGCTCTTCGGACCGAACTTCACACGCGTGGAGTGCATGGAGGAGATCGCGCAGGCGGCAGTCGAGGGGGCGGAGCTGCGCGGCCTGATCTGCGAGAAGCCGCTCGGTCGCAACCTGGCAGAAGCGCGACGCATGCTCGAGCTCGCAGAGCGAGTGGCTGCACCCACAGCCTACTTCGAGAATCAGCTCCACATGAAGGCGCTCAAAGCGGCGCGGACCCAGCTGGCTCCGGTGATCGAGGCCGCCGGGCCCCCCGCGCTCGTGCGCTCCGCGGAAGAGCACGCGGGCCCACACGCGAGCTGGTTCTGGGACCCGACCCTACAGGGCGGCGGCGTGCTGTGCGACATGGGCTGTCACTGCATCGCGGTCGGCTGGGGCATGCTGCATCCACGAGTCCGACCGGAATCCCACCAGGCGCAGAGCTCCGCGGGACTCGGTCTCGATCTGGATCTCGGACAAGGAGCGCGCTGGCTGCAGCCGGTATCGGTGCAAGCCGAGGTCGCCCTGCTCAAGTGGGGCCGAAAGCGCTACCGCGAGCAGCTGCGTGATCGCTTCGGAGTAGACTACGCGCGCACTCCGGCGGAAGACTTCGCATCGGGAACGATCACCTACCGAAATCCGGAGACCCAGCAAATCGTGCAGGCCCAGTTCACCGTGTCGTGGATGTACGACAAACAGGGACTACGCCTGCTCATGGAGGCACTCGGGCCCGGGTATGCGTGCGAGATCAACAGCCTACGCTCCCCGCTCGAGGTGTTCGTCGCCGACGAGGCCGCCGGTGCTACCGCCGATGCGGAACGGGCGCTCGAGAAGTCCACCGCGACGCGAGGGCTGCTCGCCGTGCATCCGAACGAGATCGATCTCTACGGCTATCCGGACGAGCAGATCGACGCACTCGAGGCCTTCGCCCACTCGCGCCCAGCGCTCCTCGACTGGAGCTATGGGCTCGAGATCGTCCGGCTGACCATGGCCGCCTACGCCTCCGCCGAACGCGGCCAGAAGATCGATCTGACCGACCCGACCACCCTCCGAGAGCTCGAGTCCTACGTTCCCAAGATCCAGCGCGGCTCGGGCGCCGATCAGCTGCCGATCTCCGACTGAGCCTCGCGCTCAATCGCTTCGCGCCGCGTGCCGATATCCGCCAGCGATGATCGAGAAGCTCGGACTATTCGGCAAGGTTGCCTTGGCTTCCAAGCTCGTGACCCAAGAGCAGCTGGTTGCGGCCATGCAGGAACTCCAGCGCCAGGGGAACCCCAAGAAGCATCCAGGCCAGGTGCTGGTCGAGCTGGGCCACATCAGCAGCCAGCAGCTCGAGCAGCTGATCGCGATGCAGCGCCAGATCGTGCAGAAGGCGCGTCAGAAGCAGGATCAAGGCTCCGCGCCAGCACCGGCAGCTGCGGGCGCTGCTGCCCCGCAAGCGGGACAGCAGGTCGAGTCACTCTCGCTCGACGCGCTTCTGCGCGGTGCGGTAGATGCACAGGCCAGCGACGTCCACATCCACAGCGGCGCGCCGATCAAGCTGCGCGCGCGCGGCGACTTCTACAATCATGGCTCGCGCCCGCTCGCCTCCGAAGAAGCGCGCCGCTTTCTCGACGAAGCCCTGAACGACACACAAAAACGTCAGCTAGACGAGATCGGCGAGGTCGACTTCTGCCACACGATTCCAGGACTCGCGCGCTTTCGCGTCAACGCCTATCGCCAGCTGCGCGGCTTCGACGCAGCGTTTCGTGTGATTCCCCCCGAACCGCCCACCCTGGAGCAGTTGAAGCTGCCTGAACGGCTCGCAAAGTTCACCAAGTACCACCAAGGCATGGTGCTCGTGACGGGACCGACCAGCTGCGGCAAGTCCTCGACACTCGCCGCCCTCGTGAATCTGATCAACGAGGAGCGCGACGAGCACATCCTGACGATCGAGGATCCGATCGAGTACGAACACAGCTCGAAGCGTTGTCTAGTCAACCAGCGCAGCGTGAACGTGCACACGCAGTCATTCGCCCGCGCACTCCGGGCGGCGCTGCGAGAAGATCCGGACATCATCGTGATCGGTGAGCTGCGCGATACCGAGAGCATCAGCCTGGCCATGACCGCCGCCGAGACGGGCCACTTCGTATTGGCGACCCTGCATACCGACAACGCGATCCGCACCGTCAACCGGATCGTCGGGGCGTTTCCGCCGGATCAGCAGGACCAGGTGCGCTCGATGCTCGCGGAGTCACTGCGCGCCGTGATCTCGCAGCGACTGATCCCAACCGCCGACGAGCAAGAAGTGGTGCCGGCCATCGAAGTCATGGTCGGCAACCTGGCCGTCGGCAACCTCATCCGCGAGAGCAAGACCGTGCAGATTCGCTCCCTGCTCCAGACCGGCAGCGAGCAGGGCATGCAGCTCCTCGACAGCTCGCTCGCACAGCTGGTCAAGTCGGGGGTGGTGACGCGCGAGGCTGCGCTCCCGCACGCCGAAGACCGCAAGCTGATTCCGGGGGGCTAGAAGATGCCAGAGATCGATTCGCTACTCGCGTATCTCAAGGCCGAGGGGGGCTCCGACCTGCATCTCGCCGCGGGCCTGGAGCCGCGCATCCGCAAGAGCGGGTCGCTGCGGGCCGTCGAAGGATGGCCGGTACAGACTCACGACGACATCCGCAATCTGCTGAAGCCCATCGCGCGCCCCGAGCACTGGCAGTCCTACGACAAGGACGGCGATCTGGACTTCGCTTACGGGCTCGAAGGCGTGGCCCGCTTCCGTGCGAACTACTTCGTCCAGGAGCACGGCGCGGGTGCGGTGTTCCGCATCATTCCCGAAGAGATCGTGCCGCTCGAGAAGCTCTCGCTGCCTCCCGTGATCGAGAGGTTCACGGAGCTGCGCAAGGGCCTCGTACTGGTGACCGGCCCCACCGGCTCGGGCAAGTCGACGACGCTCGCCGCCATCATCGACCGCATCAACCGCACGCAGCGCAAGCACGTCGTTACGCTCGAAGATCCCGTAGAATTCGTGCATCAGAACAAGAGCTGCGTGTTCTCGCACCGCGAAGT
This sequence comes from Pseudomonadota bacterium, assembly GCA_003247575.1. Lineage (GTDB taxonomy): Bacteria > Myxococcota_A > UBA9160 > SZUA-336 > SZUA-336 > SZUA-336. The sequence goes on from QJZC01000006.1 coordinate 51,228, forward strand.
AGGGAATCACTCGAAGAGCTTCGCGAACGGCCTGCGCGCCGCGATTCGCCAGGACGCAGACGTCATTCTGGTGGGCGAAATGCGCGACTTCGAGACGATCTCGCTCGCGATCACCGCCGCCGAGATGGGCATGCTCGTCTTCGGCACCTTGCACACGAACAGCGCGGCAAAGACCATCGACCGGATCGTCGACACGTTCCCCTCCGACCAGCAGGCACAGGCGCGGCTCAGTCTGTCGGAGTCGATCGCGGGCATCGTGGCCCAGCTACTCCTACCGACCGCAGACGGCAAGGGGCGACGCGCCTGCGTCGAGATCCTCGTGCGCACACCGGGGCTCCCCAACATCATCCGCGAGGGCAACATGGCCATGCTCAAGTCGCTGATCCAGTCGGGCAAGAACGAAGGCATGCAGGCGATGGACGACGCCCTCATGGCCCTGGTCGAGGAAGGCTCCGTGTCCCCCCAGGACGCGTACATGAAGGCGCTCGACAAGCCACGCTTCGAAAAACTGCTTCCAGCGAGCTAGCTCCGCACACAGCGGATCTGCGCGGCGTGGTTTCCGAATGACGTCTCTACGCGGCGTCTGACTTGTGGGGCACCCGCCTCGAGTGTTGCCCTCTCCGGGATGTGCGCGGAGGGTACGTGCGGACAATACCCGTCTTCTTATGTCGTCCGCTGTCTCCGTTGTGCCCCGTCTCTTGACTTGTAGCGACACTGAGAGCGCGCAGAGCGGCTCCAGAACCTGTGACGGCATCGATGAACTCCCTCGCGTCGCTCCACCTGAGCGAGCGATATCGCTAGACGGACATGCAACCTCCAAGTCAAGCCCACGTTCGGGCTTCTCGATAGGTGCAACGATGCAGCTTCCCGATCGCTACGAGCTCGGAAAGTCCGTACACATGAGCGCGCAGGTCGAGCTGTACTCCGCCGTCCGCCTCACGGACCGCCAGGAGGTCCTCCTCAAACGCTACTGCGGTACGCCGGACAAGACCGCACGAGCGCAGCGGGAGTTCGACCTCCTGGGCATCCTCGCGGGACCCGCGGTTCCCGCGCCAGTCGAGCTCCTGGAAGATCCCGAGGACCCGGTCCTCGTTCTGGCGGCGAATCCGGGCGTCACGCTCGAGGCGTGGCTCGATGCCAACCATCGATCGTTGGAGGAGCTCCTCAAGCTGGCCATTCAACTCGCCAGAGTCCTGGCTCGAGCACACGTCATGCACCACGTGCTTCTTGATCTTCACCCGGCCAATATTGCGGTCGATCCCGAGAGCCTGCAGCTTCACCTGCTCCACCTCGGGGATGCGCGACCTCTCGGTACCGCCGAGCGAGCGCGGCACACCGCGGGCGAGCAACTTCTCGCAACTTCACTATCGTACATCGCGCCCGAGCAGACTGGACGAATGAATCGCGGTGTGGACTCTCGCAGCGATCTGTACGGGCTCGGCGCGATGCTCTACTTCGCACTGACCGGTCGACCGCCATTCCCTGGAAGCGATCCCCTCATGCTGATGCATGCGCACATGGCCCTGCTTCCACGTCCCCCACTCGAGCTCCGCGCGGATCTGCCGAGCACACTCTCTCGCATCGTCATCAAGCTCCTCCAGAAGGAGCCCGAGGACCGCTACCAGACGGCGGTGGGGCTCAGTCGGGACCTTGAAGAGTGCCTGGATCAGCTCCGCCGGACAGGATGCATCGAGGATGACTTTCCGCTCGGACGTGCAGACGCACCCCTTCAGCCTATGTTCAAGAAGAAGCTCTACGGACGCCGGGGGGAGATCGAGAAGCTCCATCGGGCCCATGTCCGGGCAGCCGCGGGGTACCCCCAGCTCGTTTTACTTTCGGGGAGCGCCGGGAGCGGTAAGTCTGCCCTTGTGCACGAGCTACGGCGCCCGATCGCTCAACAGCATGGCTACCTCCTATCGGGGAAATTCGATCTGTACCGGCGCGACGTCCCATATTCCGGTTGGATCGCGCTGCTCAACTCGTTCGCCGACCAGCTGCTCGCCGAGAGTGAGCAAAGCCTTTCGCATTGGCGCGCCGAGCTCTGCGGCAGCCTGCAGAACATCGCAGCTGCGCTCACCGAACTCGTACCCAGCCTGGGTCTGGTCCTTGGCGAGGTGCCCCCCGTCCCGCCGCTCGGCCCACGAGAGACTCAGGCGCGGCTGGTACTCGCACTTCAACGCTTCATTCAAGCGGCCGCGCGCGAACACACGATCGTGCTCTTCCTCGACGACCTGCAGTGGGCAGATGTCGCGAGCTGCAGCATACTAGAGTTGCTCCTTCGGCAAGGTGGCCGGCCACGCCTTCTGGTCATCGCAGCGTTCCGGGACGACGAGGTCGATGAGTCCCACCCGCTGCAGGCGCTGCTCACCCGTCTCGCGGAGTCCCCAATAGACTCCGAGCACATCGATGTGGCTCCCCTCTCCCGCGACGGCGTTGCTCACATGGTGGCGGATGCCCTCGGTAGAAGCCCCACCGATACGGTTCGACTCGCGGACATCGTACTGCGCAAGACCGGGAGCATTCCACTTCTGATCCAGCAATTCGTACTGCACATGCACGCGCTCGGCTGGATTCGGCTGCGCGAATCGGGTGGATGGACATGGGACGACCTTGCCATCGAGTCCGCGGAAATCCCAGAGGGCGCGGTCGCATTCATGCTCACCAATCTGCAACGCCTCCCGCCGGACGTTCTCGAGCTCCTCGAGTTCGCGAGCTGCATCGCGGACGAGTTCGACGCGGATCTACTTGCAGAGCTCTCGGGTCGCACTCGCGCTTCGCTGCAGGCGCCCCTCTTCGAACTCGCGCAGCGGGGCCTGCTCGCCCCTTCAGCACGTGGCTTCCGCTTCACCCACGATCGCATCCGTGAAGCTGCGCAAACCCTGCTATCCGACGATGAACGCTCGAGGCTACACTGGGAGGCGGCACGCCACCTGATCGCGGGGATCTCACCGGACGAGCGGGTGTCGCGCGCCTTCGAGGTCGCAGACCATCTGAATCGCGCACACACCCATGTCCCAGCTGAGCACCGTCTCGAGGTGATCGACTGGAACGAGGTAGCGGGCCGCCGCGCACTGGCCTCAGGGGTCGGCAGCGCAGCGCAGGTCTACTTCTCGGCGGCGCGACGCTTGCTCAGCGCGGAGGATTGGATCACGCGGTGGCCGTTTTGCTTCGAGCTCCATCTCCAGAGCTCGGAGAGCGCATTCCAGGCAGGGTGTCTGGACGAGGCCCTGAGCCTGCTCGAACCGATCGATCTCCCGTCGCTCGACCCGATGGCGACGGCGCGCCTCTCAGTCAAGAGGATTCAGGTCGTAGCGGTTCGTGATTCCATGGAGGAAGCTACCCGTTGCGTGCTCGCTGCGCTGGATCGGGTCGGCATTCGCTGGCCAGCAAATCCTTCCCTGCTCCGCGTTCTCGTCGCCGTAAGTCGCGTGCATTGGAAGCTGCGCCGAGTAGACCTCGAGAAGTGTCCAGAGAAGGACCCCGAAGCCCACCTGTGCGCCCCCATGATCGAGATCATCGATCCCGGCGGATCGATCCTCTTGCGATCCAATACCCGCCTATTCGCCCTTACGGTGTGCTGGGTGCTCCAGCGCTACCTCACGCACGGCTACGTCCGATCCCCCGCGTTTTCCCTGGCAGGCTATGCGTCGGGAATCGCCCTCATCGTGCACGGACCGCGCGAGGCCGAACGCCTCGGCGGGGCGGCACTGGCCTGGAACGAACGAAATCCGGAGCGCTATACGCCTCGTGTAGACATGCTCGTGCACGGAATCATTCGCCCCTTCGTGATGCCCCGGCGCCCAGCACTTCTGCCACTCGTGACGGTAGCCGAGCGGATGGCAGAACTCGGTGATCCGGAGTACCGCTACTACGCGTTGTTCCTCAAGGTGATGTTCGAGGTGCTGGGTGGAGATCCGCTACCCGACTCCAAAAGGGCGTTGACGGCGCTCGAGGAGCTACGCGCTCGGGTCCGCTATCGCTACACCGAGCCCCAACGCTTCCTGCACACCATCCGACTCCTCGCTCGTAATCCCGGTACCAGCCCCGATTGGGCAGCAGAAACTGCGGACCAGGACGCGTGGCTCAGCACTCATACTGGCTGCAACGAGCCCCTCGTGCGCACGTTCTATTTGCTCGCACTGTGCGTGGAGGGCCGTCACGACCTTGCATTCGAGCACTCGCAGAAGGTCTGGGAGCGAATTCTAGACAGCTATGCCTTCGTTCATGTCGTCGATCACACCCTCTACCGCGGTCTGGCGGCGGCGTCCCTCGCCGACGCGAACACTGGAGCAGTCCGCCGTCGCTATCGCCGGCACCTCGACGACTGCCTGAAACGAATCCGTCGCTGGGCGAAGGAAGGACCCGACTTCGTGCACATGCGCGCCCTTCTCGAAGCCGAGGCGGCCCGCGCTCGCGGAAGAGAGCAGCTCGCGCAGCGCTTCTATCTCGACGCCGTGCGACGGGCCGCGAGGCAGGAATTCCCGCATCATGCAGCCATCGCTCATGAGCGACTCGCGCGCATGCTGTTGGGGCTCCAGCGACGTACGGAAGCGGCGCGTAGCTTGCTAGCCGCGGGCGTACTCTACCGAGCCTGGGGCGCCCGCGCCCGAGCGGAGCATCTCGACGCTGAGCACCGCGGACTACTGCGACCAGGCGACATGACGGGACATTTCTCGCGCCATCCGAGGGATGGGCAGGAGAGCTGAGGTCGGTCCACACCCTCTGCGAACCTCTGCCATGGTCCTATCGTGCTGAGACGTGGCTCGAGCTAGATTGAGGCTGCGCGCTCGGGCTAGTCTGGGCGCCGCATTCATGTACCCCGCTACCGGGCTCCCGAGCGGGTCACGTTCAGTGCCTCTACCCAGGGGAATGCAGCATCAGACACGCTCATTCGGATGGACACCCACGATTGCAGGTCGCTCTGTAACTCCGCCAAGAAGCGACTGGCCGGGGGCCTACGTTATAGTCGCGGAGCCACATCGGGGACTCGGGGAGTGAGTGCGCGCTCCGCCCGAAGCGCCTCTCTGGAGGCCGAGCGTGACCGGATCCGAATCGCCCCCCCCGAGCCGCCCCGTACGAGGCTCGGCTTCGAAGCCTGCACTGGCTGGCGGCGCTAGAGAAGATTGTGCGCCAATCTCGCACTCCCGCGGAGTGGAGTCGCACCGGCCCAGCCGAGGACTCACGCTCGCGAAGGCCTGGATACTGCTCGTACCAATGCTGATCGTGACCTACGGCCTGCGGGTGGAGATCGCCGGCCAGGACTTCTGGTGGCACCTGCGTATCGGGGAGATCATCCTCTCGAGCGGCGCGATTCCGGAGCTCGACCTGTTCTCGTTCACACGCGCAGGCGAGACCTGGATCAATCAGGCTTGGCTGATGCAGTGTGCGCTGTATCTGGTCCACTCTACCAGCGGGCCTGCCGGAGTGATCGCGCTCAACACCGCCATCATCTCGGCGGGCTACGTCGCCTTGGCCGCTGCCCTGGCCCGCACGCACGGCTGGGGCGCCGCTTGGGGCGGCATCCTGGTCGCGTTCTTAGTGGGCGCATTCCATCAAGGAGTTCGACCGCAGAGCATCTCGTTCCTGCTGTTCGGACTGCTCGCTGCCGCGATCGAGCTGCACCGCTCGGGTGCTCGCTGGCCGCTACGCAGTGTGCCACTTCTGTTCGCACTCTGGGGGAATGCGCACGGCGGCTTCGTCTTCGGGCTCGGAGCACTGGGGATCTATGCGTGTGGACCGCTCGTGCGCTGCTTGCGCACGTCGCGCACGCGAGAAGACGTGGCGGCACTCACGGAGCTGGCGGTAGTCGGCATCGGCTGTGCGATCGCACTCGCGTGCAACCCCCAGGGGCCGATCGGGCTGGTTCGCTACGTAGGTGGGTTCTTCACGGCGGACATCACCGTCGCAAGCAGTACGGAGTTTCAAGCGTTGAGCCTCCGGCAGATCGACGGTGCGATCTTCGGGATCGCAGTCGCCCTGCTCGGATTCGCGCTCTCGCGAGGGACACGCCCATCGCTCGACCAGGGACTGGCCCTGGTCGTATTCGGTCTGGCGAGTCTCTACATCCGCAGGATCACTCCCTGGTTCGGCTTCGCACTGGCACCGGTCCTGGCAGCGGCCGTCTCGGCCCGCTTCGCCGGTGCGGCGAGCCCACGCTCCGACCCGAGCTGGCGCTCGGTCGGCTACGTGATGCTCGGAGTCGGGATGCTCGTTCTATCGCTGCCGTGGCTACGACCGTACGTACCCTCGAGCCCGCCCTACCTCGTTACAACCTCGTCTCCGACAGCGGCCGATCGCGAGCTCTGCCAGCGCGCGCCGCGGGGAGCGCGCGTGTTCGCCGCACAGGAGTTCGCGAGCTTCCACATCTTCCACTGCCCGGAGCGCCCGATCTTCGTAGACAGTCGGCTGGAGCTGTATCCAGCCTCCGTCTGGGCCGAGTACTTCGCCATCTCTCAGGGCCGCTCCGACTGGCAAGCCCTGCTCGATGAATACTCGGTGGACTGGTTGCTCCTGCGGGCACCGCTTCGAGCATCGGCGGCTGCGAGCAAGGATCTGACCGACCTTGCAGCGGATTCCCCGCGCTGGCAGGAGCTCTACAGAGACGAGGTCGCCGTGCTCTTCCAGCGAGCTCCGTGAGATCGCTCCGCGCACGCGCACAGCCTCGCAGCTGCGTCGTGCCAGCCGTGTGTACTCGCTCGGCCGAATTCCCGGGAGCACAGGCGCGTCGAACCGGCGCTTCTTTACAGCTGGCTCTTACTGCACACCAGAGCATCGAGGAGGCAATGCATGCCGATACGAGGGAGCTGTCTTTGCGGTGGTGTCCGCTTCGAGATCGACCGCGCCGTCGGTCCATTCGAGCTCTGCCACTGCGCACGCTGCAGGAAACGAAGTGGATCGAGTGCACTCCCGATGATCGGTGTCGATGCATCCGCCTATCGACTCACCGCGGGCGCCGAGCTGATCCGAGAGTACAAGGCTCCGATCCTGCACCGGCCGCCCGCGTACCTCTCCCGCTTCTGTTCGGTGTGTGGTAGCCCGGTTCCACCTGCCGTTCCCGATGGCGACTGGCTCGAGGTTCCCGCGGGACTGCTCGATGCCGATCCGCAGCTGCGCCCGGATCGCCACATTTTCGTGGAGCTCGCTCCGGCGTGGGACCCTCTCGCCGACGATCTACCCAAGCTCACCACCCGCGAGCTCCACGAGCATCGCTACGGCAAGGCGCTGCCGGAGAGCTTCGAGCTGCGGCGCCACTCGTCTTAGGGACTCGTGCTCCGCGTCGGAGCGCACGGCCACTCCGTCGAAGCGTCAAAGCGTCAAAGCGTCAAAGCTCGAGTATCAGCTTGCCGAAGTGCTCATCGTCGGCCATACACGCGAGCGCGTCCAGCGCAGCCTCGAATGGGAAGACGGCGTGAATCGGAAGGGTCAGCTCACCGCGCAACAAGGCAGCAGCCAGATCCTCCGACAGTCGCTGCGTGATTCGCCGCACCTCGGCGTGTGAGCGCGTGCGGAACGTCACCCCGATGTAGCGCAGCCTGCGAAGCGCATGAAGATCGAAGTCGAACTGCGCGCGCGCTCCGCCCAATCGCCCGACGTTCACGACACGCCCGCCGATGCGCGTCGCGCGAAACAGCTGTTCCGTTCCCGAGCCCGAGACCTGATCGATGGCGAGATCGACTCCCTTCCCTTCCGTCGCCTCGAGCACACGATCGACCCAGCCAGACTCCGTCGAGTCCACCGCGAGATCCGCGCCGTGCTGCGCCAGCAGCGTTCGCTTCGCCGCGCTGCGCGAGGATCCGATACACACCTTTGCCCCGAGCGCCTGCGCGATGCGCAGCCCCATCAGGCCCACACCGGAGCTGGCCCCGTGGATCAGCACCGCAGCTCCGGGTGCGAGCTTCCCCTGCGTGACCAGCGCGTCGTGCATCGTCTGGAGCGCGACGGGCAGAGACGCGGCCTGCAGATCGTCGAGGCTGGGTGGAACCGCGATCAACCGGCCCCAGTCGGTGCAGGCGAACTCGGCAAAGGCCCCCGCACCCGACCCCATGACACGGTCGCCAGGGACGAACCTGCGGACCTCGGAGCCCACCCCGACGACCTCGCCCGAGAACTCGACACCCAGGGTGCGACCGACCCCACCTGCACCTCCATGGCGATGTCCCGCAAACATGGCCAGATCGACGCGGTTGAGCGCCGCTGCGCGGACCCGCACCTTGACCTCCGATGCTCGGACCTTTGGCTCGGCATGCTCCTGCAGCTGTGCGCCATCCTCGGTCAGTACCCAAGCCTTCATGCCGCGCTCCCCATGCGAATGTCTCCTTCGGCAACACGTGAGCTGCCGACACTCCGAGTCCGCCGTGATCTTGCCACGCACTGCGGACACGCGGAATCCCGCGGCCACACCCATACGTCTCGGCCGCAACCTGGACCCCAGGGCAGGGTCAGCTTGACGCCCTCGGATGGGCGTGCCATGTTTCTTCCGATGCGCGAGATCCGTGTCCGAGTCGAGTTTGCTGGCTATCCGTTCTGGTTTATCACCGGGGCGGCGGGAACTCGTGTGGACTGATCCAAGCGACAATCCAGGTTCCTGAAGGCCCCGAGGCATGTTCTCGGGGCCTTTTTTCGTGCGCGGCTCGCGCCGCGCGGTACGAGGAGGTGTCCCGTGCAAGCATCCGTCATCGATCCACCCGCCGGCGAACGCATCGCGTTGCCTTCTGCGGGCGACCTTGCGGCCTCACTCCCTGTCCGCGGGGCCACAGGCGAGCTCGTGTCCAGGACACGCCAGGCGATCCGCGACGCCATTCACGGCCGTGACCGCGAACGACTGCTCGTCATCGTCGGACCGTGCTCGATCCACTCTACGAGCGGCGCACTCGCATACGCGCGCAGTCTCGTGCCGGTGATCGACCGAACCGCCGACCGACTCATCGTGGTCATGCGAACTTACTTCGAGAAGCCGCGCTCTACGCTCGGGTGGAAGGGACTGATCCACGATCCGAATCTGGACGGCTCTTTCGCACTCGACACTGGAATTGCACGCGCGAGAGCACTGCTACGCGACATCAACGATCTGGGCGTGCCCTGCGCGAGTGAGTTGCTCGACCCCATCCTGGCCCCCTACCTCTCCGACCTGCTCAGCTGGGTAGCCATCGGCGCGCGCACGAGTGAGAGCCAGCTGCATCGCGAGCTCGCCAGCGGTCTCGAACTCCCCGTGGGATTCAAGAACTCGACCGCCGGCAGCATCGACGTGGCACTCAACGCCATGGTCTCCGCTGCACGCCCGCACACCACCGCGGGACTCTCACACGAGGGAGCTCCCATTGCCTATCGCACTGCCGGCAACCCGGACACACATCTGGTTCTGCGTGGCGGTCGGAGCGGACCGAACTATTTCTTGGAGCACATGTCCACCGCCATCAAGGAGGGCCGACGCCGCGGCATCTCTCGCCCGTTGCTGATCGACTGCTCACACGACAACTCGGGCTTCGATCCCAAGCAACAGGTGAACGTATGCCGCGAGGTCCAGCAGCTCCGAAGCCAAGTCGGCAGCGGCCTGCTCGGAGTCCAGCTCGAGAGTCACCTGCGCGGCGGTCGCCAAGACTGGTCCCCCGACCGCATCCCGAGCCACGATCAATCCATCACCGACCCCTGCATGAGCTGGGAGGAAACCGAGCCGCTACTCGACCTACTGGCAGACATGCGGTGAGACATCCCCGTGCCTCCGAGCACTAGCCGACCCCCACAGTCTGCATTCAACTCACTGCCCGAGTATCCGCCGAATAATGTCCCATGCGAAGAATCACGAGCAAAATCTAAGACTTGGGAACCACAGAGCCCCCTGACTCCGCTATTATTCAGCAGCTGGGGTATCTTCCCCAGCGCCGAATAGGCGTTG
>QJZC01000056.1 GCA_003247575.1 Pseudomonadota bacterium
CCTCGAGCTGATCATCGAACGCGCCGCTCAGTCTTCGGTACTGGGCGTTGCCATCGGGCCGGATTCGCTTGTCGCGCTCGGCCCGGTACTTGTCTCGGAGGGCCTGCTTTTCGAGGGACGTAAAGCCACTACTGAGGCGATCTATATCACTCACGGCCTATGCTCGAACTCCTGAGCCGGTTCCAAACGACCGGTGGTCTGGCTCACGAGGGGGCCGCGCTCTTCTGGCACCGCTCCCGGAACGCCGGTCACTACTCGTTAGGGACGCTACCATACTATCACTGGGTAGTGTTCCCGTAGCCGACCGTGCTCGCCGGAGCGGTTTCGTGCGAGGTGCAGGAGCTTGCAGGCAGCTCAGGGCAGATTGCAGCCCGCTACGTTCACGACCGAACGCTGAGTACGAACCAGCTGGCAGTTCGGGTTGCCGTTGGTGACGGTTCCGCTCAGGATCCGTGTGTCACTGGCGTCCTCCAGGAAGATCCCCTGGAGTCGGGTATTGGCGATGTCTACGGAATCGATCGTAGTGCCGCGGCTCCCCGATACACTGAAGAACCCGCGGCCCGAGTTGCGCGAGACCACGCGTCCGATCCGGACGTTCGGGCCATTGCCGTTGGCCACGCGCAGAGTGGCGAAGCCGTCTCCCGGGCTGTTTCGGTCGCCGATGACCGTGCCTACGGTGCCGTAGCGGGTGTCGTTGAGCTGCAGGCCAGACTTCCCGGTGTTGAACGCCTCGACGGTTCCGATGCGGAACCCGTCGACTCCGAAGGTCTCGACTGCGTGATTCGCGGCGTTCATGATGCGCGCGGTGTCGATCGTCAGATTGCGCGAGATGTCGCCGCGCCCGTTATTGACGCGAATCCCGGGCCCGATGCTCGAGGCTTCAGGGATGTTCACCGAGATGTTCGAGAGCACGATGTTCGTGCAGGTCTGAACCCAGATCCCGTAGCGCGGATTCCCCGTGATCAAGATGTTGCGCACCTCGAAGTCGTTTACACGTCGAGCGAGCACGGGGACCACGAGCTCCTCGCCCGTGTCGTTGACTTTCACGGTATTGCCGTGAAAGTCAAGAATCGTGAAGTTTGGCGGCCGGATTCCGCGTACGTCCGGGCCCTGGAAGCTACCCGTCGATCCAGAGCTTCGGATGTTGACCGTCTCCTTGGTGGTGCGGCCCGGAGTCAGGTTGTCGGCAGCCGCTTGCACGGCAGCGATCATGTCGTTTCCGACGAACACCGTGTCGCCATTCACGCGCGCCGTCCAGGTACTCCCCGAGCGTGTCACTTCGCCGGTCTGACGCGCGGCCGCCGCACCCGCGGGGGGCTGAGCAGGCGCTTGTGGCGCCCTGGGAGGCGGTGGAGCTGCGTTCGGATCGCAGGCCGCCACGACGGAGCGCGAGCAGGAACAACAGGGAACGAGTGGTGTAGAGCGATCGCAGCATGCAGAAGTCCTCTCAGAATCGAGTCAGGGCGCATTGGGTCGATGATCCCGAGGCGTTCCGACCATTGCCGCCAACGGACCCCTTGGTCAAGCGAAACCTGCGCGCGGTAGGCATTCTTCTCGCCGGCGGGGAGTGGGTGCGAGGTGTCAAATGTTAGTTGAGAATAAAAATTTTTGAGTAACTAAATCAAAGAGCGTCGGTTGGTCGAGCTCGCGGGCTGCATGCTACGCTGCCGTGACACCATCCATCTTGCGCGAGATCCCCTGGAAGGGGTGTGCCGCCGGAGCCCGATCGTGCCGACCTACGACCCTTTCGACCTGGGAGTGATCGCGGATCCCTACCCTTATTACTCGGCTTTGCGCGACGAGTCCCCGTGCCACCACGTGGACAAGCGCAACATCTGGGTGCTGAGCCGCTATGACGACGTGTTCGCGGCACTCCGAAATACGCGCGTGTTTTCGTCGACGCAGGGGGTCGGGTACGAGCGCCGGCCAGTCCCGATGATGATCGCCTACGATCCTCCCGAGCACACCCGGCTGCGGCGCATCGTCTCGGGAGAGTTTACGCCCAAGAGTGTCGCCCGCCTACGCCCCCGCATCGAGGAGTTGGTGGTCGAGCTCCTCGACCCGTTGCTGGATGCGGGTTCGGTGGACTGGATGAGTGAGATGGCGCTGCCGCTTCCCGTCTGGGTGATCGCCGAGCTCATGGGGATCCCTCCCGAGCGGCGCGAGGACTTCAAGCGTTGGTCGGACGCGACGGTGGAGGCGCTCGGTGGAGCCGTCGACCTGACCTCCGACGAGCGTATGCAGGTCGAGAAGGTGATTGGCGAATTCGCGCAGTACTTCATGGGGATCATCCAGGAGCGCAGGGCTGCCGCGGCGGCTGGCGATGCCGGCGAGGATCTGGTCAGCCTGCTGTTGCGGGCCAACAGCGATGGAGAGAAGCTGGCGGATGGGGAGCTGGTCTCGTTCTGTGTGCTTCTGCTGGTCGCTGGGAACGAGACGACGACCAACCTGATCGGGAATGCGACCTTGGCGCTGACCCAGGATCCGTCGCAGTGGCGCGAGGTGCGCGACGATCCAACCCTCGTCCCCGCGCTGATCGAGGAGTCATTGCGCTTCGACGCGCCCATTCAAGGCTTCTTCCGGAATACGCTCTGCGAGACCGAGGTCGCGGGCGTCACGATTCCCGAGGATGCCAAGGTCATGCTTCTCTACGGCTCGGCCAATCGAGACGCGCGGCGGTTCGAGGAGCCCGACCAGTTCAGAGTACGTAGGAACCCGCGCGATCATCTGGCGTTCGGCGCGGGCGCACACATCTGTCTCGGCGCGCACCTCGCGCGGCTCGAAGCGGAGGTGCTCGCCGAGGCCCTGCTGAGGCGAGTGGGCAGATTTCAGCGCGAGGGTGCCCACGAGCGCACCGAGAATCCGCTGCTCCGCGGGGTAGCCAGGCTTCCGGTGAGCTTGGGATCGCGCTGACTCGCTCGCTCGTTCCCGCCTGGAAATCCGTAGGGCGATGTGATGTACTCCGCCGCGCCTGGGCCGAGTCCGGCGATCGGGCGACTCGATGGAATGGAGCGGTTCGAATGCGCAGTTGGATCGGTTTCGGTGTAGCGGGAAACGTGGCCGGGCACCTCGAGCAGGCCGGCGAGGCTTCGGACTTCGTCGGAGTCGAGGTCTCGGATCCGAGTGGACCGAAGGGACTCTTCCCGTTCTATGTCCCGGGCGCGGCGGGACACTTTCTATCCGTCGATCCGGTTTCGAGCGATACCCTCTGCTTTCCCGGTGAGGGAATGTCGCTCCAGATCGAGCCAGAGATCGGGCTCTGGTGTCGGATCGAGTACGCTTCGGAGAAGGTGGTTCGGCTGCACCCGACGCACTTCGGTGCGCACAACGATTGCACGATCCGCCGCCCCGATGCCGAGAAGATCAGCGAAAAGAAGAACTGGGGGCGCTGTTCCAAGGGGGTCGCGGACATGCGGATCGCGATCGATCGCTTCGAGCCAGGTGGCATCATGGACTCGTTCCGACTCGTCTCGTACCTCGAGCGAGACGGGGAGCTGCACGCCTACGGTCTGGACACCCCGCTAGTCGGATACACTTATTTTCATCAGCGACTTCTCGACTGGCTCGTGATGCAGATGAATGAGCAGGTGGACCAGGGGCCGCTCGAGTCCATCTCCACCTGGCTGCGTCGGGCCGGTCACCCGAACGAGACCTTGATCAGCATCGGAGCGACGCGCTACACCCCGTTTGGTGAGTCGCACTACCTGCTGCCCGGAGATCGAGCGATCGTCGTCGGCTACGACCAGCGTGAGATCGATGAGCCTGGGGTGAGGGATGCCCTGGCCACCCGAGGGCTCGGCCGACCCGATCTGCCAGCGCTCAAGCTGGACGGTGCCTCCGTTCTCATTCAGACTGTCACGGAGGCGGTTCCCACCGAGTGAGACGTACCCGTGCATCGCGCCGAAGAGATCGCGCCGGGGACGCGTAGTGATCGAGACGCGTAGCGATCCAAGTGGCATCCAGGTCCAGATGCCATTGGAAGTGTCATTGGGACGGGACGGGATCGGCAACAAAGGAACGAGGAGGGCGCTTTGATGAGCGAGCTCGTTGCCCCTCTGCTCGTGGCGGGATTGATCGGGCTGGCCCTCGCTGCGAGGCGGTATCTGCAGTCTTCTCTCGCATCGCCGATCACCTGGTGCGCTGTGACTGGGGTCGTCGCCTACACCGCGATCAAGGGTCTTCCGCTGCTCGGTATGCTCCTCGTCGCGTGGCTCGACGTGCGGGTTGCGCCCGACACTGTGTCGGCCGCCCCTGCAGAGGCTCCGACGACGCCGGTTCGTGTCCAGGTCTACGGCGGGCCCGTGCTACTCGGCGAGCGGCGCGTCACGCTCGGCGACGCGTCACCCCGAGCGGTGGCACCGGAGCCGGTCGTCGAGATGGGGCGCGAGCCAGCGCCGGCAGCCCGCGCACCCGAGCAGCCCAGCACTCTCGATCAGGGTGAGCAGACTGCGCGTGTCGCTTTGCCGGAGTCCGCACCGATCCGAGCGGAGGATGTGGGTGCGGGCCTCGCGAGCGAGTCCATTTCAGCGGACGCCCTGGATGACTCAGCCAGCTTTCCCTTGGAAGGTGCCAACCCTCCGGAGCAGCCCGACGGCGCTCCCTCCGAAACGTCGACGGCTTCCGCGCCCGCTGGAGCGGGCGTTCGATCGGGACCCGAGCGTGCGAGGCAGGCTCCGACTCCGCAGGTTGGCACGCGGCGCCCAGAGCTCGAGTCGCCCGAGGGAGAGGTCGCACTTCGCGCGCGCGCGAGTCGGCTGGCGGTCGACGAGGTGTGCGCCGCAGCGGATCTGCTGGCCTCGGGTCGGGCGGATCGAACCGTGGCCCTGGAGCGCGTGCTGCGTCAGCGCTGTGCACGAGCGCCTCGTTGAGGTGAGCGCCTAGGACTTGGCCTGCGGGCGCGGCGGAAGTTCGGCGAAATCCCCGGCTCGCTTCTCGGCAGTGGCGCGCATGGCCTCGGTAATCTCGTCCATGTGGAGCATGCTGGCATTCCACAGACTCACGTAGTCGAGTGCGTCCGCAGTCGAGTGCTCACGCGCGTAGTTGAGCATGCGCTTGCTCCCGTAGATGGCGAGTGGCGCTTTGCTCGCAATCTCACGCGCGATCTCGAAGGCGTGGGCGTGCAGAGCCTCTGGGTCCGCGAGCACCCGGTTCACCAGCCCGGAAGCCTGCGCCTCCGCGGCGGGCATGCGTCGGCCGGTGAAGGCCAGCTCGCGGGCGAGTCCGTCGGGCAGGCATTTGAGGATGCGCGGAAAGGTTCCGACGTCCGCCGTCAGTGCGAGATTGATCTCGAAGATCGTGAAGAAGGCGTCCTCGGTCGCGTAGCGCAGATCGCAAGCGGTCACGAGGTCGACTGCACCACCGATGCAGCCGCCCTGAATCGCGGCGATGACTGGAACGCGGCACGTCTCGAGGCACGAGAATGCTTGCTGCATGCGCTTCACGTTGTCGTAGAAACGCGCCGCTCGCTGGCGGGACGCGTGCTCAGGGTTGGCCGCAGCCGCGCTGCCCGATGCGGGCGCCGTGGTGCCGGAGAACGCAGCTACGTCGAGTCCGGATGAGAAGTGGGGTCCGGTCGACGAGATCACGATCACCCGTGCCTGCGCACTCGCGTCGATCTGGTCGATCAGCTCGGGGAGCTCGTCCCAGAACTCTGGAATCATGCTGTTTCGCTTCTCGGGTCGATTGAGCACGAGGTGCGCGATCTGGTCCTCGATCTGAAGCTCGAAGCATCGATAGGGCATGGAGTCATCCTGTCAGTTGAGAGGGGGATGCGAGAGCGGGGTCTGAGCGGCCGGGGGCGTGAGCTCCCCAGCTGCGATCATCGCGACTCTGCTGCACAGCCTCTTGGCAGGTGGCTGCCGATTCTGCTGGCAGATTGAGCACGTCGCTCTCGCTACGAGTGTAGCTCGCCCGGGCTTCGCGTGCGGGCGAAGACGCGCTCGATTGCTGAGCGGTGTCGCAGCGCGGTATACGACTTGCTAGCCAACCCTGTAAGCTCGTGTAGGGAGGGCATTCTTGTCACCAGATCGGCCGGCTCATGACCAGTGAACGTTACCGCCCGCTCGAGGGGTTCTACGACGGCATGATCGGGTCCGACGGGCTGCCCCGCTCGTGCTGTGCGCCATTGTGGGAGCATCTGACCACGCTGGGACCGCAGGGTCTCGCGAGTGTGCAGCGAAGTGCCGAGCTCTCCCTGTTGAATCAGGGCATCACCTTCACGGTCTACGCCGATGCCCGCGGCACCGAGAAGATCTTCCCGGTCGATGTCGTCCCACGCGTTCTGACCTTCGAGGAGTGGACGCGGCTCGAAGCCGGCCTCAAGCAGCGCCTCGAGGCGTTGAACCACTTTCTGTGTGATCTCTACGGCGACCAGAAGGTGCTGAAGGACGGGGTCATCCCGACGGATCTCGTCGTCAACTCGCCGCATTTCTGCCGCGAGCTCGTCGGTACTCCCGTACCCGAGAATGTGTTCATCCACGTATCGGGGACCGACCTGATTCAGGACGAGCACGGCGAGTTCCTGGTGCTCGAGGACAATCTGCGGGTTCCCTCCGGCGTCTCCTATGTGATCGAGAACCGCATCATCATGTCGCGCGTGCTTCCGGACCTGTTCTCACGCTATCGCATCTTCCGCGTGGACCATTATCCGCAGATGCTGCTCGACGGGCTCCGCTCGGTGGCGCCGTGCGACGATCCGGAGATCGCCGTGCTCACGCCGGGAATCTACAACTCTGCGTACTTCGAGCACAGCTTCCTGTCCGCCCAGATGGGAGTTCGGCTGGTCGAGGGCGGAGACCTCGTCGTAGACGATGATGTCCTCTACATGAAGACCACGTCGGGGCTGCAGAGGGTCGACGTCTTGTACCGCCGGGTGGACGATGCGTTTCTCGACCCGATCGCGTTTCGTTCCGACTCGCTACTCGGAGTCCCGGGCCTGATGCACGCCTATCGACGCGGCAACCTTGTGCTGGCCAATGCGCCCGGAGCGGGAGTCGTCGACGACAAGGCCATGTACGCCTACATCCCTCGAATCATCCGCTACTACCTGGATCAGGAGCCGCTCCTCGGACAGGTCAACACCTACCTCTGCCGCGAATCCAAGGATCGCGACTTCGTGCTCGCGCATCTCGAAGAACTCGTGCTCAAGCCGACCGACGGTTCGGGAGGCTACGGGCTCCTGGTGGGGAGCCATGCGACGCGCGACGAGTTGGCGGCGGCGCGGGCAGCGGTTCGCGCGGCTCCGCATCGCTTCATTGCACAGCCCATCCAGAAGCTCGCGACCATGCCGACTCTGATCGGCGATCCCGATCCTCACCTGGCCGCGCGGCACATCGACCTGCGGCCCTTCGCGGTCTATGGTGCGGAGGATCAGATCTCGGTGCTTCCGGGCGGGCTGACCCGGGTTGCGCTGCGCGAAGGGAGCCTGGTCGTGAACTCTTCGCAGGGCGGGGGCAGCAAGGATACCTGGGTGCTGCACGACGGAGGCGAGCATGCTTAGTCGGATTGCGCGAGGCTTGTATGGAATCGGGCGCGACGTGGAGCGAGCTCAGAACGTGATCCGGATCCTCGAGGTGAACCACAAGATGAACCTCGAGCGCGACCCGGAGGACGAGCTGAACATCTGGCTGGCGATCTCCGAGGCGTTCGGGAGCCAGGTCGATCCGCCCAGTGAGTTCGCGCTGTACCAGGAGCTCGTGCTCGACTTCGAGCACGCGTACTCGGTGCGACGCTGTATTCGTTCGGCTCGCGATGGCGGCCGCGCAATGCGCGACTACATCAGCGAAGAGATGTGGCTTCACTTAAACGGTGTATTCCTCTCACTCACGGATCTGAGCTTTGAGCAGATCCTGGCGGAGGGCCGCTCGGAATTCAATCGGCGTATCGAGACCTTCTGCGATGCATTCCATGGGCTAGCCGACGACACGATGATCCAGGGATCGGCATGGCGCTTCCTGCGTATCGGCAAGTTCCTCGAGCGAGCGCTCATGATCTGCCGCATTCTCGAGATCAAGCGCAAGGTGCTCGCTCTCGCCCCACAAGAGGAAGGTCGGCCGATCGATGTGCACCAGTGGCAGGCACTGCTCCGATCTCTCTCGGGCTACGAGCCGTATCGGCGCGCCTACGACGCGCGCATCAAGCCGGCCCGCGTGATGGAGTTCGTGCTCCAGCGGAGCGACTTTCCGCGCTCGCTGGCGCACTCGATTCTTCAGATTCGTCAGGCCCTGGGTACTCTGGCGAGTGAGAACGCGGCTCAGCTCGAGCTCTGTGCTACCGCGGAGCTCTTTCTCGAGCAGCTCAAGGTGCTCGATGCGCGTGAGGTCCTTCGCTCCGGATCGCTCGAGGCCTACGTGAGTGTGCTGCACAAACGCTGTAGCGAGATCGCTCAGAGCCTCGAGCGCAGTTTCTTCGTGAGCTCGCGACCTGCTTCTCCTGCAATCGTACCCGCGCCGCACGCCGGGCTGGTGCCCCAGCAGTGAAGCCCTGGCAGGCTCGCGACAAGGCGCTGCTGTGGGTGAGGCACTCTACTCGTCTCTCCTATGGCGAGCCGGTCGTGGAGGCGCGCAGTGAGGTGCGCAAGACGCCCGTCGATACCGGCCTCCAGCGCGTGGTGACGACCAAGCTCGAAGTCGATCCCGGAGTCGTCGTGCGCGCGCATACGGACTACTTCGGCTCGGCCGTACGTCGCTTCAATATCCTCGAACCGCATTCGTCGGTCGAGGTGGTCAGTGAGTCGGTGGTGGAGACGAGCGACGCCGTCTGCTGCGGTCCCGAAGCGGCGCCAGATCCGCGCCCTTGGGGACAACGGCTCGCAGAGTTCCTGCACGCGTCGCCACGGGTGCCGCCGCTCGATGCGTATGCCGAGATTCCAAGTCGAGTTTCACCGGAGTTGGGGCCGGAGGAATTTCTCGAGGCATTGCAGGACCTAGGTGCGACCTTCCGTAAGCGCTTTCGCCATGACACGACCCTGACGAACGTGCATTCGAGCCCGGCAGAGCTGTTCGACAAGGGTGGCGGGGTATGCCAGGACTTCGCACACGCCATGCTCGGCGTGCTCAGGCGTGCGCGTGTCCCGGCGCGCTATGCGAGTGGGTACATCTACGATGCGTCGCCGGAAGAAGGCGGGACGCACGTCGAGGGGGCAGCGGCGAGTCACGCCTGGGTCCAGGCGTGGCATCCCGAGCTGGGTTGGGTGGGAATCGACCCCACCAACAACAAGTTGGTCGATTGGCAGTACGTTCGGGTCGCCGTCGGGCGAGACTACACCGACGTTCAGCCGATGCGCGGAGTCTTCGTGGGAGCTTCGGAGCAGGAGCTCTTCGTCGAGGTCAAGGTCAAGCGCGTCGGCTGATTCGCACAGAGGGAGGCTCGGTACCCCGCTGACTCGGGTGCCGTTCGCGATTCTTGCTCTCGCTACCCTTTCGAAATCTTATCCAGGCGAGGTGGCTCTCAGATAGGTCGTGATCACTTCGTCGTGATAACGTCCTTCGGCGTCTCTGCACTGAAGGTAAGCACCGGTCTGATCGAGCTTCTTGCGGCAAACCGCCTGACAGGGACCCATGTAGACAAAGCCACATCTGTTCTTCTGATGGGTTTTGCCGGCGAGAGCGCACACTCTCGTTCGGAACGCGCCGCTGCCTGTATCCGCGTCTCGACCGCTGCAAGCATATCGCTTCGACTGAGAGTTCCGACTGAACAAGTTTCCATAGAAGGATCCCTCTTCCAGTAAGCTGCCTCTTCGTTCTGGATTCGAAGAATCCCCATGGGCCAATGCAGGATGACCTCCCGTAAGCAAGACCCGAACGGGGAGGCCAAAGTAATTTGTCCGCGCCATCAGGCATGCGCTCACCCAGCGCTGCTCTTCCTCACTCAGGGGACGGTGGACCCACTCAGACGCCAGTCCCAGCTCGCCCTTGAAGACACGCTTGCTTTTGCCCTCTCGATGGACCAGGGATTGGTTCGGCATGAGGGCGCACGAACTCTGGTACTCCAGCACTTTGATGTTGTCAGGTCGAAGCTTGACGTGAGGGGGTAGGGAGTACTCGACAGAGATCTCCTTGCGAGCAGCTGCAGGCGACAGGACGAGAAGAACGCACTCGAGAAGTATGAACAGGAAGGGCAGAGAGGGTAGGCGGCGATACATCTCGACGTTTCCCCCAGAAGGGGGCTGGGAAGCAATGCAAGAAGCACTGCCTCCTTCACCTCCAGGGTCTAGTGGGCTTCTGATGGCGCAAAGCCTGGAAGCTATAGTTTGCTCAGCTCCGAGGGCTGGATTCCATTGCTGATCCATATGTTCCCGTCTGGATCATCATCGTCACCCGGACCGGCGCATACAGCTTCGCGTCCATCGCAGCAGGAGCTGTCCGGGTCGGAGCCTTCCCGATCGTCGGCTACGAGGTCGTCCGTGTCGCCTCCCTCGCGCGTCGGATCGGGGGCGCGCGGCGAGACATCGAGGAACGCCACGTCGGCCTCGGCCCACGACCAGTCGGCGCCGGCTCGCACTCGAACCGTGTGAGTACAACCGCTCACCAGCTGGACCTCGGGGAGGAGGATCTCACGATAGAAGCCGTCCGACAGCGCGACGAACAGCTTCAGGTCTGCCACGAGGTCTCCCCCTTCGTCCTCGAAATAGAGGTCGAACGCCGCGGTGCTCGCGGCGGCCTCATCGTCGTCGTTCAAGATCAGATCATCGACGGCGCATACTGAACACGTCCCATCTCGGAGCGGCGCAGCTCCACCGATGAGTCGGACCGGAACGGACCGAATCGTGAACTCATCTGCGAGTGCCCCCCGAGAGCTGGCGATCGAGCCGATGACGAGTGTCGTTGCCACGAGAGCGCTCGAGCAAACCCGGATCAGGTGCCTCATTTCGTGTCTCCTTGCGAATGTTCAACGATCCCCGTCGCTCGCGGTTACACCGATGCGGCGCGTGCCTGCACGTGCCGCGGCGCCCGCCGAGCCATGGACTCGTACGGACGAGACATTTATCAGAACGCATGAGCGCAGGCTTCTCCCTCACCTTGCAACGCGAGGACGCCTCGAGGCTGCATGCAACGACGGATGCGGACTCGGCGACTACGCGACGCGCAGGTCGCTCGTCGAGGGCTTACGCCGCGGTTGACTCCGATGGGGCTCTCTTGGACGCGGGGCCTCGGACCTGGTGCCTCGGCGTCCGCCGAAGCGGGCCTCGGGCCGCGTTCAGCTCAGCTTGGCCAGCTCGTCCTGGACCTGCAGGCGCACCGCCTGCGCCCGCTCTTCCTTGACGCGTTCGAAGCCGCGGATCTCGGATACCCTTTCCGCGAGCGCGGCGCAGGCGTCCAGGTTGGCGGGGCTGACGACCTTGCCCAGGCGTTCGAGCAGCTCGACGTACCAGCCGATCAGTTCGCGCTCGAGTCTGCGGGCGCGCAGCCAACGGAAGGGATCCGCCAAGCGGCCGCGAAGCCCGCGCAGCCGGTAGAGCAACGAGAACATTGGATCCGCGGCCGCGCGTCCGATGCGAACCTTCTTGGCTAGCCCGAGCTTGCGCAAGAGCGGTGGCTCCAGGTAGTAGTGCATCCTCGGGCGACCCTCGAAGCGAGCCTCCAGCCAACGCCGATACGGACCGCGGAGCAGCAGGCGCGCCACCTCGTACTCGTCCTTGTATGCCATCACTCGATAGAGCTCGCGGCAGGCGATGCCGAACAGTCGCAGAGAGCCGGGCTTTGCGCGGAGCTCTGCGCGATGAACACGAGAAAGTGTATGTAGGTACGCGCGCGCGTATGCGGCGTGTTGGTAATCGACCAGGTCACATGCGAAGGCAGCACAGATCTCGATGCTTCGGGTGACCTCGCGGCCTGGGCCGCACGCGCGCAGGCTGGCTGCGAGGTGGCTCCAGTCCGAGCCTAGCAGCTGCTCCGCGGCTTCGGGGGAGCCCGCGTCTCCGATGCTCGGCGCGCGCGAATCGGCCAGGAGCCCTTCGACGAGGTCGGGATCGTGTGCGACCGCCCGACCCAGATGCAGCGCCGCTAGATTTTCGGCGACCGAAATCCCGCTGTCACGGATCGTCGCTTCGAGGGATGCCAAGGTCAGCGGCAGCAGTCCGAGCTGGAGAGCTGCGCCGAGGAGTGCGACGTTCGCGGCACGCGCGCTGCCGAGGACCGCTTCGGTCAGCTCTCCGCCACGAAGGCGGAACAGAGAGCGCGAGCAGCGATCGAGCTGGTCACACAGCATCTCGAGCGAGCGTCCGCGCACCTTCGGGTCACTCACTTCCGGGGCGGTCGGGGCGAGAGCTTCGAGCACGAGGGTGTGGGTGCGCTGTGCATCGATGCAGATCAGCGAATCTGGCTCGTTGGTGCTCAGGGGGTCGAGTGCGAAGCAGACGTCGGCGCTGCCCCAGCCCACGCGCGCGCTTCCGGAGATCGGTTCGGTGCTCAGGATGCAGTGGGAGGTGACCCGGCCTCCGCGCTGGGCCAGCCCAGTCTGGTCGAGGTGGAGTGCGTGGAGGCCGTCGTACTCCGCGGCACGCAGCAGAATCGCATTCAGGGTGACGACTCCGGTGCTTCCGATGCCCGCGGTCAGGATCTCGAAGCGATGACCGTCGAGTGTCGCGCGCGGGGGTGGCGGGATGCTGTCGCGGTCGAAGGGAAGTGCGCGCGTCGACGGAGCCTCCTGGATCTCTAGACTGATGAAGGCTGGGCACTCTCCGTCGAGACAGGAGCGGTCGTCCGTGCAGGACGTCTCGTGCACTTCGGTCTTGCGGCCGAGGGCCGTCTGTACGGGCCAGAGGGACAGGCAGCTCGATCGCGTGCCGCAGTCGCCGCAGCCCTCACACACGTCGCGTTGGATCGCGATGCGCTCGTTGCGCCGCGGAAGGATTCCGCGCTTCTCCATGCGCGCCTTTTGATTCGAGCACACCTGGTCGAAGAGCACGACGGTGACGCCGGGTTGCTCGCGCAAATGTCGCAGGCCTTCTTCGTAGTCTTCACGCGGGATGAGCTCGAGCTTGGCTTCCTTCCTGGCGAGTTCGAGTAGCTCCGAGTCGCTGCTGACTGCGATCACCCGCGCGACCCCCTCGGCTAGGAGCTCGCGTACCAGTTCGGCAGCCGACTTGAGCCCCACGGGAGTCTGCCCGCCGGTCATCGCGATCACGCCGTTGTAGAGGATGCGGTAGGTGATGGTGACCCCGGCCTCCACACAGGCGCGGAGCGCCAAGCGGCCAGAGTGGAAGTACGTGCCATCTCCGATGTTCTGGAAGATGTGCCTTGGGTCGACGTAGTGGGAGAGACCGATCCACTGGGATCCCTCTGAGCCCATCGCATTGATGAACTGCACTCCATCTCCTTGCAGCAACGCGAGCGTGTGGCAGCCGATCCCTCCTCCCGCGAGCGACCCCTCGGGAACCTGAGTCGAGCGCGTATGTGGGCAACCGCTACAGAAATGAGGCTTCCGACCGGGCTCCAGACGTTCTACTCGTAGGGCGAATGGGTGCGGAATCTGGCGCGCCCTCTCTGCGAGGTCCGGGCGGGAGAGTGCGAGGTCCGGGCGCGAGAGGCGCCTACTCAGATACTCCGCCAGGTCACGCGCGATGACTTCGCTGCGCACGTCGGTATTGCGTGCCAGCCACGGTTTCCCCTGGGCGTCGTACTGTCCGAGCACGCGGGGGCGACTGCGGCTGTTGCAGAGCTCGGCGCGCAGGTGCGTCTCGAGGAATCCACGGCGCTCGTCGAGCACGATCACCTCTTCGAGACCCTCGGCGAACTCCTGGATGCGCCGCGAGTCGAGGGGATAGAGGAGCTGCACGCGCAGCAGTCTCAATCCCAGGCGCGCGCGCTCGCGCTGATCGAGCCCGAGCCGGTCCAAGGCAGAAACGAGCTCGCGGTAGAGCCTGCCCGCAGCGACGATGCCGATCCGCTCGCTGCCTTGGTGTCCGTCGATCGGGTTCAGGCCGTTGGCGTGCGCGAAGCGACGAGCGGCCTCGAGGCGGTGATAGATCACCTCCTCCTCGACGCGGTTGACTCGCGGTGCAAGGAGGTAGGTCTCGATCCGCTTGGCAAAGGGCTGTCCGTCGATCTCGAAGTCGGGGAGCTTCGGCGGAGCTGCGTCCTCCCTTACGTCGAAGATGCTGCCCCCGTCGGCGACATCGGGGACGATCTTGAGGGCGGTCCAGAGGCCGCTGTAGCGCGACAATGCGAATGCGTAGCGTCCGAGCTCCAGGACTTCGGCAGCATCTGCGGGATACAAGGTCGGGACGTATGCGTGTGCCAGGGCCGTCTCGCTGTGGCTCGGCAGCGAGGAGCTCTTGCACATCGGATCGTCGGCAACGAGTGCGAGCGCGCCCCCATGGCGCGAGATGCCGATGAAGTTGGAGTGTCGAATCACGTCGATGGCGCGGTCCAGGCCAGGTGCCTTACCGAACCAGAGGCCCAGCACGCCGTCGTATCCGCTGTGAGGAAACTGATCGAGCATCTGGGTTCCGCACACCGCCCCGGCGGCCAGCTCCTCGTTCAGTCCGGGGACCAGGCGCACGTCCTCACGGTCGAGCAGCTCACGAAGCCGCAGCAAGGTCTGATCTAGCCCGGCCAGCGGTGACCCAGGGTAACCGCTATAGAAGGCGCCAACGCGAAGGCCGTTCAGGCGATCGCGGCGCAGCTGGTCCAGGGAGATCCGGATCAGAGCCTGGAGGCCCGTCAGATGGACGGGGCCGCTCTCTCGCGTGTAGCGTTCCCACAGGGGAGGGACGTTCTCGACGGAAGCATTCATCGGTCGATCCATCGTACACCCGCCAGGACGCGCTGCAGGTGAGCGGTGTCCGCGCTGTGGGCGAAGGCGCGACACCGTGGGCTGGTCGAGTCGGAATCGTTAGCGATCACGGGGACTTTTGGGGTGGCGAATCGCGCGTGTCGCGAATTTCTAATGTGGATTTCATTCATTCATCAGGCGCTCGTGAGGTCGTCGCTCGGTTCACCGGTGCGGGGTCTCCGCGGGCTATGGAATGAGGTAAGATTCGGCGGAATCGAGGGGATGGGGTGGCAGCGGGTGCTACGTCGGAGCGTGGCCACCCGGGAGTATGAGTGGAGTGATTGGTCGGAGCCGCTTTACATTCGAGGGCAAGGTCGCCGTGGTAACGGGGGCATCGAGCGGAATCGGTCGCGCGCTGGCGTTGTTGCTGGCTAGGCGTGGCTGCGAGGTCGCACTGGTCGACATCGCGGCATCCGAGCTTGCCGAGACCCAGGCCATGCTCGCCGGCACCGGGAGCAAGGCTTCGAGCCACGTAGCCGACGTCTCCGATCGTGAGGTGATGCGGGAGCTTCCGAGCCGCGTACTCGATGCGCACGGGCGCGTGGACCTCGTGATCAACAATGCCGGGATCTCGAACGGCTACCTCTTCCGCGACCAACCGATCGAGAGCTTCGAGCGCGTGGTCGGTGTCAACCTCATGGGCGTGGTATACGGCTGTCGCTTCTTTCTGCCCCATCTCTTGGAGCGCCCGCAGGCTCGGATCGTGAACATCTCGAGCGTCTTCGGCTTCTTGGGAGTGCCGCGGCAGGCCGACTACTGCGTCACCAAGTTCGGTGTGAGGGGCCTGTCCGAGTCGCTCTGGGCGGAGCTCGCCGATACCTCTGTGCGTGTGCTCTGCGTACATCCTGCTGGTGTGCGCACGAACATCCTCGGGGGAGGCGACGGCTGGGATGACGACTTCGAAGAGACGCTCGAGCAGTTCCAGTCCGTTGCCCGGACGGGTCCGGACGAGGCCGCGGCGAAGATCGTCCGCGCGATCGAGCGCGGGAAGCTACGCCTGCGCATCGGACGCGAGGGGTATCTCGTGGACTGGCTCGCACGTCTGTTCCCCACCTTCTCGCGCTTTCTGGCGCGAACCCGATACGCGCAGTGAGGTGGCCCAGGGGCTCCTGAGTCCCGCCTCGTGACTCCTGCTCCTGACCCCTGACTTCCTTCTACCTGAGTCCTGACGCCTGCGGCCACAGCGCGCCGTGGCGCTCGTGGTGCTCTCTGTCGTGCGTCGTGCTCAGGCCGAGCTTCGTGTCGGTGTGCGCACTCGCAGGAAGCACCTCCGCACTACAGAAATTCCTCTGCGTGTTCGAAGCGAGTATTGCGCCACCGGTTTGCGACCTAGTTGCGTTCGCATGAGATCCGGCGCGCGAATCGTACCGCTTTGGAGGGCCCGTTGTGAGGCGCCCTGGTAAGGAGTCAGACATGCAGAGAAGAGCACTCACAGCGCTTCTCGCCGGGGGGCTCGGACTGGCCGGGGCTCCGGCGGCTCAGGCGCAGGGGGATACGCAGGACAAGGACGCATCGCGCGCGCGCGCCAGCGGCATCGAAGAGATCGTCGTCACGGCTCGAAAGCGCGAGGAGAGCTTGCAGCAGACCCCGGTTGCGATCACCGCATTCACGGAGACGGACATTCAGGACCGAGACATTCGTCAGATCCAGGAGATCACGGCGAGCGTCCCGAGCCTGCAGTTCGACAACGCCACGGGCAGTGCGAGCTCGGCGCGCCTCTATCTTCGGGGTGTCGGAAACGGAGATCCGATCTCCAGCGACGACCCAGGCGTCGGCCTCTACGTCGACGGCGTGTTTCTTCCTCGCGCGCAGGGTGCCGTGCTGACCGTGTCCGATGTGCAGCAGGTCGAGGTTCTGCGCGGGCCGCAGGGTACCTTGTTCGGGAAGAATACGATCGGCGGAGCGATCTCGATCACGACGCGTAAGCCCGATCCTTCCGAGCGCTTCGGCAGTGCCTCGGTTCGCTACGGAAACTACGATCGGTTCGACACGCGCTTTTCGTACAATCTGCCGCTCGTGCCGGAAAAGTCGGCGCTGCGCTTGAGCTTTGCGACGGCTACGCAGGATGGTGTGGCAAAGAACAAGAGCACAGGACGCGACTTCTCGGACGACAAGCTGCTCGCCGGACGTGCGCAGATCATGTTCCTGCCGAGCGATCAGCTGGAGCTCAACCTGAGCCTCGATCGGAGCATCGAGAACCGAGCTCCGATCGGCGGGAAGTGCAAGGTATCGAATACCAAGTCGAGCCCGAGCATTGCAGCGGGTCGCATACCGAACGGAGTCACGGTGGGCGAGTTCCTTCCGGGAACGAGCGTGACCGACCCGACGATGCTCGTAGACAACGGGATGAACGGCGGGATCGCAGGCAACGGAATTGTCGAGTTCGGCGAAGCCGATGCCAACGGGAATGGGAAGATCGATCCGGCTGCTGCAGCGGTGGCATTCGCCTCGGCGGCACAGCTGACAGGGAACGTGGCGGCGTCGATCGGGACGGCGTCGGTGGTCAATGTCGCGCTGGGTGGACCATTCGGGGCGAACAACCTGCTGGCTTCGTGCATTCAGGACGATGCGCGCGACGAGCGAAGCATCGCGTCCGACCTCACCTCGTCGAAGAACTACCTCGAGACCTGGGGCACGAACGCGACCATGGTCTATGACTTCGGCGATCTGACCCTCAAGTCGATCAGCTCGTGGCGCCAGAACAAGAACACGGTACGAATCGACAACGACTACACCGAGCTCAACTTCGCACAGGCTTCCATAGATGCGGGCAATGAGATCCAGGACGCCTTCAGCCAGGAGCTGCAGCTGACCGGGTTGGCTCTCGACGGTCGGCTGAAGTTCGCGGTCGGACTCTATGCGTTCTCCGAGGACATTCGCGGTGAAACGCCCACTGGGCTCTCGAGCACGGTCCGTTTCCCGGTGGCGACCGCCTTCTTGGTGGATCCCGTGCTCGGCGTGCGAGATCCCGCGACCGCGGTCTCGCTCGGTGCGTTCTCCTTCAGTCCGAACTTCGCGGCTCGTTTTCCGCGCGCAGCCACCGATGCCACCTGTGCGGGTGTCGGTGCGGTCGCAGCGGCGACTGCACCGGTTGGGTGTATCTCGCTGTTCGGGGCCGCTACCCGGACGACCTTGCGTGTGAAGAACTACGGCTACGCGGGGTACACGCAGGCGACGTACGACCTGGACGATCAGTGGAGCGTGACGCTCGGTGCTCGACTGACGGCCGAGCGCAAGCGTGCGCGCAGCCGCGTGGTCGCCATCACCGATGGCTTCGTGGGCGCGAGGGCGCGCAGCGCGGGTGAGACCGACTTCGATTTCAACCGCGCCGCACGCTTCAAGGACATCAGCCCGCTGGTGAACCTGAGCTATCAGGCCACCGACGATCTGATGCTCTACACGACGTACTCGAAGGGCTTCAAGAGCGGGGGATTCAATGGGCGTGCGAATGCCGATCAGCTGACGACCCCGATCGACGACGAGAAGCTGACCTCGTACGAGGTCGGCTTCAAGACAGGGTTCTTCGGCAACCGCGTGTTCCTGAATGGCGCGGCCTACTGGAGCATCTACGAGGACATCCAGCTCACGATCCCGATGGGTCTCAATGGCCAGGCGTCGATCGCGGTGTTGAATGCGGGCGAAGCTGAGATCAAGGGTGGCGAGCTCGAGCTCAAGGCGCAGGTGACCGACGATCTGTTCTTGACCGGTTCGTTCGGTGTCGTCAACTCGCGCTACACGGAGTTCGATGACTCGCTCAATCTGAATGCCAAGGATCGGCGCTTGCTGGCGAGCCCGAACTACACGGGCAACGTGGCCGCCACCTATACCCTGCCGCTCGGAAGCATGGGCGACATGCGCCTACGCACGGAGTGGACGCATCGTGGCAGCAGCGGCACCGACGTCGTCGAGAGCGAGGTGCTCCGCAAGGGGAAGAACGGCGAGCTCGATGCGACCATGACGCTGGCGCTTGCGGATGGTGCCACGGAGATCACGTTCTTCGGTACGAACCTACTGAACCGCACGTACTTCGAGAACGGCGTGAACCTGGACGCAAGTCTCGGGATCGCGTATCGCTTCTACAACAAGCCTCGCATGTACGGTGTAGAGCTGCGTCGCAGCTTCTGAGATCGGTTCGGGGAAGGGCGACTTCCCCTGCCGACGTGGTTCTGGATGACCGAGGGCGGTCGGGAGTGGATCCCGACCGCCCTTTCCCTTTGCAGAGCATCGCGCTTGCAGAGCATTGCGTTTGTGGAGCGTTTCGTTCGGTGAGCGCTGGGAAACTGCCTTGCGTCCTGGAACGGGCGCGATGGGGAACGGTTTGCGTTCGTGGGGCCGCCGTGGGAGCATGGGCCGGCGCTGGCCCTGGATCGTTGTCCTGGGCAGACACTCATGGCTAGGAGAACGACGCATATGTCCTGCACGCCCCAATTGTTCCCCCGGAATGCAGACACCAAGAATGCAGACACCAAGGATCGGACGAGTCCGCAGATCGTCCGGGGTAGCCTGCTGGCTCTCGCAACTTGTCTGAGCCTAGCGTGCGGCGGGGGTACGGATTCGGCCAGCGCAGACGGTCCGCTGACGGCAGATGGGGCAACCGCGGGCGAGGCCATCGCAGACGAGACCGCTCCGGTGGCAGCGCAGGCATCCGAGGCCGGACAGGGTTCGGCGGCTGCATCCAGCGAGGCTGGACGCACCGAGACGGTCGCCGGCTTGCGCTTCGTCGTGCCGCCCGAGTGGGAGTCCGAGGCACCCCAGAGCTCGATGCGCATTGCCCAGTTTCGTGTGCCCGGCGACTCCGGCGACGCGAGCCTGGTGTTGTTCCGTTTTCCCGGTGGCGGGGGGTCGGCCGAGGCCAACGTCAACCGATGGATGCAGCAGTTCACACAGCCGGATGGCACCCCGACCCAGGATCGGGCCGTGGTCCAAGCCGCGGAGGCGGGTCCGTTGAAGCTCACGCGCCTCGATGTGTCGGGAACCTACGGAGGGCAGCAGATGCCCGGGGCACCCGCGCAGGCTTCACTCGAGAACGCACGCTTGCTCGCGCTCGTCGTCGAAGGCTCTGGCGATCCCTACTTCTTCAAACTGCAGGGACCGGGCGAGACCGTGGGAAAGTGGGCGTCCGCCTGGGAAGCGATGGTGCAGTCCCTCACGCTCGAGTGAGACGAGACTCAGCGTGGCATGCGCTCCCACACCTCTTGAATGGTCTCCGAGCGGATCCCAGCCGCGGCGAGCTTGCGGGCCAGCTCGCGGAACTGATCGGGCTCGTATTCGAGCGCGTCGGTGGCGGGCGCGCGCAGCTTGTGGAACATGAGAATCAGCCAGGCCCCTTCCTGGATCGCCTGCTGTGCGCGCTTCACGATCTCGTCGGGAGGCGTCGTGTTGAGTACGTTCAACACGCGAAGCTTGTGCGGATCCGCAGGCGGAAGCGTCTCGGGGCCGGAGCCAGCCAGGCGTCCCGTCGCGAAGACCCTGCGAGCGATTCGCAGCGAATCCCCTCGATCGATCTTGCCAAGCGGATAGGCAAAGTGATGGGCGCCGCTCTCGAAGCCGTGTGCTTCCAGATAGCGACGCACTCCCAGTAGGGCACGGTCGAGCTGGCGGGGTGTCATCTCGGTCAGTGGAGTGCCGTGGTGCCCTGCGATTTCCCAGCCGAAGCGGTCGTGCATCTCGTGCAGCTGGTCGAGGCCGAGGAACCCGACGGATCCAATCAGACGCGGGATGATGTAGGCGGTTCCGCGAAGCCGGTGCTCGGCGAGGATCTCGGCGGCCAGCCACTGATCTTCGACGCCATCGTCGAAGGTGATCGACAGGGCACCGGCCCGCGGGCTTGGTTGGGTGGCGACGCCCGCGATCGAGACATCCACAGCGCCCTCGCCGCGGTCGCGGACCAGCCAGCCGATGGAGTTGATGCGTTTGCGGTCCGGTTTCCCTTCGACGCGCGCCGAGGCAAAGCTCACCGTATATTCCGCCCACGTCGCGTCCTGAACGAAGTTGAAGTCGAGGTCTCCGAACAGCGGCAGAGTGAACGCGAAGTAGTTGCTCTCGAAGTTGTCCGAGGAGAGCCGGAGCTCGAAGGCCGCGAGCTGTCGCATCTCGTCGACACGGATCCACACCTTCAGAAACTTCCCCGACAGGTCCCAGGGACGCTCGGGAGGTCGCTGCGTCGCGACGAAGAACGGCTCTGCACCGCCCATGCTGAGGCAGCGCAGCGAGCTCAAGACCTCCTGCTGTTCGGGCCAGCAGCGAGCCGGGCCCCAGCGCAGTACGACGGAGCCGGGCCGCTGCAGATCGTCGAGCCACATGCGCTCGGGCGCCGCGGCGGCCGGCAGGCTCCCGATCCAAGCGAGCGCGAGAATGCAGACGGTGAGCCACGAGCCTTTGGCGTTGCGGCGAGAAGGGCGTGGTTCGGGGGCCGTGCGGGCGATGGGGCGAGCTCCTCTGCCAGCCGCATCGTCGCCGACCGGATCCGACTTGAAGGGCGGAGGCGCGTCAGCTGCGTCGTCCGCGCGGGGGATCCGCAGCCAGGCGGCAGGTGGCATGCTCTAGCCATGGCCGCTCCGCCAGAACCCGGTTCTGCAGGGGGGCGGGCACTCGTGTACCATTCGATCAGATCTACCAGCTTCCGGAGGCGGGTCTCGATGCGAACTCTTCAGTTCTGGGCGTTCTTTTTGGCTGCGCTCGCGAGTATGTCGCTCGGTCTCGAGGTCGAACGTCTGCAAGCCGCAGGCGCGGGCTCGCTCGCGTCCTCCGACTCGATCGACCCCTCGGAGTCGTCGGCGACTGCGAGCCTGGTTCGGGCCGGGTCCAAGGCTGTCCCCGACGCGCCAGGTGCGCGCAACCCGGCGCCCCGTAGCCTGGGATCCCCCCGCAGCCTGGCATCCGATGGGGCAGGGGCAGATGGGGATGCGACCTCGGCAGCCGCCGCACCCCCGGGGGTCGGGGCGGCAGCGGGGATCGATTGGGGGCAGTGGGCGCGAGCGCTTCCGATGGCCTTCCCGCCGAGCTGGCAACCGCTCTCCACGCGTGAGCTCTGGTCCATGATGTCCCCTGGCTCGCGCGCATGGTTCGAGTCTGCGGGGCGCGCCCAGATCCACGAGACCGTGTGGGTCTCGGGCGTGCTGCCGGTCCTGGCCTCGCCACCGGCGATCTGGCTGGCCGCATTGTCCGTTCTGGTTTTCCTAGCCGCCCGCATGCGCGCCGGGCAGCAGGTGCCCACGCCGGCAGGCGTTCGCTCGTTCGTACGCTTCGGCGCGCTGGTGCTCGCAGGCATTGGCTTCGCGACCTTGGGAGCCGATCTGTTCCGAGCCGGCGGGGAGTGGGAGACGCGCTCCCTGCTCGAGCTCTGGTCCAGTCTGCATCCGCAGAGCCTGCTGGAGTGGGGACAAGCAACCTGGCTCAGCAATCTGCTCGACTGGCCGGCGTGGCTCGGTCTGGCCGGAGTCGGCGGGGGCTTGGCCTATCTGACGCGTCCTCGCCCCGATCTGGTGATGTATGCGGTGCCGCAGGCTGCCGTGGGTCCAGCGCGCTTCGTGGACGTGTCGCGCACCCTTGCGTATCTGGATTCGCTCCGTAGCTGGCCGCCGCGAGGGCGCAGGCGGCGGGATGCGATCCCGGACCGCGAACTGGCGGATCCGAGGCACTTCGACTGAGCGGGGCGTTCCTCCGTCTCAGGCGGATCGCGCGCCCACCATGGCCCCGAGTGCAGCCCGTGACTCGAGCTCGCGAGCGAATTCTTCGATCCGTTCCTGGAAGGCCTCCGGAGCCTCGAGCGGGGCCATGTGGCCACAGTTGGGCAGCCACTGGAGCCGTGACTCGGCGGATTGCTCTGCGGTCAGCTGCGTAGCTTCTCGAGGGGCTACGCGGTCGTGATCGCCCTGACAGACGAGAACGGGTACCGCCACGTCTCGGAGGCCGTCTCGCAGAACTGCGGCTCCCTGCGCGTCTATGAAGCTCTCGAACGCGGGCACGCGGCGGCTCCGTTCCAGCGACTCTCGCAGCGCCGTGAGCGGTTCCGAGACGAGCATTCGGCGCGGGTGGAGCAGCCGCTGCGGGTGGGCGGCGGAGAGACGCAGCTGGCGACGCCAGGTCCCGCTGCTGTGCAGCTGTCCGAAGCCACTCAGCACGATCCCTTGCAGCAGCTCGGGCGCGAGTCGCCCCAAGGCGATCACGAGTGCGCACGACAGCGAGTGTCCGACCAGCACGACCGGTTCACCGATGCGGCGTAGAGCTTCATGCAGGAGCGCGAGATGTTGGCTGAAGCAAGGAATCCGGACCGGGGAGGGGCTGATGCCGAATCCGGGAAGGTCGAGGACACAGCCCGCGCGCTTCCCCGCAAGCGTGCGCAGCCACGGAGCGTACAGGTTTGCGGGGAGCCCGAGCGCAGGGAGCAGGACCACGCGCGTACGTGCACCGTCGACCTCGACTCCGTGGAGCTGGGTCCCGCGCAGAGACTCGAGACGCATGGGTCGAAGCTCGGTCTCCAGGCTGCGATCTGTGCGCGTCGGCGAATCGCTGTCTCGAGCCGAGCGCGTGCGGTGGCGGGTGGACCGCACAGGCAGCCGCAGCAAGGTCTTGGAACGTGCGGAGCTTTCCTGCATCCGGGGAGTCTCCATCGGCAATCCGAGGTCAGGTTGAGGGTCGATCGGACTACGCGCTGTGAATGAGTTCACCGAGGTCGCCGCAGATCTACTGCTCGTTGGCGGTGGCCACGCGCATGTCCAGGTGCTCGAGTCCTTGTGTGAGCACCCACTACCAGAGGTCACCGTCTGCGTGATTTCGGATCACCCGCACGCGCTCTATTCCGGCATGGTTCCCGGGCTCGTCGCCGGGGACTACGAGGTGGGACAGCTCTCGATCGACGTGGCTGCGCTGGCCGCGCGCGCGCGTGCGCGCGTGATTCTGGAGCCTGCGGTCCACGTGGATCCGGCGCGCAAGTTGGTCCGGCTGCGCAGTGGTCGGGTCTGCCGTTACCGGGTGGCGAGTCTGGACGTGGGCTCGACGATTCGTGCCGCCGGCATTCCTGGGGTGGCGGAGTTCGCGTTGCCTACCCGCCCGATCGGACGCTTCGTCGAGCGGGTCGAGCGTGAACTCGCAGCGGCTACGGAGACAAGGCGCCGGTTGCGCGTCGTCGTAGTGGGCCTGGGAATCGCGGGGATCGAACTGGCGTTCACGCTGGATGCTCGCTTGCGCGCGCTTGGGGCTCTGGCGCAAATCCAGCTGGTCGGACGTTCGGAGGAGCTGGTCGGACGTTCGGAAGGGAACGCGCGACGCTCGCCTGGCTACCTGACCAGGCTCCACGATCTGGCGCGTACGCGGGGGATCGAGTGGATCGATGACTTCGAATTGTCCGCGGTCGAGACGGGAGCCGTTCGCTCGGGATCCCGGCGGCTCGAAGCCGACTTGGTCGTGCTCGCGACGGGGGCTGCCCCGCACGCGTGGCTACGGGATTCTCCACTGCCCACCTGTGCGCGTGGCTTCGTGCGCGTGAGCGAGACCTTGCAGGTGGTGGGAGTCCCGAGTCTGTTCGCCGTGGGAGACTGTGCTGCGATGGAGGCTGCTCCATGGGTGCCGAAGGCGGGGGTCTACGCGGTGCGCATGGGACCCGTCGTCACGCGAAACCTGCGTGCGCTGCTCGCGGGCACCCCGCTGGAGAGGTATACACCGCAGCGTGACTTCTTGGCGATCCTCAACCTCGGAGAACGCCGTGCTCTCGCCACGAAGTGGGGAGTATCCGTGTCTGGCCGCCTCGTATGGAGGCTGAAGGACGCCATCGACCGTCGGTTCATGCGACGATTCCAGAGCGAGGGCCTTCCATCCGTCGTAGCAGCCGGGAGGAGCCGTAGCAGCCCGGAGGAGTCGTAGCAGTCTGGAGGAGTCTGGATGTCATTGGCCGGTTGGTGTGTGCTCGGGGCGGCTCTCATGCCGTATGTCTTCGCGGGGATCGCGAAATGGGATTCGAACTTCGACAACGCGCGTCCGCGCACGTTCTTGGCTGCGCTCGAGGGGTATCAGCAGCGCGCGCACTGGGCGCAGCTCAACTCGTTCGAGGCATTTCCCGCGTTCGCGGTGGCGGTGCTCTTGGCTCAGCAGACGCAAGCCGCACAGCCTACGGTAGACGCGCTGGCGTTTGCGTTCGTCGCGTTGCGCGTGGTCTATGGAGCTTGCTATCTGGCGGACTGGCCGACCGCTCGCTCGATCGTCTGGATTGCTGCCGTCGGTTGCGTCGTGGCGCTGTTCCTCACCGCGGCGTGACCTGCCTCACGCTAGCGGCCCACCCCGCTATCGGTCCCGTCTCGCCAGCAGTCCGGAATTGGGGGCTGCTCCGCATCGATGAGTAGCAGGTTTGCCGTAGGGGCACGGAGGGAGGGCGGCAGCACGCTCGCCCCTAAGTGGGCGCGACCGCACAGCCGATAAGCCGCCCGATGCTGGGTCGACCCTTCCCCAAGGACGTGCAGCTCCTGCTCGAGTGGGGCGGGGCTCGCCGCAGTCGCTCCTGGTCCATCCTGGAGCGGATGGGCGATCGTGTACGCATTGCGCCCAGCGCGCCCAAGGAAGAGGGAGCGCCCGGCTCCGAAGCCCTCGAAGAGCGGACAGGCATGTCTCGGGACCTACCGGCAGCCGGAACGCTCGTATCCGTCTACTACGAGCACCGGGGGGCGTTCTGGATGCTGCCCGCACGCTCTCTGGGGGAGCTGCGAGAGGCTCTCCTCGGACCGGCAGGAGAGCAGCTCGAGCTCGAACTGTGTGGCGAGGCCGAGCGGGTCGAACGGCGCTTCGGACTGCGCGTCACGGTGGGCGACGATCCGGTCCGAGTGAGCCTGGAGGGTGTCGAGTGCAGCGTGCTGGAGCTCTGCGAGGTTTCCTTCGCCGTGCGTGCAGAGCGCGAGTACCAGCGCGGAGAGGTGCTCGAGGCCGTCGTCTACGAGGCGGGCGAGGCACTCCCGGGACGGGTGCGCGTGGAGAGCGCCGTCCCCATCGAGCCGGGAGTCTGGCGCTACGGCCTGATCTGCCTGGACGGCCGGCTGAAGTTCGATCTCGCCAGCGTGGCGCTGTCGATTCAGCGCGCTCGCATCGGGAGCGATCGCGGCGCCTGAGCGGTCCCTCGAAGCCTTCGAGTTGAGGACCCCGAATCGATCTGCGATGCTGCGCGGCCGCGGATCAGCCTCTCGTCTGGTCGGGGTCGGCCTCGGAGAGCGGGAGCATTCCAGAACGGGGACGACCAATGACGACGAACACAGGCGGCGACACGGATCTCGAACGACAGGTTCGCGAGCTGATGTACGGCACGGAGTTCGGGGACGACGGACTTCGCCGAGCGATGGAGGCCGAGCTCCGCGAGAAGCTTCGCGAGGGGCGACCCCTGCGCGTCTACTGTGGGTTCGATCCAACGGCTCCGGATCTGCACCTGGGCCACACCTTGAGTCTGCGCAAACTGCGCCGCTTCCAAGAGTTCGGCCATCACGTGATCTTCTTGATCGGGACGTTCACGGCCGAGGTCGGGGACGCGAGCGACAAGCTGTCCGGGCGGCCGCGGCGTAGCCCCGAAGAGGTTGCCGCGGCTGCGACCACCTACACCGAGCAGTGCTTTCGGGTGCTGGATCGCGACTCCACCGAAGTGGTTTGCAACGGGGACTGGCTGCGTGAGAAGACCCTGTCGGACGTGATTGCGTTGGCGTCCCAGTTCACCGTGCAGCAGTTCTTGGCGCGCGACAACTACCGAAAGCGATTCGATGCGGGCAACCCGATCGGTCTGCACGAGTTCTTCTACGCGCTGCTACAGGGATACGATGCCGTACATCTGCGCGCGGACGTGCAGCTCGGAGCGACCGAACAGCTCTTCAATATCCAGGCGGGTCGCAAGCTGCAGCAGGTCTACGGGCAGAAGCCCTGTGTCTGTCTGACCTCGCCGGTCCTGGTGGGGACCGACGGTCACGCGCGCATGGCGAAGAGCGCCGGCAACTACATCGGGATCTCGGAGCCTGCAGAGGATCAGTTCGGCAAGACCATGAGCATCTCGGACGAGACCCTCAGCGCCTGGATTCCCTATGTATCCGGTTGGCCGCTCGACGAGATCGAGCGTACGCTCCGGGGGCTCGAACAGGGTGTTCTCCATCCCATGGAAGAGAAGAAGCGTTTGGCCCGCGCCATCGTCACCCAGTTCCATGGTGAGGATGCAGCCCGCGCGGCGCAAGCCGCTTTCGAGGCGCTCCATCAGCGGCGCGAGGTGCCTACCGACATGCCCGAGCTCGAGATCGGGGCACCGACACCGATTCTCGAACTCCTGCTACGTCTCGACGGGGTTGCGTCGAAGGGAGAGGCCCGGCGACTGGTGCTGGGCCGCGGCGTGCGTTTCGAGGGCGAGACGATCGAGGATCCTACTGTTTGCGTAGACCGAGGTGGGGTACTTCAGGTGGGAAAGCGACGGTTTGCGCGGGTGCAGCGCTCGGAGTGAGCGCAGGGGAGGGGACTCAGAGGCCGCGCTGGTGGCGGACGATGGTCGTGATGGGTACGAAGCGGATACCGCGCGCGGCGGCCTCAGGAAGCCAGCTGCGCAGAGCGCGCAGTGTGTTCGGGCGGGGATGTCCGATTCCGACGGCGGCGCCTTCGCGCCGTGCCTGGCGTTCGAGCGCAACGAGCTGGCCACGGATATGCGAGAGGTCGCTCTCATGATCCAGGAAGACGTCGCGTGCCGTATAGGGAACCGAGGCTTCGCGCGCGAGCTGCCATGCAACACTGTTCGGTGAAGTCATCGAGTCCAGGAACATGAGCTCGCGCTCGCGTAGCTGCGCGACGACCGCCTGCATCCGGTCCGGATCGCGCGTGAACCGGCTTCCCATGTGGTTGTTGATTCCGACCACCCCAGGGACGCGTTCGAAGGCCCAGGTGAGGCGTCGCTCGATTTCAGGGATCTCGAGTCGCACCCGCAGCGCATTCGGCCCCGGGTCTTCGGCATGATCGTTGGGCTCCATCGGGACGTGGATCAAGAGCTCGTGGCCCGCCGTCTTGGCACGCTGCGCCTGCTCGGCGACCCGCTCTGCGTAGGGCAGAAAGGCCAAGGTCAGGGGTGCCGGCATCTCGATCGTGCGCGCCGAGAGGCGCGCATCCACGCCCATGTCGTCGATCACCAGAGCGATCATCGGTCCTGAGCCCACCGACCGCGGGGTCACGGAGTTTCGCAGCCACGCAGGAGCGTGCGGTGTCTCGGGTCCCGCTGCTGCCGGATCGCGGGTGGCGAGGCTGCCGGAGGCCCTACCGGACAGAGAGTCGGGCTTGGATCGACCGAGCTCCATGCTCGCGGGCGAGAAGCCCATCGATGCAAGCATCGCAGGTGTGCGCAGCGCGGCACTGAGCGGTGCTCCGGGCTTTGGCTGCATGCTGACTTCCGGCTCGCTGTCGTGGAAGGCGAGCGTACTCGCTCCCAGCAGCGCGAGTGCCAACACGGCGAGCGGCTGTGCGCCGCGCCGCAGCGCCGCGACACTTCCGGACTGAGCTCGGCGCGCTTGCTTGCCGCTGTTTCCGTGGGCCGTGGGACGCGCGTCACCGTTCGAGTCGCCGGAGTCGGAATCGCTGGAGTCGTCCTGTTGGGCGGCTGCCGCAGAGCCCGACTGCGATTTCGCGCTCTCGCCCTGTGCCGAATCCGAAGATTCGTCGTCGTCGCCATCGGCGCTCAGCTCGCTGAGGGTCTGTTCCCCCTCGAGCGCACTCTCGTCTTCCTGGTTGTCCTCGAGCTCGGCAAGGGTGTGTTCTGCGGTCCCGAGCGCGGACTGAGCACGTTCCGCCTGGGCCTGAGCACGGGCGAGTCTCTCCGCGATCGAGCGCGCCGCTTGGGCGCGTTCCGCCGCCTCTCGCTCGGCCGCGGCGAGATCGGCCTGAGCCTTCTCGAGGGCACGCTGCGCGGCCAGGGAACGTTCGGCAGCAGCTCGCGCGGCTGCAGCGCGCTCGGCGGCGAGACGCGCGCGTGACGCCCTCTCCCGAGCGAGGAGCTCTTCGACGGTCTTCTCTGAGGCTCGGCGGCGATCGATCGCTTCTTCGGCTCGAGAGCGGAGCTCCGCAGCGCGCGCAGCAGTGGTTCGCTCGCGCTCGCCGGTTCCGAGAGCTTGTGCTTCCGCCTTTCGGCGTGCCTCCGCAGCGCGCTCGGCGTTCGTCAGCTCCTGCGCGGCGTTCTCGAGCGCGAGTCGCTCGGCATCGGCGTGCTGCTTGGCAAGTTTCTCGGCATCCGCTCTGCGCCGGGCCGCGGCCTCCGCAGCCGCGCGCTCTTCGGCGGCTCGCTCCGTAGCTGCGGCTTCCGTCTCTGCGAGCTCGGCCGCGGAGCGTTCGGCCGCGATGCGCTCCTGGGCGGCTCGATCCGCCTCGACCTCTTCCTGCATCGCGCGTTCGAGGGCCTCGCGCTCGCGTTGTCGGAGCTTCGTAATCTCCTCCATCGCGCGCACACGGGCGAGGCGTGCTTCCTCTGCCTCGGACTCGAGTTGCTGTGCGCGATCGCGCGCGGAGCGCTCGTCGTCCGTCATATCCGCGTCGTCTTCAGGGGGTGCGGGTGCCGCCTTGATCTGGGCCGGCTCGGACGCCTTCCCCGCCCGTTCCTGTGGCCGGGGGCGAGCCGGGTCCCGATGGGAAGAGTCGCGGTTCTTGCTGGATCTAGCTGTCTGCGCATTCTCTTCGGATTGCGCGACAACGTCCTCGGTCTGTTCGTCTTGAGCGTCGGTTTCGACCGTGTCGGTCGATCGACGTCCCCACCATCTACTCTTCCTGGACATGGAATCGCCTGCCTTCGGTTCTCAACACAGTTGGATGCTGGCATGTCTGCTAGGCCCCGTGCCCGAGCCGAATCCGCATCCGCTCTCCAGCTTCTACTCAGCTGACCAGGTTGGCCGCGCTCGCCCCAGGTCCAGATACGATGGCGCCGGGAGCGTGGATCTCGCCCTTCCAGTGCCACGACTTGCCTATCGGTGAGCGCCGCATACATCCAGCCATCGGTTCCAAATTCTACAGAATAATGAAAGGCCCGTGAGATCGATCTGATCGATGAGATCTGTTGTGAGCGTGACGTCGTAGCCCCTGTTGCTGCAACCGGGTCACTCTAGGACTGCAACTGGAAAGTTGCACACCAGTTGCGCGCATGCCCAATGCAATTCACCCAGAGCTGCTGCTGATCGGTACTTCGGCAGCAGCCGGTGCGGTGATTGAGGGTGGTTCGGCTCCAATGGAGCGGAGAAGGGTCGAGGGCGACGCGAGTGCGTGGCGGCGGTCCGGCTGCCCTATCGGTGCGGGTCGCTGCTGCGTGGGTCGCTGCCGACCAGCCCATCGAGGATGATGCGCATTCGTTCGCGGTTGCGGCCGCCCGCGGCCGTTGGGGATCCGTCCAGGGATTGAATGTCGGCCTGTGTCAGATCGATGCGCGGCGCAAAGGCAGCTTGGTGGAACTCTTGGGCGAGCCGCCGTGCGAGGGCTTCCGTGTCTTCTTCCGGGCGTGGTGTCACGTAGCCGCAGCCGTAGACCTCGCCCTGCGGACCGAGCAGGCACGCAGTGGCATTCTCGCCCTCGGAGAGCGTCTCGACGATGAATGCACCTCCCTCGATCAAGCGAGGTGAGTTCTGGAGTAGCTCGAGGGTTCTGCGTGCAACTGCACTCTCTCCAGCTCGAAAGCGCACGGGTAGCTCGATGTCCAGCCGGCGCAGGACACCCGGGTCGATCTGCAACGCCTGGCTCAGCAGGGCGTACGCGCGCTCCTTGTTGCCCAGCATCCAAGCCGCGCGCGCTCCGATCGCTGAGAGGTGAGCGGTGATCTGCACCTCTGGCCGAGGCAGGGCTGCGAGCGCTGCGTCTACCCTGTCCAAGGTCTTCGCCGCATCTCCGCGCTGCCACGCGACCTCTGCATCGAATGCGAGGAAGTATCCGTCCGCGCGCTCAAGACTCTCGAGGGAGCGCGCCTTTTCGACGGCAGCCGCGACGACTCCTGGCCCCAGCAAGCGCGGGAGCTCCAGCTGAATCCACTCGGAGATCTCCGATCCACCGGGAAGGTACGGACGCACCGTGGATACCAGGATGCGATCTCCCGCGAGGAGTGCGGCGGCGCGTCGAGCGGCGGCCCAAGCG
Source organism: Pseudomonadota bacterium (assembly GCA_003247575.1). Lineage (GTDB taxonomy): Bacteria > Myxococcota_A > UBA9160 > SZUA-336 > SZUA-336 > SZUA-336. The sequence continues at coordinate 30,868 of QJZC01000056.1, forward strand.
CGGAGTTCCAGCCGGAAGGCGTCGTAGTTGAGCCAGATCGATTCGAGAAACGGGCTGGACGATGCTTCCTCACGTCGCAGCTGTGCTGCCGTTCGACACGAAACGGTGTATACAAGTGCAGCCGCGGATTCCATCTGCTCGGAGTCCGAGCTGGTGTATCCGGTGCGGTCCGGGCGATCGAGCGCCCGCCGAGAGATGCGCGCGGCTTCGAATGGGTGCCCGGCGACCAGCAGGAACATCGCCGAGGCCATCTCGCTCTGTGCTCGATTCTGCTCCTCCATGTAGGGCGGTTGGCTGTTGCGCCACTCGAACATGCGCCGCATCGCATCGAGCGCTTCGGGCATGCGGCCCTGGCCGATGTACAAGATCATCAGGTCGAGCCACGGGTTCGAGACCGTACCGGTCGAGAAGTGCTCGGTTCCCTCCAGAATCAGCCGCTCGGCCTCGTCCACCTTCAGCATGGCGAGGGCGCCGATCGCTGCGTTCGTGTAGGCTACGGGATCGCCGTCACCTTCCGCGCGGTCGAGCTGCGCGGAGCGCAGACAGGCGAGGTAGGTCTCTTCGCGGTGTTGCAGCTCGCCCTCGATGGCGCAGATCGCGTTATAGGCGGTGATTCGCTGACCGAAGTATCCGTAGCCGGGCGTACCCAATGCCTGCTCGACGGAGCTGCGCGCTTCGTCATAGCGACGCAGCCGCATGAGTGGCCAGCCTCGGTCTGCGGCGATCGGGCGATCCCCCTGTTGCTCGAGCTGGTCGAGGAGTTTGAGCTTCTCCTCGTTGCGCCCGATGGCACCGTTCAGCTGTGCGGTCTCCTGCAGTATGGTGAGGTGCCAGATGTGGTACTGGGAATAGCGCGCGGGACCGTAGCGCACTTCGAACTGCTCGAGACTGCGTGTCAGATGGTAGAGCGCGCGTGGCAGACTGCCTTCCGCGCGGTGTAGCACGATCCCGAGGGTGCCGTGTCCGAAGGGCGAGTCTGGATCGATGCGCAGAATCGAGTCGGCGATCTCGCGCGCTCGCACATAGCGCCCCTCGTTTCGAGCGGTCTCCGCCTCGCGGATCAAGGCATCGAGAGTGCTGCGTCCCTTCGGAGTGAGCCCGAGCTCATTGCGCAGGATCGTCTCGTCTTCGGCATGCGCGAATTCTGGGGAGACCCAGCTCACGATGGCCAGACAGGCTGCGACGCAGGCGATTCGGCGCCGGGGGAGTCGCCCGTCTGAACTCATCCGCGTCTCCGCAAAGTCGAGCGTGCCAGGGTATCCAGCGGTTGGGCCATGCACTCGCGTAGCACCTCGTCGAAGTTGGTCACTCCGGGTGCAAGCTCTACGCGGTGCTGCAGCACACGAGGAGCGAGAGCTTCGACGTCCTCGCTGCTGACGAAGTCGCGCCCGCGTAGGGCGGCGTGGGCTTGCAGCGCGGGAAGCATCAGAACGAGGCTGCGCGTCGAGTTGCCTTGCAGCACGCGCTCGTCCTCTCGAAGTGCTGCCGAGACGTCGACCAAGCACTCCTTGATGACCTCGTCGATGGCGACCTCACGGTCGATCACTGCACGCGCGGCCATGACCTGGTCGCGCGTCACGCGCGGCAGGTCTACTCGCTCCGTGTCGCGCCGCTCGCGGTACGTATTGAGCACGTCGAGCTCGGCACCGCGGTCGATGTGCTCCATACGGATCTTGAACAGGAAGCGATCGAGCTGTGCGACGGGCAGAGGGTAGGTACCCGCCAGATCGAGCGGGTTCTGGGTCGCGATCACGAAGAACAGCTCATCGAGCGGATAGGTCTGGTTCTCGGCCGTCACCTGTTTCTCGGCCATGGATTCGAGCATGGCCGACTGGACCTTCGGAGAGGTGCGATTGATCTCGTCTGCGAGGACCACCGTCGCGAAGATCGGTCCCCGTCGAAAGTGGAATCGGTTCGTCGCAGAGTCGAAGATGGAGACGCCCGTGACGTCCGACGGGAGCAGGTCGGGTGTGAACTGGATCCTGCGAAACTCCGCGATCTCGTCGTCGGCACGCTCGTGCTGGATCGAGGTTCCGAGGGTCTTCGCCAGGGTCGTCTTTCCGGAGCCGGGAAAGTCTTCGAGCAGAACGTGTCCGTCGGCGAGCAACGCGACCAGCACCAGGTCGATCACCTCGTCGCGTCCCTTGACCTGGGCCTGCATGCGCTGGCGGAGCTGGGTCATCACGCGTACGGCGTCCTCGAGCCGCCCCGAACCCTCGGAGTCCGCGACATCCGTGCTCGGGTCCGAGGGGATTCTGCCCGTGTCCGTATGCGCAGGTTCAAGGACGGCCAAGGCTTCGTTTTCGCTCGAGTTCATCGGATCTCCGCGGGGATGCACCGCTCAGGGTGACGAATCATCGCACGCCCAGCCATGAGAATGGGTTCAGGAGGCCGAGGGTACGCCGCCAACGCGGGACACCCTGCTCCAACTCCCGCCGTAACTGGACGCGAAACTGCTGCAGTCGCTCGGGTTCCTTCAGGCGCCGCGAGCCGAGAGCCCATGCCAAGTGTTGCTGGGTCACCAGGCCGAAGGAAGGGGTCAGGGACTGCAGGCGTGTGGCGAAGGACTCGCGGCTCTCTCCAGACTGGCGTCGCAGCCCGACGTCGGCGAGCTGGTCCATCGCCGCACGATAGCTCAGGCGATAAAGAGCGATGCCGCTCCGGTAGCGGGGGACGACGCGCCGATAGAACTTGACCGTTGCAGCGAGCGTCGTGAGCAGCGCGCCCACACAAGCGAGTACCCAGAGGATCTCGGCCCAGGTGGGCAACCAGCGCTCCGACTCCAGGAAGTCGTCAGTCTCGCCGGGCTGTCGGCGCATCATCTCGCCGAGCATGCTCTGAAGAGAGGGCTCCGGCTCGCTGAGCGGCGGATCCAGGCTGTTCTCCGGCACGAGATCGATCACCGTCCAGCCTTCGCCCCGAATGTAGATCTCGGGCCACGCGTGCGCATTCGCGCCGCGGATCATGATCGACGAACCTTCGGCGCGGTGGCTCTCGGGCACGGCGTAGCCAACGCCGATGCGCGCTGGAATTCCGAGACTTCGGAATAGATAGGTCGCCGCATGGGCAAAGTGCACGCAGTATCCGGTCAGGTTTCCGAACAGGAACGAAGCTGCGGGATCCCGGGCCGATGCGTGCTTGCTCTTCAGACTGTACGTGCCGCGTTCTTCGAGATTGAACTTGACGCTCAGTGCCTGGGCGAGCGGGTCGCCGCGAACCGCCTCGGGAAGCTCACGAATGATCTCGGTCGCCAGCTCTCGGTAGCGGGGATCCTTCGGAACCTCTGTGTAGTAGCGCCATTGGTCCTCGGTCCATTCCGGTGTGCCCGGCGCGCGCCCCAGCAGCTCCTGGTAGGGCTTCGTCTGCACCTGCGAGGTGACCTCGTATGCGCGCTGGAAACGCAGCGGATTCGGATTCGGGACGGGGCGTATCGCGATCGGCGCATCGTGCGCGAACGGTTGCACATGGTCGACGATCAGACCGACGGTCATGCGCAGGGTGTTGCGTGGCGACAGCGGAGGTGGGAGCGCATCGAGGACTGTCGGTTGCGTCGGGAACTGGTCGATGATGTCCGCATCGACGTCGTCGCGCGTTGTTTGAACCAGCTTGTATCCGTTGAACTGTGACTGCGCCGACTGACGGAAGTAGTAGACGCCCGAAGGCGGCGAATAGTCGTCGTGCAGCAGCACGACGGCGACGGGTGCCTGATTTCCATCCGACTCGTAGTCGTCCTGGAACTCCATGTCGTGCGGAGGTGTGGTCTGAGAGCCATCGCCTTCCTGGCCTTCGTCGCGTCGTCGCCGCGTCTGGCGCTCTTGCTGTTGGTCGTCGCGGGCCTGTTCCTTGGGATCGCCCGTGAGGCCGAGTCCCGACGTATCTGGAACCGGGAGCCCGCCGACTCGCACGAACGCGAACAAGCCGATCGCGATGAGCACCAAGGTCGAGAAGTGCAGCAGCAATCGCGAACGCCGCCGCTCCGAGATGAGGAGTCCGGCGAGCAGCAGCGCCGCGCCCCCACCGAGCAACAGCAGGATCATGGCGGGATCGATGCCGCGCGACCAGGCCCAGTCTCCGATGGCCAGCGGGCGGTGCACCATGCCATCGCGATGCGCAGCGAAGCTTGCGGCAAAGGCTGCGCAGGCGAGCAGGACCTCGAGCAATGCGAGCAACGGACGCCGGATGGCCGCAAGACGCAGCACGAACGCACCGGGCGCGAAGAGCGAGAACCAGAGCAGCGCTTCGCCCAGCTGATAGGCCAGAACGGGACCGAGCAGAGACCCCGGAAGGTCGAAGCGCACCGGAATTCTGGAGAGCAGCGCTCCGAGGCCGGCGAGGGCGACCGAGGCGATGGACAGCGCCGACAAGCGCAGGGGGGTCCGCCGAAAGAGCTCCGCTGCGAGCATGCCCGCGAGCATGCCGATCGAGGCTGCCGCGACCCCGATGCCGACGGTGAGTGGAGCGGTCAGCAGGCCGGCCGCCAGCGCGAGAATCGCGGCGCGCGCGAGCGCGATCGCGAGTTCCGTGGGAGTCAGATCGCGCGCCAGCCAGCTGCGCCAGGACACCGACCCCGCGAACGAGCGATCGGATCCAGTTGCCGTCCTTCCGAGATTCATGCTGTGGCTCCGAGCGCTTGCGAGGCGCCCTCTGCGTAGTAGCGGCCGCTGGCGCGATCCGCGATGACGACCCTCGACCCAGCGTGCGAAAGCAGCCGCACCAGTGCCCCCACACTCTCGGCGGGCGTACCCTGCTCTACGGACTCGACCAGGACCAGTCGCTGCCACAGCTGCTCTCGCTGCGTTCGCGTGATGCCGTCCGTGCCCAGCACGAAGGACAGTCCGCCCGGATACTCTCGCTGCACCGTCAGCGCCGCCTGAATCCACGCCCCGCCGGCAGCGGATGCGAAGACGATGCAGTGAACGTCTCCCTCGGCGCTTACCTGCCGCATGAAGTCGCGCAGCGCGCACGGTACGTCGGCATCGAGCGAGCCAGAGCGCGCGATGGCGCGGATCGCGTCTGCGACCGTGTCTTGGAATCCCGAAGTGCCATCGGCGCCGAAGGACCAGCGATCTCCGAGGGCTCCCTGTTCGAGCGCGACACGCGCCGCCGCCGCTGCTGCTTCGTCGTCCTCGCTGGCGATCAGATAGGCGACTACGCGGCGCGAACGGTCGATGCTCCGCTCTCGAGTGCGCACCACGAGCTGGCGAGTCTTCGCGTACCAACTCCAGATGATGTTTCGCACGGAGTCTCCCGGGACGTAGGGGCGAATCTCCATTCGGTCTCCTTCCGGAGAGCCGGAAGGGTTGGGGCTGCCGTCGGCTGCGGACAGCGAGGGAATCATGCTCGATTGACGCAAGCGTCCGACGTCCGGGAGCAGCATGACCTCTGCGGGCTCGGTGGCCTGCCAGGCCACGCAGCTCAGGCCGAACGGGTCCCGCACTTCGAAGCGCCGTTCGAGCGCCGGGCGCAGGGCTCGGCGCTGGCCGATCACCTCCTCGTACAGGAAGCTCCCGAGCAGGCGGGGATGTACACGTACGTCGCGGGGGTCAGCCCAGCTCCACGAGGTCTGGACCAGCGGGCACCACGCGAGAGCGGGTAGCTTGAACTCCGTGCGGATGAGCGAACCGCACTCGAAGCTCGGATGTTCGCCGCTGCTCGTGCGTGTGAGCTTCGACAGATGAAGGGCCGCTCCGCTCACCAGGGCGGCAGCTGTGGCAAACAGGGCCAAGCCCGAGACACCCACGACGAAGAGCAGCAGGTCGAGGCTGCCGAACCCGTACAGCCAGAGCGCGAGCGCCGCCAGCGAGATCAGCATCGCTCCGCGTACCGTGAGCGGCGTTGCATCCGCGATTCGGCGCAGTCTGCGCCGAATCGGCTGCAATCGAGCGAAGCGGCCTGAGTGCGATGGGCGCTCGCCAGCGCGTACTGTGGGTGGCTTCCGCGGGGTGTCGGTCATCGCCTCGATTGTTGCATCAATTGACCACTCCCGCTGCCTCGCCCGGGCGGGCAGGCACGTATACTGAATACGAAAGTGAAAAGTCGTGCGACTCCTCGTGTCCTATTTCGAGCCCTTCGGGGGCGAGCAGCTGAATCCGTCGCGCGAAGTCGGGCGCGAGCTCGATCGTCGCAGCTTGACAGGCGTTGAGTGGCATTGTGTCGAGCTGCCCGTCGAGCGGAACACTGCATTCGAGCGGCTGTTGGCAGTCTGGCGGGGCGAGGGGGATCGATCCCGGCCCGGTTACGATGTGTGGCTCGGGCTCGGGCAGGCTGGAGGCAGGTCCGAAATCTGCGTGGAGGCGCGGGCGCAGAACAGGTTTGCTGGCACCGCCGCGGCTCCCGATGCCGACCCGGAGGGATCGGCTACCGCTCGACCGCTCGTGGCCGATGCACCGGCAGCCTATGACCTCCGTTGGCCTTCCGAGCCTCTGGCGCGAGCGCTCTCGATACATGCGCCGCGCCTCCGGCATTCGCGGAGCGCAGGGACATTCGTGTGCAACGAGGTCCTGTTTCGCATGGAGCATCATCTGCGTCGAAGCGAGCTTCTGGACCAGAGTGCGGGGGTTTCGGCGCCATCTGGTGGAGCGGGTCCGGGTGGATCGGATGGATTGCCGCGCTGGGCAGGATTCCTCCATCTTCCGTATCTGCCCGCCCAGGTGAGCGACAAGGCCGCGGTGGTCTCTCGCGCCGGGGCGAGCATTCCTCCATCCCTGGCACTGGATCTACAACTCGACGTCGTGTTGCGCGCCATCGCGTGGTTGCGCGACGCGCGCCTGGCGTCGGCGCCACCAGAGCAGCCCAACGAAGGCTAGCGGGCTCGTCAGCTGGCAGAAGGGGACCAGGGCATAGCCGTAGCGCGCGTAGAGCGTGGGATCGCTCGCGGTGTTGCGCGCGAGTCCGAGTTCGTGGACCAGGATCTCTGCGGCGTGCTCCGGTTCAGCGCCGGGCGTGGCGTCCCGCGCGGGCTTGAACGCGACCAGGCGACCGGTAGCGTCGACCACGCTGCTGACCCCCGTGCTCACGGCGCGCACGAGCGGGATTCGATGCTCCACGCTGCGGAACTGTGCGAGTGCCAGGTGCTCCCACGGCTCTTTCTCTGCTCCGTACCAGGCATCGATCGTCGCATTGACGAAGAGCTCGATACCGCCCGGCACGCGGGTCACCGCGTATGCGAAGTCCGCGATGATGTCTTCGAGGCAGATCAGCGGGCCGACCCCGACCTGCGACCCTTGGGCGACCTCGATGCGGAAGCGCTTCGGGCCCGAGCCTCGATTGATGTGCGAGATGGTGGGGATTCGCTCGACGAGCCAACGAGGATCGATCCACGGAATGTTCTCTCCGAAGGGAACCAGACGCACCTTGTCGAAGGTCTCGCGGACGCGGCCGTCGGCCGCCAGATGAACGAGGGTGTTGTAGGGCAGTGGATCGCCTGCTTCATAGGTGACCGCACCGAAGAGCGTAGGAACGTCATGTCGCGCCAGGATGCGCGCCTCCGGACTTCGTGGCTCCCCCCGAATGGGTCGCGCGAGCGCGTAGGGATATGGGCCGGCTTCTGGCCACACGATCCACTCAGCGCCGGCCTGCTGCGCCTGTTCCGACGCGCTCCAGAGGCGTTCCATCGCGACTTCCGTGCGCCGAAACAGTGGAGGCGTGTTGGGCTGCACCAACCCGACCGTGGTTCTTCGCACGGCGGCGCGCGCCTCGAGCTCGACCTGGTGCATGCGTAGCATTCCGAGGGCGTATGATCCCAGCGGGAGGGCAACCGCGAGCGCCAGGTAGGCTCCGGCGGGTCGCATCGATCCGACGCGCATGCGCTGTTCGAGCGCGCGCGCGAGGCTCCACGCCGCGATCAGCACATGTGCTTCGACGAGCCCGACGCCGGCAACCTCGGCGAGTTGGATCCACGCCGGCGTCTGGACCAGACCGATCAGCGGCGTGTACGGAAACACGAGCGGCCAGCTGTGCGTGAGCGCGACGAAAAAGCCCACGCACCAGAGGAGGTGCAGCGCAGCATGCCGCGGGCCGCGCGCCACCGCGATTCCGAACGCGGCGTAGGGCACGGACATCCAGGCTGCATAGACGCACAGCCCCACGGTGCCGAGTGCCGGTGGAAAGCCGCCGAATACGACCAGGGTGTGGCCCAGCCACGAGAATCCCACCAGCCCGATCCCGAGTCCCGAGACCCATCCAAGCAGAGCTGCTTCGCGCCAATTCGGCCGTACCGAGGCGAGGACGAAGAAGGTTGGAGTCCACGCGACCCAGACCAGCCAGGCCTGCGAAGCGGGGGGTGCGGCCAATCCGCAAGCGAGCCCCGTGAGCGCACACAGCGCCACGCGTATCAAGAGAGAGCGTTCGACCATGGGCAGGATGGAAGCCACCGAATTCCTCGCACGCGGGGGCTCGGCAGAAGTCCGCCTCGACCGGGCCGCGCGGCCATTCTGTCGCGTCCAAAAAAAGCGAGCCCACCGAGACGCGATCGCCTCGGTGGGCACGCCCGAGCACGTTCGGGTGATCACCCGCGGAGAAGACGCTAGGAAACGAGGTCCTTCAGGGCCTTCACCGGGCGAATGCGGACGGTCTTGCTCTTGGGCTTGGCCTTGAACATCATCTCTTCACCCGTGAAGGGGTTGATCCCCTTGCGGGCCTTCCGTGCTGGCCGGACCTTGACGGTCATCTTGCACAGTCCAGGAATCGTGAACTGCCCTGGACCGCGTCCCGCGAGATGCTTCTCGGCGAGGCCGGAAAGCTCGTCGAAGATTCCCCGAATGTCCTTGCGCGCGAGATCCGTGATCTCCGACAGCTGATTGTAGATCTCCGACTTGGTCATGGCCTTGGAGGCCGAGACCTTGCTGGATGCCTTCTTCCGCGTTGCCTTCTTGCGTGCTGCCATTCCTCTCATCCCCCTATCGAATGGTCGTTTCCAACGAACGAACAGGATCCGCCCGAACCGAAGCCAACCTGCTCGGATCGGATCGGAAAAGTACGCTGAAATAGATCACGTGCAATCGTCGGACGTCTACTTTTTTGATGCACTGCAGACTGAACCCTCCAGCTTGGAGCGCGCGACGAGCGCGCTCACGCGGTGCGGTGGGTGGACTGGCGCACAGGGAGGATTGTCCCTACCCCTCTCTGGTCCCGGGCGCGGCTTTGCGGCCCTACGGGAAGGAGTGCAAGGCGGGATGCTGGAGCAGGTGGCTCTTACACTGTTGGGGCTCGTCTTGTTGCTCGGGGGAGGTGAGGCGCTGGTGCGTGGCTCGTGCGCGCTCGCCGAAACCTTTGGAGTGTCACCGCGGGTCATCGGCATCACCTTGGTCGCCTTCGGAACCAGTGCGCCGGAGCTCGCCGTCAACGTGGCCGCTGCTCGGCAGGGACACCCCGAGATGTGCTTCGGGAACGTCATCGGATCGAACCTGGCGAACGTAGGCTTGATCGTGGGCGTTGCGGCGCTGCTGCGCCCGCTCTCCGTGCACCGGCTCTTGGTGCTGCGAGATCTTCCGATCATGCTGGCGGTCACGTTTGCTGCGTGCCTGATGGGTGCCTGGCCGCTCGACCAATCCGCCGAGGCGAGCTTCAGTCGCTTCGAGGGGCTGCTCTTGCTGCTCGGCTTCGCGGCCTTCATGGGCTATGTCGCTCGGGCCATCCGTTCGGAGCGGGATGCAAGTGGGACCGCTCCCGACATGGACGCGGGTACTTCGACGAATTCGAGCACCGGGCAGAGCGCCGCGCTCGGACTCGCAGGGCTGCTCGGGCTGTTGCTCGGGGCGCGTTGGACGGTGCAAGGCGCGACGGAGCTTGCCGCAGGCTTCGGAGTCTCGGATGCCGTCATCGGACTGACCCTGTTGGCGGTGGGCACCAGTCTTCCCGAGCTCGCAACGTCGGTCATCGCGACCCTCCGGGGGCAGGTCGATCTGGCAGTCGGCAACGTCGTCGGCTCGAATCTGTTCAATCTGCTGCTGGTGTTGGGGGCTTCCAGCCAGTTCGGCGCGATCCCGATTCCAACGGGGGGACAGATGGATCTCTGGGTGTCCTTGCTGATCTCGGTGGCGCTATTGATCGCGGCGATCACGCAGGGGCGTCAGGTCGTCCGCTACGAGGGGGGCTTGTTGCTCGGGGCGTATCTGCTCTACCTGATCGGCCGTGTGAGCGTCGTCTAGTTCGGCCTGCGGACGATCGCCTTCACGACCGCGCTCGTGTGCGAGCAGGTGCTCCACCTCTCGGCGTGTACGGCGCGCCGCATCGAGAGATCCTGCAGATCTGCTTGCGCGCAGCGCCCGACGCGCTGCGATCGTTGCGTAATCCCACTCTTCTGCGGCAGCGAGCCTCCAGGCGATCCGCAGCAGATGACGCGGTGCATCGAGCTCTTGGCTGGCTACGCCGAGTGCCTGTTCGAACTCCTCGAGTGACAGGTAGGGACCCAGCTCGGCGAACCAGTAGGCGGCCGTGTCGAGCAGGTCCGGATCGCGCCGCGCACGAATCTGCTCGAGCGAGCTTCGCTGCTCATTTACGTTTCCGGTGGCGAGCCCGACTACGAGAGCCGCTTGTAGCGCGTAGTCCTCGAAGATCGGTCGTTCGAGCTGGTGCCGCTGCGCGTCGATACAGGCGCGCCGCGTGAAGTAAGCGAGCTTCATGAGCTCGGCGCGTGGCAACTCGTCCTCTGCTTCGTCGATGCTTTGGCGCAGCGCTCCCCACCAGTAGTACGGCGAGATGCCGACCCACTGGGCATCGCGCCGAGCGCGCCGCTCCTCTGAGACTCGGTCGCGATGCTCGCGCGGCTCGAGCTCGGGTACGCGCTGAGCCTCGACGAAATCGCGATAGTCCGGTTCGCCGTAGGTGGCCTCGAGGAAGTGGCCCAGCCAGCCGTAGATGCGCAGTACGTTCTCGTCCGCATCCGCGGTGCGGAAGGCTGCGAGCTCGAACCAGGTTTCGATGTCGCGCCGGAGGGCCTGCCAGCGCGGGTCCTCGGGCTCTACCATCGTGCGAGTCTGTGCGAGGACTCGAGTAGACAAGCGGAGGAACTCCTCCGTGGAGTCGGAGATGCTCGAGTCGCGCAGCCATCCCGGAGCTCCCGTCAGCTCGGGCCGCACGTGCTCGGCCAGAATCTCGAGCGCCCGTAGCGGGTCGCGGTCTGGCCGGGCGAGTGTCGAGGCCAACTCCATCCAGAGCTCGAGCCTGCCGGGCTGCGTACTCAGATCGGTGTCCGCAGGCCAGCGCTGCATGACCTCGCGGAGCAGTCGCTCGGAAGGCTCCTCTTCTTCGGCATCCAGCCAGGCGTCGAGCTCGCGAATCGCTAGATGCGCGCGCTGCATCGGCACGCTCGACCGGTCACGCGCCGCGGCGAGGGAGCGCGCCGCTCGCGCTGATCTGCCGGTGATCGATTCGAGCGATGCACGCTCGAGCAGGTGGGAGACGCGCGCCGGATCCTCGGCTACGAGCGCCTGTGCCGCAGAGAGTGCCGAGCCATAGCGATACTCGTGCCAGTCTTCCTGCAGGGCGATGATGCGGTCGGCGTATGTGCGATCCCAGAAGACCGCGGCGCTCACCGCGTAGCTGTCTCGCAGCGAGTCCCGGCCGAATCGCAGCATGATTTCAAGCTGATCGACATCGATGGTGGAGTCGGGTGCGAAGTGCTGATACGCCTGCGCCAGGCTACGCTCCTTCGTGTCCGCCTCGATCGCGAGCGGGGGACCGGTCTGAAGCACGTAGGTGGTGGCCCCGTCTGCGCGCGCGTCCACCCAGCCGAGGGCTGCGTGTCCGGGGAGTCCCATGATGTGTGCGTTGCGTCCCTGCAAACGTGCGATCCCCTGATAGAGCTCGGCCAGGTCATCGCAATCTCCGCGGTAGCGCCCAGCAGAGACACGCGAGAGTGTCTCGGCGATGGTTTGATGGAACTCGCCGACGCGGCCGACCGTTCCCAAGAGTTCCGGGAAGCGCGGATCGGGGCTGTCCGACACGTAGGCGAACAGGTACTCCCCGAGCAGGTCCAGGTGGGCTGCGTCGGGCAGGGCGCGCGCCGCCTCCGCGAGGAACTCCTCGACGGACTCGGGAAGCGTATGCTGAAGCGGAGCCAGGCTGCCGTGCTCGGTGATCAGCAGCAGCACGTCGCCGCCGGGGGCGACGATCAGCGCGTGGGGTGGGATCGCCTGCGCGAGCGTTTTCGCAGTGCCAGCGTCGTCGTCGGTCTCTTCGTCTGCTTGAACGACCCACTTGCGCCACAGCGCAGGATCGGCGACGAGTCCTTTCTCGACGTTCCAGCTCGCGACTTGGACGCTTTCTACGTAGACGTGAGCGCTGAGCGGTGTCGGTGCCGACTCGAGCGGGTCGTCGCCCAGGGCGAGATCCACGACGAGCTCCATGTCTCTTGCGAGGTCGAGATACGCGGGGCTGGGCAGCGAGACGTGGTAGCGCACTCCAGCGTGGTGGCGCAGGACTCGCACGCGATCTCCGAGCTCCGAGGTGAACTCCGAGAGCTCGCGTTGGCTATCCGACCAGAGGTCGCGATGGGTCCAGCGGCTCGCGCGAAGCAGCGCCGTCGCGAACGGGTGTGCGCGCGGGTCGTTCCCGGTCAGCCGATCCAGCCAGCCATCCTGGATCAATGCCCGGATGAAGCTGGGTTTGGGCTCGTCGCCACTCTCCCAGTCTGGCAAGGTCGCTCGCTCGAGCGTGTCCCGCAGCGCGCGCTTGCCCGAGGGACCGAGCTCGCTCGCTTCGATCCATGGTTCGAGCGCCGCACGCGTGCGCTCGAGCTCCTCGGAGATCCGCTCCCCGGGCTCCCGCTCGGCGTTGTCGCGGAGTGGGCGGGTGGCATCCGCTCGGCTTCGGAGCAGGGTTCCCGCGGAATCGATGCGGACCTCGAACGAGGCGAGTACGAAGTCGTCGACGAGTGGATCGAAGGCGTAGTCGAGCTCCAGGGGCTCCTGGGTGTCGTCGTCCGCGCCTTCATGTCGGGCGAGCGTCTTGGTTGCGCGCAGGCGTGCTGCGAGCTCGGAGAGCGCGATCCGGAAGCGCGTTGGATCGCTCGGCCACGGGAGCCGGATGCGGACGCTGCTCGGCGCGGATGCGCCGCGGCTGGCACCCGATGGGCTGGCGAGCACGAGCCCCGAAGCTTCGGAGCCCTCGACGATTCGTAGGGCTTCCTCCGTGGGAATCCGGAGAAACAGGTCGGATCCCTGTTCCACGAGGTGTGGGCGGAGGATCTCGGTGGCGAGGAGCTCCGCGTGTGTGAGCGTCCGTGCCTCGGAGTGCACTTCGGTCTCGGGCTCGGATCCACAGGCCATTGCCAGGCAGAGCAGGGTGGCCAGGGTCAGCTCTGAAAGGGTCCGGAGCCAAGCGCGTGCGGCGAGTCTGTTCTGCGAGCGGTGCGCGTGCCGCGAGTGGGCGTACGGCAGGATCACCGCGCATCCCCTGAATCTCGCGCCGCCTGACGACGTAGGCACCATGCGCGACAGAGTACGCTACTTCGTGCATCGGCGCGTTCGTAGACGACAGCCTTCGCAGCGAGATGCCCTGGGGGCCCAGCAGCCGGGCGCAGGCGAGCCTGGCTGGCTCGCCTGGACGCGAACGATCACGTGGAGAAGACGAAAGCACGCGCGCTCTGCTTTCCTGTGTCTACCGCCTAAGTTGCCCGGCGTTGGTTTCGATAAGGATGCGGAGACCCTAGCTACGTTTCGCTCACCCACTCGAAGCGTCGGAGGACGTGTGGCCGAGGTTCCGCCTACCAGAATGCGAGAGGAACAAGCGACCTCGGGCTTCGATCTGCTGGTTCTCGCGGGGAACGACGCGGGCAAGCGATTCACGTTCGAAGGCCCCGAGGCCCTGATCGGTAGCTCGCTTCCACCTGGTGGAGGCATCGAGCTCTCGGACCCGACGATCTCGGAACGTCATGCCGTGCTGCGCATGCATCGGGAGAACCTTCTCATCGAGCTCCTCGATCCGCTTGCCTCTCCACTGCGTATCAACGACTTGGAGCGGGCGCGGGGGATCGTGCGCCCCGGCGATCGCGTTGCGATCGGGCGTGTGGTGCTCGAGGTGCGTCTACACGAAGGTTTGTCGCTAAGCGGCGTGCTGCAGCGTCGAGAAGGGCCATCCGCGCCTCGCCACAGCGGCGTGCTCGATCCGATGGGCCTATCCGACGAGAGCACCCTGGTACCGTCCCCCACCGAGTCTGCCGACGGTGCGCAGACCTTGTTGCGGCCGATGGCTTTGGTCAGCGCCGACCGGGGCCACCTGAACGTCATTCAGGGAGGTGAGCTCGTCGGTCGTGCACGTTTCGAGCTGGACCGTGATGTGCTGACCGTGGGGCGGGCGCACGGTTCCGACATCGAGGTCGCGGACCGCGGTGTGTCGCGCGCCCATGCAGAATTCGTCTGGGAAGACGCCTGCCTGGTTCTGTTCCAGAAGAGCCCCGCGAACTTCACCTTCGTGAACGGGGAGCGGGTGACGGTCTCGCGACGCCTCAAGGAGGGAGACAAGATCCAGATTGCAGACGTACTGTTGCTCGAGGTGGAGGGGTTGCCCAAGGGCGACCTTGCCGGCTCGGGGCCTGCCAGCTTCGGCGATCTCAGCTCGGCCATGGAGGCCCGTCTCAAGCTGGAACGGCAGATCGAGGCCGAATTCCTGCGCCGCGGCAGCATGCTCGACGTCGACGTCGCGGGGTCGTCCGAGATGAAGGAGCCGGGTACCTCGCCAGCCCACATCATTCTGTCGTTCGAGCGCTTTCGGGACTACGTGGCGAACACGGTACGCGAGTTCGGCGGATGCGTCCTGAACAGCAATGGTGACGAGCTCATGTGTTTCTTCGAGGATACGCACCAGGCCGTGCGCGCCGGGAGCGCGATCCTGGAGCGTCTCGACGAATTCAACAAGACGCAGAATCTGCTATCGAAGCCGTTTCGATTTCGGCTCGGAATCCACACAGGGGATTGTCTGGTGGACCTGGTTCACGGACGTGCCTTCAGTCCCTTGGTCGATCTCGCCGGACACCTGCAAAAGGCCGCCGGGGTCAACGAGCTCGTGATCTCTGCGGACACCTTGGCGGCGCTGCCCAAGGGTGTGCCCTTCGAGCTCGTCGGAGAGCTCGAGCGACACGCGCTCCAGTTCTACCGACTGACATCGTTCATTCGCTAGACTGCCTCCTCGGCTCGCTCGAGAGCTCGGTGGGGGAGGCAACAGCGGATGATCAGCGACCCGCATCCTGGATCGCAGGCAGAGAATTCGAACGTAGAGACTCCGAACCCAGAGACTCGTTCGCGTTCTCATGCGACCCGCAGGCCGAGTGCCCGCCGCCCGAGGCCCCGCGCCGCCCTAAAGCTCGGCTACGGGATCGCCCGGTTCCTGTTCGGGACCTGTTTCGCCGGGAGCGCACTCGGCTGCGCGCAGTACGCGTACCAGTACGTCAACGTACGCAGTGAGCCTGGAGGCGCCCAGGTGTTCATCGACGGCAAGCTCATCGGTCGGACACCGCTGCAGGTGACGGTCGAGCGAACGCGCGATCACATCGTATTCCTCAAGCTGGACGGCTACGTGCCCGAGCGGGAAGTCCTCACGCTCAACCGCGCCCGGGACCGCATCGACTTCCTGACTCCCGCGGATGTCGAGCTCGAGCTCTCTCGGCGCGCCTCACCGGCCGATACCACGCGAGCCGTGGATGTAGAGCTGGAGAAGAACACTTCCACCCCCTGAGCTCGTTCTCCTCGTTCGCAGGAGTCGTTTGCTTCCTCTCTGCGAGTCCCCACTTGGCAATGGGCTGGCGCAGCCCTGCCGCAGCTACGCTCCGATCCAGGCGCTCGGCAACGGCCTCGGGACGCCGGCTCCCGCGCCTCGCGTGTTCTGGCACGGATGTTGGATATCTCCTCGGCATGAACCTGAGGAGGCGCAAGCAGATGAAGAGCGGACGAGGCGTCGGATACTGCATGAATCCCACGTGTGTCAGATATGCGCGAGGACGCGTGCTGCCCAAGGGAGCCGATTCCTTCGTCTGTGGGAAGTGCCACTGGGTCGGCAAGGCGGAGCTCGAGCGCGGTGAGATGCGCGGTCGGCACCGCGTCGTGAGCGAGGTACGCGTCGAGTACGCGTTCGACCCAGAGCGAGAGATCTACCGCAGCTCGGTGGTGGTGAACGAGGATCGGCTGCTGCGCCCCCATGGAGTGTACGTGCTCCAGACGCCCCTCGTAGAGTCGGAAGAGATGGCTTGTGCCGTCGGGCGCGCCGTACTCGCCCGCCTGAATGCAGTGGCCTTCTCGCCCACTCCGATGCCGCCGCGACCGACGTACGACCAGATTCGCACGGAAGGGTGGGCAACCCTCGTCTAGAGCCACTCCGGAAGCCCAGGACAAGTCGTTCCTCCCCAAGGCCCCGCCTCGTCGCCTGTCCCCAGCGCGAGGCGGGGCCGAATGCGTTCTGCGGCGCCGATGCGAGCGGGCTGCCGGCCCTGTCGTGCAATGCCCGCGCGTCTGATGCATCCTTCTCGAATGGTGTGTCGGCGTCAGTGCGTGCCGGAGTGTGAGTCGGCGCCGTTGCTTGATCGGACCCCGTAGCGTGATCGGATGTCGTAGCGTGAGCGGACGTCGTAGGCCGGGGTGGTCCGCGGGGCTGCTCGCAGCTTCCGGGAGGGTGCAGCTGATGAGGGAATCGATCTCGTGCAGGCTCGGGCCGCGGCTCGTCTGTCTGTGCCTGCTCGCGACCTCTGCGCTTGCCGCGGATGCACCGAAGGTGAACAGCCTTGCGAGCGAGCTCCCGAGTGTGGTCGGTGTCGATGGGGCTGCGACGGTCGAGGGAGACGATACGCTGCTCGACATCGCCGTGCGCAACGATGTCGGTTTCGACGCCCTGATCCGCTTGAACCCAGATATGGACGTTTGGATGCCGCCGGAGGGTGCGCAGGTCTCTCTGCCGGTGCGCATGATTCCGCCGCACGCGCCGCACACCGGGCTGGTCATCAACATCCCCGAGATGAGGCTCTACGACTACACGCAGGGGGACATTCCCACGGTGCTTCCGATCGCCATCGGTGACCCTGCGACACCCACCCCGATCGGGGAGCGGCGCGTCCTGTGGAAGACGCAGGACCCCGTCTGGAGAGTGCCGGAGTCGATCCGTCTGCGCGATCCGCTGCTTCCGCGCGAGGTCCCGCCCGGCGAGGACAACCCACTCGGAAGCCACTGGCTGGCCCTCGGCGACGGCTACGGCATTCACGGCACCAACAATCTGTGGTCGATCGGTCGCATAGCCACGCATGGCTGCATTCGGCTTCAGAACCGTACGGTGAAGGAGCTCTACGCGCGCGTGAAGGTGAGAACTCCCGTGCATCTCGTCTACCAGACGGTGAAGCTCGGCAGGGAGGGCCAGGTCGTATATCTCGAGGCGCATCGCGATCTGTATTCATTGGCCGGAGACCCGGTTCCGAGCCTGCTGGCCCACCTGCTGATGCTCGGTGTGCTCGATCGGGTGGATCGCGAGCGGCTCGCGAGCGTGGTCTCGGAGGCGCGCGGCGTGCCGGTTCGAATCACAGAGGTTCAGGAGGAGACTCCGATCGCCGTCGGAGCGCGCGAGGAGCTCGGCCTCGAGGAGCCGGCTCCCTAGCCTGAGGCCCCTTGGGCTGCGGCGTCGCTGCGGTACCCCCCGGAGCGTGCCAAACTGCATCTCTGAGGCTGCACTGAAGGCTTCATCCTGCAGTGAGGTCTCTCCGTGGAGAGCGATCCGGAAGGTTGACGCGTGATCCTGCGGGCATGCCGCTTGCTCTAGTGGGAGTGCATGGCGGCACAGCGACAGAAAGCATGCCCGAAGTGGGGCTGTATCGCGCGCGAAGAACGAGGAGACGCCGCGATGGCGGATTGGCGAGACGATCGAGATGAGCCCTCGGACTACTGGAGCCGACGCGAAGCGCGGGAAGAACGGCGCCAGCGGCGTCGGCACCGGCGTTCGGGGCATGGCGGTCGCAGGGGAGAGCGGCTGCGGCGAGAAGAGACCGTATACGAGCGAGCCGAGCGCCGCGCGCGTCAGAAGGTCGCTTGGGTTCGGCAGGCGTTCGCCTTCGGCGTCGTGATGCTGGTACTGATGATCCTGTCTCGCGGACCCGGCTTGGTCGTGGCGTTGATTCTGGGCCTGACCTGGGGGGTGACCCTGGCGATGCGCGCGTTCTCGTTGTTCGTTGCCGACGGCCTTCGCGATCGTTGGGTCGCCCAAGAGGTCGACGAGCAGGTTCGCCAGCAGGTGTCATTGCAGCGTCGCGCGATGGAGGCCGAGCGCACGCGTTCGATGGAGGAACTCTCCGCCTCGATCGCGCACGAGATCCGAAACCCCATCACCGCTGCCAAGAGCCTGGTGCAGCAGATGGGAGAGGATCCCGCCTCCAGTGAGAACGTCGAATATGCAGCCGTCGCGCTCGAGGAGCTCGAACGCGTCGAACGCTCGGTGGCGCACTTGCTTCGTTATGGGCGCGAGGAGTCACTGAAGCGGCAGCCCGTAGAGCTGAGTGCCGTCGTCGAGGACGCGCTCACTCTGCTTGCCGAGCGTATCCAGTCACTGGGAGTCGAAGTGATTCGAGACTTCGACGAGGTGGGCACCCTCTCTGCCGACTATGACATGCTGCGGCGGCTGTTCCTCAACTTGATCGGCAATGCGCTCGATGCCTTCGAGGAGGTTCGGAGGGTGGCGGATTCGCACGAGTCGGCCCAGCATCCCACCCTATCGATCAGCCTGGGCGAGAGCCTGGCGCGTACCGAGGTCTGGGTGCGCGTCGCAGACAACGGGCCTGGCATGGATGCGGAGACTCGGGAGCAGGTCTTCCGTCCGTTCTTCACCAGTAAGGAGCGCGGCACCGGGCTCGGTCTCGCGCTCGCGCGGAAGCTGGTCGAGGCACACGACGGTCAGATTGAGCTCCACTCCGCTCCCGGCGAAGGAACCGAGTTTCTGATCACCTTGCCACGGCGTGCCGGGGGAGAGCGCTCGTGAGTGCCCGCATTCTCGTGGTCGAAGATGAGGCTGCCATCCGGCTGGCGCTGCGCGGACTGCTGCGTAAGGACGGCTATGCGGTCGAGCTCGCAGAGTCCGCGGAAGCAGCGTTCCGGCGGCTCGAGAGCGAGACCTTCGATCTCGTGTTGACCGATCTGGCGCTGGGCCGCGGCGGCAGCGGAATGGACGTGTTGCGCGCGTCGAAGGCGCACTGCGAAGAGACGCCGGTCGTCGTCATCACCGCGCACGGCTCCGAGAAGATCGCCGTCGAGGCGATGAAGCTCGGTGCCGAGGACTACGTGCCGAAGCCATTCGACAACGACGAGCTGCGCTTGCTGCTCAAGCGCGCGCTCGAGCGCACGCAGCTCTGGCGCGAGAATCGCTGGCTGATGGAGCGGGTCGAGCGCGACTATGGCTTCGGTAGCCTGATCGGTTCGGGTGCGGGCATGCGCGAGGTCTTCGAGACGATTCGCAAAGTTGCTGAGACCGATCTGTCGGTGCTCGTGCTGGGAGAGAGCGGAACCGGCAAGGAGCTGGTGGCGCAGGCGCTCCATCAGTGTGGCAGCCGCAGCAGCCGTCCGTTCGTCGCGGTGAACTGCGCGGCGATCAGTGCGGAGCTGGTCGAGAGCGAGCTCTTCGGACACGAGCGCGGTGCCTTCACGGGCGCGGATGCGCGGCGGATCGGTCGCTTCGAAGCTGCGCAGGGGGGAACCATCTTCCTCGACGAGATCGGGGACATGGCGCCCGCCACGCAGGCCAAGGTGTTGCGCGTTCTACAGGAACGCTGCCTGGAGAGGGTAGGGGGACGCGAGGAGATCCAGGTCGACGTGCGGGTGATTGCCGCGACGCATCGCGATCTGGCGAAGGAGGTCGAGGCGGGGCGTTTTCGCGAGGACCTCTACTATCGACTCAAGGTCGTCGAGCTGCGCATCCCGCCGCTGCGCGAGCGCGTCGAGGATCTTCCGGCTCTGGCTCTACGCTTTTGCGAACAGCTCGCCGAGCGCCTCGAGCGTCCGCGCAAGACCCTCTCGCAGGAAGCCCTGTCTGCGCTGGCGCATCACCGCTGGCCGGGGAACGTACGCGAGCTGCGCAATGTGATCGAGCAGGCCGCGGTGCTCTCCTCGGGCGAAGTGATCGAGGCGGCGGACCTGCGCCTCGAGAGTGCCGCGTCCGCCGCGGAGCCTTCGCGCGAGCCAGGCTCCGTGTCGCGGAGTGCTGCGCCTGCGGACTCCGAGCTGTCCTTTCGCGATGCCAAGCGGCAGGCGAACGAGGCCTTCGAGCGGGACTTCCTGCTGCGCGCGCTGCACGCGCACGCGGGTAACGTGTCGCGAACGGCCGAAGCCATCGGCATGGTCCGACAGAGTCTGCAGCAGAAGATTCGCGAGCTGGGTCTGCGCGAGACGCGCAGCGATGAGTCTAGCGACGAATGAGGGACCGAAGGGTCCCGATGGAAGGAGAGATCATGACTTGTACACACGAACGACGACGGTTTCGTAGGTTTGGCGGATTGCTCGACGGATGGTTCACGGGTTGGCTGCGCGACTGCGAGAACGCGCATCCGCGCGCGGTGTACGAGCGCGCCATCGCGGAGCGCCAGAAGCAATACCAGCAGCTGAAGCAGGGCGTCGCTGGAGTGCTCTACATGCGCAACAAGATCGAGGGTGAGCTCAAGGAGTGCTCGCGCGAGCTGTCCCTGGTCAAGCTCGATCTCGAACGCGCCATTCGCCGCGGGCTCGACGACGTCGCTCTCGACTTGATCGCGCAGAAGGAGCGTCTCGGCGAGGAGCTCGAGCGCTCCGAGAAGGAGCTCGAGCAGGTGGTCGCCGAGGTCGAGTCCTCGAAGCAGAACCTGGCGCGCTTTCGCACTGAGATCCAGGGACTCGAGCGCGAGAAGGTGCGCGCCCTGGCGAGCCTCGCGAATGCGCGGGCGCGGCGGCGCATCCAGTCGGCGCTCGCGGGCATGTCCACCGAGGCCGAGGAGGCTGCGCTCGAGAACGTGCGCGCCGAGATCGCGCGCTTGCGCTACGAGGGCCGGCTCGACCAGGAGATGGGCGACTCCGGCCTGCGCGCGCGCGTGCAGGCCTTTCGGAACGAGGCGCGCTGCGAGGCGCACCGACGGGAGCTCGACGAGCTGAAGCAGCGGCTCGGAAGGAGTGTGAAGCCCACGGTCGGTGCGCCCGAGCCCATGCGCGAGGCGCCTCCCGAGGCGCCTCCCCAGACGGACACGCAGGGCGATCGGGCGACGCCGTAGGGCGCCCGCGGGGCGATTGTCTGGTGAATAGATGGCTGCAGGCCTCGCTCCGAGCGGCTAATCTGATTCGCCATGATCCCGACACCGCTGGGCTCCCCGATCGCTCGCTGGTCCCGAATGCCCGGCTTCGAGCTTGGCCTCGAGCGCGACCTGCTTCGGCCCGGCGCCCCTCTCGTGATCGACGATGCTCGCATGCGCCGGGCCTCCGAGGTCCTTCGGGGCAGGGGCACGCGCGTCAAGTGGCTGACACGCATCCTCGGGATCGCTGGGTTGGCCCTCGTGCTCTCCGCATGCGCGCTCACTCCGCAACAGATCTTCGAGCGCTCGGCGCCGGCCATCGTGCGGATCGAGGCACGCAGCCAGGAGGGGGACGCACTGGGAACGGGCTTTGCGATCAGCGAGCGAAGGATCGCAACCAATCTGCACGTGATCGATGGTGCCGAAGAGGCGTTCATCCAGCTGGTTGACGGTTCTCGCTTTCGCGTGCGGCGCGTCATCGCTTACGACGAGCTGCAGGACTTGGCGATCCTCGAGACGGCGGCCCGGGGCTTCTCGCCCCTGCGCTTGGCGGAGAGCGACGAGCTCAAGCAGGGGGAGCGGATCTACGCGATCGGCAACCCGCTCGGCTTGGACTACACGATCACCGAGGGGCTGTTCAGCGGGCGGCGCCGCTTTCGAAACGCTGGCGATCTCGAGCTGCTGCAGGTGTCCGCCGATCTGTCCGAGGGATCGAGCGGTGGACCCCTGCTGAACGAGCGCGGCGAGGTGATCGGAATCGCGACGCGCGTGCTGCGCGATGGGGGCTATGGGCTCGGGGTTCCGGTGAGTGCGCTGCGTTGGCTCGACCGCATGCGCGGGCAATCGCAGCCCTTCGCCGAGTTCTCCGGCGAACGGCGTGAGCGTCTGCGCGAGCTCGCCTCCCAGTTCTCGGCGCCGGTCGAGCGCAAGGTTCCCCGGCATCCTCCCGAGTTCTTCGATGGCTGCAGTGCCGAAGAGATGGAGCAGGTTCGCATGTCGATCGCCGCGGCGATCGAGCGCGGCGCCCCTGTCTTCAACGCGGGCAATCCCGAGGATTGCTATCGGATCTACGAGGGCACGGCGCTCCGGCTCGCGCGTCAGCTGAGCGAAGCCTGTGGCGACGGTCGCGAGGCGCTCGAGGTTGGCTTGGTGCGCGCGGACGGACTCGAGAACTACGGCAGCAAGGCCTGGGCGCTGCGCGATGCGTTCGACGGCTTGCTCGAGGTCATCGAGCGCAGGGTTTCCGAACCTCGCTGAGTACTCCCGAGGTGGCGGTCGGCGTCGAAGGCGCGCACCGCCGTGCGCTCAGCCGTCGTTGCGACCCGACAGAGCATTGCCGGAGCCAGAGCTCGTCCCCCGGTTCGAACTCTGTGCGTCCGCAGGATCCGAGCCCAGGGTCTCCGTCGGCTCCCCGGGGCGGGGTAGGCTCTCCGGCCTGTAGGCGCGCATGCGGGTGCCGTAGTTGAGTGACATGGTGATCTCGGCGGCGCTCATGTCTCGCGGGAAGCGCACGCCGCTGATGCGCGCATTGTGGATGCTGGCCCCGTCCAGATTCGCATGGATCAGATCGAGCCCGCGCAGGTCCGCACGGCGTAGGTAAGCACCCCGCAGGTCCGCGTTCACGAGCGGAGCCCCGCGCAGGTCCGCCAGGCGCAGCTCCGCATTCTGGAGGTCGGCAGGGTGATCTCCCGTCGCCGACTCGAACTGCTTGAACTGCCCGGTTCGCAGCAGCACGGTGAGGGCCTTCACCTCTTCGGAAGGCTCGGGCCCCGCGGGCTGCGGATTCTCGTCGTCGGCCTTTCGGGAAGAACTCATGCTGCTCGCCCTCCACTGGTAGCCCTTCTCGGCTTCACCGCGGACTGCCTTGATCCTCGCGTCCGAGGGCTCGCCGCCGTCGCGACGCCATCTGGACCAGTGTAGTCCCCCCTGTGCGCATCCGACCGCAGAGTCGAGTGGAGCGGACCCACCTCTCCAGGAGTACCCGCGCGACGAGCGACCGAGGTGAGATCCCATCCCAGCCAGTAGCGGTCTTCCGCGCCGATGCGCGCTACAATGCGCCCGCCCCGCGAGGCCGAGTCCGGAGACCGCCGGCGCCCTCGCAGCGCTCGTGCCGGGATGGCGGAATTGGCAGACGCGCCAGACTTAGGATCTGGTACCGCAAGGTGTAGGAGTTCGAGTCTCCTTCCCGGCACCATGAGGGGAATCAGGTAGTTAGCACTGCCTCGAGTCCCGCGGCGTTCTGCTCTCCCCTTGTCGGGGAAGCATGGGGGAAGCACGCGCCGGCCTACCTCCAGCCGTAGACCGCGAGCTAGGAAATTCGCGCTCAAGCGGCTCGCCCTCGGTAACCACGGGTCTGCGGAGTACGCTCCGCGCAGTAGGCTGAAGCCGAGCCGGCCCCGGCGGTCAGTTCTGCAGCCTAGAGGGTGAGCGCGCCTGTATTGATCCCAGAGCCACTGGGCATCACGCCTGGTCTCCATGCCAGTCCTCCTTTTGTCCTGGGGGTCTGCTCTTGCGCGGCTGCCCGTGTGAACCGTTTGTACTACCCCCGGCGAGCTGTTCGAACGGGAAGCGGCATCTGGGCGGGTGTCCTCGAGTGGAATTTAGTTAACTACTCAAAAGTGTGTCGTGCGATGGTTAACTTATCGGCGGAAGTGCTCGAGATCTATGGCGGAGAGATGCACTAGATTCGGCCTCTGTATCGGGCCTTTTCGTGCTTAATCTGGAACTTCTCGTTTCCTACTCCGTGTCCTACTCCCAAACACTCGCTCAGCTAGGGCCACTGCATACCACTCGCTAGCCGGTTTTCTTCAATCTTATGCACGAGGCTGGCGGGGACCGCCCGAGGTGTATCAGTTTCTCCCACGGGCGCTAAAGTCCGCTCGGCTACGCTGGATCAGCGCCATGGGAGGTGAGAACGAACCAATGGATACTCGGAAAAGTGTCACGGAGCAGGTCGTTGCTGATCGAACCGGTCTAGCTGTTCGCACGCTTCAGAAGCTCCGGAGGGTAGGCGGTGGCCCTGAGTTCATGAAGCTGGGTCGGGCCGTTCGATACGACCTGGGTGCCGTCGAGCGGTGGATGAATGAGCGTCGTCGTCGCTCAACCTCGGATGTGGGGCCGAACAGAGGATCTGTGACGCCACAATGAAATCGGACGCAGAACTGGTCCTCGGGCCGGACGAGCTTGCGAAGACCGTCGGCCTCGTCAGTAGCGACGAGGGGTTGTTACTAGCGCAGAACGATTAAAGCGGGCGCGCTCTCGGTAGGAGCACGCCCGCCATGGAGAAGTAAACTTGAGCAATCGAAATGTCGGTGATGTTCCGCGCGGACGCAAGTTTCGCGATCCCGGAGGACAGATTCCGCCCATTCAAGCGGATCATGATCTCGAGAGAGCTGTACTCGGTGCACTGCTGATCGATGGCGAGGGAATCAAGAGAATCGCCGACGAGGTCGTTCCCAGCGCATTTCACCTCCCAAGGCACCGGATGGTTTACGAAGCGATGTTGCGGTTGAATAGGAGCGGCCGTTCAATCGATCTTCTATCTTTGAAGCACGATCTCGAACCGCAGAATCTGCTAGATCAGATAGGCGGCCTGCCGTTCATTGCTGAGCTCATTGAGCAGCCAACTGCTGCTTATCTGGATACGCACGTTCAGATCCTGATGGAGCTGCATCGCAGACGACAAATGATCCGATCTACGGAGGATGCGTTGTCAGCGGCTGAACGCGGGGAAGGCTCTGCTGCGATCGCATCAGAGCTCACGCAGACTCTTGATCGCGTGGTGGCGCGGGTGAGTGGGTCTGGCCAGCCCATTCTTCTGGCGGCGGCGGATGTTGCTCCAGAGTCCGTCGAGCCTCTTTGGGCGCCCTATATCCTCCGTGGAAAGTTTCATCTCCTCGAGGGTGACCCTGGACTGGGCAAGACCCAGTTGGCGCTAGCGATCTGCGCAGCGGTCACGCGTGGGTGCGAGTTGCCTGGGGCTGTGCTTGGGCGCGCCGAGAATGTTCTCTACATGACCGGCGAGGATGGGATTGGCGATACACTTCGGCCTCGGCTCGAGGCGCTGGGCGCCGATCTGGATCGAGCGATCTTTCTCGAGGGAAAAAGCGATAGCAGAGGCCGATCTGAGCCGGTCTCGCTCTCTGATTTGGAACCGATCGAACGTGCGTTCCAGCAGGTGGAGCCGGCGTTGCTAGTGATCGATCCGCTGCAAGCGTTCCTCGGTGCTGGAGTCGACATGCACCGGGCGAACGAGGTGAGGCCGGTCTTGCATCAGCTGGGTCGCCTTGCGCAGCGATATGGCTGCGCCATCATCGCGGTGAGGCACCTGAGAAAGGCCGTAGCAGACCGCGCCGTTCATCGGGGGCTCGGGAGTGTAGATATCGCCGCCTACGCTCGCTCGATACTCGTGGTTGGTGAGGACCCGTCAGACCCGAAGCGAAGAATCGTCGCTCACGCAAAGCAGAATCTCGATTGTAAGGGCCAGGCATTGGGCTTTCGAATCTCCAACTCCGGGGTTCTGGAATGGGATGGGGAGTCATCCCTGACCGCGGACGATCTCCTCGCCCCCCGGAAACAGCCGCGGGAGCCCCAACACCAGAGAGGAACGGAGTGGCTCGTCGAAAGGCTACTCCGCGGTCCTACCGCCGTGACGGAGTTGAAGCAGGACGCCGCAGCTGAGGGGATATCTTGGAGGACGCTGGAGCGAGCGAAGGCAGATCTCGGCGCACTCTCGCTGAAGACCGCTATGACGGGCGGCTGGTGCTGGGCACTCCCCGAAGACCGCCAAGCTCCACCCATATGAACAAATGGCGGCCTTCGTCCTGAAACGTCCGCCCTGTCCCTTTGAGGCGCTCGGGGCTAGAACATTGGCGGTCTTCGGTGGGCGGCTCCAGGCACGCGAGTCCCTCTCGAGTGAGCCAGACCTCACGCATGGACCGGGAGCCTCCGTGTGGTGTGATCAGCTGGACTGCGCTCAGTAGGCTTCGCGGTCCCACTGCGCCGTAATTGGTGGGAGGAGCTCGTTCAGCTGATATTGTCGTTCGCGGGAATCTCGGGCGTCCGATATCCGCATGGACAGGTCTAGGGCAACCTTGGCTGCCGATATTCGAGCTGCCGGCGGCGCTGCCTGATCCACAAGAATTTCACCGAGAGTTTTGACCGCTTGGACGCAGAGTGAAGTCAGCGCGCCGCTGACTTGGACTAGGACTTCGTGCTGCGTTGAAGTCATCGCTCGCTGAAACTCCGCTTGCTGGCGCCAGCGCGCCAGCGTGCGCGTGGTGACGCCGCCCGCCGCCGCTGCGGCTTGTAGACTACCGCCCGTCGCTAGAACCTGGACGCTTCGAAGCTGCTGTTTGCTGAGCATGTCCTGCACGGCAGACATTTTCGGACAGGTTGCGCGCTCGCGCAGGTCCCTCTGCTGCGGGCTTGCGGTAGTGGGTGCGGCCCCAGGCGTGTGCGCTGGAACACGCCCCGGTCCCTGGGGAAGCCTTTCGCTGCGACCTGGCTGGGTTCCTGGCAGGGTTTCTCCCTCGCAAAAGGCTAAATTGTCCGTTATTTATCCTTATGAGAAGGAGAAAAGCAAGGGCATGACCTCAGAAGCCGACAGCAGCTTAGGTGCGCTGCTCGATCAAAAGGTATCGGATTCGCTCGCATCGGCCTTTCCCGCGGCGACGCCCCGACGAGTGTTCGGTAAAGCGCATCTGCCCGGCAAGGCGACCGCCGTCGTTGGGATGCGGCGAGCCGGGAAGACGACATTCTTGCACCAGCTGCGTCGCGACATGCTGGACACGGGATCTGCTGAGCGCTGGGCGGTGCCTTACGTGAACTTCGAAGACGAGCGCCTGGAGGGGATCACCGCAGATCACCTGAATCCGGTGATCGAGGGCTACTACCGTCGGTATCCGGAGGCACGAGCGTCCACGCGTGTGATGTGGTGCTTCGACGAGATCCAGGTCGTGTCCGGCTGGGAACGCTTCGTGCGGCGTTTGCTCGACACCGAACAGGTGGACATCTACGTCACCGGTTCCTCGGCCGCTCTGCTCTCTCGGGAGATCGCCACAGCGCTCCGAGGCCGCGCCTGGGAGGTCTTGATGCATCCATTCAGCTTCGAGGAGGTTCTGCGGCATTCCGGTGCCGAGAGCCCGGAGCGGTTGGTGAGCATCTCGTCGCGACAGCGCTCCGTGCTCGAACGATCCTTTCTGGACTACTTGGAGGTCGGCGGATTTCCAGAGGCCCAAGGTCTCGATTTGGGAACGCGTCGTCAGCTGCTCCGCGACTACGTAGACGTCGCCATGCTCCGAGATGTTGTCGAGCGGCACCAGGTGAGTAACGTAGCGGGACTCCGCTGGCTTGTGCGGCACTTGCTGGGGAATGCGGCCGGCCTCTTCAGCGTGGAGAAGTTCTACAGCGCCCTGAGATCTCAGGGGTTCTCGATCTCCAAGGACACGGTCCACCAGCTCGTGGGGCACCTCACCGACTGTTTCCTCGTGCGCACCGTATGGCTCGAAGCGAGATCGGAGCGCCAGCGGATGGTGAATCCGCGCAAGGCCTACCCGGTGGATCCCGGCCTGATTCCTGTGTACGACCGGAGTGGACGTGCGAATACGGGACATGCACTCGAGACCGCTGTGCTCATCGAGTTGGAGCGTAGGCGATGCGAAGTGACCTATGTGCGAACCCCAGAGGGCTATGAAGTCGATTTTCTCGCGCGCTTGCCCGATGGGCGGGAAGAGTTGATCCAGGTATGCGCGGAAGCTTCTGACCCGACGACCGCGGAACGCGAACTGCGAGCCCTCTCCGAGGCCAAGGCTCAATTCCCGCGAGCCACGCAGCGGTTGCTCATTCTGAATCATGATGCCCGCCCACGCTCGCACCCTGAAGGTGTTCGGGTTCAGCCAGCGTACGAATGGATGCTCGCAGCGGAGTCTGACCCTTTATAGGACGTATCGCAGCTCGCCGTGTCGGTCTCCTTCAACGCTCACGTCGAGCCCCGGTCGTCCGCCAGGCTGGTGCTCTCGATGCGCTGCGAGAGGCATGTTCGCACGCTATCGGCGTCCGACGATCTGGCTGCTAGCACGCGGTGCGCCAGCGCAAGCGGCAGGCACTCCGAGAACTTCATCCCTTGCAGGGCATCGTCGTCCACTGAGAACGCGATGAGCGCATCGTCGTTTCGCACGTTCCCGAGTCGTAGCCGCAACTCGTCGATCGTGGTTCGATCCTGGAGCCGAATCGAGAAGTTCTCTGGGCGAGCAGGTTGCCGCAGTAGTGGGCCCAGAAGTTCGCCGAGGGTCGAGTTCGCCAAGAGACCCGCAAACGTCCACCAGCGGACGGTGCCATCGGCCTCGCGAATTAGGGAGGTGCCCTCTTCTGGAAGCCAGCTGAAGGTGCTCCGGAGCTCCTCATGTTTGTCGTGTGCTCGCCGACTCAGCACGCTTGGGCCATCCGAGCGCAGCGCACTCGCGACCGCGCGACAGAGCTCGAACCGCAGCGGCGTACTCGTCCCCATCCAGCGCGTTCGGCCCTTTTCGTGTGTGGCCTCCACGTACGCCCGACGCCGCACCCAGTCGACCTGGTTCAACTGCCAGCTCCGGCCCCCGAGCAGTAGAATCAGGGGCCCCTCTTTCGCAGCTCGGAGCGCTACGGGGTGCACGACTCCGAGCTCGGATCGACCGTGCCAGACGGAGACCAAGGGATCGCTCGTGAAGACCGACATCAGCTCCATGAAATGCCGACGGCCGAACGCACGCTCTGCTTCTTCCCCAATCGAGAGCATGCCCTGGTCCTCGATCAGCATGCTCTCCTCGAGCATGAAGTCTACGAGATCATCGATGTGTGCATCGGCCATCTGCGCGAATCCGGGCACGCCGGCGAGCCACTGCTTCCAAGAGCGTCTTCCGACGCGCTTTTCCTGTAGCACGAGCGCCAAGATCTGCTGAGCGAGGATGTGAAACGGATCAGCCGGCGGAGTAATGGGTTCGACATAACCTTCGGACCAGAGGCGATGAAGCCCGAGATCGCGGAAAGCTCGGCACCAAGCGTAGCCTTCTCACCGAAGGGAAGGGGATTCCGATTGGACTCGCGGTCAGCGGTGCCAACACGCACGACATGCGCTTGGTCCAAGAAACGCTCGAAAGCCTCCCCCTGGCGCGTCCGTGC
>QJZC01000054.1 GCA_003247575.1 Pseudomonadota bacterium
ATCTCCGGGCAATGCGGGTGTATTGCCACATGGTCTGGGATGCGGCTGCGTCGCCGCCGACGTCGCAGTCCTGCCTGCTGCTGTCTTCGGCGCTCATCGTCGTCCGGCAATACTTCCAGGCTGAGATGTCGTTCCCAGAATTCGAACGCATAGGTCAGGACGTCGGGCGGAGAGTTCGGGTGCGCAGAAATTTGCTCCAACCCGTGCGTGGATACGTGGCGTACGACCCGACGCAGCACGGGACAAGGCGTTCGTTCATTTCGAGAAAAGACGGTGCGGGCTTCTTTGTCGGCGTGCTCACCGATTCCGAGCAGCAGCGGCTCGGGCATCTCCCCGTCCAGGCCGATTGCGAGCGCCAGCCAGGGGTGAGCTCGGCAGAGCTGGAGCACTTCGTCGAAGAGTTCGACCAAGCGGAGTGGTGGGTCGGCAGAAAGACGGGCTTCACGCAGTGCCTCTCGTAGTGGACTCCTACCTTGAGCTTCGATGATTCCCGGATCCGCAGCGAGCCCGCGTAGTGCCCACTGGATTCGTGTCGCGACCTCGACGGCTGCCCCACCTCGTCTCACGAGCGCAACTCCTTTCTCGCGAAGCATACGACGCCGTCGCTGCGCATGCAGCCTTCAGCATTTTCGCGCCGAGGGACTCGGGGGCTTTGGGGATCCGCCGGCGCTATTCCCGCAGATCGCCAAAGGATTCTGCATGCAGCTATAGCTAGTCTGGCTCGGTTTGTTGCCGCTCGACCCGGACCTCGAACTCGCAACCTCGTTGGCTGTCGGTCCGCCGCGTCGATGGGACGCCTGGGTTTGCGGAAGCGCTGGGATCGGCGAATCTGGACGCGGAGACTTCGGGCGCACGGGGTTGCGTCGATTTGTTCAAGCGCCGCTCCCAGCGCAGCATTGAAGTGTAGAAGGGGCCAGGTCCTTGGATTCGATCAGTTGGACCGCGAGTATGGGACCGCTCGATGCGGCCGCGGAGAGCTCGTGAAGCACAACAGGCAGTCGCTCACCTGGAACCCCATTCGAGCCTCACTCTCTGCGCAATGAAAATGTAGGCGGTCGCCTACAGTTCTGGAGTATTCACCTTCCGCCTACCTATACCGCGCCAGCTGAGAGCCCAAGGCATCTCCGGTCCTCTGTTCCGCGCCCGGTGCACCGTTGGGCCGGTATGGGACCCGAAGTATCACTCTTACGTCACAGTCGCCATCGCTCGGGCGTGCCCCGCGCCAGACATCGAATGGAGCGCTGTCCTACGGCAAGGGCACTCAGGGCTCGCTTCATGTGTCGCCTCGATTGGCGCTGAAGAACGACCTGCTCGCCCCATGTCGGCGCTATTGTGTATGGCCAGCAGAGCTCTCGGTGTAGAAGCTGAAGCTCGAGAGCATGAGGGGCTCGGCGGAGTCAACCAACTCTGCGTCTCCTCGGTCCCACCTTTCACCTACTCGAACCAAACCCAAACCACACGAGGGAGTGTCGACATGAGTCGAGAGATGAATCCGTGCGTCCAAAGTGCACGCGCGCTGTGCATGAGCTGGACGGTCTCGATCCTGGCGCTATGCGCCTTTCCTTCCATCCCTGGCCTGACACGGGCCGAAGGCCCAGAGCCTGCGGGAAGCATCGTACCCACACCCGGACCCGGGGGCTGGGGAGTCGACGATGAGATCGGAAACGCAAACACGATGGGGCGCGGAACGCGTCTTCGCTGCCTGCCGCACATGATCAAGCAGGACGCAAAGGTGTATGAGCTGGGGCACGAATTCTCGGAGACCATGCCCTTTTCACCCTTCGGCGACGCTCCGGTCGACTTCGAGTTCACACCGACGAACGGGGTTCCGTTTACCAAACATGCATTCAACGGCGAGATACTCACCGCGGGAATCGGCTCGCAAGGTACACAAATGGATGCTCTCGGACACTTCGGCGCGCTCGATCAGATCTGGGATCCGTTCGCCGGGCCCCTACCATCTGGTACTGCCACATACTACAACGGCTTTCAGCAGAGCCAGGTCAAGCCTTCCGCGGACAGCCCATTGCTCAAGCTCGGCATCGAGAAGGTGCCGCCGATCATCACCAGCGCAGTGGTTTTGGACGCAAAGGAGTACCTGGGACGCCCGATGGTCGCGGGAGAGTTCATCACCGCCGAAGACATTGAAGCAATGCTGGTCCAGCAAGGAATTAGCGCGCGCGGTATCCTACCGGGTGACGCGGTCTACATCAGGACGGGATGGGCAGAGAAGTGGACCGACCCTTCGCCGATACCCAGCGCTACTGAATACTACGCAGAGGGGCCTGGTCTCGCGGTGTCGGCAGTCCAGTACCTGGCACAGCGCACCGTCGTGTTGGTGGCTCTGGACAACCCCTTCACCGATCCGGTGCTGGAATGTCAGCTCGACGGCTCTTGCCCACCGACCGAAGGCACGCTTCCCGGATTGCCGTTCTCCGTTCATCACCTGAACCTCGCCGTGTTTGGGATCTACCAGATGCAGAATCTCTCGCTCACAGAGATTGCAGACGACGATGTCAACGTCGCGTGCACGATCGTCCTTCCGTTGCGTCTCCGAGGGGCGAGCGGAAGCACCGTTCGTCCGATTGCAATCGGTGCGCCGTGAGGCATCCGCTCCCGGAACTCTTGGCTTCGTTCGGTCGGATCCAATATGAGATGGACGACTAG
This sequence comes from Pseudomonadota bacterium, assembly GCA_003247575.1. Classification (GTDB taxonomy): domain Bacteria; phylum Myxococcota_A; class UBA9160; order SZUA-336; family SZUA-336; genus SZUA-336. Next base: position 2,668 of record QJZC01000054.1, read on the forward strand.
ATTTTTCCGTTCTCGACAGCTCGATGACCAGCGCAATGGCATCGAGCCGTCGAGTGCGGAGGAAGTGCCGACCGCACGCAGGAACCCAACTACGTCTCCCTCCGCCCAGTGGAGCCAGGCCGGAAGATTCCTCTCAAATCCTTCCGGACTTTCCTTGCATGCGGGCGGCTCTATAATTCTGGTCGCGCGCGTCTCGGGAGATTGTGCATGAAGCGTTCGGTCAGATCGTTCTCATCCTGCCCAGCCCACACGGCTACGCGCGCGCGAGGGGTCGGAATGATGAGATGGTTTGGCGCAGCGCTCTCCCTCCTGGGATTTTCGTCACTTGTGTTCGCACAGGAACGCGCAGGCCTCACACCACTCGACGTCAAGCGTTGTGCTCCCGTCGTAGCCTCATCGATTCCGGTGCCGGAGCGAGCGCGGTTCGAGCCCTACATCGCTTCGACCAGAATCTGTCCGCTCGTCCAGACTCCGCTCGTCCAGACGGATGGCAAGCGTGCTCTCATCTCGCTGATCGCGGTCTTTGTCGAGGACTACTATTCGGACAAGGCCGAAGATGCCCCCTGGGAAGACTTTCCGAAGCCGATCTTCGTCGACGCCGGAGGGCGCACGGTGGGAGCTTTGCCCGAGCACTTCCCCGAGGATCCACCCCGCGTATCGACTCTCAGCTTCGGAGATTTCAGAGGGGAGCTCCCGTACGAGATCCGGGTCTCCGTGGCGAATCCTGCGATCGGGGGCGACTACGAGCTTCCGCCTTTGTTCTGGAATCCGGAGCGAGGTCGATATGAGGCGGATGAAGCGGCCAGGGAGCCGTCGAACTTGGATGGAGAGGGAGCAACGTGCAAGAGAATGCCGCCGCAAGAGAGGCGCTGAAGGCCGCACTCCTCGAGGCGTACGCCAAGTATCCTCAATCGTGCAGTCACTCGGTGTGGTACGCGATGCAGAAGGTCCTTCCAGATGCTCCGTATCGGACGGCGAACGAGCTCTTGCGCTATCTCGAGTCGAGCAAAGACTGGCACTTGGTCCCCGTCGGGGAGCTCGCTCAGCGCGCTCTTGCAGGGGAGCTCATCGTGGGCGGACTCGCCGAGCAACCGAATGGGCACGTCATCGCCGTATTTCCGGGTCTGCCGAAGCCGGCCGGAGGCTACAGCTATACGCGCAACGGGAAGAGCGAGACGTTGCGTACACGCGGTTCATACGCACTGGCCATGTCCACCTCACTCGGCTCGTGGCCGGGTGCACGCAGCAGTGGTGACAAGACGGTATGGGATCCATGGGCGAACGATGGAAAGTTCTCCAATGTCCGCTTCTGGAGGTACTCATCGGTAGCGGGAGATGGGGGCCGGTGAAGCGGTGCTCTCGTCCCGCAGATCCGATCTCACTGCCGTTGCACGGAGCGGTCCATTCAGGCTGTCTCGGGGCCGGAGCATATGTCATCTGCGAGGGGTCCGGCTCGATCGCGACCCCAGGGATCTGCTCTCGCGCGACGCGGGAGGGCAGTCACAACATCAGCATTCTCTACGACGTCGAGCGATCTCCGGGCCGGATCGAAGAGGACGCTACACCTGCGACGGCATACTCTGACGACGTCGGTCGGCGCCTCTCCTCGAGTGGGGGCGCTCTGGAGTCTGGGGACTCAACCTCGTGAAGCAGAATGAGTCGACGCTTCGATGCGAAGGGCCTGTATTGAGAGCGAGCTCGGCTGTGGCGTTGGACCCAACCATGACCCAACCATGAGACCTCGTGAACTCCTGGTTCGAAGAATCGAGGAACACTTGCTCGTTCCTCTCGGGGAGATCGGATTCCGATATTCCAGGTCGAGAAGGACGTTCTCGCGGTCTCAGGGCATCGCTCTCCAGTCGATCTCCTTTGTAGTGGATCGCTGGGCGTCTGCCTATAGCTGCCCCTTCTGGACGACATGGCAGGTGGACTCGGATGCCTACGTGAAGTGGCACCTGGAGCATTTTCAGAGAACTCCTGCGAACGCGAGCATAGGCGGAGCGATGGACTGGAACATTCCCGGGTGGTCGCGAAGCCATGTGAACCGACGGGCGGTCCGCGGTGTTCCCGATGACGAGGAGGCACCAGCCCTTCGAATCACGAGAAAGGCTCCACGACTGGTTTGCCCAGCGCTCCTACGCGTCCGCTCTCGGCTTTCCCTGCAATCGCGGCGCCCCGGGTCGGCACCACTTCGACGGGCTGCTATCCCCCGCGCAGGCGTAGCCCCTTCGGCAGGGTGTCTCCGAGCAGGCGCGCGAGATCGCCGGCTTCCACGGCCGTGGGGCGCGTGACCAGATCGATCCAGCTGGGCGGCGCCTGGATCTGAGCAAGACGGTCGTGCACCTGGTGACGCAGCGCTGGATCGACGTCGCGCGCCGCGTCTGTGGTGAGGCGGGCAATGGACGCGGCGGCGAAGGCGGCGCCCTCGGACTTCTCCCAATCGAGGGTCAGGAGTTGGCGCAGCCAGCGTTCGGCGACTTCGCGCGGCACCACGAGGCTCGCGTTGCCTCGTAGCAGTGCGCGTGCTCCGACCCGACCGAGGGGCCAGTAGCTTCCGAGTTTCTTGCTGCGCTCGAGGAACAACTCGCCGGCAGCGGTCTTGGCCTCGACTGGCAGCGCTTCCAGGGCGGCGAGTAGCTGCATCATCTCGACCGGGCCGTGGGCCGTCGGGCCGGAGGGCGGCGTTCGCTCTCGCCACAGCCACGGTTTGACATCCTCGTAGAGTTGCTGCTGACGCTCCGCAGACAGGCCCGCGGCCACGCGCCTCCACAGAATCCACCACTCGGCCCAGGCGATTCGCGCGTGCTGCCGCGGGCCGCGCTCGCGTAGCCCGAACAGGCGATCGAGGCGAGCCTCGTCGCCCGACATGCCGAAGCCAGGGCGCAGACACCAGCCACACAAGCGCAGCCAGCTGAGCTCGTGCTCGAGGCTGCGCTCACGCTCGCGCTCGAGGGGGATGCAGGCATCGAAGAGCGCTCGGCAGGTCGCCGCCGACCACTGTCCCCGCGGGCCGAGCAGCCCTTCGAGTGCGCGTCGAAGGCCCTTGGCACGCTGGGCGTCCGAGCTCTGGAGAGATCGCCCGAGTAGTGCTCGCGCTTGCTCGATCTGGGGCGCGGGTCCTTCCGTTGGAGCGGACTCGCTCGCGGTTGCGTCGCTCTGCGGGGCCGGACTGGGGGCCGGCGCGTCGATGGCGAACTCGAGTCGCCAGCGACGCGGAGGCAGGGCGACACTGACCACGTACACCTCGAGCGCCCCGGTCTCGGTGAGCGTGGCTTCGAGCGTGACGGGAAGTGTGCTCTGCGCGGAGCTCTGACGTCTGCGATCACGGTCGCGCAGCACAGTCTGTAAGGGCGGCAGTTCATCGAAGTCTCGCTGATCCAGCGAAACCAGCATGCCGGTCGGGTCGACGCGATCGCCAGTGTACGCATAGAGCGGGAAGACGACGGGTTGGTCGAGGACCAGATCGAACAGCCGATCTCGAATCTCCACGGTGGTCCCCTCCCGCATGGCGCGCGGTGCGACGCACAGCGCCGAGGGCCGCTGATCCGGGCCTTGGACGCCGATCCAGTAGGCTCTCGCCGTCCCGCCACCGATCATGTCCCCCATACCGTGTCGCGCGAGCACGGAGCGCACGGCTCCACTCGCCACGGCCGTGTCGAGCGAACCGTGCGCGAGCAGCGGTACGGGTTCGCCGTACCAGCCCTCGAACACCTGGGACAGGCGCTCGATCAGGGCTTCGGCCTTGAAGATCCCACCGTTCAGCAGGACGGCATCGGGACGCGGCAATCCGGCATCGACGCGAGCACCCGCCTCGCGCGCGGCGACCGCGTGACGGCGCAAAAAGCTCGAGATGTGGCGCCCGATCGCGACGTCGCGCGTGTACGGAAGACCCAGCGTGGTGAGTCCCGTGCGGACCGTGCGCTCGCCGACTTCGTCCGCTCCGGTGCGCGGCAGGAATCCGTCGAGGAGGACGCGCTGGGCTTCGTCGCGTTCGAGCGAGATACTGTGCGTCCCCGCGATGAGTGAGGACCCGCGCGAGGAGAGCGTCAGGGCCACCGCTTGCGGGGGATCGGGTCCGAGCAGCCGCTCCTTGGCTTCGCGCGCCGACTGGACGAACGCGGACCATACGCCGGGATCGCGCGGGCGCTCGCACCCCGCCTTCTCGAGAGCGTAGCTGGCGAGCGCCGCATCCATGTTGTCCCCACCCAGCATCAGGTGCCCACCCACGGCGATACGTTCGATCCACGGGTCGGCCGGATCGGGCAGCACGCGCAGGAGAGTGAAGTCGGTCGTCCCGCCGCCCACGTCCACCACCAGGATCAAGCGGGCGTGCTCCAGCATCGGCGCCCGACCGCCGCCCTGCCGCCCGATGAAGTCATAGAATGCGGCCTGGGGTTCCTCGAGCAGCCGCACCTGCCCCAGGCCCGCCGCCTCGGCCGCGTGAGTGGTCAGGTCGCGCGCACCCTCGTCGAAGGAGGCCGGTACGGTGACCACCACGTCCTGCTCGCACAGCGGCGCACCCGGCTGGGCGTTCTCCCATGCCGCGCGCAAGTGACTCAGGAACGCGACCTGCGCGTCGAAGGGCGAGACGTGGAGCGCATCGTCGGGCGCGCTCCAGGGCAGGATGGCCGCGCGTCGATTGACGCCGCCGTGGCAGACCCAACTCTTGGCCGACGCGACCAGTCGATGGGGCAGCTTCGCTCCCAGGCGACGGGCGAGCTCCCCCACCACGTGTTCTTGCGGTCCCCACGGGAGGCTGCGATCCGCGGCCGACAGCTCGCCAGCCGCTGGGAGATACAGAAACGACGGCAGCAGCAGTCGCTCGACGATCTCGCCGGGGGCGATCAGTTGCGGCAGCGACAGGTTGCGGACCGACGGGCGTTCGAGGTTCGCCCACGACAGTGCGCAGTGCGTGGTGCCGAGATCGATTCCGACGGCGAACCTTGCCCGACTCAGGAGTCGGCTCCCCGCACGTCGAAGCTGAGCTTCCAGCGGCGATCGGAGCCCGCGTCGACGGCGGAGAGTTCGAGCGTCCCGATCTCGGTGACATGAGCGTGCAGGTTCACCTGAACGATCTCGCCGGCGGCACCCTCGAGGGTCGTCTCCACTGGCGCGAGCTCGGTGACTTCGCTCGCCTCGACCACGCTACCCACGGGATCGCTCTTGCGTGCCGAGGATCCGAAGAAGCGGAACGAAACGGGCTCTCCCAGCACCAGGCCAAAGCTCTGCTCGAGTTCGACCTCGCTGCCTTCCTCCATTCCGAAGGGGGCTACGCAGACCGCGTCCAAGCGCGGAGGAATGCCGGGCACCGCGAGCTCGGCGCGTTCGATCCCGATGTAGTACGTCTGGGCCGTGCCACCGCGAATTCGCACGCCCCCTTCGCGGCGGGTGCGAGCGTAGTACGCGGCTCCGCGGCACACCGCGAGCTCGGCATCGGCGCCCTCGAGCACGCGCGGCGGAGAACCGGCTTCGGCTTCGACCCAACCGCGGATCACGTCCAAGATGCGATCACGCAGCATCGGCGATCGCGTCACGCCTCCATTGAACAGGATCGCAGTGGGATGGACGAAGCTGTGGCCCGGATCTAGGCGAGCTTCCGCGCTGCGCCGCAGAAATGCGGAAAGGTGGCGCGTGATCGCCGCATCCGATGGGTAGGGCAGGCCGAGGGTCGTCAGTCCAGCTCGCCGTGGCTTCTCCAGGGGCACGTCTACCGCGACCTCGGGAAAGAAGCCACTCAGCAGCACGGAATCGAGTTCTGCGCGCGACAGCGCGGTGCGCAAGGTGCCGCCGATGAGGCGGCTTCCGCGCGCGGGGATCGCGACCGGGTGCTCATCGGTCGGTTCGTCACCCAAGAGGGCTTCCTTTGCGGCCCGGCAGCCGTGGGTCAGTGCGCGCATCTGCCAATCGTCCAGCGACTTGCCCTCGCGTTCGAGCCGCGCCCGCACGCTGTAGGCGAGCGCCAGGTCCATGTTGTCGCCGCCCAGCAGGATGTGATCCCCGACCGCAACCCGCTCCAGCTCGAGCACACCCTCCGCTTCGCGCACGCAGATGAGCGAGAAGTCCGTCGTACCCCCGCCGATGTCGATCACGAGTAGGACGTCGCCGACCGCGAGCTCCCGGCGCCACGCGTCTCCGCGCCGCGCGAGCCAGTCGTACATGGCGGCCTGCGGTTCTTCGAGCAGCAGCGGGGGCTCTTCGAATCCCGCGAGTTTCGTGGCTTCGATCGTGAGTTCGCGCGCAACCGCGTCGAAGGACGCCGGTACGGTGAGAACGACATCTTGCTCGGCGAGCGGAACGTCGGGATGCGCCGCTTGCCACGCTTCGCGCAGGTGCGCGAGATAGCGCGCAGAAGCTTCCACCGGCGAGATCTTGGGAGCTTCGTCGGGAGCGCCCCACGGCAGAATCGGACCGCGCCGGTCTACGCCCGCGTGTGAGAGCCAGCTCTTGGCTGAGGCGACCAGCCGTGCCGGAGTCTGCGCACCTTGAGCCCGTGCGAAGGTTCCTACGGCCTCGCGTGCCTCGGGGTTCCAGGGCAGTCCGAGTTCGCCCGCGCCGAGTTGCGCTTCCGGAGGAAAGTAGATGAAGGACGGCAACAGCGGTCGCGCGCTCACCTCGCCGGCCGCCACGATCTGCGGCACTTCGAGTGGAGCGGGCACGCCGCCGTCGGGTGGAGCGGACGCCAGCGCGCAGTTCGTGGTTCCGAGATCGATGCCTATCGCGAGTCGCGTCACGAGATTTCGACCTCCGCCGGTGCGAGGATGCGGGCATCGTGGCCCGGGACCAGCTCCGGCAGCCGGATTCGCTTGACCTGCCAGCCGTGGTGGGCGAGCGTGCCTCGGTACGGGGGATCGCCGAGCACATTCCCCGTCACCCTATTGCGCGCGGAGTCGAACCCGGGTTCGAGTGTGACGACATCTCCTTCGCGGTCCGTAGCGCGCACCGGCTCGATCTCGAGGTACTCCTGGAGGCTGCGGCGGCAGCCTTGATGGACCACGCGCGCGGCGGCGCCGATATCGGCATCGGAGTATGCGGTCACGTCGTCCTGCAGGAAGTCGATCAGCCGACCTTCGCGCTGCAGGATCGCGAGCAGCTGCAGAGCCGTAGTCTGGTCCCGCTCCGATTCGCTCCCGAGCGGTTCGAGCTCGGGAAGCCCCGCTTCGGGCCCGTGCTCGGGTTCGGCCGTCGACGCCGGCTCGAGGGCCTCCGCGGGAGCTCGCATCGCGTGCGCGATGCGTGTGGCCAACGCGCGACTGGCGAGCACACGCCACGGCAGGATGAAGGCGAGCCACAGGCGGGCCCAGAATCCGATTTGCTCCAAACTGTCGCTCCTCCCCTTCGGGCGCAATCTGCGCAATGCGTGCTGGAGCTTACCGACGCAGGGGACAGGGCCGCCAGCCGCAGGCGTTTCCTGCCCTCGGGTGGGCGCGCGAGGCGTAGTTGCCGGCGGATGCCGAGTTGCCGCTCGAGGCCAGCCAGCGTCCGCAAGTCATCGAGCCATGCCTCGCGATCGTATGGCTGGACGTCGGAAACGCCGCGCGGATTCCCGGTGGTTGCACAGGAGGAGTCCTCGCGGTCCGCAGCGACGAAGGGGGACGAGCATCCAAGCGCCCAGCTCGCCACGCCACTCGATTCGAGCACGAATGCAGATCGAGCATCACCTCGATCCCGTTCCGGTCGGCTAGTACGAGAAGCTCCTGCGCGTAGGGAAAGCAACGGGACATGTTTTTGGCCGGGGGTAGGGGAGGGAGCTGAGTACTTCGGAGGTGTAGGTGAAAGACTACAAGTCGCGCTGCGCAGAGACTGGGGCTCGAGTTGGGTTCCCACTTGAAAGAACGGGTATTGGAGGCCGGGAGGCGGTGCTTGCGTTTCAAGCGGAAACATGGGGCGGCGGGCGTCACTGTTCGAGCGGACACGAGACTCCAAGTGGCTGGACCGCGCTCGGAAACTCGCGACGCACGCGATCGAGCAGAACGAGCGGTCTGCTGCTCAGTACGGGGTGCGGAAGTACTCGGGGAAAGCCCAGGAACGTGAATCTTGGAACTTCGCGCTTCGTTGGGCAGGAGGTCGTCTATCGCGGTGACCGGCCGCTGTGGTCGCTTTCGTATGCCGGCGACCACAGGCTCCGTCATGACCGTTTCCTGGTCGGGCACGGGCGGTTAGAGCTCGTGCCGGCCGTGTGGGCCGGATGGATCGAGTTCGGGGCCGTTCGGAACGATGCGAGTCGGATTGACCGTCACGTGACTTCCGTAGTAGTGATTCTTGATGTGCCAGAAGTCCACGGTGTCGGCCACGCCTGGGACCTGGTAGAGCTCCCGCAGGTAGCCCGAGAGTTGAGGATAGTCCTGGATTCTGCGCAGGTTGCACTTGAAGTGGCCCACGTAGACCGCATCGAAGCGAACCAAGCTCACGAACAGGCGCCAGTCGGCCTCCGTGATCTGTCTCCCGACGAGGTAGCGCTGGCGTGAGAGCCGAGCTTCGAGCGCATCGAGTGCGCTGAAGAGCTCCGCAAACGCCTCGTCGTAGGCGGTCTGCGTGGTCGCGAATCCGCAGCGATACACGCCGTTGTTGATGCGAGGGTAGATGAACGCGTTCATCTCGTCGATCTCACTCCGCAAGCTTGTGGGATAGAAGTCCACGTTCGCGTCGCCGATCGCATCGAACTCGCTGCACAACATGCGGATGATCTCGCTCGACTCGTTGCTCACGATCGTCGCCTGCTTGCGATCCCACAGGACGGGTACCGTCACGCGGCCCGTGTAGTCCGCCTGCGCTCGGGTATAGATCTCGTGCAGGTAACGACTCTGATGCACGGAGTCTGGGAACGCTCCCGTCGCATCAGAAAACTCCCAGCCGTTCTCGCGTACGAGGGGATCAACGATCGAGAGTGTGATCGCGGATTCCAGGCCCTTCAGCTTTCGGTAGATCAGCGTCCGATGAGCCCATGGGCAAGCAAGCGATGCGTACAGGTGGTAGCGGCCGGCTGCAGGCTCGAAGGGGGTCGACCCGTCGGCCTGCACCCACTGGCGAAACTGGCTGTCCTGGCGAACGAAGCGCCCTCCGTTCGATGCGGTCTCGGAGCGTCCGTCCGTCCACACTCCGTCGACGAGCGATCCCATTCCTCTTCTCCTCCGTGGTCGTCCACTGATGTTGTCGAGCCGAATCCTCCACCTCGCTTGATTGGATCAGGGTCGCGCCGCGCCACGTGAGTTTCGGTTTCTCGGTGCGAAGCGCCTCTTCGATCTCCAATGTCGATAGGCCCCGCGAGGCGGCGTGTGCAGCCGCACCGAAGTCACACCGGACGAGATCGGCTTCGCCCGCGACACGCCAGCGTCGCGGCTACTCCCCCCAGAGCTTACGCAGTAGCTCGGTCTTCCTTGTGTCCAGCCCGCGCCACTCGCCCCATCCGGTGCGGTTGGAGGCGGGGTCGTACGCATGCCGGTACAGGCCGCCCGTGTCTCCGGACTCGGGATTGATTGACCAGTAGCAGCCTTGCAGATCGCGATCGACCATGTAGTCGACGAACGCTTCCTGCCACTCTGCATCTACGCCGGTGGGGATGTGGCCCCAGCGTCGCTGGTCCCTCAGCGAGGCCTGCCCCTTTGGCCAATCGAGGTTTCCTCCAAACTCGCCGACGACCACGGCGTAGCCTTGGCTCTTCAGGTAGCCGAAGTGCTCGTCCCAGCCTGCTCGAAGGATCTCTGGATCGATGACGATGTTGCAGTCTGCGTCGCCCGCGGCATCCCCCTCCAGGTCAGCACACCGTGGCTGGGACGGATCCATGAACATCCGCTGCACGAATACCGACGGACCGTAGGTATGTGGCGAGAAAACGAGCCGCTCCTTGGGAACTTCGATGGGATCTCGGTCCGCCTCGAATAGGTTTTCTCCCCAGTTGGGGTTCGAGAACTCGTCGCCATGGGGAACTCGGACGATCGAGTCGGGTGTGCCATCTTGCTTGCCTGCAGATGCCGAGATCCCCTGCACGAAGATCAACGTGTTGGGGTTCACGGAGTCGATGGCCGCGTAGGCTGCCTCGACGAGCTCCTTCCATTCCTTCCACGTGTAGTCCCAGGGTTCGTTGAAGATGTCTATGCCGATGATGTTGTCGATTCCGAGCTGCCGGTCCAGACCTGCGAGAGTGCGCAAGTCGTTCAGCCAGGCCTGGCGATCATAGGGTTGAACCTGGGTGACCGAGCTTGGATTGCCCGAAGCGGCGCACGAGGAGTCCTCTCGCGTAAAGTCGTAGTCGTCGCGATCGGCATCGACATAGGGCGGGCGGGCGTCCAGGCGTCCTGCCCTCCAGGCCACGCGATTCGAGCAGGAATGGAGGTCGAGCATCACGTCGATCCCGTTCCGGTCGGCCAGCACGAGGAACTCTTCCAGCGCCTTGCGAGCATTGCTGACGCGAACCGAAGGATGGTTCTTGAGAACGCCACCCGTTCCCTGGGGGTCTTCGGGATCGAGGGTCTGGGGAACCACGGGCAGCCTTACGACGTTGATCCCGAGCGCGACGATCTCGCGCATCGTTTGCTCGATCGTGCGACCCGTGCCCGAGTTCCCGTTCGCCCAGAAGCTGTTTCCGATGTAGAGCTCCATCGGCGCTCCGCTGGGATTCGTCGGATCCTGCGAGGGCTCGTGCCGACCTTCGAGGCCGAACCACGAGCCACAGCGAACAGGGAACACGGCGCCGTCCTTGGTGATGTCCCCAGCGGCGTCGACCCGAAAGACCGTCTGCCGATCACTGTCGGCCCTGTCGATCGTGGCCGCCACGGAGCGGCCCAGGGAGCCTCCGGGCGGCGGATCCTGGCGCGGGGGGCTCAGCGCAGCCGTTCCTGCTTGTTGGGTCGGCCTCGAAGCACCGAGCGGCTGCGCGGCGACATCCTGTGCCAGGCCTTGGTTGCAGACCGCGCCGTTGAGCAGGAAGGCGGATGGCTCACGGTTTGCCCCCTTCCACGACCCGTTGAATCCTAGCTTGAACTCTCCGCCGCTCGGAATGCGGCGATTCCAGTCGGCGTTGCTCGAGATCGTGACGCCCGCGCTCGTTTTCGGCTGCGTGATCTCGACGGGCCACCCCGCTGTTACGCGTTGTCCATCCGGGAGCGAGAACTGAAGGGTCCAGCCCTCGATGTCCGGTCCGGTGTTTCGTATGACGATGCCGGCACCAAATGCATCCTGGCTCTGCCATGTCGTTTGGTAGCGGACCTCACAACGAACCGTAGGTTCGGCTGCTGCCGAGTTCGCACCCATCCCGATCAGAACACTACACGCGAGAGCGTGCCCCCATTGGCGCCGAAAACGCCCGCACGCACGGCTCCTGCTGCTTGGCAACCGCCACGATCTTCTCGTCACCGACCTTCTCTCCTGCGCGCCCGGGCGATCCCGAGCCCGCATGCTTTCCTGGATACAGACTGCACCGGTCGCTCCTTCAGACGCTAGAGCGGGGGATGAGCGTTTTGCATCAGCTCACGAAACTGCCCAGAAGACCATGCACCCGAGATCGGCGTATCGGCCAAAGCACCCGTACGGCTGTTGCCGTTGCGCTCGTTCCCCCCGTAGCTCGGGTCGCACATCCGATCGAAGCCCTTGCCGTCGTCGTTCGGCAGCAATCTACTGGAGCCGTCCGATTCTCCAGGTGGCTTGATCCACACGTAGGCATCGATCCCAGGCGCCGGACTCGCGGCCGGTCGCTCGCCCAGCCCGGCGCCAGCCTGATTGCACCAGTTCCCGACGTGGATTCGACGATCGATACGGGACTGGTCGACGAACGTATCGAGACTTTCGGCCATCCCTGGTGCCGTTGGACGCTCTGGACCGCCCCAGCCATTGCGCGAGGTATCGATCAACATGCCCAAGTTGGCGTCGAAGCCGAGCGAGATCAGCCGAGCACGGAAGGCCTGCGCGAAGGACAGTTCATCGACGTACGGATTCCAATCGCCCCATCGCGATTCGCGGATCAACCGCCCCCCGATCCTCGTGTCCGCATCGAAGTACGGTTCCTCGAGCGCTGAGTAGTTGGCCGTGTTCGTGATGAAACCGTGCACGTTGTCCATGCCTGCGGCCCTGCCGACTTCGGCGAAGAGTTCCGCTGCGGGGCCGAAGTTGTTGTCCCAGCCGAGCCAACCATGATGCCCCGCGTCGACGTAGTTGTAGACGTTCGGGAGCGCACCAAGCGTCTTCAATGCGTACGTGACGCCCTCGACGTAGCCCCCGTTCGACTTCATCCGCGCGCACTGAGGCACGTTCAGGTTGGTGATCAAGTTCGGGAGGGAATCGATCTCGATGATGTTGACGATCCGCAGCGACCGGTACTTTGGTGCGCTCATGATCCGAGCGATTGGGTCGATATACTCCGACTCGTACCGGCGCAGGTCCTCGGGCCCGAGCTCTCCGTTGGACGCGAGCGCCGCGCAATCGCGACCCGGAAGGTTGTAGATCACGAACTGGATGTATCCCGCACCACTGGCGACCGCAGCATCGAGATGGTCGCGAACGCCCATCGGTCCGTTGGACTGGCTGTCGGGCGTCCCTTCGATCGCTGCGATGCGATCGATCCAAATCGCGGTCGGAATGTTGGAGATCCGCTCACCCCCCGGCTCTGCTCGAGCCTTCGCGCTCCATTCGGGGTTTACGTATCCCGTGCTGCCAGCGTAGGGGTTGTCGACGCGCAGCCCTCCGGAAGCAGAATGACGCGGCGGCCTGGCGTCCGACATGGCGTCTGAGGGGAAGGTGAATGCTGCGAGCAGTCCCAGAATCCACGCTCGATGCATGCGCATGGTTGACCCATCCATTTGAGTGGTTCTCGATTCATTCAGGGCGTCAAACCGATGACGAATTCAGAAGAGGGCGTTGAAATGAACCAAGAAGGGTGTAGTTTCGGCGGCCGCCCCCTTGCCTTGCAAAGTCTACGCAATCTGCGAAGTCGCAGCACAACTCGGGCCGAGGGGGCGGCGACTCTTCCCCTAAAGAGCCGGACCATCGCAGAATCAGGATCAGCGCTGGGCGCTACCTCGGCCATACCCCGGGATGAGCGCCACGTCGTTCCCGCACGGCCGCCCGGTCTGACTCAACGCGTTGGTTTCCTTCACGAAACCCTGCGCTCGCGCGACGCTTGGACAGCTCGTGCAGGGACTTGAAGAGACTTCGACCACCTGCTCGAAATGACCCGAGGAGCCTTCGGAGCGCGAACTTCGTCCTGTTCTATGCCGCCTGGTTTGCCTGTGTCCTCAGCATGAGCCTGCAGAAGCGTTTGTGGTGGAGCGTGCTCGGCGTCCTGTTGGCGGTGGGGCTCCAGCTCTGCGTGAGTAGAGAAAGTCGCCGCGACCTGTCCGCAGTCCTCTGCGCGATGCTCATCGGTCCGCTCGCGGATCAGGGGCTCGTGACGTCGGGTACTCGGATCTTCTCACAGGAGCAGGCATTCACAGCAAACTTCGTGCTCACACTCACGAGAGTCCCAATCGGATACGAAGGGGATACGAAGGCGCTTTCGAAGTGATTCAACGGGCTACCGAACGAGGGTCCAGTCCAAGCTCGGAAATCTCCGCCTCGAGCGCGGCGCCCTTGGCCGCAGCAGCCCAGTCTCGCATGCGACGCAGCGCCTGACCCAGAATCCGTCGTACGGACGGCGTTGCAGGCCGCGAGCACTCGCGGCGAGCACGCTCGCCGCTACCGCGCGGTAGAGCGTGAAGTTCACCAGGTGCGGGTACCCGCCGAAGCGGCGCTCGTCCACAGCCTGCGTCTGCGCGAAGGCGAGATCCCAGCGTGCACGTGCGCCAACAGAGCCGCAAGCTGAATGGCGACTTCGAGAATCGCCTCGGGCGAGATTGGTCCGGAACCGACCCAGGCATATAGGGTCAGCCCCGAAGCGCGTTCCGGCACGAGAATCGAAGCACCGTCGGCGTCGCTCAACACCCCGAGCGCGCGCGGAATTCCGCGCCGTCAGAGTTGATCGCTCGCTCGCCCGTTGCACTCCATCGACGCACGCGGAGGAGGTTCGACGTCACAATGCGCCGTACCTGACCCGTCCCGCCCCTCGCGGGTACCGAACTTCTCGTGCTCCACGCTAATCCCTGATTGGGGCCGGCGACCGAGGTCACGATCCCCGATCTAGATGTTCACGATCTTGATTGAGGTGTTTCCGATGCTCCGTCGTACGCACCAGAGAGGCACCACCGAGCGTCGGGCACCGCACTGGGTCTTCGAGTCTCCGGGAAGACTCCGACGGCGCAGCATCCAACGCGCCGGCAGGCTGACCCAGTGCGCAGGAGAGCTCACCCTTGCGATGAACGCGAATGAAGCCATCCACAATGACTTCGAGCAGCTCCTCCGGGCACAGCTAGCCGCCTAGATTCTGCAACATCTGGGTTCGAGTAGGTCGTGTCGAACGCGCCAGATGCGATGCAAGCGCGGGTCACATGGGAAATGAGCAGATGTCCATCGACCAAGATCAGCTCTTTTACACCGGGGTGCAGTCGGTCCTGGGGCAGGTCAACCGATCGATGGCGTGGGTAGCGAGGGATCATAGATCGAGCAGAGCACCGATCGAGGTGGGAGCTGGCGTATGCGTACGCGAGGCGGCGATCGCCAAGAGCTACCACAAGGGCGAAGGCGGCCAGGTGCTGGACGCTCAGGGGTTCTTCGACACCGGGGACGCGGCCAGGTTGGATCCCCAGTGGGACGAGCGCGCAATCTTGCTGGTCGTTCGCAGGGACGGATCCGAGTTCGGGAAAGAAGAGCTGCTCGCATTCATGCGCGGCGAGGTTGCCGACGGGTGGTTGCCGGACGACGTCGTGTTCGTCGACGAGATTCCGCATACGGCTACCGGAAGGATTCAGAAGCGGACCTTGCGCGAGCGCTTCGCCGCTCACTCCCGTTCTGACTGATGAGTGCTCTTTGAGGGCCCGGCGCTTCGGCGCCGGCGCGAGCCGACTTCCTGATGCAGTTTTGTCTCATCCATCTGCGGCGATTCGCCGCAGATGGAATGCGAGCGGAGCGCGTTGCTGCGTCTACTTGCGGCATGGGCTTTGCTATTCCGAGAGCCGAGCTCTGATTGTCCGATCGGAGTCTAGCTCGAGGAGGGAAGAGGGGATGAAGGGTTCCAGGTGGCTCGCTGCGTTGCTGGTCTTTTGCACGATTGGAATCGGTGCGGCAATGGTCGCTCCAGCAACGACGTATGCATCGGATCGCGAGGCCGAAGGCTGCAGCGGGTGGTTTCCAGACTTTACCTGTGCATCGAAGGGACGTTACGCCGGATTCAGTCGTCCGATGACCATGCCCTATCTCTTCGAGCACCCGTTCATTACGACAGATTTCCAGGCCGTCGGTATCTGGCAGGAGCTCCCCGAGCGTTCCGTGTTCGAAGGCGGCTATGTCGATATTGCAGCGCTGCAGATCCGCGTTGCCGTCACAGATCGACTGGGGTTCGTGGCCGCGCGCGACGGCTACGCGTGGTTCAAACCGGACCTGGGGCTCGTGAGTCACGACAAAGGGTTCGCCGACATGAGCTTCGGTCTCAAGTACGCGCTGATCGATCGGCCCGACCAAGGGTTCATTCTGACGCCTAGCCTGCGTTTCGAGCCTGACTTCGGCGACCACGACTTGTTCCAAGGCCATGGAGACGGCGTCGTCATTCCCGGAGTTTCGATGGGGTGGGCCTTCGCCGACAAGATGTACTTCCTGGGTGCCGTGGGTGCGCAGCTTCCGTTCGATGGCGACAAGAACAGCAGCTACGTCCACTACAATCTTCACCTGGACTACGCGCTGACGCCAAGTCTCTCGCCCTTTGTAGAGCTCAGCGGAATCAGCTACACGTCGTCCGGGGATGGGTCCGTGAGCGTCGATCTCCAGGGGGGTGCGCAACTCAGTCTGGCCGAAGTGCAAACAGCGCTCGATACGGGAGGCTTCGAGGGGAACGACTTCGCGAATCTCGGATCACCGAATGTGAAGGGAAACGATGTCATTACGGGTGCGGTCGGGTTTCGCTTGCAATGGTCGGACGATCTCAGTCTGGGCTTGGCGTATGAGCGGCCGATCACCCAACGCAAAGATCTGCTGAAGCAGCGCGTCAGCATCATGGCAGTCTACGAGTTCTAACACGCGACCTCCGTTGGAAGGACGGAGGCATGATGGCCGCGGTCCGTCGGCGGGACTTCTCCCCAGGTTCCGTCGTTGCACCGCGGCTTCGACGCCGACGCGACGTCGCTTTCCTGTAGAATGCTCGGAGCGTGAAGCGGCCGCGCTGGGCGCGGTTGCGCAGAGCGGACCTTCACGCGCTGGAGCTGCAAGCGTCGTTCTTCATGACTTCTGATGACTTCTGATTGCGAGCCCACCGATCCCCAGCTGTCTCCAGACGGCTCTTCAGAGAGCTCCATTCCACTGCCGTAGTCTGAGCCGCAGCTCGCCTGCACGTTGGCTGAGGCGAGGGCGCGCATTCAGGTCGCGCGGTTGCTCGCGCGTCTGCCGGCGCTCGCGCGACGGCCTCGCGATCAGAGAGAACCGGTCATCGTGATTCCGGGCCTCACGACGACCGATGTGTCCACCCTGATCCTGCGCTCCTCTCTGAGCCATCTCCGCTACAGCGTCACCGGGTGGGAGCTTGGGATCAACGACGGTGACCTGCGCCGCTCGGTTCCCCGGTTGATCGAACGCGTGATCACCCTCGGATCTCCAGTTCCCGGAGGAGCCAAGTACACGATGTGCGTAGGGGAGACAACGGGACATGTTTTTGGCGGGAGTAGGGGAGAGGGAGCTGCGTACTTCGGAGATGTGGGTGACCGCCTACAGGCTGCGCTGTGCAGAGAGTGGGGCTCGAGTTGGGTTGCCAGCCCGATCTACCGGCGCTGCGACGCGGCGATGCGCCTCCACACACTCGGAAAAATGATCGGACAAGACCCGAGTTCGCTGCATCCGAAGTGAGCGGGGCTTCGCGTATTGGAGTTCTTCTCGCAGGAGGCGCGGGTGAGCTCACTGCAGGGGGCCGCACTCTCAACAGAGAAGCGCGATCGCATCCCAGCCGCGAAAGAAGGCCTCGAGCCACCGGTTCCACGCCAGGACGCGATAGATCAGCCGACGCCCTTGCCTCACGATTTGCACGGGGATCCGAATGAAGGCGTGGACGAAGGTACGAAACTTCATCCGCAGCACCTCTCGCTTCTGCGCGCATACCGGTGTCCCCAGCGCCCGGTCTCCGGCAGCAGCAGGGCGTACCACGCTTTCAAAGTCCAGGCCAGAGAGGCCATCACCATGTACGCCCAGTTGCTCGTCAGATCGCTCATCGGTGCGCGGGGTGCGCGCACACCGCCCGCCTTTGAGTTGCGCGATCAGGTTCTCTTGATCGCAGCGGTCGTTGGCGTCGAAGAAGAGCAGCGTTGTCGTGTGAGGGACGCTTCCCACTCCGGTTCTCGATCACCAGGGGCTCCTGCGTGTTCGAGAGCGACACGATCAGCGGATGGAAGCCCCAGGTCCGGTTGTAAGCGATGTCCATCCCCTCCTTGCACTCGCCGAGGGTCGCCACCAGGGTGCCATCGACATCGAGCACCGCGCACTCGAAGAAGCCCGGGGCCTGCTCCGCCCAGACGTTCTGGCGGGCGGACTGAATCGTCTCGAGCAGGGCGTCGATGTCGGAGGCGCGAAAGCGTCGGCAGAAGCCTCCCGCCGTGGTCGGATCGGGAATCCGCTGTGTGCTGTTTTTCTGCCCCAGAAGCTACGCCATCACGCTTGTTTCAGGCCTAGACTGGCTGCTCCGGCACTCGACGCGTTCTTGAACGGTGTGACCTGGGTCGCATTGACCGTCTGAGCGCTCGAAATGGTGACCGCTATCGGCGCCAGCCTTCCGATGCGGGCTCTCGCTCGCACTGGGAGGCAGATCAGAGTCCTCCCGATCCGCGTCCGCCCAGATGTGTTGCAGATTCGAATTCGGTCCGCAGTCGCGCAGGTCCGAGGGTAGAAACAGTAAACGCGACATCTCGGTCACCGCCAGGTCGCGCGATCTCCTCGTTCTCGTGAAGCCTGAGACGGGCATCCGCTGGAACGCCCGAGGCTTTCGTCTCGACCGGACGCGGAAGAGCCAGCGCCGCGGCCGTTGCCCGAAAATCGAGCCGGATTTTCGGGAGCTCATTCGAAGGCGGGTTCGCGAGAACCCAACATGGCGAGCTCCTCGAACTCACGGTCAGCTGCTGAAGCTACGCTTCCAGCTGAGCGAGGCGACCCTATCGAGGTACATGCCGCGGGGGGGCAAGAGGCCCTCGCCAGGCTGGTGCACCTTGCTCGAGAACCACACGGCTGAGCTCGTATCGATCGATTTCCTTGTCGTCCCGACGACCCTATTCCCGATCCTGAATGTCTTCGTCGTTCTCGAGCACGAGGAGCGCAGAGTGGTGCATTTCCACGTGACAGACAGCCCGACCGCGCGCTGGACGGCGCAGCAGAGGGTCGAGGCTCTTCCCTACGACTCGGCTCCCCAGTACATCGTGCGTGAGGGACATCCTTCGGGACCTCCCTCGCGAGTATCGCGACGACCATCCGCGATCGAGGACGCATCTTCCGCTCGGAAAGGATGCGCCCGCGATCGACGCCGCACATGTCGCGAATCTGCACTGCTCGTCAACCGTGGGAACATCGTGCGTCTTCGTTTCAAAGGCAGTGCGGCGATGGACAGTCGTCTGGTCCGGTCTGGTCCGATGCGCTTCGGTCTGGCGAACTGAATCTATCCGAGTTCCTTTCGTAGTACATCGTACAACGGAAGTCGCCGCACGGTCCAAGCAGGTCACAGACGGCCCCTTGCGCACACCGAACGCTGGGGCCCTTCCCTTCTGGAGTCACCCTCCCATGCTCCGACACCTACGCCCTCATTGGGGGCTGTACCGACAGATGGGGTCATGCACAGGTTCACCGGAGGCAACGCCAATCCATCTCGAGCGAGTGCTCCAGCTTCACAGCTCGAACCAGATACCAAAACCGACGGGGTGTTTTCACACTGCGTCAGCGTGCCGCACCTTCTAGAATTCGCTCCGTTTTCCTGGAGTGATCTCGCATCGGATACTCGATGCCATCGGAAGTCCCCCTGTTTCGGCCCCCTAGATTCGTAGGCGAATCAACATCGATCGATTTAGGGGACGGTCGAGCGACTTTCGGCCAACTCGTTCCCACATCGCCAGCCCTCCGGCGCCCACGAAACCCCCTCGATCAGCGCATCCGGCTCCACGTACTTCGATCCATTTCAGCGCAAGAGGACTCCTGACCTCCTATACCGGTTAGCCCTCAGGAAAGTGCGTTCCTATTCCGTATTCTCCAGCGAGAAGTATGCTCGATCAGAGTGCTCCCGCCGATGCGTGTAACCTCTGTGGTGAAGACACCTATTCATCCTGATCACAGGCGGCATTCCGAACTCGAGACACCCGTCCACCAGAGCTGGGGCACGAGACGATGAAGATAGTTGGAACTTGGGCACTCGAGACCTGGCGCCGCTATGAGACCGATGGAACGAGTTTTTACCCATTTGGAGAACGACCCGACGGGCTCCTGATCTATACCCCGGAAGGGCACATGGCCGTGCAGATGGTTCAGGCGGACCGCGAAAAGCTGAAGACGGACGACGCACTCGGTGGGACCCTGTCAGAACGGGCGCACGCCTACTCCACCTGCCTGGCCTACTTCGGCCGCTACCAAGTAGAGGGAGAAAGCGTCGTCCACTTGTTGGACGGCAGCCTTTTCCCAAACTGGTCGGGAACCCACCAGGCCCGCCCGTTCGTGCTCGATGGGTCTCAGCTCGTACTGCAGGTCAAGGAGCCTGATGGTCGGCTCAGCAACGAGATCGTGTGGAGGCGCCTCGAGATGTAGTCGCGTCACCTCACGCCTCGCCGATTCCCCTTGCGCAGAGTCTTCCGTTCCATCCCGAGCTTCATGCGACGAGATGGCGGACGCAAGTGGAAGGAACCTCACGCGCTAGCTAGGGAGGGACATGGACCGCCTGGAGATGTTTGTCGAAGCTTCGACACGCTTGACGGGATTCAGCCGAGTCGAGTTGTTCGGCACAGGTGCGGCCAAGGAATACCTGGAGACGCTGGAAGCTGTGCTCGAGACGCCGGTGCTCGACACTCTGTTTGCAGCCATCGGCGACCTTGTCACAGACCACGCGACCGAGGCGGAGATTGCAGGCTCGATCCTCTCCGATCCGGTCCTGGCCCCAATCGTCAAGAACGTCATCGTGCTCTGGTATTGCGGGACCTGGCAACAGTTGCCGGACACATGGCGTGCTTCTCATGGTTGCTCGCCCAAGGACACCACGCGCGTCGTCTCTGCCAACTCCTACCTGTCCGGCCTTCAGTGGAAGCTGGTGGGCGCGCACCCGCCAGGGGGCGACATGCAGGGATTTGCGTCCTGGTCGCGACCACCCCGAGGAGAGGAACGATGAGCGCGCAGGAGTATGACGTCGTCGTCGTAGGAGCTGGAGTGGCCGGGGCGGTACTGGCCAAACACCTGACCGATGGTGGACTCCGCGTTCTGATTCTCGAAGCGGGTCCGGCCAGCGCGCAGTCACTGAGCGGCTACACCCAGCACCTCCAGACGTTCTACGAAGCCCGCAGTAAGGGACCAGAGTCCGCCTGGCCGGCAGATCCGAATGCACCGCAACCGGACACCGCAGACCTTCGCTACAACAACGGTTACTTCGTGCAGAACGGACCTCAGCTCTACGGGAGCAGCTACTCGCGCGTTCAGGGGGGGTCCACTCTACATTGGCTCGGAGTCTCGCTACGCATGTTGCCAGAAGACTTCGAGCTCCGGTCTCTCTATGGCGTCGGACGCGACTGGCCACTGCGGTACGACGATCTGGAGCCCTTCTACCGCAAGGCGGAGCGGGATCTCGGTGTGTCGGCGAACGTCTCAGATCAGCAGTATCATGGCCTGACCTTTCCGGACGGCTACGACTACCCCATGGAGCGAGTCCCGCTGAGCTACTCGGACCAGTGGCTCTCCGACGCCACCGACGGTCTAGAAGTGTCCATCGGCGAGCGTGCGATCCCGGTCCATATCCGCAGCTATCCCGCCGCACGCAACTCGATCCCTCGACCCAGCTATCAACCCACCGGGGCCCTCGACCGGAGTGACGAGGGCCGAACTCGGCAGCCCTTCCTCGGAGAGCGCTGCCAAGGCAACACGTCGTGCACTCCGATCTGCCCCGTCCAGGCCAAGTACAACGCCGGCCGCACCCTGGCGCAAATCGAGCCCAGGAAGATGGAACTTCGGGCACGAGCGGTCGCTTCCGAGATCGACGTCGACTCTGTCACCGGAGCCGTTCGGGGAATTCGTTACAAGCAGTACGACGGGAGCACACACACAGTCCAAGAGGCCAAGGCACGGCGCTATGTGATCGCGGCGCACGCAGTCGAGAACGCGAAGTTGATGCTGGCATCTGGGCTCGAGGGAACGAACAAGTTGGTCGGCTGCAATCTGATGGACCACCCGACGCTCTATGCCTGGGGTCTGGCCCCGAAGCCGATCGGCCCGTTTCGCGGCCCACTCTCGACTGCTGGAATCGAGGACTTTCGCTCCGGGTCGTTCCGGGCTGGACACGCCGCCTTCCGCTTCGATGTCGGGAACGATGGCTGGAAGGCGCCCACGGGCTCTCCCGACTCGACCGTGCTCGACGAGGTGATGCATCACGGGCGCTTCGGTCGTTCGCTTCGCCAGCAGTTGGAGTCGACGCTTTCGCGGCAGGTGCGTCTGTCGCTTGCCGTAGAGCAGCTACCAGAAGAGAGCAACCGGGTACGACTGGATCAGCGCTTCCTGGATCCACTGGGCAACCCGAGGCCCGCAATCGACTACAGAATCCACGAGTACAGCCTCGCCGGAATGGCCGAGGCGGCCCGAGTAGCCCGAGCCATCTTCGACCATGCCGGCATCGAGGATCACACCGATCCCGAGAAGGCCAGTTGGTTCCCCTCGGTCCAGTACCGCGACAGAACCTTCCACTATCACGGAATGGGCCACTTCGCCGGGACACACCTGATGGGTGACGACGCCGCCACCTCAGTGGTCGACCACCAGCAGCGCTCTTGGGAGCACAAGAATCTCTATCTGATCGGATCAGGGAGCTTCCCGTCCATGGGTACCTCCAACCCTACCCTCACGATTGCGGCGCTGGCCATTCGCACAGCGGAGCATCTCGTATCGGAACTGACGAGCGAATAATCCGTCTCCCCGGAACGCGCGCGAGACGCAGGAGGTATACATCGCATGAGGTTTCCGTCCCAGGCCGCAAAGAAGACTCAGCTCGAGGCGGCGTGCCAGCACACATACGACGTCGTCATCGTCGGAGCTGGCGTAGCCGGTGCCATCATCGGAAATGAACTCAGCCGAGCGGGAAAGCGCGTTCTGATGGTCGAAGCAGGCCTCGGTGAGGACATCACCGTCAAGGGATACGAGGAGTACCTTCAGAGGTTCTACGCCACAGCGGTCAAGGACAATCAGTCACCCTATCCTGTCAATCCCAATGCGCCGATGCCGCGGGGGACGACTGTCCGTCCAGTGGCACCGGGGCAGCCGGAGACTTCGGGCTACATCGTCCAGACGGGCCCGTTCATCTCTGACACCACCTACACGCGTGTGCTCGGCGGAACCTCGATGCACTGGGAAGCCAAGACCCCACGCATGCTGCCGGAAGACTTCGAAATGGCGAGCCGCTTCGGCCGCGCGGCGGACTGGCCCATCAGCTACGACGAGCTGGAGCCGTTCTATCGCCAAGCCGAGCGAGAGATCGGAGTATCGGCCGACGTCGAAGATCAGCGCTACCTGGACCTGCGCTTCCCAGACGACTACGTGTTTCCCATGCGCGGGCTCCCGTTGTCCTACCTCGATCGGATGGTCGACAAGGGGATTCGAGGCACAGAGGTAGAGATCGACGGGGAGCGCTACCCGCTCAAGGTTCGCCCCTATCCGCAAGGCCGAAACGGGATTCCGAATTCCGAGTACGACGGTGGCAAGGGGTACGTTCCGGTCGGGGCCGTCAGCACACACCAGGTCGAGGAGGGAGAGCGCTGCCAGGGCAACAACAACTGTGTTCCGATCTGTCCTGTACAGGCGAAGTATCACGCAGGAAAGACCCTTGCAAAGGCGCTTCAGACCGAGCGGTTGGAGCTTCTCACGCAGGCCGTTGCCTCGAAGGTGCACGTCGACCCGGAGACCGGCCGCGTGAGCCATATCGAGGTGAAGTACTACGAAGATCCGGACGAGCCGCATTTCGTCACCGGGAACATCCGGGGACAGCTGTTCGTGCTGAGCGCCGGCGCGATCGAGACGGCGCGACTCCTGCTCGCCTCCAATCTACCCAGCACCAGCGGGCTCGTGGGCCGGAATCTGATGGATCATGCCTATCTGCTCAACTGGGCTCTCCTGCCCGAAGTCGCCGGCACGATGCGAGGAACGAATGCCACTGGCGGCATCGTAGACCTCCGAGGCGGAAGCTTTCGGCGAAGCCAGGCGGCCTTCAGCGTTGACATCCACAACGACGGTTGGGGCTGGGCCGTCGGGTCTCCCTACACCGACCTGCTGAACCTCGTCGACGACCACAATCAGTTCGGCGCCCAGTTGAGGCGCGACCTGGCCCAGCGGATCTCCAGCCAGCTTCTGCTGGCCTTCATGGTCGAGGTGCTTCCGAATCCGAGCAACCGGGTGACGGTGGACCCTGCATACACCGATGCGCTCGGAAACATGCGCCCGGTCGTATCGTTCTCGGTCCCCGACTACACGATGCGGGGCGTCGCCTATGCGCGTCGGTTTGCGCAGACGGTGTTTCAGCGCCTCGGGGCCCGCGACTATACGTTCTATGACCCGACAGACTATGGCTACATCCATTACGAGGGCGACGGCTACATCATCCGCGGCGGAAATCACTTGGCGGGAACCCACATCATGGGAACCGACAAGCACACCTCGGTGGTCAATTCCGATCAGCGTTCCTGGGATCACCAGAATCTCTATCTGGTCGGAGGGGGAAGCATGCCCTCGATCGGCACAGCCAACGTGACGCTGACGCTCTCGGCGCTGTGCTTCAAGACCGCCCAGGCGATGCTCGAAGAGCTGCGCTGAACGAATCCATCGAATTCACCGGAGGACAAGATGGCCGCGACCGACATCCAGACGATTGACTGCCTCAAAGATTATCTGTATCGCGCGATGCAACTCGAGCACGCCACGATTCCTGCGTACCTCAGCGCGATGTACTCGATTCATCCACAGACCAACTCGGATGCGTATCACATCCTTCGCGTGGTGGTGGTCGAAGAGATGCTGCATCTCACCATCGCGGCCAATCTGATGAATGCTGTCGGGGGCAAGCCGGACCTGACTCGGGCAGACTTCGTGCCCGAGTTTCCCACCTATCTTCCGGACGGTGAGAAAGATTTCCAGGTGAGCCTGCAGTGCTTCTCTCCGAGTGCACTGGATACCTTCCTGAAGATCGAACGCCCCGGTCTTGCCCCGGATGCGAACACACGGCGTATTCCTCGCCGATCTCGAGGCACGGCCAAGCTCGCCGCATGCCCCGAGGACGAGGAGCTCGAGTTCTACAGCATTGGAGACTTCTACCAGGAGATCGAACGCGGCTTCGAGCACCTGTACCGAGTACATGGAGCAGCGCTCTTCTCTGGGGATCCGAAGCGACAGATCACCTCGGAGTACTACTATTCCGGCGGTGGAGAGCTCAGGCCGGTCGTATGCATGGAGTCGGCGCGCGCCGCGATCGGACTGATCACCGGTCAGGGAGAGGGGGACGGCGGCGGAATCTACGACGCCGAGCGAGAGCTCGCCCACTTCTATAGATTCGAACAGCTCAAACTCGGAAAATACTATGAGCCGGGGGACGTTCCGCATGATCCGAAGGGTCCGCCGTGCCAGGTCGACTGGACGGCGGTCTACCCCACCTATACCAATCCTCGACTCGAGAAATTCGACGCGTCGTCGGAGCTCTACGAATACGCTCGCGACTTCAACCGAGACTACGCAGAGTTCCTGGCGCTCGTGACCGAAGCATTCAACGGCAAGCCTCAACTCCTGCTGGATGCGGTCCCCAAGATGTTCCGACTACGCAATGGGGCCATGCAGCTCATGCGCAATCCCCTCCCGGCCTCGAAGGCCAGCGCAGATTCCGCCGCCGCCGGACAACCCGACGGACCTGCGAACGCCGCACCCACCTTCGAGGTCGCGGAGTTCGCACGATGAGGCATCACGCGATCGACGTGTTCTTGCGCTTCTCCGCCGAGGTCACCGGCTTCAAGATCGTCGAGCTACGCGGGACGGGTGAGTCGGGTGAGTACCTGGGAACACTCGACCGTATCGTCGGCCCCGACGTTGTCGATGAGCTGCTCTCTGCCTACGCAGAACTGCAACCCAGGGAAGAAGCCGAGCGAGAACAGCTGCTGCGACGCCAGATCTTCGGCAATGAGAAACTCGGGCCGATTGCGCGCAACATCATCAAGCTTTGGTACGTCGGAATCTGGTACCAGCTTCCCAGGAATTGGCGCGAGCGGTGGGGGGTTCGGGAGGCGGACGTGACCTTCACGGTCTCCCCGAATGCCTACACCGAAGGACTCCTGTGGCCGGCGATTGGAGCCAACCCCGCGGGTGCCCGCGCCCCTGGCTATGGCTCCTGGGCCTTGCCGCCCGAGATCCCGCAGGTGTGAGGGACCTAGAGGCTCGCTGCGACAGGGACGCACTGCAGACAACCTCCAGCCGCACCCGACACCGTCCGCCGCGTTCAGGGTGCAAGTGAATCGAACGCAGGGAGATCCGCGCGTGGCATCGAAACGACCGATCTACTTCAGCTTCTTCATGTTCGACTCGAACACGAGGCTGTATGACGAGCATCTTCGATCTGCATACTGCGGCCACATGAAGAAGCTCGCAGGATACGGCTACGACGGATTCGAGCTGCACGCCGGGCGCTCTCCGGCGTTCGAGATCACCTATCCGACGTATCGGGACGAGGTCGAGGCCTACGCACGCCTGAGACAGGAGATGGATGACACCGGGCTCGAACACATCGAGCTGGCCACGAACGTCGGCGTAACTCCCTCTCTGGACCCGAGTTCGGATGATCCGGAGGTACGCGCAGCCGGCGCGGAGTTCCTCCGCTCGCGCATCGATATCACCTCGGCATTGCGGGCGGAGGTGATGATGGGTCCAGTCGTCATTCCCTACGGTGGCTTCGTCCACTCGGCGCCGAACGGCACTCCACTCTGGAGCGACGCGCTCCAGGACTCGCTGGAGCGGCGCTATCGAAACGCAGCGCCCATCTTGAACGAAATTGGGGAGTACGCCGCCACCAAGGGCGTAAAGGTCGCCATCGAGCCCATCTCACACTGGGAAACCCCGGGGCCCAATACGCTGGCGCAGGTTCGAGACTTTCTCGAGCGAGTGCCCTCGAGACAGGTCGGCGTCGTCATCGACAGCGCGCACGAAACCCTCGACGGCGCGGGGCCAGAGACCTTCGCAAAGCAGGTCGCTGCGCTCGCGGATGCGGGCAGACTCCACTACGCCCAGGCATCTGCTCCGGATCGCGGAAGCCTGGGAGCGAGCTGGCTGCCGTGGCAACCGATCTTTCGGCCGCTCTTGTCCCACTACGACGGACCCGTTGCGATCGAGATCTTCAACGCTGTGCCCGACTTTGCATCTGGGCTCCGACTGAGCCGTAGGAAGTACTGGATTCCTGGGCTCGACGAACCCGCGATCGGGCCGAGCGCGTACGACGCCGCGCAGGCATCGCTTGCCAAGCTTCGTGCGGAGTTCTGCGAGATCGAGCAGCCGTGCTGACTCCCTTCTTGCTGACAGTGGCTCGCGCCGCAGGGACAGGAGAAACACACATGGGCACCAAGAAGCGAGACTCTGGACGGCCTGCATCATGAGCGTCCGATTGGGGCGCGCGCTGCTGGGCTCGCTGACGACGGCGGAGAACCGTGAGTGGCTCGTCACCAACGGCATCGGGGGCTACGCCTCCGGCACAGTCGGCGGTTCCATCTCGCGCGGCTACCACGGACTGCTCGTCGCCGCGCTTCAGCCCCCCGTGGACCGGCGCGTGATGTGTGTCAAGTTGGACGAGACCATCGAGTACACAGGGACACGCTTCGAGCTGGCTACGAATCGGTGGGCTTCAGGAACGATCGCGCCAGAAGGAACACGGAACATCCAGAGCTTCGAGCTCGAGGGCTCGGTGCCGACCTGGCGCTATGCGCTCGGAGACGCTCTTTTGGACAAGCGTGTCTGGATGGAGCACGGAGCGAACACCACGTGGGTGGCGTGGACCTTGGTTTCGTCGGCTGCACCGATCTCGATGTCCGTCCGCGCGATCGTGGACAACCGGATCTTCCACAATACCGGACAAACGGCATGGCCAGCCCAGGTGAGCACCATCGACGCCGGGGTGCGGGTGGTCTCGGGCGGCGACGGCGCGCGCCCGCTGGTGCTGCGAGCGTCCGCAGGCACCGCCCGAGCCGCGAACGAACTCTACCGCGGCTTCTTGCTGCCCGCCGAAACCCGGCGTGGCCTGCGCGACACCGACGACCACGTACACGCCGCCACGCTCGAAGTCACCTTGCAGCCCGGGGAGACGTGGCTCGTCTTGGCGAGCGCAGAGGATGATCCTTCCATCGATCTCGGGGCCCTCGAGCGACGCCAGGCGCGAGATCGATCGCTGGTCGTAGCCTGGACGCAAGCGCGTAGCCACGGGAGCTGGCCGGATTGGGCAGAGCGACTCGTGTTCGCAGCCGATCAATTCGTCGTCGAACGTCCTTCTGGCGATAGCGAGAAGGGTCGCAGTGTGATCGCCGGCTACCACTGGTTCGAGGACTGGGGCCGGGACACGATGATCAGCCTCCCTGGCCTCACCCTCAATACCGGGCGGAGCGAAGAGGCCGCGCCGATTCTCAGAACGTTCGCTCGCTACACAAGCCAGGGCATGCTGCCCAACCGCTTCCCCGACGGGGCGACGACTCCCGAGTACAATACCATCGACGCCACACTCTGGTACTTTCAGGCAATTCGTGCGTACCACGAAGCAACGGGCGACGACGAGTTGCTGCGCGATCTGTGGCCCACCCTGTCCTCGATCATCGAGTGGCATGTCGAAGGTACACGCTACGGCATCCGTGTAGACCCCGCCGATGGACTGCTCTTCGGGGGACGCGAGGGCGTGCAGTTGACCTGGATGGATGCCAAGGTCGGCGATCGCGTGATCACGCCGCGCATCGGCAAACCGGTCGAGGTCAACGCACTCTGGTTCAATGCCCTCGTCGCGATGGTGGCCTTCGCCGAGCAGATCGGTGAGTCCACGGAACCCTGGGCGAGCCGGGCCAAGGCCGCGCGCACGGGGTTCCTGAGATTCTGGAACGAGGACACAGGATACTGCTTCGACGTTCTCGACGGCCCGTCGGGACACGAAGCTCGGCTGCGCCCAAACCAGCTCCTGGCGATTTCCCTGCCGGAAAGCCCACTCGCTGAGGAGCAGCAACGTCAGGTGCTCGCAGCATGCAGCCGAGCGCTCTTGACCTCGTTCGGACTGCGATCGCTCGCGCCCTCGGATCCGGAGTACCAAGGGACCTACGCCGGAGACTCCTCGCACCGAGACGGTGCGTATCACCAGGGGACGGTGTGGGCATGGCTGATCGGCCCCTATGTGCAGGCTCACCTCAAGATCCTGCGGGATCCGGACGCCGCGATGCGCATCCTCGAGCCGCTCGGGGATCACCTTGCAGCTGCGGGGCTCGGAAGCATCAGCGAGATCTTCGACGGCGATGCGCCGTTCGCTGCGCGCGGTTGTATCGCACAGGCGTGGAGCGTCGCTGAAGTGCTCCGTGCACTGGATCGAGTCGTCGGAGCACGAGCAGGAAACCGACCTCACGCGCCGCAGCGGGCATCTGCCCAAGGGGAGGCGTAGCGAAAATGGCACCTCGATCTGGCCGAGAAGCCAAGCGAGTGACTGAGGCGTATTCTGGAGATCCCGGGCCCGGATGGCTGACCTGGGGCCCCTATCTGTCCGAGCGGCAGTGGGGCACGGTCCGCGAGGACTACAGCGCAGGCGGGGACGCGTGGAATTACCTTCCACACGACCACGCCCGTAGTCGCGCGTACCGCTGGGGCGAGGATGGCCTGGCAGGGTTGTCGGACGACAAGCAGCAACTCTGTTTCGCCTTGGCCCTCTGGAACAGGCGAGACCCCATCCTCAAGGAGCGGCTGTTCGGCCTGACCAACAATGAGGGAAACCACGGCGAGGATGTAAAGGAGTACTACTACTTTCTCGACAACACGCCGACGCACAGCTGGATGACGTGGCTGTACAAGTATCCCCAGCGCGCGTTTCCCTACGAGGACTTGGTCTCTGAAAATGCTCGCCGCAAGCTCGAGGACCCGCACGCGCTCGAGTACGAGCTCATCGACACGGGAATCTTCGAGGAAGACCGCTACTTCGACGTGGGTGTGACCTACGCGAAGGCCAGCCCCGAGGACATCTGTATCCAGATCACAGTGACCAATCGGGGTCCCGAAGCCGCAGTGCTCGACGTGCTCCCTACGCTCTGGTTCCGCAATCAGTGGTCGTGGGTGGAAGACGCCGAGCGCCCAAGATTGCAGACGAGCGGGAGCTTCAGTCCGGGTGGTGTCGGCAGGTTGCACGCCATGCCTGCAGGAGCGTCAGAACCGGAGATGATGCTCTACTGCGATGGACCCGCCGAGCTGCTGTTCACCGAGAACGAGACAAACTCCGCGCGCCTGTTCGGTGCGTCGAACTCTCCGCGCTATCCCAAGGACGGGATCAACGACTACATCGTGTCCGGCCGCCAGACCGTAAACCCGCAGGCCACTGGTACGAAGGCCTCGGCGCGCTGGACGCTGGAGCTCGCACCGAACGCGACGAAGACCCTGAAGTTGCGGCTCAGCTCGAGACTGGAGGTTTCCGAGCCGTTCGATGCGAGCTTCGACGCCACCTTCACGGACCGAAAGGCCGATGCCGATGCCTGGTGGGCTGGTATCACTCCCGAGGGATTGAGCGCAGAGCGAAAGGCAATTCTGCGTCAAGCATATGCCGGCATGCTTTGGAGCAAGCAATACTACTACTTCGTCGTGAGTCAGTGGCTGGACGGAGATCCCACTCAGCCTAGTCCGCCCAAGGGGCGCAGCCGAAACCGGGACTGGAGGCACCTGTACGCCAGCAACATTCTGACGATGCCCGACACCTGGGAGTATCCGTGGTTCGCTGCATGGGACCTGTGCTTCCAGGCGGTGGTGTTCTCACGTATCGACGCTCGGTTCGCAAAGAACCAACTGCTGGCTCTCGCGCGCGAATGGTACATGTCCCCGGCAGGCGCCATTCCCGCCTATGAATGGGCCTTCGGTGACGTCAACCCGCCGCTGCATGCCTGGGCAGCGCTGCAAATCTTCGAGATCGAGCGCCAGATGCACGGCGGCGAAGGTGACTACGACTTCCTCGAGGCGATCTTTCGCTACTGCCTGATGTACTTCACCTGGTGGAGCAACCGCAAGGATGCGGACGGAAATGACCTTTTCGGAGGCGGCTTCCTCGGGCTCGACAACATCTCGATCATCGACCGAAGTCACGTGGCCCAGCTGGCGGAGCAGATTCACGAGCCCGTAGAGCTGAGCCAGTCGGATGGCACGAGCTGGATGGGGATGTTCTGCCTGAACCTGATGGACATGGCGCTGCGCTTGAGCCAGGCGGGCAGGCCCGAGTATGAGCGCATGGCCGACAAGTTCTTCCAGCACTTCGTGTTCATCACCGACGCGATCAATGGTGTCCACTACGACGGTGAAGAGGAAGTCTCTCTCTGGGACGAGGACGACGGCTTCTACTACGATGTCCTCAGGGTCGGCCGGCCTGGGTCCGCGCGCTACCTACAGGTGAAGCTGCGTTCCCTGGTTGGTGTGATCGCCCTCTTCCCGTGCTTCATCATCGATGTCGCTCAGCTCAAGGAGTCGATCGCGAGTGGCCTCCGCGCGCGGATCGACTGGTTCCTGAAGCAGCACCCGGAGCTGCTCGATCAGATCCTCGTCACCCAGCAGAACGGAAATCAGCGTCACCTACTGGCCTTCGTCAAGCCAGATCGCCTCGAGCGAATCCTGCAGCACGTACTCGACGAGTCGGAGATGCTCAGTCCACACGGCGTCCGCAGTGTTTCGCGAGCCTATCTCGATCCTCCATATCAGCTGAATGTCGATGGCACCGTGCTGACTGAGCGCTACGAACCTGCCGAGTCGGCGGTGGGCTTGTTCGGAGGCAACTCCAACTGGCGGGGTCCCGTGTGGTTCCCGATCAATTTCCTGCTCGTTCAAACCCTCGCGCGCTACCACGAGTTTCTGGGTGAGGATTTCACGGTGGAATTTCCCTCTGGTTCCGGACGGCGGGCGACGCTTCGCGAGGTGGCCGACCGACTGACGGAACGGATGGTTTCCATCTTCGAGCGCGGAGCGGACGGAAGGCGCCCTGTCTTCGGCGGGAACGAGACCTTTCAGACGAACCCCGAAT
This sequence comes from Pseudomonadota bacterium, assembly GCA_003247575.1. Taxonomy (GTDB): domain Bacteria; phylum Myxococcota_A; class UBA9160; order SZUA-336; family SZUA-336; genus SZUA-336. Next base: position 34,190 of record QJZC01000054.1, read on the forward strand.
GGCGGGACCACTTGCTCTTTTACGAATACTTCCACGGCGACAACGGTGCGGGCATCGGCGCTTCGCACCAAACGGGCTGGACCGGACTCGTCGCGGAGTTGCTGCGGGGAGTTCGGGGCTGAACACCCCGGGAGGAGGCTGTAGATGACCCACCAACAGACGATGTTCGAACCGGGATCGATACGCTTCGGCGTAACGCCCACCTCGTGGTGGAACGACGACTTCCTGGACATCGACATCGGAATTCCATTCGAACAGTGCGTGAGCGAGATGGCGCTCGCGGGCTTCGACGGGTGCAGCGTCGGACACAAGTATCCCACCGATCCCAGCGTGTTGAAGGCTGCACTGGAGCTGCGCGGTCTTCGCATCTCCGAGCCCTGGACCAGCACCTACTTCACCATCCACGCGATGTCGGAAAAGACGGTCGGCGACTTCAGAAAGTCGCTCGATTTCATCAAAGCGATGGGCGGTACGGACCTGGTGGTCGCCGAGCTGGGGGGCTCATCTCACCAGCGGCCCATCGCCTTGGTCCCCAACCGTCCCATCTTTACAGACGACCAGTGGGAGGAGCTCGCACTGGGCCTGAACAAGCTCGGCGCGATGGCCAAGACCGAGGGAATGCGCCTCTGCTACCACCACCACATGGGCACGGGTGTGATGACGCGAGCGGACATCGACCGCCTTGCCTCGGTTACCGATCCGGAAACGGTGTTCCTGTTGCTGGATACGGGCCACCTCACCTACGCGGGTGATGACCCCCTCGACTGTGCACGGGCCTATGCCCATCGGATCAAACACGTGCATCTCAAGAACATCCGGAGGCCCCAGCTCGAGCGCGCACTTTGCGAGCAGCTGTCCTTTCATGACGCCATCGAAGCCGGTGTGTTCACGGTGCCCGGAGATCCCGATGGTTGCATCGACTTCGAGCCGATACTCCAGACGTTTGCCGACGCCCAGTACAAGGGGTGGCTGGTCGTCGAGGCCGAACAGAATCCCGCCAAGGCGAATCCGCTCGCCTGCGCAAAGATGGCGAGGCAGTACCTGCGCCAGGTGACCGGACTCTAGCGAGCGCGAGCTCACACGAAGGAGAGAACATGAGCCACGATGAACCATTGACTTCACTTACGAGCCCCCAGCTGCGAGTAGCCTCGACCCAGTCCGCCACCGCCGACCGGCTCGGGCCGCTCAAGGACCTTCCCGGGTTCTGGCAGGGCACGGGGTTCAGCCTGATCGCGCGTCCCGACTTCTCCGGGAAGTCGAAGAATGGCATCTTCTTGCAGCTGAACATCCTGCGTGAGACCATCGAGTTCACTTCCATCGGATCTCCGGTATTCAATCGCGGAAGCGTGCAGGACGACATCGCCATCTATGGCGTGACCTACATGCACCGCGTGACGGATGAGCTGACCGGCGACGCTCTGCACATCGAGCCTGGGATGTGGCTGAACATCCCTCCGACCTCCGAGCCCAAGGCAGATGCCAGCATCGCTCGCATGAGTACGATCCCGCACGGAAATGCATTCTGTATCGTAGGCTTCAGTCAGATCGCAGAGTTCGATCGATTGCCGGAGATTCCTCCGGCCAATACGGTGCCCTTCGAGATTGGCGGAGAACCGCCGGCAGCAGGCTCCAAGAATCCATTCGGAGAATACGACCTGTCCACTCCCAACGCCTTTCGCTCTGCCCCTCTGCCTCCGGCGATCACACAAGCCGTGGTCGATGACCCGAACCAGATGCTGCGCGACACGCTCAAGAAGCAGGTCGAGGGCGAGGGAAAGACATTGAAGTCGATCGTTCGGCTCATCACCTCGACCAAGGTGGGTGGGATCTCGAATATTCCCTTCATCTGCCAGAATGCCGACGCGCCGTCCGTAGAGTCGGTCTTCGCGATCGAGACGGTCGTCGACGAGAAGGAAGGGGAGTTCATGCAGCTTCAGTATTCTCAGACGGCGCTGCTCAACTTCTCTGGAAAGAGCTTTCCCCACGTGACGGTCGGTACGCTGGTCAAGGCGTTCTGACCCCGGTAGGCTCCCCCTCCTCCGAACAGGGCATCTCTGGACTCCTGGAGGGGGAGCTCACGACCCTAGGCAGCGCCGCTGGAAACCCCACCTCCGTCCCCGCCATCAAGCCCTGAGACGAAGGGCGTCAGAGCAGCACAGGCCCACCCATGGCCCCTGCACGGCTCGCGACATTGCGCGGCACCACGTGGTGTCGGTGGCGCACGAGGCAGACCTGCACTTCATCTGCCTGCCGGATCGTCGAGTTCCTGGAGCCGGATCCCGATCGCGCAGCGCACGACCGGCGCCCACTCCGGTGCGCGGGAGCCCTCCGGAGGCCATCCGCGCGAGCCAGCGCGCTCGGGTGGTCGCTGAGCACGGGACCGAGGACGTCCACTTCGCCAAACTCGGCCAGAGTGCTAGGCTTCAGCCCTTGGGTTGGGCTCTCTTCGAGCGGCGCGAGGTAGGCACCGAATGATCGTTCTGGGACGCGTTTTCGAGACGTTGCGCGTGATCTGCCGTCAGCTCGTCCGAAATCCGCGCCGGACCATCATCACGTTCTTCGGCCTCGTGGTCTCGTTCTTCCTCTATACGGTGATGAAGAGCTCGCTCGATACGATGGATCGCGATCTCCGGCAGCGCGCCAGCGGGGCCATCTTGTCGGTTTCACCGCGCTCGGCCACTGGCTTCTCTGGGATCGCCGTAGCGCAGCTGCCGCGGAGCTACGCGGCCGAGCTGCGCGATACGCAGGGCGTCGTCGAGGCCTCGCCGGTTCGAATCTTCTTCGGCAAGGGCCGCAGCGAGGAGATCGGAGTGCTCGCCCTGGGGGTCGAATGGAGCTCGATCTTCAAGATCCGCGCGATGTCCGGGATTTCGTCGGACGAGACCGCGCGCCTCGCCAGCAGCCGATCCGCGGCCCTGGTGGGTCGCTCCGTCCTGGAGACGAACCAGTGGAAGATCGGCGACCGCGTCACCATTCGAACCAGCTCGAAAGGCCCATCGCTGCCCCTCACGATCGTCGGCGACATCGATGAGGACGACCTCTATGGCGGGGCAGCGTTGGTGGACATCGACTATCTGGGAAACGTAATGGGCGACGGCGGGCGCGCGACCTACATCCAGGTCAAGGCCTCGAGTGCGGACTTCGCCCCGAGCCTCAGTCGCCTCATCGACGCCCGCTTCAACAACTACAGCGTTCCCACCGACACGAAGTCGGAGAAGGCCCATATGGCCAGCGTGCTTTCGGGATTCTCCGAGATCTTCGGTGCCTTCGAGGCGATCTGTTACCTCACGCTGCTGGTGACGGTGCTGGTCGTCGGCAACAGCGTTTCGATGAGCATTCGCGAGCGGACCGTCGAGATCGGGACGCTTCGCGCGCTCGGGTTCAGCAAGCCGTGGATCGTCGGGATGATTCTCGGAGAGTCGATGCTGGTGTCCGTGCTGGGAGGCTTCGTCGGGGGGCTTTGCGCCTTCGGCATCGCCACTCTGGCGAACACCGGCTACTTCGCCGCTCCAGGGGAGCCCGTTCCCAACTTCTTGCTGGACCTCGGGGCTCTGCTACGGACCTCGTTGTTCGCGCTCGCGGTCGGCGGCCTGGCTGCGCTGCAGCCGGTGATTCGAGCCATCCGCATGCCGATCGCGACGGCACTGCGCTTCGCGATGTAATGCCGATCACCCTGATCTATGCCTTCCGAAACGTGCTCGCGCGAAAGGGCAGCACGGCGGTGACGATGCTCGGCGTCTCGGTGTCCGTGCTGGTCTTCGTGTTGATGTCCGCCACGGCGAAGGGGATCTCGCGCATCGCCAGCTCGACCGGATCTCCTCTGAACGTGCTCGTGACCTCCGAGGGAGCGGCCAGTGCGGAGATCTCGTACCTGGAAGCTCGGGCGGTTCAGCAGCTCGGCTTGGTGCGTGGCATCGCGGTGGACGCGAGCGGCGATCCGATGGCCAGCGTCGAGTTCCTGATGACGCGCTCGATCCGGCGCACACCCATCGACCGGGGAGAGGGCGACGGACGCTTCGTGACCTATCGCGGCGTCACCCGACGTGCCTTCGACGTGCACGACGGCGTGCGACTCGAGCGCGGCGTGTATCCGAGGAGACCCGGTGAGATCCTGATGGGCAATCTGCTGGCGCGGAAGCTCGAGATCGAGCTGGGGACCGAGCTCTGGATCAACTCGGATCGGGTCGTGGTCTCCGGGATCTTCGACGCGCCGGGCCAGGTCTTCGCCGGTGAGATCTGGGTGGACCTGGACGATCTCCGCAGTCAGCTCGGCCGCACCGGAGCCTCCGCGGTCGTCGTTCGCGTTTCCCCCCGCGCCTCCGCGGAGGAGCTTGCCGAGGAGCTGGAGAGCGCACCGAATCTCGATGTCTCGGCGCGCCCGGAGCCCGAGTACTATCTCGAGATTCAGAGGCTCTCGGGTCCATTCGCCTCGATCGCGGCATTCGTGGGGTTCATCATGGGTCTCGGTGCGATTCTCGCCGGGACGAATACCCTCTACGCCGCGATGAGCCGGCGTACCCGCGAGCTGGGGACCCTTAGAGCGCTCGGCTTCGGCCGCTGGTTCGTGGCGGGCACGCTGCTCCTCGAGAGCATCCTGGTTTCGCTGATCGGGGGCCTGATCGGCCTCGCGGTCTCGCTCGGTGCCGACGGGTTTGCACTGAACCTGGTCGGTCTGTCGTTCGAGCTGGTGATCGATCAGGCGGCAGTTCTGCAGGGGGTTGCCTTGTCCCTGCTCATCGGGGTGGCAGGTGGCGTGCTGCCGGCGCGCAGTGCGCTGGCCCTGCGAATTATCGAGGCACTCCGGCACGCTTGAGCACCTTTTGCGGGCTCTTCTTTGCAACTCCCCGTGTTACGGAAACTTTATCGGGTTCTCATCTTTGCCGGATGGGTCAGGGCGCTAGGCTGGACGAGCTGGGATGGGCAAGCCTTGGCTTGCATGCCGCAGCTTGTAACCAGAAGAGCCGCGTCGGGCCTCGCCCGGAGGGATGCACGAACACGAGCCTGCACCCGTCGAATCGCTCGGCGGCGCCGTTGCTGGCGTACGAAATGGCGCACGAAATATGGGTGTGGAATCCGGGATCGAGCAACCGCCCTCGGCCAGTCGAGCGAGTACGTCCTCAGTACAGCGGGAACGGCTACACGGTGCGCCAACCAGATGGGCGCCGTTCTGGAAGGAGCACTGTTGCCGACGAATACGACCTTTCGAACCATGGGGGAGGCCCAGATGTCCAGCCCGAGCGAACGGGGCGAAGCGGTTCAGACCTATCTGCGCAGCATGCGTGAGCTCGTCGCTGCGCAGCGCGACGTGATGCTCGGCTACTTGGGAGCCACCGTGACACCCTCGCGGGTCTCGCTTGCTCCGCTGGAGACGGTGCAGCTGGGCACGCCGGGACGCCCGGCCTCGGCCCCGGCTCCGTCCAGAGCGAACGGCTCCACGAACGGCTCCACGAACGTCTCCAGTCTGGGCTCCCTGGGCGACGCCCAGGCGGTGTCCACACCCTCGGAGGCGCTTCGCGGCGAGGCGCTCATGGAAGCCGTACTCGGCATCGTGAGTGAGCGCACGGGCTACCCGGCCGAGATGCTCGAGCCCGATCTGGATCTCGAGGCCGATCTCAGCATCGATTCGATCAAGCGGATGGAGATCTTGGCGGAGCTGGCCGAGCGCGTCGAGCTTCCGGGCGCCGACGATGGCGAACTGGACGAATCCGTCGTCGAAGAGTTGGCCCGCCTGAAGACGCTGCGCGAGGTCGTCGCTTGGATCGACGATCACCCGGCTTCCTCTCCGGCTGCCGAGTCCGAAGCGGCGTGAACAGAATCCAATCCTCTTCCCGCACACAGCGCGATGCGTCCTCTGTATCGCGGGATAGAAGGCTCAACGAGTAAATGAAGGAGAGTTCATTGTCAGTCGGGGTATCGATGCCGATAGCTGAGATGGATCCAGATCAGACCCAGAGCGTGCTCGAGGCGGTGCGTTCGGTATTGATGGACGTGATCGGAGAGGACTACCTGATGGACGTCCCCATCACGTTGGAGACGACGTTCGAGTCGGATCTGGAGATCGAAAGTGTCGAGTTCGTCGCGTTGGCCGAAGGACTGCAGGAGCGCTACACCGAAGTGGACTTCGTCACCTGGGTCGCGGACATGGAAGTGCACGAGCTCATGAACTTGCGTGTGGGCCAGTTGGTCGAGTTCATTTCGCGATGTCTTGGGTAAACGCCAACGGACTGCGCCTTCACGTGCAGCAGCTGGGCAGGGGTGAGAAGACGGTCATCTTCTTGCACGGCCTCGTCATGGACAACCTGTCGAGCTGGTACTATACGATGGCCAATCCGGTCGCTCGCGATGCTCGGGTGATCCTCTACGATCTTCGCGGACACGGGCTGTCGGAGCGCCCGCGCGAAGGCTACACGGTCGCGGACAACGTCGCGGATCTGCTGGGTCTGCTCGACGCGCTGGATATTCGGCATCCCGTCTATCTGGCCGGGAACAGCTATGGTGGCTTGGTGTCGCTCGCGTTCACACGCGAATATCCGGAGCGAGTGGCGGGCTTGATTCTCGTCGAAGCACACTTTCCGGTAGAAGGGTGGGGCGAGCAGGTCGCGGGTACGCTCGAAGTCGGTGGCGTCTGGGTCCACAAGCCGAGCGTACTGGCGTGGCGCGAGGCGAATGACAAGCGTCACCATCGGCGTCGCTTTGCCGCCGCAGAGGACTTCATCATGAAGACGTCGCTGATCGCGGATCTGCGCGACGTGCCTCCCTACGGGAGAGAAGAGCTGTCGACGATCTCCTGTCCTGCGCTCGCCGTCTATGGCGAGCACTCGGATGTGATCGAACGCGGTCACGACCTGGCGCGATGGCTGCCCTCCTGTCAGCTCGAAGTCCTCTCGGATGCTGCACACTCGATTCTGATGGATCGGACCAAGGAAGTCCGTGGACACGTGCTCGAGTGGTTGGAGAAGCAACCCGCTCACGGACCCGCTCACGAACCCGCAAACGGGATCGGAGATTGATCCATGGGGCGCTTCCTGTTCGTCGTTCCACCGCTGCACGGACACATCAATCCGACGATCTCGGTCGGTCAGGCGCTGCGCGACCGGGGGCATACGGTGGCATGGGCAGGCTATCCCGACCCCGCAGCGTCGCTGCTGACCGGCGAAGCGGATCTGCTTCCGGTCTTCGAAGCACTGCCGTCCGATATCTTGCAGGATCTCGAAGGGAAGTCGCGCAGCCTCCGCGGAGCATCGGCACTCCACTTTCTCTGGGAGAACTTCCAGCTACCCCTCGCGCGCGCCATGGTCGAGGGGGTGGAGCGCGCGGTGGATCTGTTCGAACCGGACGTCCTGGTCGCAGACCAGCAGGCGCTCGCCGGCGCGGTCGTCGCGCGTCGTCGTGGGCTGCATTGGGCGACCTCGGCAACCACGACTGCTGAGCTCACCGATCTATTCGCACGGCTGCCCCGGATTCGTGAGTGGATCGAGCAGGCACTGGTGGACCTCCAGCGTGAGTTCGGCGTGCCAGCCGAGGCCATGGAGAAGGGGGATCTACGCTTCTCGGAGCAGCTCGTACTGGTGTTCAGCACCCCGGAGCTGGTGGGTTGGCCGAAGTTCCCGGCCGAGTATGCGTTCGTGGGACCTTCGATGGTGGGGCGGCCCCAGCGCGAGCCCTTCCCGTGGGAGTGGCTCGATGAGAGGCCCCGCGTCTTGGTGTCGCTCGGGACCGTCAACGCCGAGATGGGGCAGCGCTTCTATGCGGCCGTGCTCGAAGCGTTCAAGCGGCCGGATCGGCAGGTGATCTTGGTGGCTCCGCCGCTGCTGGTGGGCCCGACACCCGAGCATATTCTGGTGCGAGATCGGGTTCCCCAGTTGGCGCTGTTGCAACGTGTCGATGCGGTCGTGTGCCACGGCGGACACAACACGGTGTGCGAGAGCCTGGCGCGTGGGCTGCCCTTGGTCGTCTGCCCGATCAAGGACGATCAGCCGGTGATCGCCGATCAGGTTGCGAAGTCGGGTGCGGGAGTCCGCGTGCGGTTCGGCCGGATTCGCCCTGCGGCCCTCGAGTCCGCGGTGGACGACGTGCTCCAAAATCCAGCGTATCGGCTCGCGGCCGAACACATCGGCGCCTCCTTTCGAAAGGCGGGAGGGGAGCTGCAGGCGGCACGCCGTCTGGAAGCCTTGATTTGACCTGGATCTGGATACTGACCCTCGCCGGCGTGCTGCTGAACGGCCTGCGTACGCGAGGTCGCGCGCTGGCGCTGGAAGAAGTCGGCAGCGAGGCCGCTCTGCAGGCGAACTCGCCTTCATCGATCACGCCGCAGGCTCCGGCGACGCGCGGCAATGCGGCCGCGGACTATCTCTTCCTGGTCGCACGCGGGGTGCGTCTGTCTCCGGAGGTGCGCGAACGTGCGCTCGCGTACGCACGTTCGCGCGGCCTGGCCGTGGTGGACCTGATCCCGTCCGATCTCCCCGTCGAGCGCGCCCTGCTCCTGGTCCGTTCGTGCGATCCGCGCGACTACTCCCAGAATCGCTTGGCGCCGGGACGCGGTGCCGGCCATGCGATCCTCGTGCGCCGCGATGTCCTGGAGCGATCGCGGCTGGAGCTCGGGGAGAAAGAGTCCCTGGAGCCCGAGCGGGTCGCCCGCGCGACGATCCAGCTCAAGTACTATGCCGGTACCGCGGCCGCGCTCGGCGTTCTGCCGGGGCTGTCTGCGCTCCCGTCCGACCGGCCGGATGCGATGCGTTTCTGGAGCGCGCTGGTGGGCGAGACCACGGGCTTGGTCATCGGCCTGCAAACCGCAGAGCTCGCGCTCTTTGGTCTCGGCCTCTGGTTCGCACCGCTTTGGGCGTTGGCGGCGATCCTCGCCTTTCAGCTTCAGCCGCTGCTGGTGTTCGGCTCGTCGAAGCTCCAGCCCGAGGATCTTCGCCTGCAGGCGATCGGACGCATCGGCTTGTGGACGCGCCATCTGGTGCGCTTCTTCCGTGCGTCGCGGCCGGATCCAGAGGCGCGCGACGCCGCGACGAAGAGCCGACTGCAGCGGGAGGGGGAGAGCCGTGCGGAGTACGCGAGCTGGGTCGCGGGTGGGCTGGCAGCCTTCTTCGAGGCGCGCCGCACGGATTGTCCCTGGTGCGGGGCGGCCGACCTCGTGCAGCGTCTGGTCACGAAGGACTTCTTCCACCACAAGCCGGGACGCTTTCGACTCGATCGATGCGAGGCGTGTGGCCACGTATTCCAAAATCCTCGGTTGTCCATCGAGGGGCTCGACTTCTACTACAAGGACTTCTACGGCGGCGCGTGGGAGGGCCCACTGGAGCTGGCTGCGCAATCTTCCGCCGACCTCTACACGCGGCGTGCCGAGACTCTGCAAGGTCTACACGAGCCGCGGAAGTGGCTGGATGTCGGGACCGGACAGGCGCACTTCTGCATCATGGCCTCTGCGGTCTGGCCGGGATGTCAGTTCGATGGGCTCGACATGAGCGAGGGCGTCGAGGAGGCGCAGCGCCGCGGCTGGATCTCCAAGGCCTACCGCCAGATGTTCCCCGATGTCGCGCCCAAGCTGACCGAGGCTTACGACGTCGTCAGCATGCATCACTACTTGGAGCACACGCTCGATCCGAGAGCCGAGCTCGACGCGGCCGCACACGTTCTCGCTCCGGGCGGAATGTTGCAGATCGAGGTGCCGGACCCCGAGTACCCTCTGGCCGCGCTGTTCGGCCGACGTTGGGCTTCCTGGTTTCAGCCGCAGCATCTCCATTTCGTTCCGCTCACGAACCTGCGCCAAGCACTCGAAGAGCGGCATTTCGAGGTCGTCCGCGAGCTCCGTGCGACCGCCAACCTCTCGTCCGATGTCGCGTTTTGGCTCTACACCATTCTCGAGAGTCTGGCACCGCCGGTCGGAATGCCTTGGCAGCCCGCCCGGACGCCCCTGCGCACGCTTTGGCGGATCGCGGTTCTGAGCACCGTGGGGCCCGCATTCGTCTTGGCTTTCGCGGCAGACAGGCTGCTGGATTCCTGGGTGCGCCGCTTCGCTTCGCGGTCGAATACCTATCGCATCATCGCTCGAAAGGGAAGCGTCGCTCGAAAGGGCATCGTCGCTCGAAAGGGATCGGTCGAGCGTCGCGCCTGAAACGATCCGTCGCATGAAGCTCGACGGCTGTTCGAGAGATCTCGAGCGGCCCGCGAGTCAGGGAGATTCTCCGATTCGGGAGCTCGAGAACAAAGTCGCAGTCGTCACCGGTGCTGCGAGCGGGATCGGTCGCGCGTTGGCAAATGAGCTTGCCGGACGTGGCTGCTCCGTAGCGCTCGTCGACGTCCAGGGAAATTCCCTGAAGGATGTGGCAGCGGAGGTCGAGGCGAAAGGGCGCACTGCCTCGATCCACGTAAAGGATGTGGCGGATCGGCAGGCGATGCAGCTGTTGCCGGCCGAGGTCCTGGCCGCGCATGGTCAGGTAGATTTGCTCGTCAACAATGCCGGAATCATTTCTGGATACACTTTCGAGGATCACCCCATCGAACATCTGGAGCGCGTCATCCAGGTGAATCTGATGGGAGTCATGTACGGCTGCAAGTTCTTCCTACCGCATCTGAAGCAGCGCCCCGAAGCGCACATCGTCAACCTCTCCAGCATGTTCGGGTTGATCGGTATTCCGACGCAGGCCGGCTATGCCGCATCGAAGTTTGCGATTCGAGGGTTCAGCGAGGTGTTGTGGGTCGAGCTGGCAGCCTCTGGCATCGGTGTGACCTGCGTGTTTCCCGGTGGCGTGCACACGAACCTGATTTCGGCCGCTCCAGGCTGGGCCGAAGGGGTAGACGTCGCCCAGCAGCAGTTTGATCAGGTCGTCAAGCGGACGCCGGAGCAGGCAGCGCGGAGCATCGTGCGCGCGATCCAGAGAAACACGCCGCAGCTGCGACTCGGCGTCGAGAGCTACCTGATCGATTGGCTGAAGCGTTGGCTGCCCCGCGCGCCACATCGTTGGATGGCCTCGCGTCAGCGTGCGGCCCAGCGCAAGGACCAGGATGTGTCGCCGCGATCGAATGGACCCGCGGCGAAATGAGCGGCCCAGGCGCACCAGGGCCGTCCGAAGCGCTTCTGGGCCCCATGCGGTACCCCCTGGACTACCTGGATCGGGGTTGCCTGGCCGCGACGAGCTTGGAGCACGCAAGCTCGAACGCGCCGACCTGGGAGCTGATCGTCTCTGGGCAGGTGCATCCGCAGCATTGTGCGCACGCGCTGACCCTGCTCGCGTCGCGTCATCCTACCTGCGTCTCCTTGGTGCGTCCCGATCCGGCTACACAGCCAAAGGGACATAGCGCGTACTACGAGGTCCAGTCGCCGGCCGCGATCGAAAAGCTGTTCGAGTACGTCGACCTGCGTCAGAGTCCCGAAGATGCGCTCTCCAAGCTCCGGATCGAGATTCGGAATCGCTTCATGGATCTTTACGCGGACTTTCCGCTCCACGTGACTCTCGCGCAGACGGGTGAGCGATCGGCCCGGCTCTTCTTCAAGCAGCATCATGCCCTGGCCGATGGCCGCGCCTTCATCGCGATGCTGCAGGACTTCGCACTCTTCCTGGAGCATGCCGCAACCGGCGAGCCGCTCGCGCCCGATCAGTTGGAGGTCTATCCGCGACAGGACGAGTTCAGCGCCCTCGAGATCGGCCGCCTGAAGGGATTCCTCTGGGCGCTGGCGGGTCTGCGCATCTGGGCCGGCATTGGCTGGCGCCTGCGGCGGGCTCCGCTCACGCGTCTGATCGAGAACCAGTGGACGGATTCTCGAGGGAGCGACGAGATGCTGCATCTCGTGCTCGACCGCGAGCTCTTGGTGAAGTGGAAGCCGCTTCGCCAGCGCGCCGGTGTCGGCCTGGCCGCTTTGCTCGCGGCTGCCCTCGCGATCGCCAGTCGCCGCTGGAATCTCGAGAACGGGGTCGAGCCCGGACGCGTCAAGCTCTCGCTGGTCGCCGAGACGCGGCCGCGCCACGGGCGCTTTCGCTCCTTTGCGAATCACCTGTCCGGGTTCATGGCGGAGCTTTCCCTCGATCGGGAGCCCAACCCGCTCGAGCTGATGCGCTCGATCCAAGAGCAGGTGCAGCTCCAGGCCGCGACCAACGCTCACAAGAAGCGCCTGGTATTCGAGCGTGCGATGACCGCACCCATCCCGCTCGATGGGCTACGCAAAGCGGTGTTCGAGACGGATGAACCGAGTGCGAATCTGAATCTGAGCAACCTGATCGCACTGGACTTCCCGGTCCTGCGCGGCAGGGATTGGTGCGTCGAAGCGATCGAGATCACCACCCCCGTCATTCGCCCGTTCGGGGTGATGCTCACCGTGATCGACTACAACGGCAAGCTGCGCTTCAACTTCAACTACAAGGCCTCGGTGGTGCGTCGCGAGCAGGTCGAAGAGCTACGGCGTCACTTCGAGCGCACGCTCGGAGAGGTGGCCGAGGCCCTCGCTTCCCCCGCCTCAGTCTGACGGGAGCAGCGTCCAGCGAACGCGGTAGCCTGTGTCGCCGCTCTGCTCGAACGCTTCGCCGGCGCGTTCTTCCCCCGCCGCCTCCAGCCTTTCCTCGACCGGGCCTACGCTGGCTTCGATCGATATCTCGGGGCGGCCGACGCTACTGACGAGCGCAACGGCGATACCCCGCTGATGGGCCACGCAGACGCGAAGATCTTCCGAGAAGCGGCCGCTCACGTGGAGCCCCGTTTCTGCATCCTCGCGCAGCTGCACCTCGATCGGGAAGACGGGACCGTGCCCGCGCTGCCAGAGCCAATGGCGCACCGCATCCTTCACCGCGATCCGCTCCAGCAGCCAGTCTCGCTGACTGTTTGGAGTCAGTGCCCAGTATTCGGCTCGCTCCTCGGAGCTCAGATAGCGGCGCATCACCAGCTCGCGGCCTGCCGCGGTCCGCCAGTGCTCGCGCGCAACCACATAGGGAGCTGCCTCACGCGTCTCCGCCAGCAGCGATACGCTCGGCTTCATGAAGACGTCCCACGAGCGTTCGGTCGTCTCGAAGCGGCGATCCTCCCAGCCTTGCACGCGCGCAATCGAGACACCCGCGACTCGAAGGTCCATGCGCGCGCGCACGGCGGAGTCGTCGAGCGAGTCGATCCGAACCTCGCACTGCGTCAACGTCCCGGGTTCTGGCTCGGGTCCGAAGAAGTCGATGCGGTCGATACGGAAGGGAAAGGCGAAGCGGTCGACCTCGGTGTACAGCAGGACCCAGAAACCCATCAGCTGACCGGCGTTGTCGAGCAGGGATCCCAGTGCGGGGAGTGCACGAAGAGTTCCGCGCATGCCGTTGTGGGCCACCTGTCCGAGTGCTTCCACTCCGCGATATGCGGGTCCGTGGAACATCCAGCGATCTTTGTAGAAGTCTCGAACGTCGATGTGGCATTCCGCCGGCTGTTCCAGCGGCTCGAGCTCGTCCGTGGGAGCCTGCGGATAGGCGTGCCCGAGCAGGACGACGCAACGCGCATACGGCCCGAGCTCGACCTCGCAGCGATCCCACGCCTCGAACTTGGCCTTGATCGACAGCGTGATCTCCGGCTCCACGGGAAGCCAACGCAGGGCCACGATCTTCTCGAAGCCGATCACCTGCATTCCCGGAGACTGCCGAGCGGCCACCTCTCCCATGAGCGCGATCATCGCCGTCATCGGGATCACCGGGAACAGATCGGCCGGTTCGATCCCGCTGTCGGGCTGCTGGAACAGGCAGTGGTCGATCATGTCGGGGAGCAAGCTCAGTGAGACGCGGCGCTCCTCGTGGTAGAGGCGTGGAGTGGCCTTCGCGCTCGCAGTCTGCACGCGCGGAGTTTCTCGACGTCGTGCGGCCCGCAGACTGGACGGACGCGGGGGCGCCGCCGGCTCGGGGCGTGCGCTGGACCTGTTCGCAAACAGCTGAGCGATCTCACGGCTCGCGTCGCCCGCTTCTCTCAGCATGGCGTCGAGCTCCGCCAGCACGGGTCCGCGGCTCGCGGCCTCGATCCCGTGTACTGGACCGCTCGCGACGGACGAGCGGACATGGATTCCGAGATCCAGTGGCTCGGAGAATCGCACCAGGTTGCTGCCGAGTCGCAGCTTCGGCCCCCGGGAAGCGTGCGCCCTTGTGCTGTTCGTTCCGATGCCGGTCGATCTCGTGTCCGCATCCCCTGGCCGCGGGCGTTGTTCCGGGAAGACACGCGCGAGGTCGATGGGAGCGCCTTCGACGAAGAGGGCTGCGGCGCCTCGGCGAAGCTGGGCGAGTGGGCTCCTCGATGGGTCCAGCAGCGAGATCGCAAGGTGTTCGTCGCTCCGGAGTGTGTCGCCGGCGAAGTGACTCAGGCTGCCGATTCCGACCTGGACGAAGACGCGGGTCCCTCGTGCGTAGAGGCGTTCGAGCAGGGGACGGAAGCGGACGGGCTCTAGATAGAAGCGCCGCAGCTGATCGCGAACGGCCGCCGGATCGGATGGATACGGGGCGCTCGTCGTCGAGGACCAGAGCGGGACGCGCGGGGCTTGCAGGGGTGTTCCATCGATCGCGGGCTCGTACTGAGCGAGGTAAGGTGCGAAGAAGCGAGAGTGGAAACCCGATCGGAACGGCAGCTCCTCGCTCAGCACGCGCTGCTCTCGCAGACGTGCTCGCGCCACCTCGATGGCCGCGCTGCGTCCGCACAGAATGGCCTGGTGCGGACAGTTGTCGTGAGAGAGCTCCACGTCCTCGATCTCGTCGATGATCGGCTGGACGAATTCCGCGCTCGCTCCGACCGCCGCATAGATCACGTCGGGAACGACCAGCCGAACCTGATCGAGCGCCTCCACGCAGCTCGCGACCTGGGCCGGGGGCACCATCTCGGACGCGACCATGCCACTCCACTCGCCGATGCTGTGGCCGGCCATCACATCCGGGACGATGCCGAGTAGACCGAGCACCTGCGTCAAGAAGCGGGCCGCCTCGACGATGGCGAAGCCTTGCTGCTCCAGATCCCCGGAGCCCGTTCGGGGAGCGGACAGCCCGAAGTGCTCTGCGATGTCGTCGAGCCGCGGTACGGCGTGCGCTTCGATGCCCGGAAACAAGAGTGCGAGCTCTCCGCCGGCGCTGAGGAGTCCGTTCGGTGAGAACCAGATTTCGCTGCGCCCGCGCCATGCGCGACCGCGCTCGATCGCCTTGCGGGCCATGCCGATGCGCTTCGGATTGGGTGCCGCGATCGCCAGCCGGATCGGCCCCGGCTCTTCATCCAGCGGTTCCGGGCTGCCGGCCTCCAGAGCGGCGTCGAGCCGCGCGAGCAGATCCTGAGTGGTCGCAGCCGCGAACAGCCAGACCTGTTCTGCTGCGGCCGTCGGCTGCGCATCCGCGCTCGGGATCGCTTGCGTCGCGCCGTGCGCCGGACGGATTCCGGGAGCTACGGCGCCGTGACTCTCGAGCACGACATGCGCGTTCACACCTCCGAAACCGAAGGCGTTCACCGCGGCGACTCGTCGCATTCCCGCTTCGGTCTCCCAGGCCATTGCCTTGGAAATCGGTTCGAAGCGCGTCTCCTGCAGCAGCGGGTGAGGGTCTTCGCAGTGGAGCGTCGGCGGAAGAATACCGTGGTGGACCGCGAGCGCGGCCTTCACGAATCCCGCGACGCCAGCGGCGGGCATGGCGTGCCCGATCATCGACTTGACCGACCCGATCCCCGCGCGGCGCCCGCCGCTGTGCGGGCCGAAGAATCGCCCCACCGTGCGGAGCTCTGCCTCGTCCCCGGCGGGCGTCGCGGTGCCGTGCGCCTCGATCAAGCCGATCGAGGCGGGATCGATTCCAGCGGCTGCCCAGGCGCGCTCGAGGGCCATCACCTGGCCGGAGACGCTCGGGTTCATGAGGGCGGACTGGCGCCCGTCGCTGGCCACACCCGTGCCGCGAATCACCGCGTAGATCCGGTCTCCGTCGCGTTCTGCGTCACTCAATCGCTTGAGCGCCACGACGCCGGTTCCCTCTCCGATCAGCAGTCCGTCGGCGCGTCGGTCGAGCGGACGGATCTGATGCGACTGGCTCACCGCTTGGAGCTGTGTGAAGACCGACCAGAGAGTGGTGTCGTGGCAGTGATGCACGCCACCCGCGAGCACGAGATCACAGCGACGGCTCTCGAGCTCGTGGGTCGCATGCTCGATGGCGATCAGTGAGCTCGCACAGGCAGCGTCTACCAAGTAGGCCGGTCCGGCGAAGTCCAGGCGGTTCGCGATGCGCGAGGCCGCCAGATTGGGAACGATCCCGATCGCCGCTTCCGGCCGGCGCGGCCCGATCGCCTGTTGGAAGTGCTCGCGAACCGCGTCGAGCTGCGCTTGGGTGAGCTCGGGCAGTAACCCGCGTAGGCAGGCCACGACCTGCTCGGAGGTCCGGACCCATTCGTTGAGCTGAGACTGCGCTTGGGTGAGATACCCTCCGCGGCCCAGAATCACGCCTACACGGCGTCGGTCCACGCGCTCCGCGCTCTGCCCGACATCGCGCAGCGCCTCGGCGGCCACCCGCAGCGCGATCATCTGATCCGGCTCCGCCGCCTCGACGATCACCGGCATGATCCCGAACGCCAGGGGGTCGAAGTTCGCATCGTCGTCGACGAAGCCGCCTCGACGGCAGTAGAAGCGCGCGGGGCCCTCTGGCAGCGCCTCGAAGAACACTGGATCCAGGCGCCCAGCCGGGACGTCCGAGATCGCGTCTACCCCGTTCACCAGATTGGTCCAGTAGCGATCCAGGCCGGGAGCGCCCGGTAGGAGTACCGACATCCCGACGACCGCGATGCCGCGTTCCGACATCACGGCCTCCCGTTGGCTGCGCTCGGACGCATCTGGTGCCGTGCGCAGCGGCCATTCCGATACATGTACACGCAGGCCAGCCTAGCCGCAGCCTGGCCTGTAGGGCGATTAAGAATGCGTTGCTTCTCCGTAAAATCCGCCACCGAGGGCTGCTGCGTGCGGCCTGCCGGGCCGCTGCGAGCCCAGCCTCCCCAAGCCGGCGCCATGCGAGGGTGGACCATCCGGGATCGGACTTCCTGGTATCATGAGCCTGTGCGAGCCGCCGGTCGCAGCAGGCGCACCGCGACCCCCTCGTCACCGAGGCCGCTCTGTTGATGAAGAACTCATGCATTATTGATTTGCAGAGCCCGCCCGAGGCGCAAAGAATTGCTTGGATTCGGAAACTGCAGGGACTGGATCCTACGAGGCACTGGATCCTACTGCAGCAAGGGCTCGCCAGGTTTCAGCGGAGCCGCCTCTTTCGCTCCTCTCGAGTGCGCATTGCACCTGAAGCATCGGTCGCCCATGACGTGAAAGAGATCCGATGACGTGGATATGGATCCTGATGTTCGCCGCGATCGTCGGCAACGGCTTCCGGCTGCGGGCGCGGGCTCGCGGATTCGGACGAATTTCTCCTGCCGAAGCGGTGCCCACCGGCTCCGCGCCCGAGGCGGGAGCAGCCTGTGAGACCGAGGGCTCCGAGTGCGAGGGCTCCGAGTGCGAGGACTCGGAGTCGGATGACTACGCCTGGCTGCTCGCAAAGGGCGTCGAGCTCGCTGCGCCCGAACGGGAGGCGGCGATCGCATTCGCTCGCGCGCGTGGGCTCGATGTGTTGGAGCTGGTTCCGCGCGATCTGTCGGTCGACCGGAGCCTGCTCTTGCTGCGTACGATCGATCCCGTGACCTATGCCCGGGATCCGTTGGTGCCCGGTCGCGGCGCGGGGCATGCGACGCTCGTGAAGCAGAGCGTGCTCGACCGAGCGCGCCTCACCGCCAGCGAGGGGATCGAGCCGAAGCAGTTCTCCGACAACACGACCACCCTGAAGGCCTATGCACCTCGGAGCTCGGATGTTGCGGTATCGGGGGGGCTGCGCGCGCTCGCCTCGAGCTCTCCCGACGCGCTCGCGTACTGGTGTGCGGTCTATGGGGAGAGCACGGGCATCGTCGTAGGGTTTCAGGTTCTCCAGTACCTCTTGTTCGCCGTCGGACTGTTCGTGGCACCTCTCTTTGCAGGGCTCGCGCTCGTGGCGTATCAGTTCCAGCCCTGGGTGATCTTTTCTGGAAGTCCGATCGAGCCAGCCGATCTTGCCCGACAGCCCCTCGACCGCATCTTCCGGGCCATCGGATCCAGTTGGAGGATGTGGGCTGCCAAGCGCTCGCTCGCGCGGAAGGAATCCCCTGCTCGTAAGGCCGAGCGCGAGCGCGAAGCGGAGAGTCGCCGTGAGTACGAGCAACGGATGGCTGCCGGACCGGCGGGATTCTTCGAGCCGCGGCGAGAAGACTGTCCGCTGTGTGGGGCATCCGACCTCGAGCTGCGGCTCGAAGCACCGGATTTGTTCCACCACAAGCCCGGTTCCTTCCGGCTGGATCGCTGTGTGACGTGTGGGCACGTCTTTCAGAACCCGCGGCTTTCGTTCGACGGGCTCGACTTCTATTACAAGGACTTTTACGCCGGTGCCTTCGATGCTCCGATGGAGATCGCCTTCCAGTCGGGCGCCGAGGGGTATCGCGCTCGCGCCGAGGCGCTGCGCGGCCACGCCGTTCCGCACCGCTGGCTCGACGTCGGCACGGGACACGGACACTTTTGTCTGCTCGCGAAGGAAACCTGGCCAGAAACGCGTTTCGACGGCCTGGACATGGGAGAGAGCGTCGAGGAAGCCAAGCGACGCGGCTGGGTCACGGAAGGCTATCGCCAGATCTTCCCCGACGTCGCACCGAAGCTGGCGGGGGCTTACGACGTGGTGAGCATGCATCACTATCTCGAGCACACGTTGGACCCGATGGCGGAGATCAGCGCGGCCGCTCGCGTTCTCGAGCCCGGTGGCCACCTGTTGATCGAGGTTCCCGATCCCGACTATCCGTATGCACGCATCTTCGGGCAGCGCTGGATCTCGTGGTTCCAACCTCAACATCTGCACTTCGTATCCCTCGAGAATCTCGAGAGGATCCTGCGTGAGCGAGGCTTCGAGCCGGTTGCCGCGGAGACGGGCGCAGCGCACATCCCGGTAGACATGAGCTTCTGGCTCTACTCCATGCTGGAAACGCTCGCGCCGCCGCTGGGCCTTCCCTGGCAACCACCGCAAACCCCCGGACGCTACGCGTGGCGGATCGTGGTCTTCAGCACCCTCGGCCCGTTGCTCGGTGTCACGCTCGTACTCGACAAGCTGCTCGGATCGTTCCTGCGAAAGAGCGGGAAGCACGGGAATACGTATCGGCTCCTGGCGAGGCGCGTCGAATCGCCTGCCGCAGCGGAGTCGAGTGAGCCGGCGCCGGCGTAGCGACGGACGAAGTCCAATGTTGCTTCACGCCAATCGGCCGTGCGTCTCCGTCTCCGGGGCGTGCGCTATGCGAGCGGACAGAGTCCAGAGCGCCGAGCATCGCTGCGGCCGTTTCCGTTCGTCCGCGCTCCGGTCGCGAAGGTTCTGAAGTTGGTCTCGCCCCCCGCTGACAGGATCGATGTGTCGGACGACTTGCCCTTCGCCCCGCCTTCTGTTCAGCAAGGTTCTGTTCCGCAAGATTTCGTTCAGCCAGAGTCGTCGCTCAGACGTTCGCTGAGAGAGCTGTTCATTCGCTCACCCGGCGGCGCCAAGATCGCTGCGCTGGACGGTGCCCGTGCGATCGCCGTGCTGGTCGTCGTGATTCATCATGCTTGGCTCTCCCGATGCGGGCTCTTCCGCCACGACTGTCTTCCGGCGACGACCGGAGAGCCTCTTTCGGTCTACGCGCTCGGGCTGATCGTCGGGCATGGGGATCTCGGGGTCGACATCTTCTTCGTCTTGAGCGGCTACCTGATCTTTTCCGTCCTCCATCGCTGGTTCGAGCGCCCGCAGCGTGCAGTGCGTGAAACCGTGCGTCGCTTTCTCTTGCGGCGCTTGCTTCGGATCTACCCTGCGCTGGTCGTGATGATCCCGCTCAACATGCTGCTGTTTTCGATCTATCCCGGCGCTGAGACCGGAGCTCGGGCGATCCTCGACGGCTGCGCCACGTATGGGTGGAGCAACTACCTGCTGGTGAACAACGTAGCGGCCTTGGGAGGCAGTGTGCTCGGCATCGGCGCCGAGGATCTGGGATGCGCTCCGTGGACCTGGTCCGTCGCGGTCGAATGGCAATTCTATCTGCTGAGCCCCTTCCTGGTCTGGCGGTACGCTGCCGTGCGCGCGCGAGCGCGCGAGCGTGGTCGCGCGCTCGAATGGTGGTGGGGCTCGGGATGGGTGTGTGTGCTCTTCGCTGCTGCGTTGGCCGCTGGGCTGGTCGGCGTTCTCGAGCTGGGCCTTCTGGCTCCAGGAATGCCGGACGCTCAGATGAGAGGGTACATGCAGTGGCTCTACAGCAACCCGCTGACTCGGTGCACGCCGTATCTGATCGGAATGGCTGCGGCTGCCTACCGGCTCCACACCGATGGACGCGAACCCGGGCATGTCGCTCCGGTGAGCAGCTGGTGGCTGCGCGGGGCGCTCGCCACCGTCGCTGCGTTCTTCATTCTCGGGGTCTTGCCGTACTATCCGTGGCCTGCGCTCAATCTCTACCTGGCTGTCCTGGGACGTACGATGTTCAGTGCCGCTGTGGCCGTGCTTCTCGTGGTGGGCGCCAATGCAGGCCACAGCCGTTTTCGCTCCGTCCGACTGCTGCGTCATCCGGTGTGGTATCCACTCGCGCAGGCCAGCTACAGCGTGTATCTGTGGCAGTTCGTCGCCATCGAGGCCGCGCGTTGGGGGTTCGAGTCCGTTGGGCTCGTACCCTATCAGAGCGTGGCCATCTGGAGCCTCTTCGCGCTGATTGCAGTCTTCCTGAGCTTCGCGATCGGCGCGTTCAGCTACATGCTCATCGAGAGGCCCATGATGCGCGCGCGTCCCGCCGCTTGATCGGCTGTCGTCCAGGCTCGAATGCCCTGAACACGTCGAGGCCTACTCTCGCGGTTGCTCCCGTTCTTGCTCTCGCTCCTCCCCGCGGTCTCGATCGAGAGCACGAAGGCTCTTTCCATCCCATCCGGAGAGCGTCATGACCAGATCGATCACGGCGCGCGTGATGGGAAGCAGGCTGTCTTCGTGCACCATCTCGAGCGTGTCTCCGATGTCGAAGAGGTACTCGGGCGCGGCCAGCAGCTGCACGATCGGCACACCTGCGGGATAGAGAAAGGCGCCGTCGGTCGGCGGGTTCTCGAACAGCGCCTTCGGAGGGAGGATCAGCGAACGACGCAGGTCGTGGTGCTGGATCACCTGCTCGACCGCGTCTTCCAAGGGCGCGATCCGCGAGGTGAACCACCAGCGCGGCGTCACCTGGTCACTCGGCCGGAGTACGCCGTTCTCGACGCGCGGCTCCCGAGCCACGTGTTCGAGGTGAACGGCCAAGACGCTCTGATCGATCCGTGGTTGTTGCGACTGGACGAAGTGTCGGATGCCGGCGCCGTCCGACATGTGGCCCCCATTGAACAGGAACAGAAAGCCGAATGGGCGTTCGCTCCGGGGGATCCGCGACCAGTAGCGTGCCTGCGCCAGCACCAGCGCGATCCCGGAGCCGTCCTCCACGGCGCCGAGCCAGGGCGCATCGTGGTGGGTTCCGACGATCACCCACTCGTCGGACGCTCCCGGCAAGAGCGCGATCACGTTGTGCGAGACCGCACGGCGCTGCTCGGAGCGTGACCGGATCCGAGCCTCGACGCGAGCGCCGGACTCGATCGCGGCCAGCAGCTGCTGACCCGCTGCCGGGGAGATCCACACGCCCGGAAAGTCGCGCGAGATCGCGTCGTAGGGCACGTAGTATTGCTCGGACTCCCACGACTGCCCGACGATCCCGATGAATCCACGGGCCCCAGCCTGCATCGCTGGCTCCATCACCGCCTGAATGCGCGGACCGAAGGGTTGCGTGTGGACCAGCCGATCGAAGTTGCCCTCGGGATCGTAGCTGCGTGTGGCCAGATGATCGCGGAAGAGGGCGGTCGCAGGGGTCAGATGCCGATTCGCGTAGACGGCGATCTTGCCTTCGAGCGCACTCGCGTCGCCCGTCTCGTCGAACGTGTCGAGCGCGACTTCCGCGCGGATGTCGTCGGCGGGAGCCGAGAAGGGCAGTGGGAAGCAGCTCCACTGTGAGGCTTCTCCATCGATCCAGAGCTCGAGCTCTCCGCCGCCTTCTTCCCAGCGCACCACGTCGATCGGTTCGAGGTGGACGTCGTCCAGGCCCAGGGCTCGAAGCTCGCGTACCAGCCACTGCTCCGTGTCGGCGTCGGCCTCGAACCCGGGCCGACGCACGCCCCGCGACACCACGCTGCGAATCCACTCCATCATCTCGCCCGTGGTGGGGAGTGCCGTCTCGTCGCAGCGGGAGCGCAAGGTCGCACGTGTGTTTGTCATGGCCCGTATTCTCTCCGATCGGATCGATCCCTGCACGCCGTGATCGACACAGCTCGAGCGGGTGCGAGATGCCGCACGGGTGACCTTGGCGGCCACGGTGGGGCCGTCTCGATCGCGCTCTCCGCCGAACTCGTCGATCGAAGGCCGATCGAAGCCGCCGATAGCGGCGACGCGATCTCCTCTCTGCCGACGCCCATGCGATAATCGGAAGCCAGTAGATCTCGGCGTGCGGTTTTGCAGCCCTTTGCAGCCCTGTCTCGCAGCCACGGAAGAGAGAGCTCGTGACCGATCCGCAAAGCGTTGGCCGCAAAACATCGGATTCACCGTGGG
Source organism: Pseudomonadota bacterium (assembly GCA_003247575.1). Classification (GTDB taxonomy): domain Bacteria; phylum Myxococcota_A; class UBA9160; order SZUA-336; family SZUA-336; genus SZUA-336. The sequence continues at coordinate 56,827 of QJZC01000054.1, forward strand.
CGATTTCGCCTGCAACATCTATGGGTAGAGCGTCTCGCTGTATCTGCTCCTCTTCTATCCGGACGTGGTCGGGGTGTCACCCTGGCGGGAATCGCAGCACCCGACTTTGCTGCCGTGCTCGAGCCCGCGAATCCGCGACGACGCACCGCCGTCTGATGCCGGGAGGCCGGGATCGTTCAGGAGAGTGACATGGAGCATGATCGAAGCCTTGCACCGAAGAGCGCTCGAACTCCCTTCTGGACCAGCGTCGCCAGGGCCTTGGGCGCGCGCAGCGCGGGGCTGTCCCCCGCGGACGCCGAGTCCACTCGCGCCGCCGATCCGGACTCGCTGCGAACGACGACCGAGGGGACCGTGATCGGCTTCGCCGCGACCCCGGGGGCTCATGCGTGGTTTGGAATTCCGTTCGCAGAGCCGCCGCTCGGTGAGCTGCGCTGGAAGGCTCCATTGCCGCCGAAGCCGCGAGCGCATCGCCTCGAGGCCACGCGTGAGGGCAACGCCTGCTCCCAGGTCGCCAGCTCCTTGGGCGTGCCGGGCCCCAAGGGGAGCATCGTCGGGAGCGAGGATTGCCTGTATCTCAACGTCTGGGCACCGCGCCTGTCGCCTGGCGACCTAGCTGCGGGCGAAGCCCGGCTGCCCGTGATGGTCTGGATCCACGGCGGTGGCAACTCGATCGGGACGGGATCGAGCTTCGTCGGGTCTCGGTTGGCCAGTGCGCACGGTGTGATCGTCGTGACGGTGAACTATCGCTTGGGACCGCTGGGCTGGTTCCGTCACCCCGCCCTACGCGCAGCCGACACGACGCCTGCCGACGACTCCGGAAACTTCGGCACGCTGGATCTGATCCGCGCGCTCGAATGGGTGAAGGGCAACGCGGCCGCGTTCGGAGGTGACCCCGAGCGGGTCACGATCTTCGGAGAATCCGCCGGAGGCGTGAACGTGTACACACTGCTCGCTTCACGGCTGGCGAAGGGGTTGTTTCAGCGAGCGATCGTTCAGAGCGGCATGCCTTCCGACGAGACGGTCGCGGTCGCCGAGAACCGAAAGGATGCGGAGACTCCGGGCAGCGCGACCAGCGGCAGAGAGATCTCGCTGCGCCTGCTGGTGAAGCGGGGGAGGGCCGCCGATCGGGCCGCGGCCGTCGCGCTCGAGGACTCACTGTCCGCGGACGAGCTTGCGCGCTTCCTCCGGTCCGTGTCGCCCGCCGAGCTGATCCAAGCGTACGAGTCCCCCGCGAACTCTCCGTTCCTGCAGCTGCCCCTGGTGTTTCGCGATGGCGACGTGCTGCCCCAGCAGGATCTGGCGGAGTATCTCGCTTCGCCCGCCGGGATCCCGTCCGTGCCCGTGATGCTCGGGACGAATCGCGACGAGATCCGGGCCTTTCAGCTCGGCGCCGGCGTCGGCATCAAGAAGTTCCTGGGGCTTTTCCCGCGGGCCGAGGACCCGGATCGATATCTGCGCTCGGCCTATTTTGGCAGTGCGATCTGGAAGGCGATGGGCGCCGACGAAGTGGCAGCCCACTGGGTGCGGTCGGGTTGGTCGAACGTCTGGGTCTATCGCTTCGACTGGGACGAGGAGCCGCGGAGCTTCGTGGGTGACCTCGCGCTCTTGCTCGGTGCAGGGCACGGAATGGAGGTGCCCTTCGTCTTCGGCCACTTCGAATATGGGGACGTCTCGCATCTGATCTTCACTGAGAAGAACGCCGCGGGGCGCGAGGCGCTCTCCGCCGCGATGATGTCCTATTGGACCGAGTTCGCGGCATCGGGAGACCCGGGACGCGGGATGTCGAGCGGTCTGCCCCATTGGGAGCCTTGGAGCGAGGCGAGCGCGGATGCGCCTCGATTCATGATCCTGGACACGGAGAAGGACGGCGGACTCCGCATGTCGCAGACGCCGGTCACCCGCGATCGAATCGTGGAGGAGCTCGCGCAGGACGCGATCTTCGTGTCGACGGACGAGCGCTGCCAGCTGCTTCGCCTCGCTGCGGGCACGAACGGAGTGACGTTCAGACCCGAGCACTTCGAGCGAGTCAGCTGCTCGAATTCCAAGCCGCTCGCGCGTGGCGGGAGCTGAGCTGCGACGCTCTCCACGCGCTCTCTATTCGCGGTCCCGGTCCTGGGTCGTTCTTGCTCCGTGCTCGACGCTGCGGGGGCAGAGAAGCGTCGCGAGACCTCGCGCGTAGGAAAAAGAACGGGAGATGCCTTGGCCTCTCAGCTGGCGGGGTACGGGTGGGAGGAAGCTGAGTACTGCGAGACTGTAGGTGATCGCCTGCAGTCTCGTTGCGCAGAGACTGGGGCTTGAGTTGGGTTCCCAGCCCTCCTTCGTAACGCCCGCTCGGCTTCTGGCCTTGTGATAGACACGCTGGGGCGTCGTCGCATTGAGCGGGTGACCTCGATGCGGGGACGGGAACAGCCAGGACTGCGGACGCTCGGCCTGCCAGTAGAGCCGGAGCTGATCGAGCAGCCTTGGGGACAGGCCGACATAGCGATCCTTGGCCCCCTTGCCCTGCACGATCCGCAGCGTCATCCGGTCGGAGTCGATGTCCCGGACCTGCAGGTGCGTGAGCTCCCGCACGCGAAGCCCCGCCGCGTACGTGGTCATCAGGAGCGTGCGATGCTTGACGTTCTCGAGCGCCTCGAGGATGCGGCCCACCTCCTCACAGCTCAGGATCTGCGGCAGCCGGCCGGTCCGCTTCGGGGTGGGGATCCGGAACTTCTCGACGTTGCGGTGCAGCGTGTGGATCAGCAGGAAGCGGATGCCCGCGAGTGCGACATTGACTGAGCCCCACGCGAGCTTGCGCTCCTCCAGCAAGTAGACGACGTAGTCGCGAACGTCGCTGTCGGTGATCCGATCGGGTGACCGTCGGTAGTAGCGCGTCAAACCCACGACCGCAGTGATGTACGACTCCTGCGTGCGTGGCGACAGCTTGCGAACCACCATCTCGCGACGCATCCGTTCTCGAAGAACTCCCATGATGACCTCCCGTCGCACACGGAACTGTGTGCGTGAGAGTCATTGTCGGAGCTCCGATCGAACGGCGGAGCATCGCTCGGTCCTCGCAAACTCGGGTCCAGAGCTACCGCGAAGCGGTTTCGTTCAACAAAGGGCTTCCAGTCGGACGTCTGCCATCAGGGCGTTTCCGACGGTGGTACCATTCTGGCAACATCAATCGGGACCCGGTGGTCAGCGGTGGCATGGCAGCCGCCGCTGAAGCCCGGGCGTTGGGAGGCGCAGCGTGCAGCCTCTCAGCGGGAGGTTCGATCAGTCCAGTATCCCGGTCGCCGTCGATCATGCGCA
>QJZC01000052.1 GCA_003247575.1 Pseudomonadota bacterium
GAACGAAGGAAGCAGAGGCCGAGGACTCACCTCACCGGCGGCAACGATCTGGGGAATCTCGAGCGGCACGGGCGCGGTATCGTCCGGCCCCGCCTGTGCCAGCGCACAGTTCGTCGTTCCCAGGTCGATGCCGATCGCCAAGCGCGTCACGAGATTTCGACCTCGGCCGGCGCCAGAATCCTGGCATCGTGACCTTCGACGAGCTCCGGGAGTCGAATTCGCGTTACCTGCCAGCCGTGATGGGCAAGCGTTCCGGAATACGGAGGCTTGCCCGCCACGTTCCCTGTCACCCGAATCTTGGCTGCGTCGAACCCTGGTTCGAGGGTCAAGGACTCGCCTTCGCTCTCGCTCGCACGCACCGGTTCGATCTCGACGAACTCGGCTAGGCCGCGTTTGCAGCCCTCGTGAACGACGCGCGCGGCGGCCCCGATCTCCGCGTCCGAGTACGCGGTCACTTCATCCTGCAGGAAGTCGATCAGGCGTCCTTCGCGCTGCAGGATCGCCAGCAACTGCAGGGCGGCCGTTTGGTCTGCGCCTGAGTCGCTCGGCTGGGACTGGATCTCGTCGAGCCCTGGAGTCTGCTGCGGGACGTCCCGAGCGCCAGGGTCTTCGACCTCGCCAGGCCGAGCGGCTCCTCGGGCGGCGCTCGCGACGCGAGCCGCAAGGGCGCCGTTGAACAGCATGCGCCACGGCAGTATGAAGCAGAGCCACAAGCGGGCCCAGAATCCGATCCGCTCCAAATCGATGAACCTCCCTTCCCGCGGCCTGCGCCGTATCGAAACACCTGCGCGTGGGCCCAGGTCCGAAACGTTGCGCCAGGTCGGAAACGTTGCAGCAGGTCCGAGACGCGGGGGTGGCCCTTCGCGCTCTCGACCCGCGACACGCCCTCTTCGTGCCAGCGCTTTTCTCGGTTGCAGGCCGCCCTCGCGCCCCACCCGTCCGCCGCTGAAGCTTACAGACGGGCACCGCCCCAGTGCCAGCGGCGGGGCAGCTGTCGCGGCAGATTGAAGCGTGTGGCACCGGCTCCCGGACGTGTGGCACGCGCCGGTCCGCCGCACCACTCGTCGTCTGCTCGTGCTCGGGAGCTCAGACGTGCAAGATCCCTCGGAGAATTCTACGCATTGGCTGCGATCTGGCGCAGGCCATTGGCCAGGGCTGTCGTCGACGGCGAAAACCCAGCGGCCGTGAGCGTGATTCGCATGCCCAGCGCAAACGTGGATACGGATCGTCATTCAGACCCTCGAGGTCGAGCTGCTCTGCACCGGCGCGACCCCAGTGAGGCGGCGGAGCTGCGAAGCGGGTGTCGGCGCCGTGGCAATCAGGTCGGGACAATGGACACCTTGATTGCACAGCTCTGTCTGCGGTACGAGCTGACGCTCCTCACGATAGACGCGGACTTCAGGCGCGTTGTGGCGGACCACGCGCCCCTGCTCCCAACCGCGCAATTCGGCTTCGTAGCGGCTCCTGCTGAGTCTATGTCCGTCAAATTCAAAATCCAATTTTGAATTTAACGGATCTGCTGCTACTCTCGGGCGTGTGTTCATCGAGAGGGACCTCACCCCGCAGCTGCGCAAGGCGGCTCGGCAGTTTCCGGCCATAACGCTCACGGGCCCGCGGCAGAGTGGCAAGTCCACCCTGTGCCGTGCCGAGTTTCCTGACCTACCGTATGCCAGTCTCGAGGCCCCCGATATCCGAGCGTTTGCGCGCGAGGATCCGCGCGGCTTCCTCGCTCAGTATCCCGCAGGGGCCATCCTGGACGAAGTTCAACGCGTCCCTGAGCTGCCCTCGTACCTTCAAGGGATCATCGACGCAGATCCGCAGCCCGGACGCTGGATCCTCACAGGCTCGCAAAATCTCGGCCTTCTCGAGTCCGTCAGTCAGTCACTCGCAGGACGCTCTGCCGTCCTTCACCTACTGCCCCTTGCGCGCAGCGAAGTGATCCGCTTCCCCAACCCTCCCGAGAGTCTCGAGGCGACGCTTGTCGCCGGCGGATATCCACGCATATTCGACCGCAGACTCGAGCCGAGCGACTGGCTGCGCGCGTACGTGGCCACGTACATCGAGCGGGATGTTCGCAGCCTCCGCCAAGTGGGAGATCTCGCGGTGTTTCAGCGTTTCGTCGAGTTGTGTGCTGGACGCACCGCGCAGCTCCTGAATTACTCCGACCTGGCGGCCGATGCTGGCGTGTCGCAGCCCACCGCTCGAGCATGGTTGAGCATCCTGGAGACAGGCTTCGTCCTGTTTCGGCTGCGGCCTTTTCACGCAAACATCACCAAGCGACTCGTCAAGATGTCCAAGTTGCATTTCTACGATACCGGTTTGGCCTGCTGGCTCTTGGGGATTCGGACACCCGAGCAGGTTCGCTCGCACCCGCTTCGCGGGGCGCTGTTCGAGTCCTGGGTAGCCTCGGAGATTCTGAAACATCGCATCAATTCCGGTGAGATGACTGGGCTCGCGTTCTTTCGCGATCGCGACGGCGCCGAGGCAGACCTGATGATCGAGGGCACAGATCGATTGACGGTGATCGAGACGAAATCTGCGGAGACCGCCGCACCGCGACTGTTCGATGGAGTGCGGCGGGTGACTCGCAAGCTCGCCCCGCTGTCGAAGGACTGTACCTCTCTCGTCATCTACGGAGGCACTTCTGCGCAGATGCGTTCGGATGCACGTTTGATTCCCTGGACACAGGTGCACGAGGCCACCTGGATCTGAATGAGTGGTGCGCCGAGCGCCGATGCGTCTGTCCGAGGCCTGTCGCTTCGATAGCCGGCTGCCCGCGATTCAGCTCGCCCCTTCCACGCCGAAGAGCCATCCGTGGTCCGGTGTGAACGTGATCGGCGGGACGTCGAGGCGTACACCGTTCAGTTTCAGTCCATCTAGCTGCAACGTGAACCCCCGCTGATCCGCCGGGTCGGGTGGAGGAACCGGGAAGGCGAGATTGAGGCATGCCGGTCCCTCGAGGGTGATCTCCCCAGTCAGGGGTTCGAGCGGGTCTCCGTACCTGTAGCCGCCTCGTCCCTCTGCGTAGCGATCTCGCCCATTGCAGTCGTTTCGGTAGAAGCCTTCGGGCCGGATTCCTGGACCCCCCTCTAGGTGAAGCATGGTGTTGCCCGGGTCGAAAGCGTAGGGGATCTCTTCGGAATCGATTCGGACGGCGATCCAGAAGCTGGGCGCTTCTGGCGCCGAGCCGAAGAGACCGCTCCAAAGCGGGATGATCGGGAGAACGGGACCGAAGAGCACGAACCGGGTCCGCTGATTCTCGGGGGCGAGTGTGATCCGAGCTGCTCCGACTCGTAGGGTCGACTCGAAGTAGAACCCGTTGCGTCCCGGCGGCGAGAGAGCCGACTGTCGAGTTCGATACTCTTGGACGCCCGGTCCACTGCCTCTGCTGTACGAGATGTTCATCAGCCCCACGCATCCCGTAGAGAGGCAGAAGAGCGGGCCCGCCAGAAGCATGAGGACTAGCGAGCCTCGGTGTCCGGTGACTCGTGCGGTTTTCGGCAAAGCAAGGACTCCTCTGCAGGTTGCGAATCGATCCGGTGTCCCCCTCTGGAAATATCATTCTCGCGCGCGGCTGACCAGTCGCTCAGGTCACCCCTGCCGCGAACTCCGGGTTTTAGGCGTGGTTCTTCGATGGAGAGCGCGAACCCAATCGCGCGAATTACCGCGGCGGAGCCTCTCGGGAAGATCCCATGCATAGATCACGTTGGGCCCACGATGCCTCTGGGGTCTCTCTGTTACCGTTGGCTCGAGCGTCTGAGGATCGATTGCTCGTCGTAGTGTCGGGAGTTCTGGCAGGCGTGGGTCTCGCTGGTGACGTGCTGAAGAACTGATGTGATGGGATGTGAGGTGAAGTGAGATGGGGATTTCTCGAATGCAGGTTGAGCAGTGTCTTGGAGCGCGTGAGACGATCCGCTTCATCCTCTACCACGCCATAGCTTCTCTCGCGGTCTGCCTGGGCGTGCACGACGCGCACGCGCAGAGCTCTCTCGAAACACTTCTTTCTCCGGGGCTGAAGCTCGAGCCACGCGCAGTGTCGGCGGGCCCGAGGCCGGGTTCGGTGGCCGTCGAAGGAGGAGCCGTCCAGGTATCGATCCCCATCGAGGTCCCGCCGGGAACCGCGAAGCTACAGCCCGCGGTCGCGCTTAGCGTCTCCAGTCCTGCGCAGAATGGCTTGGCAGGCATCGGCGCCCGTATCGAGGGCCTCTCGGCGATCGCACGTTGCGGGACGCGGATCGAGCCGCATGGGTTCATCGATCCCGTGGACTTCGACGAGAACGATCAGCTGTGTCTCGATGGACAATTGTTGATCAAGACTCGGGATGGCTACCGTACCGAGATCGACGCCTTCTCCAAGGTCGTTCCGGTTGGGGGGACAGCGAACGCGCCGGCACGCTTCAGAGTCTTCACCAAGGACGGGAGGATCCTCGAGTACGGGGGAAGCTCGGATTCCTACATCGAAGCGCAGGGGCGCAGCGAGCCCGTCGTGTGGGCGCTCAATCGGGTCGAGGACCGATTCGGGAACTACTTCACCGTCACCTACGGAGAAGTCACCGAGCTGGGTCTCTTCGCTCCGCTCCGGATCGACTATACGGGAAACGACAAGGCCGGAGTGCGTCCCTACAACTCCGTCCGCTTTCGCTACGAGCCTCGCGATGACGTCGCGAGCGGATTTCTAGCGGGCTCGATCCGCTCGACTCCGATTCGACTGCGGCAGGTCGAGACCTACGCCGACCTCGTGGCCGTGCGCGCGTACGAGCTCCGGTACGAGACGAGCGCATCCACGGGCCGGTCCCGCCTGGTGGCCGTGCAGGAGTGCGCCTTTGATTCCCCGGCTACCCCGACCTGCCTCCCGGCCACGGAGATGTTCTGGCAGGAAGGCCAGAACGAGTTCGAGCCCTCAGCCATCTGGCTCGGTCTGAATGCGGGACCCGGCGGCGCGCTGACGTACAGCGACCGCAACGAGCAGTTCACTGGGGACTTCAACGGCGATGGTCTCAGCGATCTCATGTGGAATCGCAACGGCTGGCAGGTGGCGCTGTCGACCGGTGCAGGTTTTTCGCGACCGACGACCTGGCTCTCTGCGAATGGGGGGCCTGGAGGGGTGCCCACGAACAACCCCGAAGCGAAGCATCAATTCGTCGCCGACTTCAATGGAGACGGTCTCAGCGATCTCATCTGGCATTTCAATGGATGGAACGTGGCGCTGTCCACGGGGAGCGGGTTCGCACGACCCACCAGATGGTTCGGGGCTACAGGGCCCGGGGGCGTTCCGTCGTACAACCCAGAGGGACACGAGTTCATCGCCGACTTCAATGGCGATGGTCGCGCGGATGTCATGTGGAGCTTCAATGGCTGGCATGTGGCTCTCTCGAACGGAACCAGCTTCGACCCTGCTTCCACGTGGCTCGGCCCGAACGGGGGACCCGGCGGCAGGCCGACCGTCAACCTCGCGGGGCATCAGTTCGTTGGAGATCTGAACGGGGATGGTCTGAGCGATCTGATGTGGAGCCACGAGGGGTGGCATGTCGCTTTGTCTCACGGCGATGGATTCGATACCCCGAGGACGTGGCTCGCAGCCACAGCCGGACCGCGCGGGGTTCCTGTCTACAATCCTTCCGGCCTGCACCAGTTCCTGGCGGACCTGAACGGCGACGGACTATCGGACTACATGTGGAACTTCGACGGCTGGCACGTCGCGCTGTCCACGGGCGCGAGCTTCGAGAGGCCCACCACTTGGCTGTCGCAGACCGGACCGGGAGGCGTGCCGTCCATCAACCCGGCCGGTCATCACTATCTGCGCGATCTGAACGGGGATGGCTTCGAAGACTACATGTGGAGCTTCAATGGCTGGCACGTGGCGCTGTCGACGGGGGCCGGCTTTCAACCGGCGACCACCTGGATCCCGGCGACGGTATCGCCTGGGGCCGCTCCATCGGCGAACCCGAGTGGGCACCAGTTCGTCGATGACTTCGACGGCGACGGACTGGCCGATTTCATGTGGAGTTTCAACGGATGGCGAGTGGCGGCTCATGCAGGCGAGCTCCCCGACGTGCTCGTGCAGACAATCGACGGCTTGGGAGTCGTGACGCAGATCGACTACGCGCCGCTGACGGATCGGAGCGTGTACACCAAGGGCAGCGGATCCGCGTACCCGGTAGTCGATGTTCAGGCACCGATGTATGTAGCTCGAGAATCTCGTCGCAGCGATGGGATCGGAGGTATGCGTCGGACGCAGTATGCCTATTCCGGACTGCGCACGGATGCGCGCCGGGCGATCGCATTGGGATTCGAACGAATTCGCATCGACGATCCCGTTCGCGGCGTGCGCGCGACGACGGTGTACTCTCAGAAATTTCCAGAGCACGGGCAGGTCCAAGTCTCGGAGAGCGCGTACATCGCGAGTGGGGTCGCTCTGTCTCGCGTGAGCCACGCATGGAAGGTCGAGTCGGTCCTGAGCATCCCCTCGAACTCGAGATCGGATCGCTTTTACCACCTGTTTCCCGTCGAGACCGTAGAGGAGCAGTTCGAAACGAGTGGCGAGTTCGTAGGCGCAACCACCACGATCCGTGAGTTCGACAGCTTCGGAAACATCACCTCTGAGCAGGTTTCTCAGTACGACGGTCAGGTGAACACGACGCTCAATGAGTATGACAGCGATGAGGCGAGCTGGCTGCTGGGATGTCTGCTCCGCGAGGAGACGCGAGCCCGAAAGCCAGGCTTTCCCGAGCAGGTGCGTGTCATGGAAGCGAGCTATGTGCGGGGGCTCGGTGTGGTCGCGTCACAAGCGATCGAGCCGGATCGACCTCAGCTGCGAATGGAGAGTGCATTCGAATACGACGGGTTCGGGAACGTGGTTTCGACTACGGTGACGGGCTTCGACTACCCGAAACGTACCGCGAAGCGTGGATTCGACCAGCGCGGTCGCTACGAGATCACCAAGGTCAATGAGATCGGTCACACGCAGACGCTCACGTATGATTCCCGACATGGGAACATCACCTCGAGTCAGGGGGCCGATCCTGCGGTCGCTCCGGCGACCTACGCCTACGACGCATTCGGTCGGCCGACGAAGAAGGTCGTCGCGGGTGTCTCCAACGAGATTCGCTACGAGGCGTGTAAGAGCTGTCCGCCGGGAGCCGTTTTTCAGCTCACGAGTCGAACGCAGGGGCGGGGTGCCGAGGTGCGGTACTTCGATGCGCTGGGCCGTGTGATCCGTGCCGAAGGAATTGGACTGGACGGGACTCCGATCTATACGGATACGCAGTACGATCCGCTCGGGCGGAACGTCTCCACGACTCGTCCGTATCTGCGCGGGTCGAAGGTCTATGCGGCGCGCTTCCAGTACGACGTCTTCGACCGCACCGTGCGAGAGATCGCACCCGATGGGGGCGTGACGACTCTGGAGTATTCGCCGGACACGGTCGAGGCGACGAACCCACTGGGCCAGACCAAGCGCGAGGTCCGAGACAGCTTGGGGCAGACTGTCGAGGTCCGGGACTCGCTGGGCGGCGTTCAGAAGTTCAGCCTCGATCCCTTCGGGAATCCGGTCTTGGTGATCGATGCGATGGGGAATCGTGTCGAAAGTGAGTTCGACGCGCGTGGGAGGCGTACACGGCTCCGAGACCCTGACCTCGGAGAGCGCGAGTTCGTTTTCAACGCAGGCGGGCAGGTCATTCGAGAGGTAGACGCGCGTGGGCAGGTCATGGCCGCCGAGTACGACCTACTGGGGCGTATCGTACGGCGAATGAGTCCAGAGGGGACGACCAGGTGGGAATACGACACGGCAGAGAACGGGGTGGGGTTGCTCGCCCGCGTCACCGCTCCCGATCTCGGGTACGAGCGGGTACATCGCTACGACCGGTTTGCACGTCCCATCTCTGCGAAGGTGAAGATCCAGGCCGTGACCTACGAGTCCAGTGTCACCTATGACAACCTGGGGCGTCGGAACGTCGACACCTACCCGAGTGGCTTCCGCACTCGGCGTCTCTACAATCAGCATGGGCATCTCGTCGAAGTCGCGAACGCGGAGACGGGCGAGCCCTTTTGGACTGCGGCCAAGGCCAACGCCAGCGGCCAGCTGCTCGAAGAGCGCCTCGGCAAGAATCTGGTGACACAGCGTCGCTTCGACCCTGAGACGGGTCGCATCGAGGAGATCCGCACCTCGTCAGGATCGAGCCAGGTGCAGGACCTCGCCTACTCGTGGGACCGAGTAGGGAACCTTGAGCTACGACGAGACCGACGACAGGGACTCTCGGAGAGCTTTCGCTACGACGAGCTCAATCGCCTGACCCAGAGCCAGGTGGAAGGCGCCAGCCCGCTCGCTTTCGAGTATGACGCGGTGGGCAACATCACGTTCAAGACTGGGGTCGGAAGGTATCGCTACGGTCAGAACGGTGCGGGGCCGCACGCCGTAACGGAAACCAGCGAGCCGGCGGTCACCTACGGCTATGATCCCAGCGGAAACATGGTCTCGTCGAGCGCGGGTCGCAGCATCACGTACACGAGCTTCAGCAAGCCGGTTCTGGTGAAGCAGACGACGGCCGCTGGGGGACGTCCCGCAGCGAGCTTCTTCTACGGCCCCGACTTCGAAGAGATCCGTCGAGTCGATGTGGCGGGTACGGGAGAGGTCTGGGCGACCAAGACCTTCGTATCGGCGCACTTCGAGACCGAAGCGAACTCGAACGGAGATCTCCTGCAGAAGCACTACATCCCGGGTGGAGACGGGATTGCGGCCGTCTATATCCTGCACAAAGAAGCAGCGCCCGAGACGCAATATCTGCATCGAGACCACCTGGGATCCATCGATACGATCACCGATTCGTTCGGCAAGGTCATCGAGCGGCGGAGCTATGACGCTCACGGGAAGCTGCGTGATGCGCTCGATTGGGATGGCGAAGCGGTCGCCGTCACACCTGTCTTGGACCAGGGGTTCACGGGGCATCGTCAGCTCAGCTCGCTCGGGCTCGTCCACATGAAGGCGCGGCTGTATGATCCGGTCCTCGGGCGCTTTCTGAGCGCTGATCCGACAGTTCAGTTTCCGAACTCGACGCAGGGATTCAACCGCTACGCCTACGTGAACAACAACCCGCTGTCGTTCACCGACCCCTCTGGCTTCGGGCTGAAGCGCTACCTGAAGAAGGCGGCGAGTTTTCAAAGGAGAGTCGTACGCAAGGCAGCCAAGGTCCTGGTGAGAATCGCCGATGACAAGGGCGGTCTGCTGGCGCTGGGGATCTTCAGTGCTTCTGTGGGGGGAATCGTTACGACGGCCATCTTCGCCAAGCCCTTCCTCAATGCTGCGCGCTTCATCGCTGCTGGGGGGAGCATCGGCGAGGCGGCACGCAATCTGGGGAAGCTGGTCGCTACATTTGCGGTTGCTGCCATCGCCGCACTTGCACAGCAGTACTACGTCTTACCCGGGCTGCTAGCCGCACTGGGAACGGAGGCTGCGGTGGCCAGTCTGGCGACCGCCACGACTCTCGCGACGAGCTTGCTGAGCTACGTACAGATCGTGGCGCCCTACGTTCTGTCAGGGGCGATCGTCGGGGGTGTCTCGTCCGGCTTGATCGCCGCGATCAATGGGCAGAATGTGGGCGAAGGCTTCGCTCGGGGTGCGGCGCTCGGCGGACTGCTCGGGTTCTTGGCGGGAAACGCCCGCTTCGCGCGCGCCGTCGAGGTGGTCGGATCCAGCAAGGCGAATCCTGGGGGGAATCCTGCAGGGCTGAGCGATGGCGGACCCGCGAAGGATGGCATCAAGCTGGGCGGTGGGCGCGTGCTCTCCGATGCCGCGAAGAGAGGAGAGGGATTCCGGGGCCTGTTTGGCTTCATCGAATCCAAGGGTGGCGTGAGCTACCTCGGAGGCAACCAGACCGGCCCGGGAAGCTTCTTCGGCGTTTCCTACAGCTCCTCTGGCCCGGTCAACTACCTCGTGGAGAGCTTCGCAGGTCCTCACGACTTCCTGCAGCACTTCTTCTTCTACAACTCCAACGGTCAGCTGAAAGCGCTCACGGGAGTGACCGGATTCTTCAGCGCGCAGCTCTCACCGTTCATCAACATCGCAAACGTAGGCATTGCGGCTCCATTCGCGACCTCGTTTGCGGTGCCCGCCGCACCGGGTGTGATCGGTCTCGACCTCTCGTCCCAGCGCGAGCTGAGGAATCTGCCGTGACCGCATGGAGTCCGCCTCGCGGTGAGCGAGCGTAGTGAGACCTCTCCGCTACGGAAGTGTTACGGAAGTGGAACCCTGTAGAAGGAGCTCGGATAGAAGAGCGGGGCGCTGTCGTCGGGTAGTCGTTCGTATCTGACCTGCACATCGATGCTGGCGTTCTGGACACGGTCTTCGTAAAGGATGCGTGTGGGTACCGCGCGGCCTGTGAATTCGACGATGTCGGCGCGATCGACCCGTGCGACGAGTGCCGGCTCGGCGGAGCGCGACGTATACTGGCGGAGCTCGAGGAGTGCGTAGTCCGAGGTCGCGACGACGAGCTCGGTGCGCACGAACTCACTCGACGGGTTCGGTCTCAGAAGGAGCTCGTATGCGGTTTCGCCGCGCAGGTTCAAGCGGGCGAAGCCGACGATCTCGTACTCTAGGTCTCCGGGCCGCGTGGAGGTGCGCTCATCGCCGCTGACAGGTCGCCATCGAACGAGAAAGGGGTCGGCGAGCTGGTAGGCGGCGGGGATGGGCTCCCCGCCGGGGGTGAACGCGAATGTGTCCGCGCGGCCATCGTCATAGACGAGCTGAAGCACCCGATTTCCACGAATCGATTGCGGCTCGATACTGGCGACCAGGATGCGTCTGGCTTGGCGCAGCTGGCGCCGATGCAAGCGGAAGGCGGTGCGCTCTATGGAGCCATCGGAGGCACGGCGCTCGATTTCGAGACCGAGGATGCCCGGGAAGCGCTCCCAATTGTCGAGAGCTCTCCGCAGAACCTCCGCTGCACTCGGGCGTGGTTCGACCTCTTTGGTGCTCGCCGCGAACACCCTCTCGAGGTCGACGACTTCAGCTCGGGCAGGCATAGCCAATAGTAGCCAGCTCAATAGCGCCACGAGGGCTCCGACTCTCTCAGCGGGCGACATGGCCGGTTTCCGCTGTCGGGGGTCGCGTGCCCGCACGGCAGCGGGGATTCGAGGGCGTTCTCACGGAGAGGTGCTGGGAGTCTGTGGCTGTCGCGGGGGCCGGGTAGGGTGGCCTGGACCGGAGGCCAGGCCTTCTCGTGCTCGCACCCCTCTGCGACTAGCGCAGCAACAGCTCGACCGAGAGTCCGTAGGTCACACCGGGGTCGACACCGGCAAAGGCGAGAGTTCCCGGAATGATGACTGCGGAGTTCCGAACGACGATGTCCTGCAGGTTCCTTCCGAACAGGCGCACGACGTACTCGGCGCGACGCGTAGCGAATGAGTAACTGACGGAGGCGTCCGTGATCCCGATGTCGTCGAGGTTGCCGCGCGGGTCGTTCTGGGCATCCGTCTGGTAGCTGTCGACGTAGCGGTATGCGCCCTCGAATGAGAGCTCGCCAGGCCCCAGGGGGAGGGTGTAGGTACTCGAGAGGGTCCACTGCCACTCGGGCGCGCGTCGAAGATCCAGCTTGCTGTTGTCGGTGGGAATCACCACGCAGCCTGGCCCCGGGGCGGGGCAGCGCATCGGGTCGTTGTCCGGTCCGTCGATGTCCGCGGTGAAGCGATCGTAGTCCGCGTCGAGGTAGCCGAGCAGCCCGCGGATGACCCAGTTCGATGTCGGGCGGGCTTCCGTCTCGAGCTCCCACCCCCAGAAGTCCGCCTTCGAGGCGTTTCCCACGACGGTCACGCTGCCGAGGGTCGGGTCGGCCAAGATGAACTCTTCCTGCTTGTCGTCGTAGCGACTCCGGAAGATCGATGCGTTCAGGCTGAGGCGCTGGTCGAACCACGAAGACTTTACGCCCGCCTCGAGCGATTTCACCTTTTCTGGACGGTACGGCCCGATGTCCTGGGGATTGGCGTTGCGTCCGTTGAATCCACCCGAGCGGAACCCCTTGCTGTACGAGAGGAACCCGAACAGGGTGTCGCTGGCGCGGTAGCTCAGCCCGACCCGGCCGGTGAGCTCGTCGAAGTCCTCGTCGTCGGCGGCCACCGGGTTGAAGAGTGCCGTCGGACCGATCTGCAGGCCCTGCACCGAGTCGAAGTCCTTGTCCTCGTAGGTATAGCGTCCGCCTAGTGTGAGGGTCAGGGCCTTGGTGAGCGCGATGTCGGCTTCGGCGAATGCCGCATACGAGAACGAGTCCTGTCCGGCGCGCTGGAGGGTCTCGGTCGTACCCGGGGGGACTGCGCCGGCCGGCACCAGCAAGGCCTGCGGCAGGAACAAGGTCCGCTGGCGGATCCGGTAGTCGTTCTTGATGTAGTAGAGCCCACCGAGGAGGTCGACCCATTCGCTCGCGAGCGTCTTGAAGCGCAGCTCCTGGCTCAGCTGTCGGTTCGTCTGGTCGCGGATCGTCGAGAAGAAGTCTACTGGCACCGAGTCGAAGTCCTGGAACACGCGCTCGTCGGTAGAGCGCCAGCCGGACAGGCTCGTGAGAACCACCGGGCCGAGGTCGAGGTTGGCCTCGACGGTGATTGCATCCAGATCGAAATCCGTCGCATTGCTGAAGTTCGAGCTCGTCCGCTCCAGGTTGCTCGGCTCGCCACAGAATCCGAGGCCAGAGCAGACGAACTCACCTGGCCCAGAGATATTCACCAGCGGGCCGGTGTCGCGCCGGTCCTCCGCGCGCTCGTAGCGGAGGTGCACCTCGAAATTCTCTCCCGGAGTGAAGAGCAGCTCTCCGCCCAGCGACTGGTAGCGGTCGCCGGCCGTGCGGCTGCCGGAGATCGCGTTCTTGGCGAAGCCCTCGTCGTTGTTCCGGAAGACCGACAGCTTCCCGGCGAGCGTCCGCTCGATTACCGGGAAGTTGAGCACCCCGGCGTAGTCGTTGCGGCCGTCGGATCCGACCGTGACCTTGCCGCGGAACTCTGGATCCCCGGTCGGACGCGTGCGCTTGAGCGTCGCCGCGCCGCCGATCGTATTCTTGCCGAAGAGCGTTCCCTGGGGGCCCCGCAGTACCTCGATCTGCTCGATGTCGAAGGTGTTCAGGAGTGACCCCGTGGTCGTCGCCAGGTAGATGCCATCGAGAAAGACGCCCACCGCAGGGTCGAAGCTTCGCTCGAGCTCCTGGGTCCCGATTCCGCGGATGTAGAAGGATCCGACGCCGGGTCCGGAGTTGATCGGGTCGATGATCAAGTTCGGGGCGTATCCCTGAAGGTCGAGAAGGTCGCGGGTATTCAGCTCTTCGACGCGCTCGCCGGCGACCGCACTGATCGCAACGGGTACGTTGCGGAGCGCCTCGGCGCGCTTGCGTGCGGTAACGACGACCTCGTCCATGCTGACCGTGGCACCGGCCCTGGGCTTCGAGTCACCGTCCTCTCGAGCGAAGGCAGCAATCGGCAACGCAGCAGCCGAACTGCCTGCGCCGATCAGGCAGCAGGAATAGAGCACAGCAGATCGAAAGACCTCTCGCAGCATCTGGCAGCTCCTACATAAATTCTGGATTCTGAGCTCTCGGCCCGCGCTGGCTGACGCTTCGGGTGCGGGATGGGTAGCGGGGCCTCATATACCACTCGAGGCGATGTCGGACTTGAACGATCCGCGGGATTGTTCAAGGACTCCGCGCTTGCTGAAGAGCTTGTATTCAATCACTGGATTTACTTCACTTCAGCGGACGTCTCCGGTCGCGTCGCAGCCGCGTTTCCCACATGTAACCGGTGTGAGCGAGTTTTCCTTCGAGACTTTTTAGCTTCATTTCAGAGAGAGCGAGATGGTGTCCCCTGGTCAGACGAGTCCCGAGCACCGGATTCTGGAAGCGACGCGAAGGCTGATTGCTGAGCGAGGCTACGAAGGAGTAACGATCCGCGAGCTCGCGCGCGCCGCTCAGGTATCGGTGCCCACGCTCTATTCGCGATTCGGGGGGCGTGACGAGTTACTCTTCGCCGCCATCGAGTCCCACGCGGTAGACCTCGTAGACCGCGTGCCTCAGGATCCCGAGACGAAGCCGCTCGAGGCGCTACTGGGAATCGTAGACGTGCTAGCCGACGAGCTGCTTGCACGGACGGACTTTGCGCGAGTTCTCTTCTCACTCTTCGCACGGCCGAGTTCCACGGCCGATGCCCTGATGGTCGCGACCGGCACGATCCTCGCGCGCGCGCTTCGTCGCCCTCTCAAGGTGATGAAGCGGAAGCGACAACTTCGCAGCTGGATCGAGCCGCACGTCATCGCGCAGCGCATCACGAGCGAGTGCTTTTCGACGGGACTCTCCTGGGCGCGAGGACACATTCCGGACGACACGCTGCGTTCGTCACTCGTCTACGCCGTGAGCATGACCCTACTCGCTGCGGTCGAGCCGGGGGCCGGGGGAGCGATCCAACGACTCGCTCGCGAGACGCAAGGCGCCGCCGACTGGAGTGCGAGAGCCGGCCGCACTCTCGAAGGGGCGTAGTCACTGCGGGCGGGTCGTCGATCTCAGTCCTGCCGTGCGCGCGAACATCTACACCTTGCTGTTACTGATGTTGATCGCAGCGGTACGAGTGCTGCCGGTGCGTCTGTCATCGGGTCGCTTCTGGCTCCACCCGGGCTGACGGAGCAGCTGTCCGTTCGAGAAGACGGACTGGCTGCAGGCGGACTGAGTGGCCATCTCGGCTGTCTGGCCTGTCTGTCGCCGTCCCTGACCGCGGGCTCTAACACGCGTGATCGGTGGGTCCGTGGTAGGGTGGCCTTCGGGCAGTCATGGCGAAGATCCGCTTCACACCGAATCTAGTTCGATTGTTTCCGGGGCTCCGCGAGGTCGAGCTCTCGGCGGACACGGTGGCCGAATTGATCAATGAGTTAGAAGCGCTTCATCCTCGGCTGTCGTCGTATCTCGTCGACGAGCACGGATCCTTGCGGACCCATGTCAACATCTTCATCGGCGAAGTCCGCGTACGCGATCGGGCTGCGCTCTCGGACGCGCTTCGAGCCGGAGACGAGGTCTTCATCGTTCAAGCCCTGTCGGGTGGATAGACCGCCGTGCAACCACGCCACGTGAGTCGCTCGGCCAATGCAGAAGGGAGCGCCAGATGCCTGCGGATCGAATCCTCTTCTCGACTCGCAAGGGACTGATCGTCTTCGAGCGCGGAGCCACGGGCTGGAGGCTCACGTCGGAGCACTTCTCCGCCGCGCGTGTCTCCTACGCGTTCGTGGACCCCCGCGATGAGACCCTCTGGGCCTGCCTCGATCATGGGCATTGGGGGGTGAAGCTGCATCGCTCGCAGGACGGAGGTCGCAGCTTCGACGAGGTCGACACTCCGGCCTACCCCGAGGGGGAGACCATGACGAGCCACACCGGGGCCCAGTTCCCGGCGCGGCTCCATCGAATCTGGACCCTGGTGCCCGGCGGCGACGACCAGCCGGGTCGGCTGTACATGGGAACCGAGCCCGGCGGCTTGTTCGCCAGCGAGGACGGCGGCAGGTCGTGGGCTCTGAACCACGGTCTCTGGGACCATCCATCACGCACGAAGGAGTGGGGTGGAGCGGGCACGGAGTACGCCGCGCTGCACTCGATCTGTGTCGATCCGCGCGACTCTGCCCATGTGTACGTGGCGGTGAGCTGCGCCGGAGTATTCGAGACCACCGACGGCGGAATCTCGTGGCAGCCGCGCAACAAGGGGATCTCGTCGAACTTCCTGCCCAATCCGACCGCCGACGTCGGTCACGATCCCCACTGCATCGTACTTTGCGCGACGCGTCCGGAGATCATCTGGCAGCAGAACCACTGCGGGATCTATCACAGCGACGACGCGGGCGCGAGCTGGCGCGAAATCTCGGATGCGGGGCCGAGCTTCGGCTGGGGCTTTCCGATCGCGGTGGATCCCCTTCGCCCCGAGTGCGCCTGGGTAGTCCCCATGGATCCGAGTCGCACCTCACCCGATCGTGCGCTCGCGGTGCACCGGACCGAGGACGGAGGCAAGACTTGGCAAGCCATGCGTCAGGGTCTGCCGCAGGAGCAATCCTATGATCTGGTGCTCCGGCAGGGAATGGACCTGGCAGGCGACGCGCTCGCAATCGGCTCGACGACGGGGAATGCCTGGGTCTCCGAGGATCGCGGTGAGACTTGGCACTGTCTCGGCACTCACTTGCCCCCAATCGCCGCCGCGCGATTTGCGTAGATCGCTGGCCGTGGGTCGGGCGTTGGGGGTTGTTGCGCGTCCCACTCAGAGGCTGGTGGAAACGGAGTGCCTGCGCTCCGGGCTGGGCGCCCAAAGCCATCCGCTGGAGGATACATCGAAGTGAGCGAGGTGGATCCCGGCGAGGGAACTCATCGACTCTTCCCGGACCTCTCCTTGCCCGAGTCGAAGCGCCACACCTACGATCTGTGCGCGAAGCTCTTCAACAACTATTCGCTGGATCCCGCAGTTCGCGAACAGGTTGCGCGAGAGGAAACTGCAGAAGAGACCGAATTCATCGAAACCATCGTCACTACCCGGCCCATGCAGATGGCGAAGGAAGCGATCGCGTTCGATCGAAGTCAGCCGGCTTCATGAAGCTCCGATGCAACGCTTTCGGCGATGGTTCGAGAGGCTTGGTTCTTCCAGGGGCGAGCAGGCAGCAAGTTTGCCTCGGGCTTCGAGCACATCTTCGTGGGTGAGCGGGGTTCCAAGGGCGACCAGGCCGATGATCGAGCCGTCGAGAATCCTCGTTCGAGAGGTCGTAACACTCAGCGTCAACTGGCAAGCGCCTGACTTCAGCGAAATCCGCGAGCCTGGATCTTCGGGTGGCACGGTACCTCCGGTGGAGCCCACTCGAGCGGAGCCTGCGGCGCCGATCCCCCACGTGCGGATCGTGGGCGCATTCGTGAATCCGAAAGGACCCGAAGCTGGACGCGAGTCCGTCACCGTTCTCAACGGAGAGAGCACTGCCGTCAATCTCACCGGATGGAGTCTGACAGCTCCCAATGGGACAGTTCTCACTCTCGGGGAAGTCCTGTTGCCCGCAGGGGAGGCGGCTCGGCTTCGAATGCCCTCCGCCATGCCGGTGCTCAGGAATCTTGCAGGCTCGATCCAACTCAGCGATCCGCATCGCAGGCTCGCCAGCAGAGTCGAATACACGACGGAGCAGGCGCGCCGAGAGGGGGAAACTATCATCTTCTGAACGGCGACCCTCAATGGCGAGATTGGTGGGCTGCTTGTCATTGCTGACAGCTCGCTCGGGTGAGCATGATCAGCCTATGGAGAGCAACACCAAAGAAGAGCCGCGTCACATCGTCATGGTCGCCTTCCGCAACGCGCAGCTGCTAGACGTCGCAGGGCCACTCGAAGTGTTTGCGAATGCAAACTATGGCGATGATCCCGAGTCTGATCGGCTTCGCGACCTCTATCGAGTCGAGGTCGTCGGGCCTGCGCGGGGCCGGACGCAAATGGCGTCTGGGCTCGGACTGCATGCAGATCGAGCGTTCGACGAGGTCGAGTCCTCCTTCGACACGTTGATGCTCGCAGGCGGGGAAGGCACGCCCGCGGCCACGCGTGACCCTGACCTGATGGGGTTCTTGCGCCGCGTGGCTCCAGGGGTGCGTCGAATCGCGTCCGTCTGCACCGGAGCGTTCCTGCTGGGGGAGGCAGGTCTGCTCGAAGGGCGCCGCGTGACCACGCACTGGCGCTGGTGCGAGCAGCTGGCCGAGCGCTACGAGAACCTCAGAGTCGAGAGCGATCCGATCTTCGTTCGCGACGGGCATGTCTGGACTTCGGCTGGGGTGTGTGCGGGCATGGATCTGGCTTTGGCCTTGATCGAGCAGGATCATGGTCGCCCGCTGGCTCTGGCCGTCGCTCGCCGGTTGGTGCTCCACCTGAAGCGCCCGGGCGGCCAGCCTCAGTTCAGCTGTGAGCTTCGCTCGCAAAGTCTCGAGCACGACTCCCTGCGAGAGCTGCAGACTTGGGCTCAAGCGAACCTGAGATCTGATCTGAGTGTCAACGCTCTGGCGCGACGCGCTGGCATGAGCTCGCGCAACTTCTCTCGGGTGTTCGCACGGGAGGTCGGTGAGACTCCGGCAAGGTGGATCGAGCACATCCGAGTCGAAGCGGCGAAGAGACTGCTCGAAGAGACTCCGATTGGCGTCGACGAGGTGGCGCTGCGCGCTGGATTCGCGAGCGCCGAGGTTCTGCGCCGCTCGTTCATGCGACGGCTGCGCATCGGCCCTACCGCATACCGGGAGCGGCTTCGGTCGGGTGCGGCGTAGCAAGCGGACGTCCTGAGGGACGTCCAGAGCGCTGAAGCGCGCGAAGCGCGCGCAACGAGGACGGCGGAAGCAGCTTCGGGCGGGGGAGCCGACGCGTCCAGCTGAGCTCGAGCTCTCACGGCCGGGCCGTGCCCACAGTGTGCCTCAAGCTGTGGGCACGGCGATCCGCGAGCGGGAGGCGCTCCGGCCTCATGCCCCGTCTTGCGTTCGTACTCGTGTCGGCTCTGCCGAGAGTCGTGCGAGGTTCATACGTAGCCGCGCGAGTGCGCGCAACACATGGCTGACCCGAATCCAACGGATCGAGATCAGTCGAGGAGGTATGCGTTCGATGCGTTTGAGACAGTTATCCCTATTGGTCTCTCTGGCGTGCGTGGTAGGTGCCGCGTGTGATGCTCCGCAGCCGTTCATTGCGACTCCGGACGTCAATCAGGGATTCATCAACTTCGAGACGATACCCATGCGAGCCGTGGCCACGTCGCCAGATGGATCCCGGCTTTTCGTGAACAACGTCCCAGACGGGAGACTCGAGATCTTCGATGTGTCTCCGAGTGGGCTGAGCCCGGCGGGAAGCGTGCAGGTGGGCCTCGATCCGATCTCTCTGGCGGTGCGCAGTGACACCGAAGTGTGGGTGGTCAATCATCTTTCGGACAGTGTGAGTATCGTCGATGTGGGATCGACACCACCTCGGGTGACCCAGACGCTACTGGTGGGTGACGAGCCGCGCGATATCGTATTTGCCGGTCCGAATCGGAGCCGTGCATTCGTGACGGCGGCGCGCAGAGGTCAGAATCACCCGGTCGACACGGTGGAGCTCACGCAGGTACCTGGTGAACCTCGGGCAGACGTCTGGGTGTTCGACGCGAACGAGCCCGGAACCGAGCTCGGGGGAACGCCGCTCACCATCTTGCCGCTATTCTCGGACAAGCCGGGATCACTGGCTGCGAGTGCGGACGGCAATCAGGTATTTGTGGCGGTCTTAACGTCGGGCAACAAGACCACCGTGATCAATGACGGTGCAGTCTGCAGTGGGCCCGGACCTCTGGCAGGCAGCGCGCAAGCGTCGGCACAGGACGATGGCCCTTGTACGCTCGAGAACGGAGGGGGCGCGCCGGGTGGCGTGCTCGCGCCGAATGTCAACCAGGTGGACGGAACACCCAGTCCGCGGACGGGGATCATCGCAACCAATGATCCAGCGACTGGCGCCTGGCTCGATTCTGCTGGGCGCGACTTTCGCGACGCGGTGCAGTTCACCTTGCCCGACAACGACGTGTTCACGATCGACGCGAGTGGGAACCTCCCGCGTCTGACTGGATCCTTCCAAGGGGTCAGTACACTCAACTTCAACATCGTCGTTCATCCGACGAATGGACGCGCCTACATGGCGACGATCGATGCGATCAATCAGAATCGGTTCGTGTCCTTGCCGGGAATGGGACTCGGTCCCAATCCCGGCGGGCCGGGTGCGGTCCAGGCAGATCCGGTGACCGGCCGGACCTTGCGCGGGCACCTCTATGAATCGCGGGTCGCGATTCTGAACCCGGACGGATCGTTCGTCACGCGGCACTTGAACAAGCACATCGACTATGAAGCATTCCCTGTTCCTGCAGGAACGCTCGAGCGGAGTATTGCGCAGCCGCAGTCGCTGGTGTTCTCGGCCGATGGCGAGACCCTATGGTTCGCGGGCCTGGGCTCGAATCAGATCGTTCCGTACAGCCGCGAGGCACTCGAGGACGACAGCTTCGCGCCCGATGCCTCGACGCACATTCCGCTCAGTGGAAACGGGGGTCCGGCCGATCTGGTGTTGGACCCGAACGATCCCGAGCGCCTTTTCGTGTACAAACGCTTCGACAACGCCGTTTCCTTGGTCGACCTGGCCGCTGGATCCGAGGTGGACGTGGTTCCGCTGTTCAACCCGGAGCCGAGCATCGTGAGTGCGGGGCGAAAGTTCTTCTATGATGCGACCTTGGGCTCGGACAACGGCGAAGCGAACTGTAGCGTGTGTCATCCGGCGGCGGACAAGGACGATCTGGCATGGAACCTCGGAGCGCCCTTTCTGGGACTGGCCGAAAATCCCAACTCATTCGTGGCGGGAATCGCGCTTGGGCTCGGCAGTGACAACAGCCCAAGCATCGCGTTCAACCCACTCAAGGGCCCGATGACGGTGCTCACCCTTCGAGGGATCAAGGATTCGGGCCCCATGTTCTGGCGTGGAGACATGACCACGCCGGGCGACGTGCTGAATACTCGCGCCAATTTCATGCGCTTCGGGGTCGTATTCGATGCGCTGAATGGAAAGACGGGTGGGCTGGCTGCCGCGGATATGGAGGCTCTGACGGACTGGGCACTGACCTTGGTGCCACCGCCGAATCCGCACCGACCGCTCGACAACTCGCTCACGCCGGATCAGGAGCTGGGCCGTGGCGTTTTCTTCAATCAGGGTCCCGGTGCCACCGGCTTCACCGATGTGATCTTTCAGTGCGACAGCTGCCATACCTTCGATCGCGGTCGCGGCCAGTTCGCGGCGGGTGGACTGATGTCTACAGAGGGAGAGACGCAGTTCTTCAAGGTGACACAGCTCCGGACGACCTATGACAAGGTCGGCATGTTCGGTCACACGTTCGGAGACGACGGCGACGCTCGCACCTTGGGAGGGCCTCGGGTGAACGTGGGGCCGCAGGTGAGGGCGACGGGTGTGATCCATGACGGATCCGGGGCCGGTGCGGAGGAGTTCCTGACGGCGGCCGTGTTCGACCTGACAGCGCCGGAGCTCAAGCAGGTGGTGGACTTCACGTACGCATTCGATAGCAACGTAGCGCCGATCGTGGGTCAGCAGGTGACTCTGGGACCGGAGAGCGATGAGCGTACCTCGAACCGCGTTGCCTTGCTCGAGGAGCGGGCGGGAGCCGCTTTCGTGATGACCGGGCCGCTCGAGGCCACCGAGTGCGAGCTGGAGGCAAAGGGCGTCGTGAACGGTGTGCAGGTCGGGTATCTGTTCCAGCCGGGCTCCAGCACCTATCTGAGCGATACCGGTGACGTGCTTTCGGCCGAGCAGCTCCGGGTGCAAGCGCGGCAGTCCGGGCAGGAGGTCACCTTTACGTGTGTCTATCCGGGCGGCGGAATGCGTGTCGGCATCGATCGCGATTTGGACGGCATTCTCGACGGCGGCGGGGAGTCGCCTGTTCCAGCCCCAAATCCCGGGGCTCCGGGGGGCGCAAGCGGTAATCCCTTGGTCGACTTCCTGAACAGTCTGTTCGGGGGATTGTTCAGCTAGGGGAGACGGTGGGGTCGGAGGTGGACGGTCGTCTCCGGCTCCCGCCGAATCGCCGAATCCGAGGGCGGCGGCCTCCACCGCACTGTGTGCCGTGGAGAGCCGCCGCCCATTGATTTCTACAGCAGATTCAGGTGCCGAGACTAGAAGTCGGCGGAGTCGGGGATGCGCTCGCTCGTGAGCACGATGGCACCGGAGAGATCGTCGGCTGAAACTCCGAAGACGTTGGCGTTCCCGTCCGCAGCGTACACTCGGAAGAAGTCGAGGCTGATCGTGATCGCGCCATTGGCTACCGCTCCAGCGGCAGGTCCATCCGGGATGCCATCGAGATCGAGGTCGCGGCCGGGGTTCGCGCCGAGGTATGCGTTGACGATTTCCGTGGTGAGCACCACGTGAGCGCTACCGCTGTCGTTCGTAGTGAACTCCGAGAGCAGGTAGGTGGGCAACGCGTTCGGGGCGGGACTCTGCGCCATGACGATCGTGAAGGTCGTGTTGGCAGCGAGTCCATCGATGTCGAAGATTGCCAGATCGGGCCCATTGGGATCATTGACGATGGCAATCGCTCCGCTCTGACCCGACTGAACCGGTCCCGCAGGCAGCAGGTCGACCACGCGGAACACGGAGCCCGGATCGAATCGGAATGCAGGGAGTCTACTCTGCGCAAAGGCGACGCCATGCACGAGTGAGAAACACGAAACTAGAGCAGCTTGGCCAATTCGTCGTACGTTCATCAGTCGTTCTCCTTGTTGGTTGGCCGCCGTTCGCGAGAGATCGATGCGAGGCCGACGGCATCTCTAGTACGCGCGAGCGGAGCCATTGGATCGAGTTCTGCGCAGAGCATCTCATCGTATGGACGTTCGGAGTCTGCGTGTTCTGGAGCACGGAGAAGTCAGCTCCGATTGAACTTTGGGAGCTTCGCTTGGGAATTACGCACTCGGGTGCCGAGTGCGAGGTGCGCGATCTGCTCTGAGTCATCGACGCATGACTTCGATCACGTGCAGATCGAGAGCAGGCCCTGGTCTGGTCAATACGGAGGGCGGTCGTGGAAACCGAGGGGATGGATCGAGAACGCGTTCTTCGAGATGCCTATGTGCGACTGAGGGGCGCATTTCAGCGCGCGGCTCAGCGGATCGTCGGAGACGCGGACGCGGAGGATCTGGTACAGGAAGTGATGTTGGAGAGCTGGCGCAAGAGAGAGCGGCTCTCCGAGAATCGCGGTAGTGTGGATTCTTGGCTGTTCACGATGTTGCGTAGTCGAGGCATCGACCGGTTGCGCGCCCGAGCGCGGTGGGTGGCGCTCGGGGCAAAGATGCCGCGCTCGCTACCCGAGAGCTCGGAACGTCCGCTTCTGGATCTCGAGCTGCATCGAGCTCTCGAACGGGTTCCGGCCCCGGCGCGGCGCGTGCTCCGGCTCTACTATCTCGAGGGGATGTCGGAACGAGAGATCTCCGCGCTCGCGTCCCTTCCGATCGGTACGGTGAAGTCGCGCAAACACGGCGGACTGAGGCAGATGCGAAAGCTCTATTCCGAGTGACCGCCGAGCGATAGTGAATCCCTGGTGGTTCCCTTGCGGGGCGCTGTCGCTTCGGGACGCGTCTGGTCTGCGGTGCACCGAAGCGGATGACGTTGGATTTGTGCTGTCCGACAAGCGCAGCCGAAAAGGGCACTGCGTGGGAAGCGCGCTGGATGGCAGGATGAGTGGGTAGGTTGGCCTTTGCCCTCGCGAGATTTCTGTGTTCAATCGCAGCTTGCGAGTGATGCCTGCTCTGAGCCATCTTCCGTGACGGGGTGGGCACCGAGGAGATCCCATGAACGGATTCGCACGGGGCCTGGTGGCTTGGCTCGCGGTCGCAGCGATCCCGGCGCGTGCTGGCGAATCGCACTTGGAAGCGGATCTGCCGAAGCAGTCGAACGCCTGCGCGTCTTGGGTCTCGCCTGCGTGTCGAGATGGGCTTGCGAATCGGCTGCGCGGTTACATCCGCTTGAGGCCTCGCCATGAGCTCGCCGATGAGGAGGGGCTCGAGCGATCGAATCGGTTCACTCTCCGCTCTGTAGCAGGACTGGCGGGTGGACCGTACGGAACGTATGAAGGGCTCACGTGGCTGGTGGAAGCAGAGAGCGTGGTCGCTCTTCGCGACGGACTGTCTTTCGATGCCGTGAGTAGGCCCAACGGGCGAACTCCAGTGCGCGATCCCGAGGGTGTGGAGCTGAATCAAGTCTATCTGGACTACAGTCCCGTGAACGGTCCGATGGGTGTTCGGATGGGCCGTCAACGGCTGATCTTCGACGACCAGCGCTTTGTCGGGAATGCGAGTGGGCGGCAGAACGAGATGACGATGGATGCCGTGCGACTCGATGCCAAGATCGAGTCGTTGGGCCTGGAAGTGCGCTACGCCTACGTCGACGCGGTGCGGCGCCCATTCGGCGATCGCGGGGGAAGGGGCGATCGCGTGGGAAGTGGCGATCGCGGAGGAAGTGGAGGTCGCGGCCGAGCGAGCACGAAGGACTTCGATTCGAGCTCGCATCTGCTGCAGTTGAGCTACACGGAGCTGCCCTTCGCGCGAGTGACCGCGTTCGCGTATCTCATCGACCTGGACAACGCAGTAGAACAATCTTCCGAAACGATCGGGGCGCGCATCGTGGGGGAGTTGCCTCTGCCCGCGCGTCGACGGGTCCGGTTTGCGCTAACGTGTGCTCGGCAAGCGGACGCGGGCGGCAATCCCATCGACTATCGCTCCCTCTACCAGCGCGGAGAGCTGACCTTGGAGACGCGGGAGCTCGGTGCGTTCACGCTCGGCGGCGAGCGTCTCGGCGCCGGGAGCGGAGGGATCGGGGTTTCGACTCCGCTCGGGTCGCGCAAGCGGTTCAATGGTCTGGCAGACGCATTTCTGGACAACGGTGGCGAGCAGGGGCTGCGCGATTGGTTTCTCGACTGGGTGTCTGCTCCCGCCGCAGGGCCGTCCGCGGGAGCCACCTTGCACTGGTTCGAGTCGGATCGTCGCTCTCGGTCCATCGGGTGGGAGATGGACGCGCGGTTTTCCTGGCCCATTGCGGACCGTATTCGAGCGCAGCTCCTGGGAGCCTACTTCTCGAGCAGAGACCGCGCTCGTGCGAGTCTCTTTCGGGTGTCGATGGAGGCGACCGTCGAATTCTGAGAAAAGTGATCGCCCGACATGAACCTTCTTGTGCGTGGGGCGGAAGTACTCGGTGAAGTTCGAGCGAGGGCCGGGCTCTCCCCGCGGACCGTCATCGAGGTGCGGGAAGGTCATTCTCTCGGATCCCCGCTCGAGGCGCGTCGTGGCTCGATGAGGAGTGTGGATGCCAGCTGAACGCAGCTTGGATTGCGGATTACGCCCATCGGGGGGCCCCGCCGGGGTCGTCCCGAGCAGCGCGCCGAGAAGTGCCGACGAGGACGACCGGCGTCTGTTGAGCCTCGTGGGGCGGGGGGATCGCAGCGCCTTCGAGGTGCTATATCGCAGCTACGCTGGACGCCTCGGCTCGTATCTACGACGCATGCTCCGGGAGCACGATCGTGTCGAGGAGTGCTTCGACGACGTGATGCTCATTGTCTGGAAGAAGGCGGGTTACTTCGACCCGACCAAGCGAGTGTCTACCTGGTTGTTTGGTATTGCACACAACAAGGCCCTGCAGCGGCTCGAGCGCGATCGTCGGTGCCGTGAGCGGCTCGCGAGCGTGCCTCCGACCGGAGACAGAGGCGAACCACAGAGCTCTTCTTCGAGCCCCGAGGTCGAAGTCCTGCAGCGCGGCCAGCTCGCTCAGCTACTCGAAGCGATCGACCGGCTTCCGGATGAGCAGCGCGAAGTCGTTGAGCTCACGTTCGGGCAGAACTACTCGTACAAAGAGATTGCCGAGATCGTGGGAGCGCCGGTGAATACGATCAAGACCCGAATGTTCCACGCGCGTCGACGCCTGCGGCGCGAGGTCGAGGTTTCGTCAGGCGAGGCCGAGGTGGATCGATGAGCGATGCAACGAATCAGAGGCTTCACCGAGCAGTGTTCGACACTCTTCCATGGTACAGCAACGGTACCCTGAGCGAGGCGGAGTCCGTTCGGGTGGAGTCTCATCTGAACGCGTGTCGCGAGTGCATGGACGAGTTGCGGCGGTGCACTGCGCTCACCGAGCTGCTCAGCTCGAACCCGGAATACGATCGGTCCCGAGATGCGTGGAATCGTGACTCCGATGGACTGGAACGCATCTGGGCGCGTGTGGATACGCCGGTGCGGGCGAATTCGTCGGTTCGGACTCCGAGTCGTGCGGCGCCACGTTGGAGGTCTCGCTGGTGGCGGCGTACTCCCGTACAGGCGCGACTCGTTCTCGCTGCGCAGGCGGTCGTAGCGGCCGGCCTGCTGGTGCTGCTGCTGGGGCCCGGGAGTGGGGCCAGGACTGCATCGGGTCCGAGCGGAGCCGATCTCTACGAAACGCTCACGCGTGGCCCCGCTCCCATGGGCGGGGAGGCTGAGCTCGCTAGACCTAAGGGCCCGCGTAGTGGTGTGACTCAACTCCAGGTGGTCTTCGACGAGTCGATCGAGTTGAAGAGCCTGCGCGGGCTGTTGCAGCGTGTGGGTGCCTCCATCGCGTCGGGGCCTTCGGAGCACGGGATCTACCGATTGCTCTTGCCAGCGGGTGCTTCCGTCGAGCGGGTGTTGGAGGTGCTCCGTTCGGATCCGGCCATTCGGTTTGCCGACTGTGTCGATGTGGAATGCTCGTAGTGGCTCCTTGGAGCTGCCGGGTCTTGATCGTGGCGGGGGTCGGGCTGATGTCGGGGTGTGTCGGCGCACCGCTCCGCTGGAGTCGAACGGTGCCGCCGATGCAGGTCAGGCAAGAGCAGATCATCGTTGCCGTCGCGCGGGCCGCGCCGACCCTCCTGAGCGATGCCTCTGCCTCGATCG
Source organism: Pseudomonadota bacterium (assembly GCA_003247575.1). Taxonomy (GTDB): domain Bacteria; phylum Myxococcota_A; class UBA9160; order SZUA-336; family SZUA-336; genus SZUA-336. The sequence continues at coordinate 26,445 of QJZC01000052.1, forward strand.
CACGGCAATACGGACTCGTGCGCGTGGGCCACGGCTTTCCTCTGGCGACCATCGATGTGCACTGCTTCGTCTTCGAGGTTCCGCCCGGAAGAGATGCGGATGTGCTCATCGGGGAGCTATCGCAGGATCCGACCGTCCAACTGGTACAAAGAAATGCGTTCTTCGAGGTCCAGACGCGCCCGCATGCTGCCCTTCACAGCGATCCGTATGCCGAGCTTCAATACGCCCCGTCGCTGCTCCAAGTGGATCGTGCGCATGAAGTCGCGACTGGCCGAGGCGTCCGGGTGGCAGTGATCGATACCGGTGTCGATCTCGGACATGCGGATCTTCGAGATCGTGTGATCGCGACGAGAAGCTTCATCGAGGGTGGCCGCCGCTCGTTCGAGCGCGATCGGCATGGGACAGCCGTCGCTGGAGTGATCGCGGCGAGTGCCGACGATGGAGTTGGAATCTATGGGATCGCGCCTGAGGCGGGACTGATGATTGCGAAGGCGTGTTGGGAATCCGGGAACGAATCGGGACCGGCCATGTGTAGCAGCTGGAGTGTGTCGCGTGCCTTGGACTACGTGATCGCTGAAGGTGCTCAGGTGGTCAATCTGAGTCTGGGTGGTCGGCGGGAGCCGCTCGTTCAGCGCTTGCTCGAGGAAGCGAGCGAACGATCCGTCATCATCGTGGCTGCCGCTGGGGCGTCCGCAGAGACTCCTCAGTTCCCCGCGTCCCACAGGGCAGTGTTGGGGGTTCTCTCGGACTCGGTTCGGCCGCTCGCACCCGCAGGACCGGGCCGCCCCCTCCATGCTCCCGACCTACTCCGTGCTCCCGGAGAGGAGATCCTGACGACCCAGCCTGGAAATCGACATGCGTTCGAATCTGGTAGCTCCCTCGCGGCGGCTCATGTTTCTGGGCTCGTGGCCTTGATGCTCGAGCTCTCTCCGTCGCTCACTACCGAAAGGGTGCGGGCGTTGCTGGTTCCTCCGCGACTCGGAGGTCGGTCGGGAGCGCCCGAAGAGGCCATCGACGTCTGCCGTGCATTCGATGAGATCGGGGTCGGGCGCTCCTGCCCGTAGACGAGGTGACGTCCGGAATGGTGAGGAGGCGCCGTTCGAAGATGCGCACGTGGCCGATCCTTTGATGGACGTGCGCTCCAGCGGCGACTATCGTCGGCTGGAGAATCTCCACCGGATTTCTACAGGCGGCGACGTAGCTACTGCGAGGGTCCACGACCGCGTCGGTCCGAGTGGAAAGGAGCGTTGCATGACGAGTGCCCCGATGTCGGGACAAGCGGCGAGCCAAGCCCAGCGGCCGCCCGTTCTACGAGAGGTGGCAGAGTTCCTCTCCACGCGTCAACGGTTGTGGATCGGTGGCAAACAGGTCGATGCAGCCAGCGGGGCGAGCTTCACGTCCGAGAATCCTGCGACCGAAGGTCTGCTTGCGGAGGTGGCTCGCGGCGAGCGTGAAGACATCGATCGCGCGGTGGCTGCGGCGCGCCGTGCGTTCGACGAGGGGCCCTGGCCCCATATGAATCCATCGGAGCGGGGGCAGCTCTTGTGGCGGTTGGCGGACCAGCTCGAGGCCCATGCGGAAGAGTTCGCCCAGCTCGAGAGCCTGGACAATGGCAAGCCGCTCACGGTGGCGCGAGCCGGAGATGTCGCGCTCTCCGTCGATCACTTTCGGTACTACGCCGGTTGGGCGACCAAGATCGAGGGGGAGACGATCCCGATCAATGCCCCCGACAGTGCACGCTACCTGGACTTCACCTTGAGAGAGCCCGTGGGTGTGGTGGGGCAGATCATTCCCTGGAACTTCCCCTTGCTGATGGCGACATGGAAGCTAGGAGCTGCGCTCGCTTGTGGTAACACCGTGGTGCTCAAGCCGGCGGAACAGACTCCGCTCACGGCTCTGCGCTTGGCCAGCCTGATCCACGAGGTCGGGTTCCCCGAGGGGGTGGTCAACGTGGTTACAGGATTCGGTGATGCAGGTGCGGCACTCGCAGCGCACCAGGATGTAGACAAAGTGGCATTCACCGGTAGCACGGAGGTTGGCCATGAGATCGTGCGTGCATCGGCTGGCAACCTGAAGCGAGTCACCCTCGAACTCGGCGGCAAGTCGCCGAGCATCGTGTTCGACGATGCCGACCTCGAATTGGCGGCGCAGGGCGTCGCCGGCGGAATCTTCTTCAATCAGGGGCAGACCTGCTGTGCTGGCTCCCGCCTCTATGCAGGAGCTGGGATCCGCGAAGAGCTGGTGGCTCGGGTATGCGAGATCGCTTCGAGTACTCGATTGGGAGACGGCTTCGACTCGACCACCGATATGGGTCCGCTCGTGTCGCGCGATCAGTACGAGCGAGTGACCGACTACATTGCAGCCGGTGAGCGCGAGGGAGCCACCGTGCGTGTGGGGGGAGGGGACCGTCCGAGCGGGCTCGGTCGCGGATACTTCGTGAAACCGACGGTGTTCAGCGATACGCGCCGAGACATGCGCATCGTGCGGGAAGAGATCTTCGGCCCCGTGCTGGCGGTGGCTTCCTTCGAGGATCTCGACGAAGTGATTCGACGCGGCAACGATACGAGCTATGGATTGGCCGCAAGTGTATGGACACGCGACATCAACAAGGCACATCGTGTGGCCGCTGGCCTGCGTGCAGGCACGGTCTGGGTCAACTGCCACAACGTCTTCGATGCGGCGGCTCCTTTCGGCGGGTACAAGCAAAGTGGCTACGGACGCGAGATGGGGCGCCACGCGCTCGAGTCGTATACGCAGACCAAGAACGTGATCGTCAGACTTGCTTGAACGCCCACGGTGCTTCCGCACGACCCCCTGACGATTGGCGCGGCTCGAAGTAGCTGCTAGCCTGACGTGCATGAGCGACAAGACTGGTGCTTCCAGGTCGGCTTCCATGCCGGTTTCGACACGAGCTCCTATGTCCGCTTCCCCGCCGTTGTCCCAGCTCGACTCCGATCTCTGGGTAGCAGATGCGCCTCAACGTGCCTTCGGAGTCGAGATGGGCTCGCGCATGACGGTCATTCGCTTGGCCAACGGAGGCTTGCTACTGCACTCTCCGGTAGCTACTTCGCCTGAGCTGTTGGACGCGGTGCGGGGCCTCGGCGAAGTGAGCTACATGGTCGCGCCCAACCGCTTTCATCACCTACACGTGGCCGAGTGGCAGCGCGAGTTTTCTTCTGCGGCGCTCTACCTGGCGCGAGGTCTCGGCCAGAAGCGCCCGGAACTTCAGTCCACGCAGCCGCTTCCGATGCCGCAGGATGCTCCCTGGAGATCGGATGTCGACCACTTGGAGGTCGAGGGTGTCCCTCTCATGAACGAGGTCGTGTTCTTTCATCGCTCCACACGGACCCTGGTGATCGCCGATCTCGCCTTCCACATAGGGGAAGATGCTCCGTTGTCTACGCGCTGGTTCTTCCGGCTGAGTGGCAGCTATGGGCGGTTGGCTCCCACGCGGCTCGAGAAGCTCATGGTTCGGGATCGTGCGGCATTCTGCGCATCTCTTCGGCAGGTCTTGGCGTGGCCCTTCGAAAGAGTCGTAATGGCACACGGTGATATCATTCCAAGTGGGGGCCGGGATGCCCTCGCTGCGGGCTATGCGTCGATCCTCGGCTCCCGAGATAGGAGTCGAGCTGCTGCGAGCGCGTGCTGATTTCCTAGGCCTTCCAACATGCCAGAGGAAACATGCCAGAGGAGAAGGGGCGGATGTCCAAGCAACCGTTCACTGCGGATGCCACCTTGCCACAGTCGCTGCAGGAGCTGTTTGGAGCGGCGGATCCCTTCGGACTGGTGCACCGATTGCGTGAGGAGGCGCCCGTGTTCCGGGTTCCCGGGGCTGGGTTCTGGCTCGTCACCCGGCACGATGACATCAAGGCGCTGTTCCGCGATCAGGAGCGCGTAACCGCGGATCAGCGAGCTAGTGCGGGGTTTCGGCCTCGGCCGGAGGGAAGCTACCTGCGCTGGGTGCAGGACAACGGGCTACTCGCGCTTCCGAGCGATGGGCATGCCCGAATTCGGAGGCTTGTCTCCGCGGCGTTTACTCCGCGCGCGGTGCGCCGCATGGACGAGCAGATCCGCGACGTGGTGGAGGAGTTTGCTGCGCCGCTGCGGCGGCGTTCGGGGGAGACCCTCGATCTGTCCCAGGATTTCGCGGATCCGATTCCCAATGCCGTGATCGCTCGCATCATTGGGGTCCCGTCCGAGGGTGGGGACGACAAGCGCTTTCGCAAGCTCGCTCATGCCTTCATCCGTGGGGTGGTGCAGTTTGCGACTCCCGAGGCGCAGGACGGTGCCGAGGCGGCGTTGGCTGAGCTCTATCCGTGGGTCGAGCATGTGGCGGCGGAGCGGCGGGTGGCCCCGCGAGCCGATCTGGTGTCGGATCTCGTTCACGCCGTGGATCGCGACGACTCCTTGAGCGATCGCGAGATCATCATGCTCGTCACGGGCCTCTTGGCGGCCGGCAGCACCACGACGGCGATGGCCTGTATCCTGATGGCGAACACGTTTCTGCGATACCCGGAACCGTTCGAGCGTATTCGCAGGGATCGTTCGTTGATTCCCGGCGCGGTCGAAGAGGTTCTGCGGTTCTCGTTCGGCGGTCCTGCCGGACTGGCCCGCTACGCGCTTCAGGACTTCACCCTACGAGGGCAGCAGATTCGCAAGGGCGAGATGCTCATGCTGAGTTTTGCTGGAGCCAACCGGGATCCGGAGGTCTTCGAGGACCCCGACGTCTTCGACATCGAGCGCGATGCACGTGAGCTTCTCGTGTTCGGCGGAGGTGCGCACTACTGCCTGGGCGCAAACCTGGCGCGTCAGGAGCTGGCCTGCATGCTGGACGGCCTGCTCGAAATCCTCACCCCAGGGTCGAAGGTGCGAACGGATCTCGAGGGAGGTGTGCGGCGCATGTTCCTGGGTCAGGGCCCCTTCCTCGTACAGATCGCCTGAGTCTGACGGGAACTTCCGTCAGGAAGGCCTCACCCTTCTTCGAGTGTGATGGCAAGCCTGGGGCAGACGCGCGCGGCCAACTCGACCTTTGCACGAAGCTCCTCGGGGGGCTCTTCGATCAATACGGTGAGCGTATCGTCTTCCTCGACACGGAATACCTCGGGTGCTGCGTCCATGCAGCGCGCATTCGCCTCGCAGAGATCATAGTCCACAACCACCTTCATCCTTCGCACCTCCCTGCTGATCGCCCGAGTGTGAGATGGGCCGAGTCGCGGCCCTCGCGCAGCATACTGCGCGCTTCGCCCCGTGCAAAGGAGGGAGGGCCGGAGTCGCGCGAAGTGGCACGACTCCGGCCCCGGGAACGTAGACTACCTGAGACAGGTCGTCGGCAGGCCCGCTTGCGGTCCCTGCACGATCGTTTCGATTTGTTCGAAGCTATCGCTGCGACCCGAGGAGTCTGTCACGGTCAGTCGATAGCGAATGCGCTGCCCGGCGCATCCGAACGGCGCGATACTCCCACCGAAGGAAGCTCGGTTTCGCTTCAAGGTACGGGACATCGGTCCACCATCCAATCCGAAGTCCAGGCGGTATTCTACGATGTCTCCAGTCGACATCGATGCGTCTTTCGAGGTGCCGAAGCCTACGTCGATTTCGCGCTGACTGCCGCCGCCGAGATAGGCGACCACTGGTCCGCTTTCGGGAATGGGGGTCGCGCTGGTGAAGGCGAGTCCACCGCCGACGTCGTTCTCACTGGTTCCGAAGACACTGAGGTTTCCCTCGGCGAGGTATATGCGAATCCAGTTGAGCGAGATGGTGTTTGCGCCCAGGGCCAGTGCTCCCGCTGCCGGAACGTCGGCAATGCCCTGGTCGTTCTCGAGCTGGGCATTGTGCGACGCGAACACGTTGATCACCTCGGTACTCGCCCGGAAGACGCCGTTCGCGCCGTTGGCTCCGAGCGCAAGGCCAGCGGAAGTGAACTCGCCGACGAAGTGCGCGGGCAGCGCGCCCAAGGTCGGGCTGTTCGTCAGGAAGACCGTGTAGCGCGTGCTCGTGGGTAGGCCTTGAAGTCGGATCATGAACTCATCCGGCCCGCGAGGATTGTTGATCACCATGGCTTGGCCGCGGACTTCGCCGGTAGCGTCGACGAGTGGAATCGAGAACCTCTCGGCGGACGCTGGCGATCCGAGCCCAAGTATGAGGATTGCGACGAGTGCGCATCCAAAGCTCTTGTTCATCCGTCTCTCCTCCCTTGCTTGCTTCGCGCTGGATCGTCGGCTTCTCCGAGGACCCGAGGACCCAGCCCATCGACGTTCCTGCCCGAATCACCTCGAGTCGGAAGGAACGTTATTCATGCTAGCGAGCAAGCAAGAAGGCAGAGAAGTGGCCAGCGGGCAGCGCGTGCGGAACGCCGCGCGGGAACGGCTGGCTCCTTGTATGCGGTTGACGCTTCGCCCGAGTCCGGGAACCAATCAGCGCCGAATTGCCTAGGCTTCCTCCTGGAGTGCACGAATGGCGCGGAATCAACGCATTCGAGTGGAGCGAGCGCGAACCCCGGGATCGGACCGATGCTGCGCGCGCGATGTGTCCGCAGGGTGGGAGATCACCCACCTCTGAAGATCCTCAGTCGGAATCTTCGCAGGTGAAGCTCGCTGCGCTGTCGATGCTTCCGCTGCCCACATAGCGGGCGACCTTCGGGTATCGGCACAGCGGGCGGGTGCGGGTGGGTGTGCCCGTGCCGAGGTCGACGTGCAGCGCGTCGATCCGAGTGGGCGCGATCCCCTGCTCGACCCACTGCTCGAGGGGTGTGATTGCATCGAACAGGAACGGTCCCGTGCCCCCGACGCAGTGCTCCATACCCGGGGCCATGAACAGGCTCAGCACGTTCTTCGACGCATGCGGGCCGATCTGCTGCCGAACCTGCGTGTGGTAGTCGACCGAGCCACGCGGCGGCACGATCGGATCGCTCCACCCGTGGTACATCAGCACCTTGCCACCGCGGGCCTCGAACGCAGCCAGATCCGGATCATTCGCGTTGAAGAGATCCGCCAGCTCGCCGATCACGAAGTCCAGGTCGCTCGCGAAGTTGAAGTCGAAGGTCCTGAGAAACGCGTCGGGGTCCTGGAACGCCACGTTGTTGATGTAGGCGCTCGCGAGCAGCACCGAGATGCCCGGCGTTCCTGCAGGGAGACCCGGAGCGGGCGGGCCCGTAACGGCAGTCGCCCAACTCAGTGGGCCGAATCCGTCCTCGCCACCGCGCTCGAGGCCCGCGTAGATCTTCTGATTGGTGTCCGAACGCCGTGGCCCCTTGTAGAGCTGCTCGAGGGCCGCAGCCTGCGGCGCGGTCAGGCATGCGTTGGTCTCCGGTCCCTCGCAGATCAGTGTGGCCGGGTCCCAGTCGCACTCGCGGGGGTCGGTGAGCAATCCATCCACGAGGCCGTCGTTGGCATCGCACTCCGCCAGCACCGCGGCTGCGATGGCCGGGAGCTTCTCCGCAGGAAAGAACCCATCGCCGAGGAGCGCCTGGGCCTGGAACGCACCGGCGGCCGTCAGATTCGGCAGGTCGATGACCGGGGCACCGGAGATGATTCCATCGTACACCTCCGGATAGCGCTGGGCTTGCATCAGGCCCTGGCGTCCACCCATCGAGCATCCATAGAAGTACGACAGCGCCGGGCCGGAACCGTAGTAGGCTGCGATGATCTGCTTGGCCTTGTCCGTGACTTCTACGATCGAGCGACCTGCGTTGTCGATCACCTTCTCGGGCTCGCGCACGGCCCACGAGCCGTCCACGGGATTGCTCACGTGCCCTGTATCGGTCCCCGCGGCTGCGTAGCCGCGGTTGATCGCGTTCGCGAGACTCGCGTCGGTGAGAGTGAAAGAGATCTCTCCGTTGGCCCCGCTGTTGCCGATGCCCATGAACTTCCCGTTCCAAGTATCGGGGAGCCACACCTCGAAGCGGATCAGAGAGGCTGGAACGGGCGAGATGCTGCCCTTTACGCGGCAGAAGTCCGTGCCGATCTGAGCCGGAGGTTGCGGGGGTGCACCCGGCGGTCCTGCGGGCGGAAAGAAGACGTCAGCGGGGACCGTTACCGCAGAGTCGATCGTCGTGTTCGGGAGCGAGAGGCTCGTGAGAGCTTCGCAATTCGGTGTCGCCTGCGCAGCGGGCGCCGAGGCCAGTGCAGCAGCGGTCAACACGATTTTGGATAGGTTTTGGAGTCGTTTCATTCTCAGCTCTTCTGAATTGCAGGAGCGCGCTCGGGCGCATGGACCTTCCCTCGCGGAGAGCGCACTTCGTCCTGTGTGCAGTCACATCATCCGGGAGGATGATCTGGAGCCGCATGGGTATCAAAGATTGCCCGGGCCGTTAAGCGTTGATGGGATGAATTCGTGTGACGACTTCTGCAGTTCTGGAGAGTCGGTGAGATCCTCGCCGCATCACAAATATTGGTGAATGCAGTGAGTTGGCGGATATCGGGCTGTGACGTCGGAAAGCCCAGAGCAGCCGTGTGCGACATCCGCACATTCGGTTGCTCGCGCTCTCACTTGGTCTCGGCCAAGCGCGTGCGGAGCTCGAGCTCACTCGAGCTCCGCGTTCGTTGGTCCTCTGCGCGCTTCTGCACGCTTCGGGCTAGCCCACGATGCGTGCGCGGCGCCTCGCGCGCCGCCGACTCCAATCACCGACGCGACAGTTGCGTTGGTACTGGGCTGCTGTCGGGAGTGGGGCCAGTCCCCGCATGACGCGAGCCGCGCAGTCGCTGCACACGGATCGCAGCTCGATCTTGCGGTTCGCGGAAGCCAGGGGCGCAACCGGTTGTGCGCCGGAGAGCCCCCGCAGAACGAAGTCCCGTAGCTGCACGGCTGCATCCGGATCGCGGAGCATGCAGGAGGGTTGGGTGCAGATTCTTGGGCTCTGCTCAACCCCAGAAGTGAGACGGTTGGACTCAGTCATCGAGCACCTCCCAGTGCGTAGGATCTACGCTTCTCTCTCTGTGGATTTCGCTGCATGAATCGAGCCGGGATGGATTTGGCCGGCGACGCGCCGTGCGGGGCGCACGCCGTCCAGGTTGAGGCGACCGGTCTCGCCGAGCTTCGTGGACGTGACTCACTGCCTCTCGGGGCGGTCTCGATCGGGGCGGTCTCGGTCGAGCGCGCGCAGGCGGGCGCCGTCCCAGCTGGAGAGTGAGAGAGATGTCACGAGATCTACGACCGCACGTGTGATCGGCAGCAAGCTGTCCTCGTGCACCATCTCGACCCTGTCGCCGCAGTCGAATAGATACTCCGGTGCGGCCAGCAGCTGCACGATGGGAACCCCCGCAGGGTGGAGCAAGGACCCGTCGGTCGGTGGGTTCTCGAACATGGCGTTCGGTGGAAGGATCAGGGACCTGCGCAGATCGTGGTTGCGGAGAACCTCCGACACTGCGGCTTCGAGCGGGGCGATACGAGATGTGAACCACCAGCGCGGAGTGACTTCGTCGCTCGGAAGCAATGTACCGTTCTCGACTCGCGGCTCGCGTGCGACATGCTCGAGGTGGATCGCGACCACGCTCCGGTCGATCAGATCTCGGTGGGTGGCTACGAAGTGGCGAATCCCCGCTCCACCCGACATGTGCCCGCCATTGAGCAGGAAGAGGAAGTTCCACGGGCGATCCCGCTCGGGAATTTGCGACCAGTAGTGCGCTTGTGCGAGGACGAGTGCCGTACCGGATGCATCCTCGACCGCTCCGCACCACGGCGCGTCGTGGTGACTTCCCAGGATGACCCATTCGTTCGACCTACCGGGTAGAGTGCCCATCACATTGTGCGAACGGGCGCCGTACTGGCTGGACTGGGACCGGATCCGCGCCTCGACCCGTTGCCCCGACTCGATCGCCTCCAGGAGTCGTTGCCCCGTAGCCGGCGTGATCCAGACGCCAGGCAGGTCGCGCGAGACCGCGTCGTAGGGTACGAAGTACCGATCGGATTCCCACCCCTGGCCCACGATCCCGATGAAGCCCAGCGCGCCCGCACGCAGGGCCGGCTCCATGACCTCGAGGATCCGCGGGCCGAATGGCTGCGTATGGATCAGCTGGTCGAAGTCGTTCGCCGGGTCGTAGCTCGCCGTGGCGAGCTCATCGCGCAAGAAGGCAGCCGGCACGCGCACGTGCTGATTCAGGTAGAGGGCGATCTTGCCCGCGATGGAGCTCGCCTCGCTGGTCGAATCGAACGTGTCCAGCGCCACTTCGCCGCGGATGTCGGCCTGGGGCGCCGACATCGGGACGGGAAAACACTCCCAGGTCGAGCACACGCCATCGATCTGGAGGGTGAGCTCGCCGACCTGCTCTTGCCAGCGCACGACCTCGATCGGTTCGCTCCAAACCTGCGTGCAGCCGAAGCCGCGAAGCTGGTCTGCGATCCATTGCTCCGTCCACTGGTCGGCCTCGAAGCCGGGTCGCCGCGCCCCGCGCTCCACCATCGCGCGAATCCAGTGCATTACCTCGCGGGTCGTCGGAAGCGCCGACTCTTCACCGCGCATCGCGCAGCGCACGGCAGCAGCCGGGTCGCTCATGGGAGCTCGGTCTCAGAGCTTACGTAGAGCCTGGGAGGGCTCGATCGCCATACCGCGTAGCGCGGGTAGGGTGCCGGCGAGCAGAGAGACTCCCATCAAGGTGAGGACCACCACCGCAAACGTGCTGGGGAGTAGTTGTGGCGGAGCCGTGATCGGATCTCCAGTGAGCGGATCGAGCGGGATGCTCGCTGCGATCAGATAGACCGCTCCGGCTCCGAGGAGAGCTCCGACGAAGCCGGCCACGGCCGTGATGATGAGACTCTCTGCGAGCAGCTCACGGAAGATCTCGCGGGAAGACGCACCGAGTGCCTTGCGTAGGCCGATCTCGCGTGTTCGCTCGCTGACCACGACGATCAGAATGTTCATGACTCCGATCGCACCCACGAAGAGGGTGATCACGCTCGTGGCGAGAAAGAACACCGACAGCCCAAGCCCCAGCAGCCGCACGATGCGCAGGCCCTCCTCGATGTCGAACGTGTCCACCGACTGGCTGGCCTCTGGCCCGAAGCGGTGATTGAGGGCCAGGAGTAGGCTGCTCAGCTCCAGCGCCGGGCCGCTCTTCTCTTCCTCATCGACCTGCGCGAAGATGGCCCCGACGGATTCGCTCTTCGTGAACCAGCGCTGCGCTGTGGTGTACGGAATCAGCACCTGCTCGTCGTCGTCTGCGCCGAAGTCGAGCATCTGGCTCCCCTTGGGCTGGGAGATGCCGACTACGCGGAACGGGATCGAGTCGATGCGTAGGCCTTTTCCGATCGCGGGGCCACTCCCGAACAGCCGCTGCTTTGCCTGCCACCCGAGGAAGGCCACGCGCAACTCCTTCTCGACGTCGTCGGGTGTGATGAAGCGCCCCGAAGCGATCTCGAAGTTGCGGACCTGCTCCGCTTCCGGGGATACGCCGAACACCGCGAGCAGCTTGGTGCGGCTCTCGGCCCCGAGGCGTGTGCGCACGATCTGCTCGCCGACGCGAAGATTGGGGGTGGCCGCGGCCACCATGCTCACCTTGCGGATGCTGTCGAGGTCGCGCTCCTCGAGTGCGAGCGTGCGCATTCCCCGTTGACCGAGCTGGCTGCTCTCGATGGGTCCCGGAAACATCGCGATCAGCCGCGCACCGACCTTGGTGATCTGCGCGCTGAAGTGCCCGTCGAAGCCGTCGGTCGCGGCCTGTAGAAAGGTGAGGGTGAAGATGCCCCAGACGATGCCGAGACAGGTGAGCGAGTAGCGTAGAGCATGTCCTCGGATGGAGGAGATCGCTCTCAACCAGAAATCGACGGTTCTCTCCATGCTCACTCCGATCGCAACGTGATCGAGGGCTCGATCCGAACCGCGCGATAGGCCGGCACGAGGCCCGCCACGATGCCCACGATTCCGAGCGAGACGATCGCGAGTAGGACACCGCGCAGCTCGAGCACTGGCAGCGGGATCAGGTCGGGCACGTGGATCCCCGCCAGTGCGGCGACCAGGCCGAATCCCACGAGTACACCCGTGCCCCCTCCGAGACCCATCAGAAAGCAAGCTTCGGTGACGATCTGCTGGAGTACGTCGCGGCGGGTGGCTCCGAGTGCGAGGCGGACACCGATTTCGCGCTGGCGTTCCTGCACGGACTCGAGCATGAGGTTGAGGACGCCGATCGCTCCGATCATCAAGGTCATGAGCGCGATCGAAGAGAGCAGGATCTTCGCTTCGTCGAGCGGCAAGGTCTTCAAGAGATCCATCGGGCTCGAGATGCGGATCGCCTCCTTGTCGCTCGCGGGCACCCGCAGTCGACTCGACAGCAGCGCGCGCAGCTCGAGCTCGGCGGCGTCCTGGTCCTGACGCTCGGGGATTCGGACCAACAGCTGGTCGATCACATCCGACTCGCGCTCACCGGCCGCAGACGAGCTCAAGAACGAGGGGAGTGGAACCCAGACCTGATCGTCGATCTCGGTGGGTCCACCTCGCCAGAGCTGCGTGCCGACGCGGTCGAGCACGCCCACGACCTCGAAGGCGCGACCGTCGATACGCACGTTGGCGCCGATCGCGGACCGATTCGGCAGCAGCCGCTCGCGAGCACGATGCCCGAGGACCGCGATGCGTGCGACATCCGCCAGGTCTTGCCGGCGGATGGGACGTCCTTGTTTGACCTTGACCCCCCGCAACATGAAGCTGTTCGGCTCGACGCCATGCACGTCCAGATTGAAGCTCAGGGGCCCCGCGGTCACCTCGGCAAAGTCTCGGGCGTTGCTCGAGACGATGTCGGCATTTCGGATCCTGCGTCCCACCCAGGTCGAGTCGTCGGTGCGCAGGACCAGCTCGCGACGATCCGATGCGGGTGTGAAGCTCTCGCCGAGCTTACCAGTGGAGACCTGCAGCAGGTTCTTGCCGACCTTCTCGAAGCCGTTCTCGAGCATCTGGGCGACACCGGCACCCCACGCGCTCAGAAGCACGACCGACGCACCTCCCCAGGCGACGCAGCTCAGGGTCAGGAACGTGCGCAGTCGTTGGGTGCAGATCGAACGCCATGCTTCCCGTGCCGCCTCGATGAGCAGTGCGAGCCGGTTCATGCAGGTTGCTCCAGGGGGCGCTGCTCCGACCAGGCTTCGCGTCGTGCTCGCACGAGCCCCGAGTCGCTCGCGATGCGACCGTCGCGGATCATGACCCGACGCTCGGCCTGGGCGGCAACGCCCGGATCGTGTGTGACGAGAACGAGCGTATTCCCCTCGCCGTGCAGGGTGTGCATGAGCGCCATGATCTGCTCGCCCGTCGCCGAATCGAGATTTCCGGTCGGCTCGTCCGCCAGAATCAGACTCGGCGCGTTCACGAGGGCGCGCGCGATGGCCACGCGCTGGCGCTCACCACCGGACATCTCGGCGGGCCGGTGGCCTGCGCGCTTGGCGAGGTTTACTCGCTCGAGCATCGAGAGGGCTCGGCGGCGACGCTCCGCGCGCCCGACCCCCCGATAGCAGAGCGGCAGCTCGACGTTCTCTACTGCAGTCATCCGTGGGAGCAGGTTGAAGGTCTGGAAGACGAAGCCGATTTCTTCACCGCGCAGCTTCGAGAGGCCTTCGGAGTCCATCTCGGCTACAGAGCGCCCCGCGAACCGATAGCTACCGGAGCTCGGGCGCGACAGGCACCCCAAGATCTCCATGCAGGTCGTCTTCCCGGATCCAGAGGGTCCGATGATCGCCACGAACTCGCCTCGATGGATCGCGAGGTCGATCCCTCGCAGAGCGTGCACCTTCTCCCGCCCGTTCGCGTAGACCTTTTCCAAGTCGCGCAGCTCGAGGAGTGGCTCGGAGGTACTCATTGCAGCCGGACGAACTCGCCCGGTGACAGACCCGCAACGATCTGAATGCGCCCGTCGGCGGCGATGCCCAACTCGACGGCGCGGCGCTCCGGGCTGTTGTCCTCAGGATTCTTCAGGGCGTCCACGAAGACGCGTTCCCCCTCGTAGATCAGCGCGGTTTCCGGAATGAGCAGGGCTTGATCGATGGTCTCGGTCACGATCTCGGCGTCCGCGGACATCTTCGGACGCAGCTCCATCGAGCCCTCGAGGAGCTCGACCTCGACCTCGAAGTAGGTGACGTTCTCGCGGCGCTCTCCGATCGGGGCGATGTTGCGGACGCGGCCGAGAAACGTGCGCCCGCGAAAGGCCTCGGTGATGATGCGTCCCTCTTGACCGATGCGCACGTCTGCGACCTGGTTCTCGTCCACGAGGCCGCGCAGGTGGAGCGGATCCTCCTGGGCGAGGCGCATCAGCACGGTGCCGCCGGAGACCGAAGTCAGTGCGGACACGGCCGATCCCTCCTCGACGAGGACCTCGAGGATCTTGCCGGAGATCGGAGCGCGCACGGATGTGTAGCGTAGCTGAACCTCGAGCTGGTCTACTGTGGCCTGCATGCGGGCCACCTTGGCGCGGGCCACGTCGCGGGCTGCACGCGCCTCCTCGACCATCCGCTCCGTGGTCGCGCGCTGCTTCTTGAGCCGTGCCACGCGCTCGAGCTCGCGCTGTGCCTGCTCCAGATCGACCTCAGAACTCTGCAGCTCCGAACGGGCTCCGCGCGCCTCGACTGCAGTCAGCTCCCGGTCGAGCTCGACCAGGAGCTGTCCCTGGGCGACGCGCATGCCCGGCTTCACGTAGATTCCCTCGACGATGCCGGCCACACGCGAGCGCAGCTCGACGTCTCGCTCGGGCTCGATCGTGCCGGTCGCGATGACCGTCCGCTCGATCCGATCGACCACGACGGGGCTTGCCGGCGAGGCTGGCGTTGCCTCTGCACTGCACGCCGATTGAACCAGCGCCAGCAGGCCGAGCGCCAGCCCGCGCCACGACAGCAGATTCCCCCACGACGGCAGGATCACGCGCCGAACCTCTCCATGTGCTCGCGCAGGCTCTTGGGGCGCATGTCGGTCCAGACCTTCTCGATGTGGTCGAGACAGGCGTCCTTGCTGCCTTCGAAGCCGGCGTCGTTCCATCCGAGCGGGTTCTCGCGGTAGGTCGGCCAAATGGAATACTGCTCCTCGTGGTTGATCACCACCTTGTACTGAGTCTCGTCTTGGGATTCTTCGGATTGGCTCATGCCAGGTGCCCTCCATATGAGCGATTCCGCGGAGGTGCGCGGACGGTGGCATTGGGAATACCGGTCTAGGGCCAGCTCACCTCACCACGCCGTCGTCCTCCGTCGCCCGCGCCCCGAGGCTCGCTCAGCGCTCCCTGAATGGAGCGCGCCAGAGTTGCCGACTCCATGATACTGCGATGATCCGTCTCGCATACGACCTGGATCACAGGTTCGGAATTCGATAGGCACCTCCAGGCCTCTCGCGCCGGCTCTATGGGTGGATCCCCGGCTCCGGCCAGCCAGGCGTGAATGCGCGTCCGAACGGGCCGCGCCACATGCTGGTCCAGCAGCAGCCTGGCGTGGTCCAGGGCTTCGTTGCGCAGCCGGCAGACCTCGAGCGAGACGCTGCGCGGGAGTAGGCCGTGCGCGTGTGCGAATGCGAGGGCGGCCTCGAGCCGAGCGTCGTCGTCGGGCAGGCGGCTGAGCTCCCGCTCGAGCTGCTGGCGCGCTTCGGGGGCGAGTTCGAGCACGGCTGGATCCTCGGGCGAGGCCCCGAGCATGCGAGCGATCCGCTCCACCTCGTCGCGTGGCGGCGGCTCCTCAGCGACGTGCGGCGGGGAACTCGATCGGTCCGCGGCGCCCGCCGCGGTCGCGCGCGCATCGGTTCGGGTCGCTCGCGGGAGGGGTGCGTCGATCAGGCCGAGGAACTCGATCTCGCGTCCCAGGCGCTCCAGCTCCTCTGCGAGCGCAAGTGCGATCATCCCGCCCAGAGACCAGCCGAGGAGCCGTACCGGTCCGCTCGGAGTCTCCTGTTGGATCAGTCGCGCATAGTCACTCGCCAGCTCCTCGATCGATTCGGCCCGCCGTGCGGGGTCGAACAGCGCACGCGACTGTAGGCCGAGAATGGGCCCGCCGCGCAGGCGTGTGGCCAGCGTGCGATATCCCGTCAGATGTCCTCCCGCCGGGTGGAGGCAGTAGAGCGGGGTTCCCTGACTCGCCCCGCGCAGCAGCACGAGTGGACTGTCGGCGCGAGCCGCTGCCCCGGTCATGCGCTGTGCCAGCTGGGCGATGGTCGGGGTGTCGAAGAGCACGGTGAGCGGGAGCTCGGCGGCCAGGCCGACACTCGACCGCAGCCGCTCGACCACCTGCACCGCGAGCAGGGAGTGGCCGCCCAGCTCGAAGAAGTCGTCGTGGATTCCGAGCTCCGGAACTGCGAGCAGCTCGCTCCAGATGTCGGCAATCAGCTGCTCGAGGCCGTTGCGCGTGTCGCCTCCGAGACGAGCGTCCGCGTTCACCGCCTCGGGGACGGGGAGGGCTCGCCGATCGAGCTTACCGCGCGAGGTCAGCGGAAAAGCCTCGAGCGGCACGATCGCGCTGGGGAGCATGAAGCTCGGAAGTCGCTCGGCCAGAGTGCTCGCGATCCGCCCCGGTGTCGTCGGCTCCGCTTCGGGGTCTCCGACGTAGTAGGCCACGAGCCGTGGGTCCCCGTTGGGACTCGGACGTGCGAGGACCCGCGCGTCGCTGACTCCCGGGCAGTCTCGGCAGGCGGCTTCGATCTCCGCTGGCTCGATGCGGAAGCCGCGGATCTTCACCTGGTCGTCGCTCCGGCCCAGGAACGCGAGCTCGCCGTCGCTACGGCAGAGCACGCGATCTCCGGTCGCGTACAGACGCGCACCCGGGCTGGTGGAGGCAGGGTGAGGAATGAAGCCCTGCGCGGTCTGGCGGGGAGCCCGGTGGTAGCCGTGTGCGAGACCGACACCGCCCAGGTACAGCATGCCGGGGATTTCGGCTGGCAGCGGCTGGCCGGCGGAGTCGAGCACATGGGCTTCCCAGCCGGGTAGGGCACGGCCGATCGAGACCGGCTCCGTATCGCTCGCGGGGATGTCGAGTCGCGCTGCGGTTGCCCAGATGGTGGCCTCGGTGGGGCCATATACATTGATCAGCGCAGCTGCGGGCGCCGTACTCTGGAGCGCTGCACGGACGTGTGCGGCGTCGGAGGCTTCGCCGCCGACGACGACGTGTGCCACGTGTGCGAAGACCTCAGGGTCCGCATCGATGTGCTGGTTGAACACCGCAGGGGTCAACAGCGTGCTTCGGATCCGTTCTGCTTCGATCTTCGCTCGGAGGGCAGACGTCGAGAGCAAGGTCTCCGGATCGAGGATGCACACCGTCCCCCCGTGCAGCAGTGCCGTCCAGAGCTCGAAGCCCGAGGTATCGAAGGTGAGGTTGGCGGCATGCGAGATCACCTCGCCCGGACCGGTCGCGATGATGCCGGCGTCGGCGAGCGCGATCACGGCGTGCTGCGGGACCGGGATTCCCTTCGGACGTCCCGTCGTCCCCGACGTGTACATGATGTAGGCCACGGTGTCCGCGCAGCGGCACGCGGGCGGGGAGGCAGGTGCTGGGTCGGGCGGCGCTGCTGCGTTGTCGAACGCCGCTGCATCCAGCAGGGTGGTCTCCGCCGGGAGCTGCTTGCGCGCATCGGCATCCGAGAACACGAAGCCGATGCCCGCGTGATCGATCATCCAGGCGAGGCGCTCCGCGGGATCGCGCGGGTCGAGCGGTACGTAGGCGGCACCGATGCGCCAGCAGGCGAGGATCGACACCACGGCGCGCGCGGAGCGCGGCAGGCAGACTCCGACTCGGTCGTGGGGGCGCGCACCGGATTCGGCGAGTGCCCGAGCCGCATGCTCGACCTGCAAAGCCAGATGCGCGTAGCTCCAGCGTAGGTCGCCATCGATGATTGCCAGCTGCTCGGGGAACGTGGCGGCGACTGCACGGAAGCGCGCGCTGAGAGATGCGGGTGACCCTGCCTGGACGGGCGCCTCCTCCGACCCCTGGACCCACCTCCCGCCGAGTGGCTGCGGTGAGCCGGCGCGGTCGAAGGCTCGAAGCCTCTGGTCGGGGGACAGCAGGCCGATCTGAGCGAGTCTACTCGAACCCGGCGGAGCGCTGGCAGTGCTCCCCGCGCGCGCGGCGGCGCGCTCACTCTCACTCACGTCGAGTGAGTCGCCAAGGTTGCACAGTTGCTCGATCACCGCGTGCCAGCTCCCGATCAGTGACTCGGCGTATCCGTGAGAGATGCGATCGGGATCGAAGCGCAGCTCTAGATCGAGCTCGTGACCCGCGCGCGGCAAGACGTAGAGTGTGAGCGCGAAGTGCGTCGGCTGGTGATGGCGAAATGCCGTTACGCCGCCCTCGCCCGTGTGCGGATCTGTAGAGGCGCCCGCGCGGGGACGCGCATAGTTCTCGATGATGAGCGCATGGTCGAACAGGCTCTGGCTCGAGGTCAGCTCGCTCACCGCGTGGATGCGCGACAAGGGGGTGACGTCGTGAGACTCCGCCTCGATGCGCTGCCGCTGCAACTCGCGCAGCCATCCGATCACGGGCGCCGAGCTCGGACAGCGAGCACGCAGCGGGACCGTATTGATGAACAAACCCACCATGTCCTCGGCGCCGGGCAGCTCGCTCGGTCGGCCAGACACGGTGAGGCCGAAGAGCACGTCCTCGCGAGCGGTCGCGCGACTCAGGACTAGGGCCCAGGCGCCGGCCAGCACCGTGCCCCGGGTCAACCCATTCCGCTCCGCGAGTTGGCGGAGCTTGGCGGAGGTTTCCGTGCCGAGTGCGCGCAGCAGGCCGCTGTGTCCGGCGCGACCGCTGGGGCGACGTGCGCTCGAGTCCGCGATGGGCGTGGGCTCGGTGAAGCCGGCCAGTGCTCGCCTGAAGAAGTCTTCCGAAGCTTCGGGGGAGCGTCGGCTCAGCCACTGGATGTAGCCAGCGAACGCGGGGGCTGGACTCAGCTTCGGTGCTTCGCCCTGCATGCGGGCGCGCATCAACTCGAGCAGCTCCGCGCGCAGGCGTGTCGACGACCAGCCATCCATCAGAATGTGGTGATGCGTCATCGCGAACAGGTGGCGATCTCCGGGCAGCCGCACGAGATGCAGACGAAACAGCGGGGCTCGCGCCAGGTCGAACCCTGCGAGCTGGTCGCGTTCGAGGAACGCCCGAGCGCGTGACTCCCAGTCACTCGGTCCAGGAGTCGTCGTTCCCGGAGCCTCTCCAGACCAGTCGAGGAGCTGGAGTGGCAGCTCGACTCTCGACCACACGAGCTGCAGCGGTCTGCGTTGTCGCTTCCAGGCGAACGCCGTTCGCAGCACCGCGTGTCGATCCGTGAGCTGGCGCCAGGCGTCTTCGAAGGCGGCCCGATCGAATGGACCTTGGATCAGCAGCGCGGTCTGATTGCAGTACGCTCCCGAGGTGGGCTCGGCGAGGGCGTGGAAGAGCATCCCCTCTTGCAGGGGCGACAACGCGTAGGCGGACTCGATGCTCGGCTTCATTGCGCGCTCGCGCGCAGAGGCCGCCGCGGCGTGCTTTCGGACGCTGTCTGCCATCTCGCTCTTCCTTCCTCGAACTGCAGCAGTCGGTCGGCACAGTCGAAGTAGCGGTCGTCGTGCGTCACGACGATGACCGTTACGCCGCGTGCGCGCAGCGCGGGCAGCATCTCGTGATAGAACGCCGCTCGATAGTGGGGATCCTGATCTGCAGCCCATTCGTCGAAGACGTAGATCTCGCCCCCCTCGAGGTACGCGGAAACGAGCGCGAGCCGACGACGCTCTCCCGACGAGAGGGCGTGGGTGGGCTGATGCTCGGCGCGGGGATCGAGCTTGCGGGCCAGCCCGAGGGCTTCGAAGTGACCGCTCGCCTCGCGCTCCACATCCGCATCAGTTCGCGTGGTGAGTCGGGCGAACGCGTGGTAGTCGGCAAAGAGCACGTTGAAACGGCTGCGATAGGCCTCAGTGCCGGTATCGACCGGCACGCCGTCGAGCCGGATCTCGCCGTGCTTGGGCGCGTACAGGCCTGCGAGTACGCGTACGAAGGTCGATTTTCCGCTTCCGTTGCCTCCCGTGACGAAGATGAGCTCGCCTCGATTCAGGCTCAAATCCACCGGGCCGAGTTCGAATCCCTCGCCGTCCGCACCGTATCCGTACGAAACACCGGCGAGAGAGAGCGTCCTCCAAGCTGGAGCTGGATCGTCGGAGCAAGGTGCTCGAGGCGCGATCGGGTTCAGGTCGGAGGACTCGACTTCGGGAGTGCCGAGCCCGAGCGCGTCGATCTTGCGTAGGGCGACGTCTCCCTGGGCGAGCGCCGGCAGCGCCCCGAGTGCCGCGCCGATGTGAGCGCGCAGAAAGAGGACGGCGATCACGAACCCGAGCAGCTCGCTCGCATGGTCCCCACCGATCCACTTCGTGTACGCGAAGACGACGCCGACTGCCGCCAAGGTCAGCACATTGCCCCAGTTGTTCCCGATCGCCCAGGAGGTGAAGGCACTCGTATGCAGCTCACGTAGCTGTCGCGCGTCGGGCTCGAGATCTAGGCGCATGAGCTGGTGTGCGCGCCGTGCGCTCGAACGAAGCTCCTTCGCTCCGTGAACGAGCGCATCGAAGTGTTTGTGGAGTACGTCCTGCGCCTCGCGCATGGCGCCCATGCGGGTGCGACCGCGCTTGGCCAGCCGCTGGTAGCTCACGAGCCCGAGCATCAAGGTCGCCACGAGGAGGGCGAAGAGCGACCACGATAGCCAAATCAGATACAGGCAGCCGCCGGCGAGTACTGCCACGTGGAAGGCGACGATCGGAAGTCCAGTCCATGCGTTCGACAAGGTGAGGACATCCTGTGTCAAGCACGCGTAGATGCGTTCGCTCCCGAGCCGCTCGAGGTGAGCCAGTGGAAGTGCGAGGATGCGATGCGCCAGCCAGATGCGGACGTCGTATGCAGCGCGGGCAGCCATGCGGATCAAGGCGAGCTGCGCGCACAGGCCGCTCGCGAAGATCACGACGAGCACGAGGCTGAAGGTGATCGGAGCCAGGCTGCTGGACGTCACGTTCGGGGAGAGCATCGAGTGGATCCACTTGAGCAGCGCCGCGCTGGCGGCCGCGTTCAGGAGGTTCGCCAGCGACGCGACGACCAGGGTCGTCCGAGCGCGTTCGAAGACGTGACGCAACAAGCGCATGCTCAGAGCTCCTCGATCTCGGCCATGAGATCGTCGAGCTCGGCTCGATCGAGCTGTGCTTGCGGAAGGTCTTCGGGCACCCAGCTTTCCGTGGCGCTGCCGCGCACCCGGTCGATCAGCTCCTGCACTTCCCGCAAGGTCTCCTGTGCGATCGCACGGATCGTATCCTCCCGGTGTACACCTGCAGCGTAGGCGAAGGAGATGCGCAAGCGACCCCCGGCTACGTGGACCGTAACGTCCAGTAGGCATGCGCGACGGCCCGCGGGGCTGCGCGTCGGCCCAGGCGATTCGGCAGCCGTCTGTACGTCCGCCAGCGCTCTGACTCCGCGCGTGACCTGACCGAGGTTGTTGTACGAGACCACTGGCTGTGCGAGCTCTGCCAAGCGTTCACGGTGTGGGCTGGAGTGGCGTAGGATCATGTACCCGAGGCCTCCATTGGGCACACGTCTCAGAGCCGACTTGACGTTGCGTAGCCTCTCCAGCGGATCGCTCTCGTGTCCGACTCCCATGAGTGCGAGTGGCCAGCGTGTGGTGAACCAGCCGATGCACGAAGAGACGTCGAGCTCTTCGTCGGGCATGGATCGACCGTGTCCCTCACACTCGATGAGGGCGTCTGCAGTGCGCGCAGTGCAGGCGAGCACGCGTCCCAACGCGCACAGCACCACGTCGTCGGTCTGGGTGCGCTGCTGCGCCGGAAGCTCCTCCAGCAGGCAACGCGTGCGTTCCTCGTCGAGCCCTACCTCGACGTGCGCCACGTTCCCTACGATGTTGGGTGCGTCTGCGTCTCGCGGGAGCTCGAAGTGCGGTCGCTCCAACCAGAGCGGTAGCTCGGCCTCGAAGCGTCCCTCGCGCCCCCAGCGCTCGAACGTATCTGCAACGTCGCGGAGGGACACGGGCGCTGGGATTGGCGGTGTGGGCCTCGAGCCCACGGGCCGTGACAGCTCTCGCGCCACGGTGTCGAGCAGGATCCTCCACGATACGGCGTCGATCGCGAGGTGATGGACGACCACGAGTAGGCGTGCCGAGCGCTCTCGACCGCAATCGACGTAGAGTGCGCGCAAGAGCGAGCCCGAGGCGAGGTCGAGGCTCGCTTGGCAGCGGGCGGCGGCGTGCGTGATCGCGCTCGAGAGCTCATCGTCGGGAGTTGCCGCCAGGTCCAGTCGCTCGAGAAGGGCGGGGCGATCGCGCTCCGCCTGGGCAATCTCGGCATGCCAGTGTCCGTTGCGGAGCTCGAAGCGTGTGCGCAACGCCGCATGCTCGTGTACGGCCCGCTCGAGCGCGTACTCGAGACGTTCGACGTCGGTCGTCGCCGGGAGGCTCAAGAAGATGGCCTGGTTGAAGTGGTGGAGCTCGGCGGGCTCGAGCTCGAAGAACCACCTCTGGATCGGGAACAGTGCAATGCTTCCCTGCTCCTGTACGGGCTCCGTGGTGTGCCCCTTCGAGTGTGTCTGGATCTCTCGTACGAGGGGTGCGAGCCTCTGTACGGTGGGGTTCTCGAAGAGCTGCTTCGGTGTGAACGTGATCCCCTCTCTTCTTGCCCTTGCAATGATCTGGAGGCTCAGGATGGAGTCCCCTCCAAGAGCGAAGAAGTCGTCGGTGATTCCGATGGGGTTCGCGGAGTCGAGCACCTGCCTCCAGATGTCGGCCAACTTTCGCTCGACGTCCGAGGTGGGTTCGATGAACTCGGGTGTTGCTGGGTGGGCGTCGCTCGTGTCGAGGTCGCGAAGATGTTCTCGTGCCCATCGTTCGAGGCGTTCGCGGTCGAGCTTGAGGTTGGCGTTCTTTGGGAGTTGCTCGGCGCAGAGGAAGCGTGCGGGGATCATGACGTCGGGAATCTGCTGTCGCAGCAGGCTTCTCCAGAGTTCGAGAGTGTCGGTGTCGATTTGCAGCGCTCGTCCTGTGGCCTCCGGGACGAGACAAGCAATGAGGGAGGGCTCGTGCACCGCGCTCGGAGGTGTCTCGGCCGCGTGCTCGCTTCGGCTGTCGAGATCGCTGACGGTGGTGACCGCGGCGTCACGGATTCCAGGCAGACTCCGGAGTGCAGCCTCGACCTCTTCGGGCTCGATTCGGACGCCGTGGAGACTGATCTGATGATCGCATCTTCCGAGGAAGACGATCTGTTTTCGCGCATCGTAGACGACGCGATCCCCGGTCCTGTACATGCGGGCGCCTTGGGTCTTCGCGAAGGGATCGGGTAGGAATCGGAGCGCGGTCTCCCTCGGCCTTTCCGCGTATCCATTGGCAACGGAGTCTCCACCGATGTAGAGCTCTCCTGGGACCTGGTCGGGCAGGAGCTGTGCCTGTGGATCGAGGATGTAGGCTCGGGCGGAATCGAGCGGGGTTCCGAGGGGCACGGAGCGTGCGGATGGGCTCTGGCTGGCCGGCTCGCGGTGCAGGTTGCCGCTGTCCGGTTCATCGAGCGCATAGGTGAGCGCACCAACCGTGGTCTCGGTGGGTCCGTAGTGGTTGAGGACTCTGACTTCGGGTCGGAGTCGTCGGACGCCTTCGACGAGCTTTCGGTCGAGGGCCTGGCCCCCGAAGACGAGGGTGTGCTTGGGGATGAGGGCCGCTGGATTCTGGGCGTCGAGCCAGACCCTCATCTGCGCGGGGGTGATCTTGAGGACGTCTGGGGTGCCGGTGGCTCGGAAGACGGCCTCGAGTCGGTCGGTGTGGAGTGCGGTGTCGGGCTCGATGAGGAACGCGGTGCCTCCCTGGTAGAAGGCCCCGAACGCGGTGGTGAGTGCAAGGTCGGCCGCGAGGGAGGAGACGGCGGCATGGACGGCGTGCTCGGGCGCGTGGATGCGTCGCGCGACGTGGGTCAGATAGTGGGCGAGCTGGCTGTGGTTGACATGGACGGGCTTGGGAGTGCCGGTGGATCCAGAGGTGTAGAGTCGATAGGCGATCTCGCAGCCACTGCGTGGGAGGTCTCGACTCGTGTCGTGATTCGGGTCCTCGTGAGGCTCGTCCGCGTGCTCGAGCCGTTGGGGGTCGACAAGATCGAGCTCGGCAGTCTCGGTCGAGACTCGCAGTCGGGGTCTGGCGTCGCTTCGAATGCGCTCTGCCCTGGCTGCGGGGGTGTCGGGCTCGAGGGGGACGTAGTGGGCTCGGGCGATCCACGTGCCGACGACGGCGACGAGGAAGTGGACGGACCGCAGGGCCTCGATCTCGACGAGGTCGCCGGGTCGGAGACCGCGCGCTCGCATGCGCTGGGCAAGGTCCTGGGCGCGTTGGAGGAGCTCGAGGTAGGACAGGTGGTTGCCCGCCGCATCGCGCACGGCGATGCGTTCGGGGTGCTCGCGCGCGGCGCGTGCGAGCCGATCGGGCAGGAGCTCGACGTCGCATGCGTCCGCGACCTGCTGCGGTTGCCGCGCTTGCACCAGCTCCATTTGCTCGGACGCGTGGAGACCCAGCCAGGCCGCCACGCGGATCTCTGCGGTGTCGCAGAGGTCGTGGATCAAGAGCTCGACGCGTCGCGCGAGATCGGCGACGGCGCTCGCGGCGATCGCGCGCCGATCGTGAGCGAGCACGACACCGATGCGCTCTTCCGGATGAACCACCAAGGTGAGCGGATAGTGATTGCGCTCTGCGACGAAGCCGCGGCGGCGCTGCTCCGCCTCTGGATACAGGGGTTCGAGTGTGAGATCGCCGACCGCGGCTCGCAGTGAAGCGTCTACTGGGTAGTTCTCGAAGACGAACAGGTTCGTGAAGAGCGGTTCGCCGGCAGGCACGTCGCTGGCGGCTTGGGCTTCGAGGAGGGAGCTCGCCTCGTATCGCAGCTGTTCGACGGCCTCCGCCTGAAGCTCTGCGAGCCAGTCCGAGACGTTGCGATCGCCTAGCAGGCGACAGCGCAGCGGCAACGTCTGGATGAAGGGTCCGACGATGCCTTCGGCGTCGGGCAGAGTGCTGGGGCGCCCCGAGCTGGTGCGGCCGATGACGACATCGTCGCTGCCTGCGTGACGTGCCAGCAGGCGCACCCAGGCGCCCTGAAAGACCGTGCTGAGCGTGAGGCCTCGCGTGCGCGCCCAGGCGCGCAACGCGTCCGATGCGTCGCGCGAGAGCAGGAGACTCTGCTCCGCGTAGCCGACTGGAGCGGTCGGATCTGGCGCTCCAGGAAGTGGAGTCGCGCGCGCAAAGCCGGCCAGGGTCTTGCGCCAATAGTCCTCTGCCGCATCTCGAGCCGGAGCCTGCCGAGCCTCGTGCAGCCACTCGACGTAGCGACGATACGGCGCCGCTTGGGGCAGCTTGGGGGCGCGAGCTTCGACGCGGGCTCGATAGCGCTCGAGGACTTCACGCAGAATCAGCGCGACGCTCCAGCCGTCGGTGATCGCATGATGATGACTCGCAAGTACCGCGAACCGACCGGGCCGGTCTTCGAGCTGAATCAATGTGACGCGCAGCAGTGGCGCATGGTCCAGGTGGAAGCCACGGGCCTGGTCGGCACTGATCTGCTGCGCGAGCTCGTGCTCGCGCTCGTCGGGGGAAAGGCTGCGCCAGTCCATGAACGCGAGCTCGAGCGGGCACGCATCCGCGTGACGCACCACCTGCAGCGGGCCGCGCGGAGCATCGACGCGAAAGCTCGTGCGGAGGATGCTGTGCCGCGCGACCGTCTGACGCCAGGCGTCTTCGAAGGCGGCGACCTCTAGGTCGCCGCGCAGCGCGAAGTCGAGGCGCTCGTGATAGGCGAACGACTGGCGGTGGTACATGCTGTGGAACAGGATGCCCGCCTGCGTTGCACTCACGGGGAGCACGTCCTCGATCCCCCGTGCGTCACCGAACAGCTGGTCCAGTTCGGCTGCGTCCAGTCCGGCCAGCGGCACGTCGGATGGTGTCAGCGCACCCGCGTGCGAATCGCAGCAATGATCGAGCAGTCTCTCGAGCTCGGTGCGCACATCCTCGAGCAAGCGCGCGATGGTGTCCTCGGCATGCAAGTGCGTGCTGAAAGCGCACGAGAGATGCAGTTGCTGATCGAGCACGTACGCGGAGACGTCGAGTTCCTGGGTGCGCAGGCCGCGCGGCGAGCGCAGGCTGCCCAGAGACTCGGTGGCCGGACGAATCTCGAACTCTGCCCGCTGGCCGCGGTCGAGCTGTCCCAGGTAGTTGTAGCTGATCGGCGGCACGAAATGGGATAGCGGCTCCGCGGCTAGATAACGCAAGATGCCGTAGCCGCGTCCCTTGTTCGGAATGGCGCGCAAGGTCTCCTTGACGCGAAGCAGATGCTCCCTTGCGCTTGCGCGCGGGTCGAGCTCGAAGCAGACGGGGTAGCGCGTGGTGAACCAGCCGAGCGTGCGCGACAGGTCGAGCTCGTTCGAGCTCGACTCGCGTCCGTGCCCCTCGAGTTCGATCGCCAGGGTCTCGGCCCGTTGGCCGCCACGCTCGAACCAGCTGGCGAGTGCGCGTGTGAGTGCGCTGATCAGCAGGTCGTCGAGCGTGGTGCGGTAGGCGATGTGGCTCTGCTCGAGCAGGCTCCGCGTGCGCTCGCGGTCGAGCGTGATGCCGTGCGTTCGCGCGCTTCCGACGGTGTTGGCGCCGCTCTCGCGATCGTGCGGAAGCTTCGCTGGAGGTCTCGAAGTCTGCTCCAGCCAGTAGTCTCTCTGAGCCTCGAGCTCGCCGTCCGTTGCTACGCGCGCGAGCTCGTGCGCCCAGTCTGCGAAGCCGACAGGAGGTGCGTCCAGGCTGGGTGCGGATCCGCGCATCAGCTGAAGTACGACGTCGATCCAGTCGTCGAGCAGCACTCGCCAGGAAACGCCGTCGACGATCAGGTGGTGGGCGACCAGCAACAGACGACCGGGATCGTCGTCACCGAGATCGATGTAGCTCGCGCAGATCAGCGGTCCGTGCTCGAGGTCGAGTGATCGTTGTTGCTGTTGCGCCCACGCTTCGATCTCGTCCCGCCGTCGAGCGCGTGGCCAGCGTCGGCCATCGACCACGGTGAGCTCTGGGAGTGCGCCATCGGGCACGCGAGTCTGCCGCCAGCCGCCGACGCGTGCGCTCCGAGCGGGCCTGGCCAGATGGCTCGGTCCCTCGATCTGGCTCGGTCCGTCGGCCTGGCTCGGTCCCTCGGACTCGGAGGCCGCGAAGCGGAAGCGGAACACGTCGTGTACCGAGGCCACGACCTGCCAGGCCTGCGCCAAGAGCTTTGAATCGAACCCTGCAGGGACCTCGAGCATCAGGGCCTGATTCCAATGGGCTCGCTCGGGTAGATCCTGCTCGAAGAACCAGGCTTGGATCGGTGTGAGCGGCGGCGGCCCGACGGGTGCATGCTGCTGGCGCGGGCTCGGCGTGCGTAGGCTACTTGCGAGGTCCTCGAGCGTTGGGTGTTCGAACACGTCGCGCGGATGCAGCTCGAAGCCCGCGCGACGCACGCGCGCGACCAGCTGAAGGCTCAGGATCGAGTCTCCGCCGAGCTCGAAGAAGTTGCTGCTGCGCGTGACTCGGCCCGAATCGATCGCGAGCACCTCGCACCAGAGCTCGGCCAGCAGGCGTTCCGCATCGCTCTCGGGCGGGCGTGCCTGCGAATCGATAGGGCTGCTCTCGGGTGCGGGCAATGCCTTGCGATCCAGCTTGCCGCTCGGCGTTCGCGGCAGCTCGTCCAGGGCCAGGATGAGGGAAGGCAGCATATGCGCGGGCAAGCGCGCCGCGAGGTGTGCGCGTACGGACGCGAGCTCGACCCTGCCAGCCTCTGCGGTCACATAGGCGAGCAGCCGGCGCGCCCCGGTGGCTTCGCTGCGCAAGACGACGACGGCTTCTCGGATCTGAGGGTGTAGCAGGAGCGCCGCTTCGATCTCGCCCGGCTCGATGCGCTGTCCGTGCAGCTTGATCTGTGCATCGATGCGGCCCAGGTAGTCGAGGCTTCCATCGAAGCGCCAGCGCGCGAGGTCCCCCGTGCGGTACAGGCGCGCGCCCGGCGTGGTCGCCTGGGGGTCCGGTACGAAGACCAAGGCGGTGCGCCGCGGATCACCGATGTACCCGCGTGCGAGACCGACGCCCCCGATGCACAGCTCTCCCGGGAGATCGATGCCGACTGGATGGAGCCAGGCGTCGACGACATGGATCGTGGTATTCGCGATCGGGCGTCCGATTGGTGGAGGCGCTGCCGATCCGCGGACGCACTCCCATGCAGTGACGTCGATCGATGCTTCGGTGGGACCGTAGAGATTGTGGAGCGGGCGAGGAAGGGTGTGCTCGAGACGAGTGACCAGATCGCTCGGCAATGCCTCGCCACTCGCGAAGATGTGCCGCAGAGACTCGCACTTCTCGACAGCGGGATCCTCGAGCCAGGCGCGCAGCATCGACGGTACGAAGTGGATCGTCGTGATCTGCTCGGTGCGGATCGTGGCGGACAGGTATGCGGGATCACGATGGCCACCCGGACGTGCCATCACCAGGCAGGCTCCCTCGCGGAGCGTCCAGAAGAACTCCCAGACCGACACATCGAATGTGTATGGAGTCTTCTGTAGCACTCGATCCGCGGGAGTCAGGCGGTAGTGGTCCTGCATCCACGCAATGCGATTGGCGAGCCCGCGATGGGGCAGCGCGGCTCCCTTCGGAGCGCCTGTCGATCCCGAGGTATAGATGACGTAGGCCAGCTGGTCGGGATGCACCTCGGCCCCGAGTGGGTCGGTAGCCTGGTGCGAGAGCGTGTCGGTCTCGAGGTCGAGGTCGATGCTGCGGGTGCTCTCGACACCGACGCGATCGCGTGTGGGTGCGTGCGTCAGCACGGCGCGTGCACCGGAGTCTGCCAACACACGTGCGTGGTGGAGAGGTGGCGCTTCGGGGTCGAGCGGCACGTATGCGGCGCCCGCCTCGAGGATGCCCAGCAGGGCGACGACGAGCTCGATGCTCCGCTCCATGCAAACGGCGATGCGATCGTCGGTCCCGACACCGTGCGCATGCAGCAGTCGGGCCAGCTGATTGGCGCGCGCAGCGAGCTCGGCGTAGGAGACCTCGGTGCGCTCGAAGCGCACAGCGACCGCGTTCGGAGTGAGTTCCGCCTGGCGCTGAATCTCGCGGTGCACCGCCAGCGGCGGGATGGGCGCGCGCGTCTGGTTCCAGGCGGCGAGCTCGGCCAGCTCGCTCGCAGACTGAAGCTCTACGCTGCCCAGGGTGGCTCGAGGCTGCGCCACGAGCTGCGCGACTACCGTACGCAGGCGATCGAGAGCTCGCGCCGGATCGAGCTCGCGCGTACGCGAGGCATCCCACGCGAGCTCCAGGTCGAGGTCGTCCCCGTGGGGGCTCACGACCAAGGTGACGGGATAGTTCGTCCGGTCGACGTGGCTGAGCTCGCCCAGAGCCAGCGCGGGGGAACTCGCGCGCGGCTCCGGTGGCTCGGTGACGGCTTGCGGAGTCGCGCTCGAGTCGGCTGTGACCGCACTTCGGATGGGATAGTTCTCGTACACGAAGAGCGTGTCGAAGAGCGGGGTTCCCGGCGCGAGCTCGCTACTGCGCGCGATCTCGGCGAGCGGTGTGTGCTCGTGCTCGCGGACTGTCACATTCCAGTGTTGGAGCTGGCGCAGCCAGTCGACGCGCGTACGCGCGGGCTGCGTGCGTACGCGCATCGGAACGGTGTTGATGAACAGTCCGAGAATCTGCTCCACGTCGGGGATCTCGACGGGGCGTCCCGCCACGGTGACGCCGAAGACCACGTCGTCGCGACCGGTGGCGCGCGCAAGAATCAGCGCCCACGCGCCCTGCAAGATGGTGTGCGGAGTGAGGCCCGCTTCGCTCGCGACGCGGCGCAGGCTTTCGGTGAGCTGTACTCCCAGCGTCTGCGTGCTGCTCCGCCAGCGAGGTGTCGGGACCGCAGCGGTTGGTCCCCCCATGTCTCCGGAGCTTTCGGAGCTTCCCCGGGTGGCGCTCGTCGTGAGCAGGCTGGGCTCGTCGAAGCCTTCCAAGGCTTGCTGCCAGAAGGTGCGGTCGGCCTCGGCTGCGCCGGTCGTTTCTGGGTGCGCCTCGTTCGTACTGCTCGAGTGGCGAGCTTCCAGCCACTCGATGTAGCGACGATAGGGCGGAGTGGGCGGTAGCGCGGGTGGCTCGGCTCTGGATGCGAGCGCGGTATAGAGCAACGCAAACTCTTGAAGCAGGCGCGCCGAGGACCAGCCATCGAGCAAGAGGTGGTGCCGAGTCCACAGGAATCGCAGCGAGTTGGGACCCGTGCGGATGATCTGCATGCGCATGAGCGGAGCGCGATCGAGCACGAAGCCCGAGGCGAGGTCGGTCCGGAGCCGCTCCGCCCAATCGGCCTCGGCTCGCTCGGGGTCTCGCACCGACCAGTCCTCGTACTCGATCGGAATTTCCGCGCGCTCGAGCACGCACTGCAGCGGACGCTCGATGCCTTCGCCTTCCCAGACGAAGCAGGTGCGAAGCACGGGGTGGCGTTCGGTCAGTAGGTCCCAAGTGCGGCGCAGCGCGTCCAGGTCGAGGGTGCCCGGAAGCGTACCGCTCAGCTGGTTCACGTAGACGCCCGAGTCCGGCGCCTCGAGTGCGTGGAAGAGAATTCCTTGTTGCAGCGGTGAGAGCGGGTAGGCATCGGCCAGATCCGGATACAACTCGCGCAGAGCGCTCGGCCACACGGGCGCCTCGGCCGGCTGATCGGATCCCGTGGGCGTGTTGGGTGGGAGTGGCTGTCTTTCGATCTGCTTTACGAGGGGTGCGAGCCTCTGGACGGTCGGGTTCTCGAAGAGCTGCTTTGGTGTGAAAGCGATGCCGGCTCTTCTGGCCCTCGCGATGATCTGGAGACTCAGGATGGAGTCTCCTCCGAGGGCGAAGAAGTCGTCGGTGATTCCGATGGGCTTCTTCGTGCCGAGCACCTGTGTCCAGATGTCGGCGAGCGTTCGCTCGAGGTCGGAAGTGGGTTCGACGTGCTCGAGCTGGGCTTGGTCGGGATTCGTCGCGTCCAGTTCGCGGAGCCGTTGGAGTGCCCAGCGCTCGAGGCGTTGGCGATCGAGCTTCAGGTTCGCGTTCTTCGGAAGCTCTTCCGCGCAGAGGAAGCGCGCGGGGATCATGACCTCGGGGATCTGCTGTCGCAGTAGGTTCCGCCAGTGCCCGATGGTGTCGTTGTCCACTTGGATCGGTGGGTCGGTGGCCTCGGGGAGTAGACATGCGACGAGGATGGGCTCGTGGTCCTGGTTCTCGCGCTCGCTCGCGGTGGTGACCGCGGCGTCGCGGATGCCCGGCAGGGTTCGGAGAGCGGCCTCGACTTCCTCGGGCTCGATTCGTACTCCGTGGAGGCTGATCTGGTGATCGCACCTTCCGAGGAACACGATCTGCTTTTGCGCATCGTAGACGGCGCGATCTCCGGTCCTGTAGACGCGCGCCCCTGGGGTCTTGGCGAATGGATCGGGTAGGAATCGGAGCGCGGTCTCCCTCGGCCTGTCGGCGTACCCGTCTGCGACGGAGTCGCCCCCGATATAGAGCTCCCCCGGAACTCGGTCGGGCAAGAGCTGGGCATGAGCATCGAGGATATAGGCTCTGGCGCAGTCGAGCGGGGTCCCGAGGGGCACGGGTCTCCGGGATTGGCCTTGTGTATCCGTCGCTTCGACTTCATGGGTGAGTGCGCCGACGGTGGTCTCCGTGGGTCCGTAGTGGTTGAGGACTCTGACCTCGGGTCGGAGTCGTCGGACGCTTCGGACGAGCTTCTGGTCGAGGGCCTGACCTCCGAAGACGAGGGTGTGCTTGGGAATGAGCGCACCTGGACGCTGGGCGTCGAGCCAGACCCTCATCTGCGCGGGTGTGATCTTGAGGACGTCGGGTGTTCCCACGGACTCGAAGAGGGCTGCGAGTCGATCGGTGTGGAGTGCGACATCCGGCTCGATCAGGAACGCGGTGCCTCCCTGGTAGAAGGCCCCGAAGGCGGTGGTGAGCGCGAGGTCGGCGGCGAGGGAGGAGACGGCGGCGTGGACGGCTTGCTCGGGTGCGTGGATGCGTCGAGCGACGTGGGTGAGGTAGTGCGCGAGCTGGCCGTGGTTGACGTGGACGGGCTTCGGGGTGCCTGTGGATCCGGATGTGTAGAGTCGATAGGCGATCTCGGCGCCGCTGCGAGGGAGGTCTCGAGTCTGGTCCAAGTTCGGGTCTCGGGAAAGCTTCCCCTCTGGTTGGGTGTCCTCTGAAGCGGAGTTCTCGTGCTCGATCCGCCGGGGTTCGACGAATCCTAGAAGGTCGCCCTCGGTGGTGATTCGCAGTCGCGGTCTGGCATCGCTTCGAATGCGTTCGGCCCTGGCCTCGGGGGTGTCAGGTTCGAGGGGGACGTAGTGGGCTCTGGCGATCCACGTAGCGAGGACGGCGACCAGGAAGTGAACGGAGCGTTGGGCCTGGATCTCGACGAGATCACCGGGATGGAGGCCACGCGCGCGCATGTGCTGGGCGGTGTCTTGGGCGTGTCGGACGAGCTCGGCATAGGAGAGAGCGCCTCCGGCCGCGTCGCGCACTGCAATGCGTTCTGGGTGCTCGCGCGCGGCGCGTGCGATCCGATCGGGCAAGAGCTCGACGTCGGATGCGGCCTCGAGTCTTCGGGGTTGCCGCGCTCGTATCAGCTCCGCCTGCTCGTCGCGGTCGATCGCACCCCACGACTCGATGGATCGGTCCGGAGCCGTGCAGAGCTCGCGGGCAATCGCCTCGAAGTGACGCAGGAGACGCTCGCCGGTGTCTCGCTCGAAGAGGTTCGCGTCGAGCTCCAGCGAGAGTGCGATCGCGCCGTCGCGGGTCTCGTTGGCACGCAACGCGAGCTCGAATGCGGGTGCGGTGTGTGGGAGGGGAAGTGGCTCGAGCCCGAGTTCGCCGACGTCGACACGCTCCGCGGGAGCATTCAGCAGGGCGAAGAACACTTGGAACGGGCGTTGGCGCACCCCACGCGCCGCCGGCTTCGGGCGTTCACCCATGGGGGGAGCTGGGGCGAGAGTGCTGCCTGCTCCGCGTCCGGCAAGTCCGTCCATCACGCGCTCGAGCGGAAGGTCCTGATGCGCGATGGCATCCAGCACCCGCTCGCGCACGTGCTGGAGCCAGCTTCGCACGGTCAGCACGCCGGCCCCGCGCGCGCACCCGAGCTGGCCGCGCATGACCAAGGTGTTGACGAAGCATCCGACTAGCCCGTCCGTCTCCGGCCGCGGCCGATGCGCGACGGACGAGCCGACGCGTACGTCCTCGATGCCCGTATGGCGCGCGATCAGCAGCTGCAGGGTCGCGAGCAGAAACATGTACAGGGTCGCTCCCTCACGCCGACACTGTTCGCGGATCGCTCGTGCGAGCTCTGGGTCCAGGTTGCGCGGGCAGCTCCAGCTTGCGGCAGGCGTGTCATTGCTCGTACGCAGATCGGCCGGAAGCGTAGCCTCGGGACCGAGTTCACTCAGAACCTCGAGCCAGTGAGCGAGCTGCTCCTCCGCCGCCTCGCTCTCGAGCCAGCGCCGCTGCCAGAGCGTGAAATCCACGTAGTTGATCGCGGGCTGCGGAAGCTGCTCCGATGCCTCGCCCGCGCTCGTGCCAGGACCCATTGCGGCATAGAGCGCGCACAGATCGCGCACGAGGATGCCGAGGGACCAGCCATCCGACGCTGCATGGTGTAGCCTCAGGATGAACGCGTGGTCCACTTCTGCGAGCCGGATGAGCTCTGCTTCCACGAGCGCACGGTCGAAGGCGGACATCCGCTCGCGTGCGGCTCGCTCGAGTGCGTCTCGAAGCAGCTGCTCGCGCTCTGGCCCGGAGAGCCGGGAGGCATCCCTCACGGAAAGCTCCGGCGCCGCCTCTGTCACGCGCTGGAGCAGGTCGTCTCCGCTGCGTTCGATCCGCAGGCGCAGCATCGGGTGGCGCTCGACTAGCGCCGCCCAAGTGCGTTGGAAGAGGCCGAGATCGAGTGGGCCGCGCAGCCGGAACGCGAAGCACTGCTGATAGGTCGCGGCATCGGGTGTCCACTCCTGGGCGAGCACGATGCGCTCCTGCGCGGGAGAGAGCGGGCACGCGGGTCCGTCGATGCGTGCGGTCTCGCTCGGGGGGATGGGGAGACTCCAAACATCGACTCCCTCCGCCGCCAGCTTGCTCTCGAGCTCGCGACGCGCCCGCGACCCCAGAGCCGCGAAGCGCTTGGCGAGTGCAAGACGCCTATCCATCGATGTCCTCCAAGTCGTCGAGCAGCGCCTCGATGCGGTCGAGCGCCGACGTGCTGGCTTCTCGCTGCGTGTCGATGCGTGCTGCGAGCTCGTCGAGCCGCGTAGCGCCGAACAACACGCGCAGGTCCAGGTCGACCCCCAGCTCGATTTCCACGCGTTTGACCAGCTGCGCGGCGATCAGGGAGTGTCCGCCGAGCTGGAAGAAGTCGTCCTCCGCTCCGATTCGCGCGACACCGAGGAGCTCACACCAGATACGCGCGAGTAGCTTCTCGGTGTCGGTCGTCGGTTCGCGGAAGCCGCTCTCCGTAGATGTGAGCAGAGATGAGTGGAGCGCGCGACGGTCGAGCTTTCCATTGCTCGTGATCGGAAGAGCGTCGTGGAAGCGCAGCTCGCGCGGCAGCATGTATGCGGGAAGGCGCTCGCGGAGCCAGTTCTCGATGTCGGCTCGCATGGGCTCCGCGGCCTCGATGCAGGCGACGAGGCGACCCGGCGGTCGCGTATCGTGCAGGACGCAGGCTGCGTGGACTGCTGGATGCGCCCGCAGTGCGGCCTCGACCTCGCCGAGCTCGATGCGGTGTCCCCGCAGTTGAATCTGGAGGTCCGTGCGACCGTGGTATTCGAGCGAGCCATCCGCGCGCCGGCACACCAGGTCCCCGGTGCGGTAGATCCGCTCCCCAGGAGTGCGTGGAGACGGATGAGGCACGAAGCGCTCCGCGGTACGGCCCGGGGCCCCGAGATAACCACGTGCGAGGCCCGGGCCGGCGACGTGGAGCTCGCCAATCGCGCCCGTTGGTACGGGGCGCAAGCTCGGGTCGAGGACGAAGGCATCCAGGTCGCGCAGCGGACGTCCGATCGAGGTCGGCGGTGGATCGAGCTCGGCGTGTGTCACTTCGTGGAATGTTACGTGGACCGTGGTCTCGGTGATTCCGTACATGTTTGCGATTCGTGTGCGGGGCTGGGCCAGTGCAAACTCGGCGATGCGGCTCGGGTCGAGGTTCTCTCCACCGAAGATGAGCCAGCGTAGGCTCGACAGATCGCGCGGCTGCTTGGCCTGCGTACTCGCTAGCGCATAGAACGCCGACGGGACCTGGTCGAGCACCGTCACGCGGTGCTCGGAGAGGCCGTCGAGGAACGCATCCGGAGAGCGGCGAACGTCGTCGGACCACAGGATCGCCCGCGCGCCGGTGTGCCACGCCATGAAAAGCTCCCACACCGAGAAATCGAAAGCGGTCGAGTGGAACACGCTCCAAACGTCGTCGGGCGTGAAGTCGAAGTGGTCGAGTGCCACTTCGAGGAGGCGTGCGACTTGCCGGTGCGAGACGGCAACGCCCTTGGGTGAGCCGGTGGAGCCCGACGTATAGATGACGTAGGCCAGTGCATCAGGGGCGAACGGGGCGTTCGCCGCGACGCGGTCTGAGGTCGCGCTCGA
Organism: Pseudomonadota bacterium; assembly: GCA_003247575.1. Classification (GTDB taxonomy): domain Bacteria; phylum Myxococcota_A; class UBA9160; order SZUA-336; family SZUA-336; genus SZUA-336. The sequence continues at coordinate 61,996 of QJZC01000052.1, forward strand.
AGGCGTAGGCTGCACGGCGGGTTCCGCTGCAGGGGGTGTGGCCTCGATCAAGGAGTCGGTCGTCGGCTCGCCGGGATCGGGCAAGAGGATGTGCGCAGCTCCGCTCTTGCACACGCGCGACTCGAGCTCGGGCGACGTGACGATACAGCGTGGCGCGCAGTCGGCGAGTAGCTGTTCGAGGCGGGCCTGCGGCAGCTCCGGGTCGAGGGGTACGTAGGCCCCGCCGGCTTCGAGCACCCCGACGATTGCGACGGGGAGTGCGCAACTGCGCGGAAGTACGACCGCGACGCGCTCCTCCGTACGCACACCGAGCGAGACCAAACGATCCGCCAGGGCGCGGGCGCGCTCGTAGAGCTCAGCGTAGGTGAGGTTTCCGTCGGGGGCCACGAGGGCCACCGCATGCGGGCGCCGTCGCGCGTTGTGCTCCACCCCGGCGTGCATGCGCGGGTCCAGCTGCGATTCCGACTCGACCGAGGCGACGGCGTCTTCGACGCGTGGCTCCCTGTGAGTCGGCGGTACGCTGGGACTCGTCTGGAGCTCCGAGCGGTCGAGGCACGACTCGAACTCGTCCGCGTCGTCTTCGGCGAGCGCGGTGTGAGTGCCCAGGCACGCATGGGGCTGGGTCGCGAGTCGGTGCAGGATCGCGTCGAGTCGCGCTTCGAGCCGCGCCAGCGCGGTCGCCGGTATGCGCTCTGCGTCGGCGACGAGTTCGAAGCGGAGTGCATCCGGACCCGGCGACACGACGAGCGCGAGTGGATAGTGCGTCCGGTCGGCGTAGTGAAAGCTCGCGAGCTCCAGCTCTGCGGGCCCAGCGGCGGCTGCGCTCTCGACCGGATAGTTCTCGAAGGCGAGCAGCGACTCGAAGAGAGGTGTACCGCGGGGGATGTCGCTCACCTGGGCGATCTCGACGAGCGAGAGTGCACCCTCGTCGCGCGAATGCGCGGCGCGCTGTTGGTGATCGGCGAGCCAGGCTGCGACGGGGCGGGCGTCCGGCAGCTTCACGCGGATGGGGAGCGTCTGTATGAACATGCCGACGCAAGCTTCCGGGTCGGCCCAGTCGGCGGGGCGGCCTGCGACCGTGACGCCGAAGACGACGTCGTCCAGACCGGCGTGGCGTGCGAGTAGCAGCGCCCAGGCGCACTCGAGCAAGGTGTTCAGGGTCAGCTGGTGGCTGCGCGCGCAGCTGGCCAGCTCCCTGAAACGCGCGCCCGCGATCTCGAACGTGTGTCGCAGCACCATGCCCTGCGTCGCTGCCGATGGCTCTGGCTCGTGCGCCCCCGGCGCTCCCACGGGCTGAGGAGACGGCGCCGTTCTAGATGACAGTGGAATGGGGAGGGGTGTCGGTGCGTCCAAGCCACGCAGCTCGTGTGTCCAGAATTGGCGTGCTCGATCGAGATCGCGCGTCTTCACCCAAGCCACGTAGTCGCTGAAGGGGCGCGGTGCGGGCAGTGCGAGTGAGACATTCCTGCGCCGTGCGTCGTAGTGAGCGAGCACCTCGCGGAGCACGACGGGGATGCTCCAGCCATCGAGAATCAGATGGTGATGCGTCCACACGAGAACGCTTCGGTCTACTCCCAGGCGAAGCAAGCTGAGACGCTGCAGTGGGGGGTCGGCGAGCGCGAAGCCGCGCGCTCGATCTTCGACGAGCCAGGCGTGGAGTCGGCCTTCCTGCTCGAGCTCCGTCAGGTTGCTCCAGTCGTGGACCTTGAGCGGAGCTGTGTTCGCGGGGACGACGATCTGAAGCGGCTTGCCAACTACGTCCGTGACTGCACTGCGCAAGGTAGAGTGTCTCTGGATGACCGCGACCCAGGCCGCACGGAAGTCTTCGAGGTCGAGAGGCCCGCAGAGCTCGAAGCGAAGTTGGACGACGTACAGGCTGCGGTCGCTCGTCTCGGACAGTCGGGAGTGCCACCAGAGACCCGCCTGTAGCGGTGTGAGCGGATAGGCCTGCTCGAGCTGTGGGTAGGCCGCGCAAAGCAGCCCGAGCGCGCGATCGTCGAGCTCGGCGAGCGGGAAGTCGGACACTGTCCTACGGCCGACCTCGTGGCGCGAGCACCAGCGCGCGGCCGCTCGGAGCTCGCGAATGGTCTGCTCCGAGAGCGCGTCGATCGTCGCACGGGCGTGAAGATCTCGGCTGAACCCGAAGCGGAGCTGGATCTCGCCGCCCTGCAGCGAGGCGTTGAGATCCAGGAGATACGGGCGCAGACTATCGGGAGCACGTAGGTTGCCGACCGCTTCGGGCGCTCCACGAACGGGTAGGTCCTCGGGCGCGCTGAGCTCGAGCCGGCCGAAGTAGTTGAAGCCGAGTTCGGGGACTGGGGCCGTTCCTAGCGCGTTCGCCTCGGTGAGCGCGTAGGCGACTCCGTGGCTCAAGCCTCCGTGAGGCACCGCACGCACCGCTTCCTTGACCCTGCAGAGGTCGGCCTCGAGATCTGCGTTGGAAGCAACCTCTCCGCGGGCTGGGTCTGCCTCCCCATTTGCACTCGCACTCGTACTCGCACCTATATTCGGAAAGGCCGATACCTCGACCCTCACCGGGAACTGCGCCGTAAACCAGCCGACCGTGCGCGAGACGTCGACGTCGTCGAGGATGTCGGTGCGCCCATGCGACTCGAGCTCGATCTCGAAGGTCGTTCGCCCGGTCCAGTTTGCGAGCGCACGAGCGAAGGCGGCCAACACCACCTCGTCGGCACGCATGCGGTAGGCGCGCGCGGCTCCGCTCAGAAGTCCTTGGCTCGTCTGTGCATCGAGAGTGACACGCACGTACTCGGTGCTCGCCTCGGTGCCATTATCTCCCGCCGAGCCTACCGAGCTCGTACGCGGAAAGTCGGTCGGGAGCTGCGGGAGCACCTCGGTCGAGCTCATGCTCGCTCTGGCCCGCCGGTCCTCTCCGGTGTTCGAGTCGGACGACCGTCCCCACGCGTAGAGGCGTTCGACCCAGTGTGCATAGGGGGTCGTACGCGGCGGTAGACGAATGGGCTCCCCTGCCTCCAAGCGCAGATAGGCGGAGGCGAGGTCCTCGATCAGAATCCGCCACGACACGGTGTCCACGCAGAGGTGGTGCGCAGTCAGCAGCAGCCGATCTTCGTCGTGGTCCGGCAGCGAGAGGTGCAGGGCGCGGAACACCGGGCCGTGTGCGAGATCGAGCGTTGTCTGGAATGCCGAGCAGGCCTGCTCGATCTGGCGCGTCGAGTCGGCTGCTCCCGGCGCTAGCTCCTGTCGATCGAGTACGGCGACGTCGGAATCGACCGGTGCGATCGAGAGCGAGGGGCCGTGCAGACGAATGCGCAATGCGTCGTGGTGGTCGACGATCGTGCGCAGCGCTCCTGAGAGCGCCTCGAGATCGAGCTGCTTCGGTACGCTGAGCAAGATGGCCTGATTCCAATGATGGGGTGACTGCTTCGCCCACTCCCTGAAGCGGCGTGCGATCGGAATCCAACCGATCGCTCCTACGTAGGGGGTCTGCGGGGCATGGATGCGCGCCAAGGTTCCCGCTGCGGCGGCTAGCTGGCGCAAGGTCGGATGTTCGAACACCTGGCGGGGCTTGAGCTCGAGTCCGCGCTGTCGCGCTCGCTGGACCAGCTGGATGCTTGCTATCGAGTCGCCGCCGAGTTCGAAGAAGCCATCGTCCAGACCGACGCGATCGACCCCGAGAATCTCACTCCAGAGCTCGGCGAGGATCTGTTCTTCGCGACTCTCCGGAGCCAGGAAGTGGGTGAGGCTCACCGGTGCGCCCGGGTTCGGCAGGGCTTTGCGATCGAGCTTGCCGCTCAGTGTCAGAGGCCATGTATCGAGCGGTACGAGCTGCGCGGGAATCCACGCGTGCGGAAGCTCTTCCGCGAGCGCGCGCCGCAGCTCGGGCATCCACGCGCGCAGTTTGCGCTCGCGTAGCGGATCGTTCGCGACGGCCGTGCTTGCCGCCGCCGCATCCGGTGTCGCCAGCGGGTGGGGCTTGGCGAGGGGTGCGAGGCGCGCGGGTTCGAAGCTGCGCCGCTGTTGGGGTTCCGACGCGAATACGCAGGCTGCGAAGCGTCGTGGGTCCGAAGGTTCGACCCAGACGATCGCGTCCGCCGCGCGATCGCGCGCCTGCTTCACGAGCTCGCCGGGATCCCAGCCCTCTTCTGGCCGGTGCTCTGCGAGCTCACGGAGCCTCTTGGTGGTGGCGTCCGCTGGGGCGGCCTGCACTGACTCCAGACGAGCGAACGCGCGACTCAAGCGGCGATTGGGGATTCCGCGTACTACGGTTACTGAGTGTGGCGCGGCGCGGCCTTCCCTGCCAGGAGCCTCCGCGCTGTGAGCTTGCGGCTCCGGGGGCTCGGTGTCCGAAGGCCGCACGTCTGCGATCACCCGGGTGAGCTCCAACGTCGGGCTCCATTCGAGGACTCGCGGCGTCGGCTCAGAGGTTTCCTGGACCGGTGCGACGGTGTCAACCTCGTCTCCCGCGGAACGGTAGACGATCAGGTCGCAGCGAAACGCATTCATTTCGGTAGCCTGGTGTCCCGGCTTGAGTCGGACCTCGACTCGGGCCACCGAGTTCTCGCTGCCCAGCTGCGCAGCGAGTGCGTACGGATCGAGGACCAGCTCGTTCTCGAGCTTGACTCGACTCTCCAGCTCGTTTGCGAGCCGAGTCGCGGTAGCTACCGGGCTCGCACGCTCGAGCAACACGTCCGCGTGGAACGCTGACAACCACGGTAGTGCGCGTACGTCGCCGACGAACAGGATCCCACCGGGACGGAGCTTCTGCAGCGCCTGCTCGAGTACCGTGATCAGATACGCGTAGCTCGGAAAGTACTGCACGACCGAGTTGAGGATGACCAGGTCGACGGGCTTGCTCACCTGCGGGGGAACATGTGCGGGCTGTGCGTGGAGCTCGACACCCGGCCAGCTTGCCACCTCGGAAGCGAGCGCATCGATTGCGCTTTGGGACAGATCCGTCCCGATGTAGCGATCGCAGGTCGGGGCCAGCTGGCGCAAGAGCAGTCCGTTGCCGCAGCCGATCTCGATCACCGTCCGAGGGGTGAAGGAGCGGAGCGACCGCGTGCACTCCTCGATCCACTCCGCCATGGCTGCCGCTGGATAGGGAGTCTGCGTGTAGCTGCTGATCCAGCCGCGCGTATCGTGCGGGGGTGTCTCGTCCAGGGCATCCGTGCCCGAAGGCCGTGGATCTGCGCCGGCGGGAGCCGAGTAGAGATCGTCGTAGAGCTGTTCCCAGTGGGAGACCGCCTCGATCTCTTCCGTCGAGAGAGAACAGGTTGCGCTGGCGACGGCTTCATCGCTAGCGCGGGGCTCTCCGCGCACGTAGGCCACCAGACGCTCCGGGTCGTCTCGGCGTACCACGACGGCGTCACGAACTCCCGAGAGGCCGCGCAGACAGGTCTCGATCTCGCCCAGCTCGATCCGCTGGCCGTGCAGCTTCACCTGGTGGTCGATGCGCCCCAGGTAGTGGATCGCGCCCGTCGGATCCTGAAAGACGCGATCACCGGTCCGGTAGAGGCGCGCACCGGGAGCGTTGCCGAATGGATCGGGTACGAAGCGCTCCGCACTGAGTCCGGGTTGGTTCACGTAGCCGCGGGCGAGTCCGACTCCACCCAGGTAGAGCTCGCCCAGCACTCCTGGGGGGACGAGTCGAGCCTCGTCGTCGAGGACGTAGGTCTGGATGTTTGCGATGGGGTGACCGATGGGAGGTGCGGCCAGCTGTTCCGAGTCGTGTGGAGAGTTTCGCGAGCAGCGCCACACGGTGACGTCCACCGCGGCTTCGGTGGGTCCGTACAGGTTGACCACCTCGGTTTCCGTGCGTGCTTGAAGCGCGGATACGAGGTCGGACGTGAGCGCCTCTCCGCTGCAGAAGACGTGGCGCAGCGACGTCAGCGAGCGAGCTCGCTCGCACTCCAGGAAGACGCGCAGCAGCGAGGGTACGAAGTGAAGGGTGGTGATCCCCTCGGAATGGATCAAATCACAGAGCTGGGCGGGGTCGCGTTGCGCTCCAGGCGGGGCAAGCACGAGCCTCGCTCCGGTGATCAGCGGCCAGAAGAGCTCCCAGACGGACACGTCGAATCCGATCGGAGTCTTCTGGAGCACGTGGTCGGTCGTGTCGATCGGAAACGCGGCCTGCATCCAGAGCAGCCGGTTGACGATCGCGCGATGCGACACCCCCACCCCCTTCGGCCTGCCCGTGGAGCCTGAGGTGAAGATCACGTAGGCGAGTTGAGCGGGATGATCGCGTCGCTGCGGAGGGACCGCCGGACGCGCGGCGAGAGCTGCTTCGAGCAGGTCCAGGTCCAGCCACGTTGCGGCTGAGCTCGCGCTTCCACGCTCCGTCTCGGCCCCACGCGTGAGCACGATCGAGACGTCCGAGGAGGCGCACATCGCATCGATGCGGGCGGGCGGGAGCTCGGGCTCGAGGGGTACGTACGCTGCGCCAGCCTTGAGAATGGCCACCAGCCCGATCATGAGTTCGAGCGAGCGCTCGAGACAGATGCCGACGCGGTCCTCGGGCCGCACACCGCGCGCGATCAGCTCGTGAGCAAGCTGGTTCGCGCGGCGCTCGAGCTCCGCTCCGGTCAGGGTCGTTGCGCGAGCATTCGCTTCCTGCGGCGCCGGCGCGTGCGGCCGTGACATCGCCAGTTCCGAGTCGAGCTGGCTCATACACAGCAGTGTGCGCTCGGCGTGGGCTTGCAAGGTGCGCTCGATGCGGGTCGTGAGCGAGCTCTCGAGGTCGAACGCGGTCGCCGTCGCATTCCAACGCTTGACGAGGTCGGTGCGCTCCGCGTCCGTGAGCAGGTCGAGCTCTCGCAGCGGAACGTGTGGGTTGGCCGTGAGCTGGTCGAGCAAGTGCTCGAAACGGGCCATCCAGCTGCGGATCGTGTCCGCGTCGAAGAGATCGGTGCTGTACTCGACGCTCGCATGCCAGCGACCCGAGCGTTCGCTCAGGAACAGTTGAAGGTCGAACTTGGCCGTCCCGCTGTCTGCGTGCAGGGGCTCGAAGAGCAGCTCGGCGTCGCTCTCGCTCGGCGAGGGCATGTTGAGCAGCACCACCATCACCTGGAAGAGCGGGTTGCGTCCTAGATCTCGCTCGGGCTCGAGGGCTTCGACGAGCAGCTCGAAGGGAACGTCCTGGTGATCGTACGCGGTGAGGCACTCGCGTCGAAATGCTCGCAGCAGCGTCTGGAACGAGGCCGCGGGGTCGAGCTGCACCCGCAGCACGAGCGTGTTCACGAAGAAGCCGATCAGGTTCTCGAGCTCCGTGCGGCGTCGGTGAGCCACGGGGGTGCCGAGCGCGATCTCACGTTGGCCGGCTTGCCGGCCGAGCAGCAGAGCGAAGCCGGCTGCGAGCACCATGAATGGGGTCGCAGCTTCGCTGCGACACAGCTCGGCTACGCGGGCGCCGATCTCGGTCGAAAGGGTGAAACTCTCGACGGCACCTCGGAACGACGGAACCTGGGGGCGTGGGTGATCCGTGGGCAGCTCGAGCTTGGGGAGCGCTGCGAGCCGATCGCGCCAGAATGCGACCTCGCGCTCGAGCGCTTCACCCTGCAGCTGCTCGCGCTGCCATTCCGCGTAGTCGGCGTATTGAATCGGAAGCTCGGGAAGCGCTGGCACGCGGCCCGAGCTCTCGGCGCGGTAGAGCTCGGCGACGTCTCGCAGCAGGAGCCCGAGCGACCAGCCGTCGGCCACGATGTGGTGCAGGGTGAGCAGCAGCACGTGCTCCTCGCTGCCAAGCTTCAGCAAGCTCGCCCGCACCAGCGGACCCGCTTCGAGATCGAATGGGCGACGAGCTTCGCGCATGGCGATGCGAGCGACGCGCAGCTCGAGAGCGTCTCGATCCGCGGGGTCGTTCGACCCAGGGCGTAGATCGACTTTGGCCAGCTCGAGCTGGAGCTCCTCGCGGATACACTGCACGACGTGGCCGTCGTCGAAGGCGAACGTCGTGCGAAGGGACTCGTGGCGTGCCACGACCCGGTTCAGTGCACGCGTCAGGCACTTGACATCGAGCGGTCCTCGCAGCCGAGCGGCAGTGGGCACGTTGTAGAAAGGGCTGCCTTCGACCAAGCGATCGAGGAACCAGAGCCGTTGCTGCTGATGGCTCGCAGGAGCGATGAACACTTCGGGTGACGGGGAGCTCATCGATGAACCTCGGCATCGAGCTTGCGCCCGCCTCGCTTGCGCCGCGTGCGTTTCTTGATGGTGGCGTCCTTGGCGGTGGCGGATGTAGCCGTTCCGTCAGAGGGACCCGGATCAGAGTCACCCGGATCCCCGCTCATGGACGCTCCGGAAGCACTCGATTCGGAGTCGACCTGCGGATCGGCAGCGAGCCGCTTCGCGAGTGCTTCGAGGGTCGGAGTGTCGAAGATCGCCTCCACGGATAGCGTACGCGCGAACTCGCGCTCGATGCGTGCTACCAGCTGTGTTGCCAGCAGGGAATGGCCGCCGAGCTCGAAAAAGTCATCGTGCACGCCGATTCCAGAGGTCGCTAGGAGCTCGCTCCACAACTCCGCGAGCCGCGCTTCCGACTTGTCGCGCGGGGCGACGTGCGGTGGACGAGCACCCAGCTCGGCGATCGAGGCCGTGCGCAGCTCGAGCGCTCGGCGATCGAGCTTCCCAGAGTGCGTGTATGGAAAGTCGTCCAGCGGGACAATCTGCTGGGGAACCATCCAGCGGGGTAGCTCTTCCGTGAGCTGGCTGCGAAGCTCCGCAGCATCGAGGGCAGCCTCGGGCTTCCCACGCACGAAGGCGACGAGCTGTGAGGCGCGCGGCGCCAGCACGACTGCGGCTTCCGACACGCCAGGGAGCGTTCGGAGCCGCGCCTCGATCTCACCCAGCTCGATGCGGTGGCCCCGCAGCTTGACCTGACCGTCTCGACGCCCCACGAACAGGATGCTGCCATCGGGTGCGAGTCGCGCGAGGTCGCCGGTTCGATAGAGGCGCGCACCGGGCTCCGGGCGCCCGAAGGGGTCTGGAACGAAACGTTCGGCGGTGATCCGCGCTTGCCCCAGGTAACCGCGAGCGAGCCCGCCGCCCCCCACGTACAGCTCGCCGAGCACGCCGGGTGGAACGGGTCGCATGGCTCCATCCAGGACGTAGGCGCTGCGACCCGCGAGTGGGCGACCGATCGGAATCTCTTGAAGCGGATGGGCGAGCGCCCCGATACCGTGCGTGCAGCTGAAGGTCGTGTTCTCGGTCGGCCCGTAGCCGTTGTGAATCTGGAGTCCGGGTAGCTCGTGCTGAGCCCGCGCGATGTGCGGCGAGGAGAGCGCTTCCCCCCCGACCAGAAGCTGGCGCAGTCCAGTGAGCGCGCTCACATCCTCGTCGACCAAGCTGTTGAAGAGCGATGCCGTGAGCCAGGCGGTATCCACCTTGCCAGAACCAAGCGCCTGGCGTAGGGCTGCCGCCGTGGGCAGCCCCGCGGGGAGGATCACGCAAGTGCCTCCATTTACGAGCGGGCCCCAGATTTCCAAGGTTGCCGCATCGAACGCAGGCGGGGCCGCATGAAGCATCCGTGTGGCGTCGGACAGGCGTACGTACGACGCGTCGCTCACGAGGTCGAGGATGGAGTGATGCTCGACCGCCACTCCCTTCGGTGTACCGGTCGAGCCCGACGTGTGCATGACGTACGCGAGCTGGTGTGGCTGTGCGCGGCCTGCGAGTGGCGATGCGTCGTCTGCGAGATCGAGCTGATCGAGTGTCAGATAGCGCGGATGGTCGTGCGTTTTCCCGCTGGGGTGCGGCACTTCCGGCCTCGGCTCTGCCACTTCCGCATGGACGAGGGCGCGTGTGATGCAAATCCGAGCCTGCGTGCTGGTGACCAGCTCGCGCGTGCGCGCAGGCGGAAGGTCGGGCTCCAAGGGCACGAAGGCACCGCCTGCCTTCCATATCGCGAGCGCGGCTGCGATCCACTCAGGGGATCGTTCGAGCTGAATGGCCACCCGCGCCTCATTGGCGACTCCGGCGGCGCGCAGTGCGCGGGCCCAACGATTGGCGCGCGAGTCGAGGTCCGCGTAGCTCCAGCTGTCGGAGCCCGCGACGAGGGCCTGGGCCTCGGGCCGCGCCGCTGCTACGCGAGCGATGTGCTCGTGTACGCCGTGATGTGTCAGACGCGCCGCGCCGTCCCGGTGCGGTCGATACGCGCGCGCGGCCCAGTGCAGGCATTGATCGTCGGAGCATAGCGCGAGCTCGCTGATGCGCGTCGAAGGGTCGCGCAGCGCATGCGCCAGGAGTCCATCGAAAGCAGCGACCATGCCTTCCATGCGCGGGCGATCGAACAGGTCCGTGCGGTATTCCAGTGCGAGCTCTAGTCCCCCGGGAGTGGGCTGTGCGCTCAGGGTCAGGTCGAACCTCGCGCTGTGGGTGTCCACAGCGAGTGGACGAAGCGAGAGGCCGGTGGTGTCTGAGGACCGCGTCGAGATCTCGGGCAGAGGGGCGTTCTGCATTACGAGCATCGCCTGGAAGAAGGGCGTGCGCGCTGGATCGCGCGGTGGCCGCAACACATCCACCAGGTGCTCGAAGGGTACGTCCGCGTGTGCCCACGACTCGAGGACCTGCCGACGGGTCCGTGCGAGCAGCTCCTCGAAACTCGGATCGTCCGAGAGCTCCGCGCGAAACACGATCGTATTCAAGAAGCAGCCGACCAGGTCCTCGAGCTCGCTCGCGGGCCGCTCGGCGAGCGGAGAACCGATGCCGAAGTCGTGCTGTCCGGCGAAGCGTCCCAGTACCGCTTGGTATGCGGCCAACAGCAGCATGTATGGAGTCGCACCGCGTTCCCTGGCGAACCGCTCGAGATCGTGCGCAGTCTCTGGCGCGACGCGCCACGTGATCCGGGCGCCGTGGTGGCTGCGCTCCGGGCGGCGCGGTCGATCGCTCGGTAGCTCGAGCGAAGGCAGCGCTTCGAGGCGCGAACGCCAGTAGGACACCTGTCGTTCGAGGGTTCCAGTGTCGAGCTGCTGTTGCTGCCAGGTAGCGAAGTCGGCGTATTGGAGCGGCAACGGGGCGGGCGGGGCTTGCTCCTGGGAGATCTCCACCGCGTACAGGGCTGCCAAGTCGCGCAGCAGGATGCCGATCGACCACGCATCGCTCGCGATGTGATGCAGCTCGAGTAGGAACACCGAGCGTTCGCGAGGCGAGTCTGAGCTCGCGTCGGTATTTGTCTCCGGACTCACCTCCGGACTTGGGTCGGGGCTCGGCCGCCAGAGGCTGGCGCGCACGAGCGGGCCGCGCGCGAGGTCGAACGGGACTCTCGCACGCTCCGAGAGGCGCTCGCGTATCCAGAATTCTCGTGCCCCCGAGTCTCCGGGAGCAGCAGGAGGGAGTGCCTGCTGCTCGAGGGCGACCTCGAGTGTTTCGGCCGGAAGCTGGTAAGGTACGCCGTCGCGGGCTGGATAGGTCGTACGTAGGATCTCGTGCCGCTCCACGAGTGCGTCGAGCGCGCGCTGAAGTGCAGGCACATCGAGCTCGCCGATCAGCTCGACGGCGATCGGCACGTGATAGGTGGCGAGACCCGGCTGCAGCCGGTCCAGGAACCAGAAGCGTTGCTGCGCCGAGGAAAGTGGGAAGGCTCGATCCGGCGTGCGAGGCAGCGCGTGCAATCGGATGCCCGAGCGTTCGGAAGGCCGCACGCACGTCGCCATTCCGCGGACGCTCGGGTGTTCGAACACATCGCGCAGCCCGATGGCGAGGGCGTATCGCTCGTGCAGACGCGCGACGAAACGTGCTGCGCTCAGCGAGTGCGCGCCCAGCTCGAACAGATTGTCATCGATTCCAACCGGGCGTTCGAGCAGCTCGCTCCAGAGCAGGCAGAGCTGCGCTTCGCGCGCACGCTCCGGCGCGCTGGTGGGGGCCAGCAGCGGAGCTGCCTCGGAGTCTGGATCGGTGGCGAGCTGGGCCAGTGCGCGACGATCCGTCTTGCCGCTGGAGGTCAGCGGGAGCTCGTCCAGCTGAAGGAATCGGCTCGGAATCATGTGTCCGGGCAGTCGGGTGATGAGTGCTGCGCGAATCCCGGCGAGGTCGAGCTCGCGCTCGCGAGCGAGGTAGGCCACCAGCTCGGCTTTCGCCGAGTTCGATTGGTGGAGCAGCACGACGGCGTCGCGCACACCGGCTTCGAGGCGTAGCTGGTGCTCGATCTCACCGGGCTCGATGCGCTGTCCGCGCAACTTGATCTGCGCGTCGCTGCGACCCAGGTAGTAGAGCTCGCCATCTTCGGAGCGTCGCACGCGATCCCCGGTTCGGTAGAGTCTCGCACCGGGCTGGACTGCATGTGGATGGGGTACGAAGCGGTCGGCTGTCCAGGCCGGGCGGCCTGCATAGCCGCGCGCCAGGGCGATGCCGCCAATGAACAGCTCGCCCACGGTGCCCGGAGCGACCAAGCCGAGCTCCTCGTCCAGCACCCAGAGCTCTACCTGATCGATCGGGGTACCGATGGGAATCGCGGGAAGTACCGCGATTTCCGCGGGCACAGAGTGCTCTCTAGCCAGGGAATCTTCACGACTGTTCGAATCTCGATGCGACTCCGGCTCTGGATAGGTCCAGCTCGACACCTCGATCGATGCTTCGGTGGGTCCGTAGAGATTGTGCAGCTGGGCGTCGATCTCCCGGCGACAGGCATAGGCGAGATCCGGCGGAAGCGCTTCGCCACTGCAGCTGATGTGGCGCACGGTGTCGCAGTAGGATCCTGGGCTCGCTTCGAGAAACGCCTGGAGCATCGAGGGTACGAAGTGGACGTGTGTGATCGCGTCCCGCTCGATCTGAGCCGCGATCGCCAGGGGATCGCGGTGCGAGCCTGGTGCGGCATACACGAGTGTGTGTCCATAGAGGGGGGGCCAGAGCAGCTCCCACATCGAGACGTCGAACGTATATGGAGTCTTCTGGAGTACGCGCACCGGCGCCTCGGAGGCGAAGCGGTGGTGCCAGCGCACGCGGTTGTACACGCCTGCGTGAGGCACCTGGACTCCCTTGGGAGTGCCGGTGGATCCCGATGTATAGAGTACGTAGGCGATGTCGTCGGGATGCCACGGGAGCCTCGGCGGCTCGCTGGACTCCCGCTCGAGTCCGGACGTCTCGCTGTCGATCAGCACGTGCGGAAGCAGGACGCCGGCCTGGCCATCTTGCCGATCTGCGTCTTGCTGGACCGCGCCTTGCTGTAACGGAATCGCGCTCGCATGCCTCGCCTGCACGATGATCGCCCGGGCTCCGGCGTCTCGCAGGAGCCGGTGCGTGTGCGCCGTGGGCGCCTCGGTGTCGAGCGGGAGGTAGGCCGCGCCAGCCTTGAGTACGCCGAAGATGGCTACGGAGAGGTCCAGCGAGCGATCCAGGCACAGACCGACGACATCCCCGCGGCGGACGCCAAGCGTGTGCAAGCGCCAGGAGAGCTGGTTGGCTCGCTGGTCGAGCGCAGCGAACGACAGCTCGTGTCCGGCGGCGATGACGGCGACCCGATCGGGTGTCAGGCGCGCTTGTTCCTCGAAGCGGACGTGCAGCGCGCGCGGCGTGGTTGCCGCGCTCGAACCGGGACCGCGCGAAAGCGCCAGCAGCTCGCTGCTCGCTTCGGGGTCGAGCAGGGCGATCGAGCTCAGGGCTGCGTCCGATCGGGCTGCCAGCTGGGAGACCCAGTGGCGGAAGAGCTGGGTCATCCGCACGATCGTGCGTTCGTCGAAGCAAGTCGTTCCGTAGGCGAACGTAACCCGCAGAGCCTCCGCACCCGCGGGAGCCACGTTCGCGCTGAGCTCGCTACCGGAGGACCTTGCCGGCCCCACGGGCCCATCCGAGTCGTTGGCTTCGATGAAGATCGTAAGGGGAAGCTTTTCGCTGGCGGGCGGCAGCGAGATCGGAGTGAGGTTCGAGCGCGATTGGGTCGGCCCCGAGGTGGACCCTTGCCGGACGCTCTCGGGCCGTACGAAACGAGCGCTCTGCAGCACGAGCTGCACATCGAACAGCGGCTCGTGCTCGTGTGTGCGTTCGATGCCCAGCTCGCTCACGAGCCGCTCGAAGGGATAGTCTTGGTGCGCGTACGCCTCGCGTGCGAGGTCGCGCGTTCGTGCCAGCAAGCCGTCGAACGAGTCCGCGGGCTCGATTTGTCCGCGTAGCACGAGGGTGTTGAGGAAGCAGCCGAGCACGGGTGCGAGATCCGGGTGTACGCGCTGCAGCGCCGGTACGCCCAGTGCGAGGTCGCGCTGTCCGCAGTAGCGCGAGAGGAAGCTCTGCACGGCTGCAACGATCCACATGAAGCGCGTCGCACCCAGGCGACTCGCCTGGAGGTCGAGCGCCGCCACGTCGCGGGCCTCCAGCTCGAAGCTGTGCCTGCCGCTCGGATGCGGCCCCATGCTGCGTGCCCCGGGACGAAGGGGGAGCTTGAGGGGTTCGAGGTCGGCGAGCTGTGTGCGCCAGTATTCGAGCTGATGCGCGAGTTCTCCTCGCTCCAATCGCTCGCGTTGCCACAGCGCGAAGTCGCCGTAGCTGAGTCTCAGCTCGGGCAGGTCTGCGACGCGTCCGTCGCGCGCGCTCTCGTAGAGTTCCAGCAGCTCGCGCAACAGGACGCCGAGCGACCATGCATCGACGATGACGTGATGAGCGACCAGCACGAGCACGCTGCGCTCCGCAGCACTGCTCTCCGTAGCACTGTTCTCGACCGCGCTGCTCCGCAGGCTCGCACGCAGCAAGGGGGGAACGCTCAGATCGAACGGCGTGTCGAGCAGCTCTCGCAGCTGGGGGTCGGTCAGCAGCCGCTCGGTGGATACGGGGCCCGTACCTCGAGGGGGCTCCACGAAGGCGCTCGGGACGCGATCCACGTCGAGCACCTCCTGCGCTGCTTCCCCGTCGCGCTCGACGATGCGCGTGCGCAGGATCGGGTGCCGGGCCACCAAGAGATCCAGCGCATCGCGCAGAAGCGCGGGATCGAGCCGCTCGTCCACCTGGACGGCGAACGGCACATGGTAGGTCGAGGCACCGGGATCGAGACGTTGCAGGAACCACATGCGCTCCTGCGTGGGCGACAGCGGGAACTCCTTCTTGTCCGCCTGATGCCGGAGCGCCTGATGCCGGAGCTCTGCGCCGGACGCATCCGCCACGGTTCTTTGCTGGACTCCCATCTCGATCTGTGCGGAAGCGGTCAGTCGTGCCGCGTTCGGTCGTGCGGCGGTCAGTCGGGCAGCGAGTTGGCGGATCGTCGGCGACTCGAAGAGATCGCGGGGCTCGACTTCGAGCCCCCTGCGTTGCAGCTCGCCGCTGAGCCGCATCGCCAGGATCGAATCGCCCCCGAGTGCGAAGAAATCGCTCGTAACACCAAAGTGAGACGTTCCGAGTAGGCGTCGCCAGACCTTCTGCAGCGCATTCTCGAGCTCCCCCTCGGGCTCGACGGTCTCCCCCGCACCGGTCTCCGAGTCGAGCTCGCGCAGGGCTACGCGGTCCAGCTTTCCGTTGACCGTGAGCGGGAACTCCACCAAGGGGACGAAGCGACTCGGGATCATGTAGGCCGGGATGCGCTCGCGGAGTGCGGAGCGCCACGTCTCGTGCGCAATGGAATCGCGAGCCACGATGCCCTCGGGCGTGCGCACGACGTACGCTACGAGGTGGGCGTTCGGAGTCTCGCGCAGCTCTACGAGCGAGCGTGCTACCCCGGGCAGCTCCTCGAGTGCTCGTTCGATCTCCGCGAGCTCGATGCGGTATCCACGTAGCTGGACCTGACGGTCGCAGCGTCCGAGATACACGAGCCGCGCGTTTTCGCTCGGGTCGCGCACGGCGTCGCCCGCAGCGGATGAGTCGAGCTCGAAGCGAGCGAGGTCGCCCGTACGATACAGCCGGGTTCCGCTTGCTGCGTCGGAGAGCTCGGGCACCGGTCCAGGGAAGGGATTCGGCACGAAGCGCGCGGCGGTGAGGGACGGACGGCCCAGATATCCGCGCGAGAGACCGGTGCCACCGACATAGATCTCACCGCTACACCCGAGGGGAACAGGCTGACCCTGATCGTCCAGTAGGTAGAGCTGCAGATGGTCCAGCGGGCGGCCGATGGGGGAGGGAAGCGGACGCAACGCGTCCTGGGAGATTTCCAGGAAGGTGACGTGCACGGTCGTCTCCGTGATTCCGTACATGTTCACCAGCCGCGTGGCACCCGAGCTCTGCTCGAACCAGGGGGCCAGTCGCTCCAGATCGAGTGTGTCGCCGCCGAACACGATGAAGCGCAGCGCCGGTAACGGCTCGATGGTGGCGCCGTCGGAGCTCGAGAGCACGCGCGTCTCGAGGTGGTGGAGAAACGCATCGAAGGCGGCCGGTGTCTGGCTCAGCACCGTGATTCCGTGCTCTTCTAGGAGTGATGCCAAGGTAGAAGCATCGGCGCGCGCTTCCTGTGGCACTACGACGACGCGTCCGCCGCTGGTGAGAGCGCCAAAGATCTCCCACACGGAAAAGTCGAACGCTGGGGAGTGGAACAAACTCCAGACATCTCCAGGTTCGAAGTCAAAGTGTGCGTCCGTAGCAGCGAAGAGCGCCGCCAGATTCGCGTGGCTCACGCCGACACCCTTGGGTGCACCTGTCGAGCCCGACGTATAGATCACGTACGCAAGCTGCTCTGGATGCGGTGTACGCCCTGCGAGTTCTGTGGCCGTCGCCCCCTCGCGGCCGGAGAGTTCGCGGCCAGAGAGTTCCGAGCCGGACAGGCTGGAGCCGGAGGCTGAGGGCGCTACGACCGGTTGGCCGGGGATCGGATCCGGAGTACGCGGCTGATCGCAGCCGGGCAAGGTCCCGCCCGGGCCGAGCTCCAGAATGGGGAGATCCTTCGCGAAGCGTCCGCGGAGCTCCGAGCTGGTCAGCAAGAGAGCGACGTTCGCATCGTCGAGGACGTAGGCGAGCCGCGCGGGCGGATGCGTGATGTCGAGGGGTACGTACGTGACTCCCGCCCGCAGTGAGGCCAGGAATGCGACGACGAGCCGTTCGTCGCGTGGCAAGCAGCTGGCGACACGCAGCTCGCGCGAGTCCTTCGGCTGCGCGCGGAGCACGCGATGAATCTGCTCGGCCAGCAGCTGGGTACGCTCGGCGAGCTCCCGGTATCGCAGTCCAAGGTCCCCTGCGATCACGGCGATGGCGTCGGGTTGCGCGCTGGACCAGGCGAGAAAGCGCTCGTGGACGAGGGGCAGCGACGAGTGATTCGAGGGGTGCCGCTCTACGGCCGCCCCGCTCCTCGCCAGCTTCAGCAGGGTGGCGGTCTCGTGCGGCGAGAACGGATTCACGGCGCCGAGTCTCAGGGTCGAGGATTTCAGGGCTCGGAGGGCGCGGGCCTCGTGCTGGTCCTCGGAGCTCGTGTCGAGATCCGTGTCAAACTCTGTGTCGGAGTCCATGGCTAGCTGATGCAAGATGCGTTCGAAGTGGTCCAGCATCCGCTCGATGTGAGAGGCCGATATGCGACGTGCGTCGAATCCGACCTCGATCCTCTGTGTCTCGAGGTGCTGCGCCTCGTCCCGCCGTGTCTCGGTGCCGCGCTTGGCGCGGGTCTCGGGGTCGCCGAGAGCCTCGGGGGAGATCACCCAGGTCAGGGCGTAGTGCGTTCGGACGGGCTGCTCGACTGCGTGGAACCCGAGGCCGTCGAGCTCGATCGTCGGTGAGCGCGGGTAGTTCTCGAGCACCAGCAGACAGTCGAAGAGGGGAGCGCCCCGTTCGAGTGGGCTGTGTCGCAGGATCTCGTTCAGCGGTTCGTGTTCGTGTTCGCGCAGCTCAATGTTCTGGGCTTGCAACGAACGCAGCCAATCGCCGCAGCTTCTGGCCGGATCGACGTCCACGCAGGCGGGTAGGGTGTTGATGAAGAGTCCGAGGATCCCCTCGACGTCGGGTAGATCCGCGGGGCGTCCGGCGACGGTTAGACCGTGTGCGATGTGGCGCGTACCCAGGTGCCGAGAGAGCAGGAGTGCGAAGGCACCGTGGAGCACGGTGGCCACGGTGACACGCTCAGCGCTCGCGAGCTCGCGCACGCGCCGCACGAGGTCCGGCGGTAGGGTGTACTGAACGTTGCCGAACCGCTCGCGAGGCGGCCCAGCGGGCGGCTCTACGACATCCGCCAGCATGGATGAGCGGGTCAGCGGGGCCAGGGTCCGCGACCAGAAGCGGGCAGACCGATCCCGCGCGTGATAACCCGCATTCGTGCGAGCGAGCCAGTCGATGTAGTCGGAGAACGGCCGCACAGGCGGCAGCGAAGCCGGCTGCCGGGTGTGCTCTTCACGGTACAGGGACAGGAGCTCGAAGAGCGCGCGAGACGAGGACCAGCCATCCATGAGCAGGTGGTGTCGAGTCCAGCATAACCTATGGCGTTCGGGAGCCGTGCGCACGACGTCTATGCGCATGAGGGGAGCGCGTTCGAGGTCGAAGCCTCGCTGCACCGTTTGCTCACGCAGCTCCCGCCAGCGGGTGTCATGGGTCTCGCCGCCGAGATCGCCTGGGTCGAGGTCGCTCCAGTCTTCGAGCCGGAGTGGCACCTGGACCTCGGGCTCCACCAGCTGCATCGGTTCGGATCCCGCACGCCACTCGAAGCGGGTACGCAGGATCGCGTGACGCTGCGCCAGCGCCTGCCAGGCGCGCGCGAGCGCATCGACGTCGAGGGGCCCCCTGAGATCGATGCTGAGCTGATTGACATAGGCAGGGTCGCTGGGATCGTAGACCGTATGGAAGAGAAGCCCCTGCTGTAGAGGAGAGAGCGCGAACCGAGTGGGCTGCTGCGAGGCGGCTCTCGGGGCGTGCGCAGGGGGTCTGCGCACTCGGGCGATCAGCCGCTCGAGCTCCCGCTCCGTGTCTCGAGCCAGCCGGTCGATGCTCGCGGCCTCGTGCAGTGCCCGACTGTAGGACCAGCGAAGCTTGAGGCGTCCGTCGCGCACGTGTGCGGTGATATCGATCAGCTGGCTGCGCGCTCCGCGCGAGCTCCGAAGATCTGCGACCTCGAGAGGTAGGATTCGCACGCCGCTCTCGCTTCCCGGCCGCTCGAGCGCCTTGGCGTCGTCGAAGCCGCCCAGATGGTTGTAGCTTACGGGCGGAACCACGTCCGGTAGCCTCGAGCTCGGATCGTCTCGGTCGCTGTAGCGGAGCACGCCGTACCCGAGTCCCTCGTCCGGTACGCCGCGCAACGTGGCCTGAACGCTCGCGAGGTGCTCGTCCAGCGCTGCGTCCTCTGCGGACGCGCCGGGATGAATGTCGCGCAGCACGATCGGGTAGCGACAGGTGAACCAGCCGACGCACGTCGCTAGATCGAAGCGTCCTTCGGGGTCCGCTCGCCCGTGGGATTCCATGTCGATCACGACATCCCTGCTGTCGGCGAAGCGCGCGAGCGTCCGGCCGATCGCGCACAAGAGGATCTCGTCGACGCGCGCGTCGTCGCGTCCGCCCGCGTAGAGCGCTCGCGTATGCTCTGCGTCGAGGCTGACGACGATCTCGGAGAGCTCCCCGATGGTGTTGGCCCCGTTGGGGTGATCTACCGGAAGCTCGAAGCGAGGGATGTCGCTCCAGTACGAACTTTGCGCCGTGAAGGCGCGGCAGGTTGCTTCGCTCGTGAGGTGGCCTGCCCAGCTCGCGAGGCCCTCCGCGCGAGCGCGGGTGTCTTGCTCGGTCGTGTTCGCCAGCGCGGCTTCGAGCTCGCCGATCAGGAGAAACCACGAGACGGCGTCGACGGCCAGGTGGTGCACGATCCAGAGCAGCAGAGGTGTCGAAGGCGTGCGCTGGAGCTCCGGAGCTGCGAGTGCCGAGAGAAGCTCGCCTACCCGCTCGGAGGGTACATAGAGGGCCCGTACCAGCTCGCCGGATGCCAGGTCGAGCGACGCTTGCAGCCGAGACAAGTGGCCGCGGAAGGTGGCCGGGTCTCGCAGCGCAGCCGCGTCGAGCACCTCGACGCAGGGCGCGAGCTCGGCCGGAGCTCCATCGGTCGTCGCCGGGTCCCAGGTCTGGACGAAGCGCCCATCACTCTCGACGAAGCGCGCGTGTAGAGCGGGATGCCGCTGTCGCAAGCTGGCAAGAGCCGCCTCGACCTGCGGTGCGCTCGCGTTTTCTGGGAGGGTCACCCAGAGTGCTTGGTTGAAGTGGTGCGGATCCAGCAGTTTGCGTGCGAAGAACCACCGCTGGATGGGCAGGAGGGCGATCTCTCCGTGTGCGGGGAGACTGCTCGCTTCTGCTTCGAGCGCGGCTTCTCCTTGAAGCCCGGACTGGGCTCCCATTGCGGGCACGGATGTGCTGCGAAGGTGCTCGCAGACCGCGCGTACACTCGGGTGCTCGAAGAGATCCCTGGGCTGGAGCGACAGGCCGCTGCGACGCGCGCGCGCGACGATCTGCAGTCCCAGGATCGAGTCTCCCCCGAGAGTGAAGAAGTCGTCCTCGACCTCGCAATCGTCGCGCTTCAAGACGTCGCGCCAGATCGCCAGCATCTGGTGCTCGTCGTCTCCACACGCCTCACTGCCTCGAACCTTCTCGACCGCGAACGGGTCCGGTAGAGCGCGAACGTCGAGCTTGCCGCTGGGACCGAGCGGGAAGGCGTCGACCTCGCAAATGCGTACCGGCAGCATCGGAGCGGGCAGCTTCGTCGCGAGTTCCGCCCTCCAGTCCCGGGGAGCTGCACCCGGCTCGTGAAGTGGGTTTGCCACCACCCAGGCGACAAGCCTCGGCTCGTCACTCACGGGGTCGGTGCGCACGCGCGCGGCGGCACTCGTAACCTCGGGCAGAGACCGCAGCGCCGCCTCGACCTCGCCGAGCTCGATACGAACTCCGTGAACACTGATCTGGTCGTCGGTGCGTCCGCGGAACTCGAGCAATCCGTCTTGGTTCCAGCAGACGAGATCCCCGGTGCGGTACAGCCGTGCGCCAGTTCGAGCCTGTTCCGTCGGCAGCGCGGCGAATGGATCTGGCGCAAAGCGCAGTGCCGTTTCGCGCGGGCTCTCGGCATAGCCGAGCGCCAGGCTCTGTCCCCCGATCAACAGCTCTCCGTGGGCGCCGTCGGGTGCGAGTCCGCGCGCCGCGTCGCTCGGATCGCAGACGTAGAGCGCGGCGGATCGCAGCGGGACGCCGAGAGGCACCGCACGCCGGGGATCCATCTCGGCGACGTGTGGGTCGCGCGGAATCTCGTACGTACACACGCCGACCGTCGTCTCGGTGGGTCCATAGTGATTGACGATGCGAAGCTCCGGCGCCAGCGCGCGAATCTGCTGCACCAATCCGTAGTGGAGCGCTTCGCCTCCGAGCACCAGGAGCTCGCTCGGGAGCAGTGCCGCGGGGAAACGTGCGGCCAGCCATACGCGGAGCTGCGACGGGGTGACCTTGCAGACCTGCGGACGCCCGGTTCGCTCGAACAGCTCCTCGAGCCCGTCCGGATCGAGCGCCAGCGGCTCGTCGATCAACCATGCGGTGCCGCCGCACCAGAGAGCACCGAAGACCGAGGTCAGCCCCAGATCCGCGGCCAGGCTCGACACCCCCGCGAATCGGCCCTTAGGCTCCGGAGCCAGCCGGGCGATCACGGCGTCGAGGTAGCAGGCCAGGCTCTCGTGCGGAACATCTACGGCCTTGGGCTCGCCAGTCGAGCCCGAGGTGAAGAGCCGGTAGGCGACCGCAGCGAGCGGTGTCTCTCCGGTGTCGCGCGCAGGCATCGAGGCGGCTCCGTGTCCACCGCCCTCCTGCAGGGAGTCGAGCAGCGTTGCGAGGTCGACCTCGATCGAAGGGAGATCGCCGCTGCTCTCGACGTCCGTCGCCCGAGTGACTCGCGCCGCGGCCTGAGCCCGGGACTCGAGGAGACGGCGCCGGCCTTCGGGCAAGGAAGGATCCATGGGAACGTAGGCGGCTCCGAGGCGCCAGCTCGCGAGCGCAGCGATCATCCACTCGACTCGCCGCCCCACGTCGAGCAGCACGCGATCGCCGGCTCGTACGCCCAGCGCTCGCAGCGATGCAGCCAGAAGGTCTGCGCATCCGACCAGCTCCGCATACGAGAGCCTTGCACCTGTCGCGTCTTCGACGGCGCAGCTCTCCGGTGTGGTGCGCGCAGTCGCCTCCACACGCTGGAGCAAAGTGGTCGCATTCCTCGCGTCCATCGACAGGTCGAGGTCTGCCGGCGAAGTGGGGATCTGCTCCGTCGCTGGATCACTCGCGCGATCACTCGAGTAGACTCCATCGTTGCGTGCCAGCAGACGGGCAGCCTGCTGTGCAGAGGGGCGGCCCGCGTCGCGCACCCGCAGGTCGGCCCGGGTCAGCTCTCCGAGAAGCCGGCGCAGCTCTGCGAGCAGAGGAGCGATCGCTTCGTGCTGAACGCGGGTGCTGTCGCACGCGAGCATGAGCCAGATCTCGTCTCCCGGAAACACGACCAACGTAGTGGGATAGTGGTTGCGGCGTGCGGCGAATCCGGCGGCCTCGGAGTCGGGCGCTGGATGGTGTGCACCCAGCGTGAGGCCCGCAGTCTGCGAGAGCTGATCGACGTCGACCGGATAGTTGTCGAAGACGATCAGGCTCTCGAAGAGGGGCACTCCGGGCTCGAGGCCGCAGGCGTCGCGCAGCTCCGCCAGCGGAGTATGCTCGTACTCTCGCGCGGCGACGTTTGCCTGCTGAATCTCGCGAATCCAATCACTGGCGCGCAGCTCGGAGCCGATCTCGAGCACCATGGGCAAGGTCGTGATCATCGGGCCGACCATGGCCTCGACTCCCACGATCTCGTGCGGACGTCCCGAAGAGGTGACTCCGAATGCGACGCGCTCCACGCCGGCGTGTCGTGCCAGTACGAGAGCCCATGCGCCTTGCACCAGGGAGTTCAAGGTCACGCGTTCCGTGCTGGCCCACTCTCGCAGGTGGTCGCTCTCGGATCGCGACAGCTCGATGCGCGCTTCGACGAAGCCGCCGCGACTTCCCGGGTGGGCAGGCCGTGGGAGAGGTGTGAGCGTGTCGTAGCGCGCGAGCCTTTGCTGCCAGAAGTGCAATCGCTTCTCGGACGGGCGTGTCGCCAGCCAGCGGATGAACTCGCGAAACGGGGGGGCCGTCGTGCCTGCGCGAATCTCGCTCGCCAGCGCCTCGAGCAGATCGGGGCCAGAGGCGTCGGAACCGCGAAGCTGGTCGTAGCTGGAGAGAAGCTCGCCCAGCAGGAGAGCCACCGACCAGCCGTCGAGAATCAAGTGATGGTGCGTCCAGACCTGCACATGATGCTCGGGGCCCAGCTGCAGCAAGGCCACGCGCATGAGCGGTGGGCGCGCCAGCGAGAAGGGACGCTTGGCATCCTCGGCCAGCCAGGCGTCGACGGCTGCATGTCTCTCGTCCTCTGGGAGGTGGTCGAGCCGTACGCGGGCGACACTCATGGAGACGCGGCCTGCGGTGTGAACCAGCTGCAGCGGTGCCTCGAGGCCTTCCCAGGCGAAGCCCGTGCGGAGTATCGGATGACGCGACACGAGCGCGCGCCAGCACGCTTCGAGGGCGTCCACGTGGAGGGGACCTCGCAGTGCGAGAGGGATCTGAGTGACATAGCTCGTCGAACTCGGGTCGAGGACGCTCTCGAACAGCATTCCGTGCTGGAGTGGAGAGACGCCATAGATGTCTTCGACGGGACGTTGACTCATCAGGACTCCAGGTCTCCGAGCAAGCGATCCAGTGCCTCCTGATCGAGTCCGGCCGCCAGCGGAAAGTCGGTGGGGGTCAGTCCAGCGTCTTCACCCGCGAGACACGCCTCGAGCAACGCGCGCAGGCGGTCGAGATGCTCACCAGCCAGTCGCTCGATCGTGGTGCGGTGGTAGTGGTGCGTCGAATAGGTCCAGGCCAACTCGAGCACGCCGTCGCGTACGAGTGTGGTGACGTCGATCAGGTGTGCGCGGCGAGCGGAGGGCGAGTGGGTGGGACCGATGGGCTCCCGCGCGGCACCGAGTGTGGAGCCGTTCCCGAACGTAGTGTCCAAGCGGCCCAAGTGATTGAAGCTGATCTCCGGGACTGGGAGCGAGGCGAGCCGAGCGCGTGTCGCAGGGGCCGCGAGGTAGCGCAGGCGTCCGAACTGGCAGCCGTTCTCGGGCGCGCTCCGCAGGAGCTCCTTGTTGTGCTTGAGCCGCGTCAGCGGGCTTGGATCCGCATCGCGGCCTCCCGCGGGAAGGACCACGGGATAGAGGCTCGTGAACCAGCCGACCGTGCGCGTCAGATCCACGTCGTCGAAGAGCGCTTCGCGGCCATGTCCCTCGAGCAGGATCGCGACCGCGGGATCACCGCTCCACGCACACAGGGTGTCGGCCAGTACCGACAGCATGAGCTCGTCGGGTCGCGCGGAGTAGGCGGCGGCGAGATGCTGGATCAGGTCGGTCGTGGTGTCGCGGTCCAGTGTATACGTGACCGTCTCGGAAGCGCTCTCGAGGTTCGCACCGCGATCGAAGTCGCGCGGAAGGGAGCGGGTCGACGCGAAGTCGAGGTGCGTCCAGAATTCGATCGGATCCGGCTCCTCGAGTGGCCCACGTGGTGCGCAGCCCGCGGAGTCCTCACCCTCGGGCGAGCAGGGAGCCGCGTCCGCGGAGTCTGTGGTGTGCGCGGCGTTCGCGCTGGCACTCAGACCGCTGGCACTCAGAAGATGTGTTGCCCAGTCCAGATACGCGGTCGTCTTCGGGGGTAGCTCGATGGCTCTGCCGGAGCTGGCCTGCAGTAGACCGAACTCGAGGTCCTCGAGGAGAATCCTCCAGGACACGCCATCGACCGCCAGATGATGTGCGCACAGAAACAGTCGATCTGCGCGCGCGGGACCCAGGTCGAGATAGGCAGCACAAAGTAGCGGGCCGTGCACGAGATCGAAACTTCGGTGCAAGGGCGCGCATGCGGACTCGATCTCGGCTGCGAGCTCGGAGTCGGGTGTCTGGCGGAGGTCGATCCAGGAGAGCTTTACGGGATCCACCTCGGCGGCGTTCCACTGCTTCCAGCCTGTCTTCTCTCGAGTGAAGGTCAGGCGGAGCGCATCGTGGTGGGACACCAGAGCTGCAAGCGCGCGCTCCACCGCTTCAGCCGCGTACGGTTCGTGTACCTCGAGGAGAATCGCCTGGTTCCAGTGGTGAGGCTCCGAGAGATCTTGCTCGGTCCACCAGGCTTGCACCGGTGTCAGCGGGACGTCCCCGGATACGACACCCTGTCGCGCGGGGATGGCTCGCGTTCCTTCGATGCGGGGTGCGAGCTGCGCGATGGTGGGGGTCTCGAAGATCTGGCGCGGACTTACCACCAAACCGCGGGCATGGGCGCGACTCGCGAGCTGCACCGCTAGGATGGAGTCTCCGCCGAGCTCGAAGAAGTCGTCGTCGATGCCGAAGTCGGAGCGTCCGAGCAAATCGGACCAGAGGCCGTGGAGCACACTCTCCATCTCGCTCGTCGGAGTGGTCGTGCCTTCGAGTGGGGACTCGGGGGCCGGCAGCGCGCGTCGGTCGAGCTTCCCTCTGGGCGTCAGGGGTAGCCGCTCGAGGACCACCAGGGACTGTGGGATCATGTAGCCTGGAAGAGTTTCGGCGAGCTGTGCTCGGATCGCGTTCAGGTCCAGCGTGTTCGGGGAAGTCGAGGCTGCCTCGCCTGGGGAGCCCGCCTCGCCCGGGGATTGGCTGTCCGCTGGTGCGATGGGGTCCGCCTGCGGCTGCCGCTTCTCCGAAGTCGTGGGGACCAGATATCCGACGAGCTGTGCGCGGCCGCTCTGACCGGTGCGGAGTATGACGACCGCGCGTTCGACGCCTGCACAGCGCCCGAGCTGCGCCTCGACCTCGCCGAGTTCGATGCGATAGCCACGCAGCTTGATCTGGCCGTCCAAACGCCCGAGACACAGCAATCGGCCGTCGTCCAGATATCGCACGTGATCGCCCGATCGATAGAGGCGCCCGCCGGGCGTCGGACTGAAGGGGTCGGGTACGAAGCTCTCTGCCGTCTGCCGCGCGCGTCCGAGATAGCCGCGCGCAATGCCCGGGCCGCCGATCCAGAGGTCGCCCGCAAAGCCCGGCGCCACCCGCATGCCGTTCTCGCCGATCACATGCATCGGGAACTCGGCGAGCGGGAGTCCGATCGGCGCAGGTCCTGCGAGCTGCTCGGCGCTCGTGTCGACCCAGTCGAACGTGCAGTAGATGGTGGTCTCGGTCGGCCCGTAGCCTACGCCGATTCGCGCGGTGCTGTCCGTGCGATCGCGCCAGACTGCGATCCTTTCGAGCTGGAGCGGCTCGCCGCCGAGCACGACCCAGCGTAGGCTGCTCGGAACGGATGCGTGCTCAACTGTGGCGAGGAGCGCGTCGAAGGCCGAGGGCGTCTGGCTCAACACGGTGACCTGCTTCTCGGCGAGCGCCTCGAGCAGTGCCTTCGGATCGCGGCGGAGCTCTTCGGGCACGATGAACAGCGAAGCCCCCGTGGCCAGTCCGACGAAGATCTCCCACACCGACACATCGAACCCCGGTGAGTGGAAGACCGAGAATCGATCCGTTGGCTCGAAGTCGAACCGCGCTCGGACCGCCGTCAAGAAGGTATCCAGTGCCCGCCGCGGTATCCCGACGCCCTTGGGGGTGCCGGTCGAACCGGAGGTATAGATCACGTAGGCGAGCAGGTCGGGATGGAGGTCGCCGGACGAAGGCAGTGGGGACTCGTCTCGCAGTAGCGCGAGTTCGGGGTCGAGCCGAAGCACGGACATGTCCCCGCCGGCTCGCGGAGTAGAGTCTTCGCTCTGCGGGTACGCTTCCTGCGGTAGCTCCGACGGAAGGATCATGATCAGCGGCGTCGCATCGTCGAGAATCGCGCGGATGCGCGCGTCGGGTTGCTCGAGATCGATGGGGACGAAGGTCGCGCCCGTGGCGAGGGTCGCCAGAAACGAGACGATCCAACGCGCATCGCGTGGGAGTCGAGCGGACACTCTGGTTTCTGAGCCGGCGCCCATGCGCTTCAGCAGCTGCGCAAGCTGCCTCGAAGCGCGATCGAGCTCGAGATAGGTGTTCGGGTAGGAGCTCGAGAGTAGGGCTCTCGCGTGAGGTTGCTCCGACACCCAGTAGTCGAAGTGGCCGAGCAGCGAGTCTCGAATCGGTCTTTTGGCCTCCGCTGCGCGCTCGAACCCAGCGAGCTCTTGCGCGTTCGCGCACGACCACGCGTGCAGTCGTGTCGACGCCGCGTCCCCGAACGGAGTCAGATCGCAAAGCCGCGGCATCCCGCTCGCGAGAGGGGCGGCGGCAAAGGCCCGCAGGATGCCTTCGAAGGCATCCCATAGGTCTGCAATCTGGGTATCGCTCAGGTGCTCACGATCGTATCCGATGTCTACTGCCGGTCGAGCACCGTGCGGCGAGACGACCCACGTGAGCGGGTAGTGCGTCTGATCCCAGAACTCGACGGACTCGAGCCCGATCGAACGACTCTGCTCGAATAGGCTCGGGTCCAGCGGATAGTTCTCGAAGGCGAACAGGCACTCGAGCAGTGGCGCGCTCGGGCCGGCGCCGACCCATTGTTCGATGCCGGCAAGGGGGGCTGGGTGCTCGCAAGCTCGGAGGTGTCGATCCTGCAGCTCGGTGAGCCAGGACTCCAGGTCGCGTCCGAGAGGCACCTGCACCCGTAGGGGCAAGGTCTCGATCAGGAGTCCGACCATGTCGATGGCTTCGGCGCGCGCGTGGGCACGTCCTGAGGTGACGGTGCCGATCACCAGATCGTTGCGACCGCTCGCTCGTGCCAGGGCGAGCGCGAAGGCGCCCTGAGAAACCGTGTGTAAGGTGAGTCCGCGCTCTCTCGCACCTTGCTCGATCCGTCGCATCTGCATGGGGTCGAGCGGCCGGCGCACTCGTGTGAAAGTGCTGGGCGGAGCCAGCTCCGCTTCGGCCGCACTCGCGAGTTTGGACCCGTTTGCGTTCGACCTCGGGTCGTGCCCGCGTGGCGCCCCGTGCCCGCGTGGCGCCCCGTGCCCGCGTGGCGCCCTAGTGGGCAGTAGTGCTTCGGAGGGTCGCTCCAAGAGCTCTTCGCGCCAGAACTCGGCGTAGCCTCGAAGCGAACGTTCGAGTGTGTGACGCACGTGCGAGCGGAATGGGGTCGCGGGCGGAAGTTCCAGCTTGTCGAGCTGACCACTCGCCGAGTAGCGCCGCAGCACTTCCTCGAGCAGCAGGGACAGACTCCAGCCGTCCAGGATCAAGTGATGATGGGTGAAGACGAACGCACAGCGGCCACCGCCGAGATCCAAGCGCGCGAGGCGGAAAAGCGGTGCGGCTTCGAGATCGAAGCCCTGCACTCGATCCTGCTCGAGCCATGCCTCGAGCGATCCGTGTGTGGACAGGTCGTGCACCTCGAGAGCACAGCGCACCTCGCGCTCGATCACGATCAGAGGGCGGGTCGCTCCTCCCCAGACCGTACTGCGCAGAATCGAGTGGCGCCGCACGGCGTCGCGCCAGGCATGCTCGAACGCGTGCCAGTCGAGCGGTTGCTCGAATCTCAGGATCAGCTGAACGAGATAGGTCGTGCGATCGTCGGCCATTCGGCTGTGCAGCCAGAGACCCTCTTGCAGCGCGGTCATCGCGTGCAAGTCTTCGATCTCTGGGTGTCGAGCGCAGACGGCTTCGAGCTCGCTCGGCGACACGTTCGCGAGCGGAAAGTCGGATGGCGTGAGTCGTCCTGCGCCGGGGCGCTCGCAGAGCGCCGAGATCGCGCTCAGCTCACGCAACACGCTCGTGGCGAGCTGCTCGATGGTGGAACGCGCATGTCGCGCGCGGCTGTACGCGAAGCGTAGCTCCAGGACGTCGTCGGTCACGGCCGCGTTGATGTCGATCAGGTACGGGCGTTCGTCCGCCGGAGCCTGCAGCGCGCCGGGACTTTCTGGTGCGCGGCGCACGGCGAAGCTCGAGTCGCCGAGCATGCTTGCGTCCCGCGAACCCGACGCCGGCCGATCGCGCTCCGTTCGATCGAACTCCGTTCCTGCGAACTCCGTTTCCGCGGACTCTGGTCCAGCGGACGCCACTCCCGCGGCGATGCCGCGATCGATGCGCCCCAGGTAGTTGAAGGCGAGCTCCCGCCTACTTGCGCCCTCCGCGAGCGGTTCGTCGGCCAGGTAGCGCAACAGGCCATAGCCGAGGCCTCCCAGCGGGAGTGAGCGCACCGCGTCTTTGGCGTTGCATAGATCGTCTTCGAGATCCGCGCTGGTGTGGAGACGGAGTGGGATTCGCGCGGTGAACCAACCCACTGTGCGCGATAGGTCTAGCGGCTCGCTGGAGCTGCCCGCGGTTTCGAGCGCCCCCAGCGACTCCTCGCGGCCGTGCCGTTCGTAGTCGAGCGCAACATCCGCGCTCGAGGTCCATTGCGCCACCGCGCGTGAAAGCGCCGTCAGCAGGATCTCGTCCACACGAACCCGGTAGGCGGTTGCGGCGTCTCGAAGCAGCCTACTCGTCTCGCTGCGATCCAGCTCGACACGAAGCTCCGCTCGACTCGCTTCTGTGTTGGCCCCGTCGTGGTGGTCCGTGGGGAGGGGAGGTGTGGGTGCCGTGTGGCGGGTCCACAGCTCGCGTTGGCGCTCGAGCGCGGGATCGCGAGCCAGAGCGGACAGGCTCGCCGCATACTCCGAGAACGGTGTCGTCTTGGCGGGTAGCACGGTGGCGACACCTCGGAGCTCGGCGAGCAAGAGCTGCCAGAGATCCTCGATCAGGATGCGCCACGAGACCGCGTCTACTGCCAGGTGGTGGGCGGCGAACATCAAGCGATCTCGTTCGAGCCCGGGACACTGCAGCAGCAGGGCACGGAATACGGGTCCGTGCTCCAGGTCGAGCTTCGCCTGGACGGCGGCGCACGCGTGCTCGATCTCTGGCGGGTTGCAGGGTGGATCCAGCTGGACGACGTCGAGGATCTGGTTGCCCTCGAACTCGTCGATTTCGAGGTGAGATCGCGAAGCGGGATCGTCGCTGCTCTCGAGCGAGCGCATCCGCAGTCGCAACATGTCGTGGTGGTCGCAGAGTTGCGCGAGTGCCCTCTCGAGCGCACGTACCTCTAGGCCTTGCGGAACCTCCAGGAGCAGTGCTTGATTGAAGTAGCTCGGCTCGGAGAGCTGGAGCTCGCGCCAGAAGGCGCTGATCGGGGTCCAGGCGATGGGCCCCGAAAGACGTCCCTGGGGAGCCTCGATCCTGTGGTGAGCGCGCGCGACCCGGGCGAGCTGCGCGATCGTCTGGTGTTCGAAGAGGTCGCGCGCCGAGAGCTCCAGACCGCGCTCGCGCGCGCGGTGCACCAGTTGGATGCTCAGGATCGAATCCCCGCCGAGCTCGAAGAATCCATCGTGCACACCGACGCGATCGATGCCGAGCACCTCGCACCAGAGCTCGGTCAGCAGCTCCTCGCGCGGGTTGCGCGCAGCGACGTGTTCGCTTCGTGCCGTGACCGGGTCAGGCGAGGGAAGGGCGCGCCGGTCGAGCTTGCCGGTGGGTGTGAGCGGCCACTCAGCGACCGAGACGATCTGCGCAGGGAGCATGTAGTCCGGGAGTCGAGCCGCGAGCTGCTGGCGAAGAGTGGGAATCCACTGACGTCGGGCTTGCTCTCGGAGCGGGTCGTTCGCGGGGACGCCAGCGCGCGAGGTCTGTGTGCGGACGCTCGAGGTTGCCAACTCGAAGCGGTGTGCATCGTCTACGTGTCGGTAGAAGAGAGCATCGTACTCCGAAGCCTCTTCGGCGAGGTGAAGCTCCACGTGGAGCCCGCGTGCCTGCACGAGCCGGGCGAGATCGCTTGGATCGATGCCCTGTCGAGTCTCCGGGGTGAAGCTTTCTGCCAGGCGTCGGCGCAGCTCCGCGACGCTCTCTCGCGCCGGCGCCTCCTCGAGTGCGCACGAGATCTCCGCAGGGCGCGTGATGCGAGGGTTCGGGATCCCGCGCACCGCGAACGCAGGAGGGGCGGCCCGATCGAGGAGTGCGGCCAGATCCAGAGTGTCGTCCCACGCATGTTCTACCTCGACCGGAGTCGGAGTCCGCGGTCGGAGCCATGCGATCAGATCGCAGCGAAAGCGATTCATCTCGTTGGCGGCGGCCCCCGGCTTGATGCGCAGCTCGACGCGCGAAACGCGAGGCTGAGCGCGTAGCCAGTCTGCGAGCACATAGGGGTCGAGTACGAGCTCGGTCAGGCGCGCGCGCATCTCGGCAATGCGCTGACGGAGTTGGCTGGCGCGCGCGCTCGGGGCCGCGTGCTCGATCGCGAGATCTGCGAGAAAGGGCTCGAGCCAGGGGAGCACTCTCAGATCCCCCAGGAAGAGTGTGCCGCCGTCGACGACTCTGGCGAGTGCCCGTTCCAGCACGTCGAATAGGTACTGCGCGCTGGGGAAGTACTGAACGACCGAGTTGAGGATGACACAGTCCACCGGCTTGGATTCGGGCCAGCTCTCGTGCGCTGCGAGGCACGCGAGCTCGACTGCAGCGCCACGCGGCGTGTCGGCCAGGCGTTCGCGCAAGGTGTCGATGGCAACCTGGGACAGATCCGTTCCGACATAGAGCTCGCAGTCGTCGATCAGTCGCTGGAGAAGGAGTCCGGTGCCGCAGCCGATCTCGAAGACGTGGGCAGCGCGGGCGGGGGAGGTGCGCGACCCGTGTGCCGTCGCCTGCAGCAAGGTGCGCAGGAGTCCGACCGTGTCGTTGACCCACTCCTCCATTTCCTCTGGGGGGAGCGCCGTTCCGGTATAGCTGCTGTTCCATCCTGTGATGTCGAAGTCCGCGCGGACGTCGCTCGCGGCTCCTGCGTACGTCTCGTCGTAGAGATGACTCCACGCGTCTACGTGCGCGCGAGCCGCAGAGCTGCCCTCGCTTCGGTCGGCAGTGGACGGGTTCGCGTCGATTGCAGTCCTTGGCGGCTCGCCGTGGACGTAGGCCACGAGGCGCGACGGGTCATCGCGAAGCACGACGGCAGCTGCATCGACACCTTCGAGAGCGAGCAAAGCGTTCTCGATTTCGCCGAGCTCGATCCGGTTTCCCCGCAGTTTGATCTGGTGATCGGCGCGCCCCACGAAGTGGAGCTGTCCATCTTGTGTGAGCCTGACGCGGTCGCCGGTTCGGTAGAGTCGGGCGCCGGGCGTCCCAGAGTACGGGTGCGGAACGAAGCGCTCTGCCGTACGCGCGGGTTGCCCGACATAACCACGCGCCAGTGCGATGCCGCCCAGGTAGAGCTCACCGGTGGCCCCGATGGGCATCGGCTCGAGCCACTCGTCGAGGACGTAGGTTTCGGTGCCCGAGATCGGCTGGCCGATCGCGGGCGGCTCTGGACTCGGCCAGACGACCTGCGTCTGAGTAGCGACCACGCTCGACTCACTCGGACCGTAGTGGTTGTAGAGCGCGAAGCTCGGTGCGGCCCCCGTACACGGACCCAGGCGGTCGCCACCGGTCAGCAGCGCGCGCAGCGGCGGCGGCTCCCGCCAGTCTTCGCGCAGGATGCGTTCTGCGATCGGCGTAGCCAGGAAGCAGTGCGTGAGGCTCACGCGCGCAATCCAGTGGCGCAGCTCCGAGGGGTCCGCGCGCAGATGCTCGTCGGCCGGTAGGCATAGTGTCGCGCCCGACAGCAGGTAGGGCCAGACCTCCCACACGGCCGCATCGAAGCTCAAGCGTGCCAGCCAACTCGCGCGGTCGCCGCTACGGATCCCATATTCTCTGGCGTGCCAGTCGCACAGCCCCAGGAGTCCGCGTTGTGGAATGCCGACACCCCGCGGTGTACCTGTGGAGCCCGACGTGAAGACGATGTATGCGAGAGACTCAGGCAGCGTACCCGTGGGAGTGAGCGCGTCGTGAGCGCCGCTCCCGAGCTCCACGGACGCATCCACCAGGCTCAGAGCGAGGTCCGGGGCGAGTCCCTCAGGGAGCAGGAGGTGAGGGAGTGAGTGGTCAGGCTGCGAGCTGTCCGGCACCGAGCTCTCCGGCGGCGAGATGTCAGGGAGTGTGGAGGCTACGGGGCGATCGGTGATGACGTGCCGCACGCCGGCTTGATCTAGAATCGTCGCCAAACGCGCGGGCGGCGTATCCGGGTCGAGGGCCACATAGCACCCGCCAGCCTTCAGGATCCCGAGCATGGCGGCGATGAGCTCTGGGGAGCGGGGCAAGAGCGGTGCGACCGGCGCCTCGAGGCCCACGCCGCGGCGCCGCAGTGCGAGCGCGATTCGGTTCGCGTACGCGTCGAGCTCTGCATAGGAAAAGCTCCCGTCGTCGGTCTCGACGGCGATCTGTCGCGGCGTCCGCCGCGCTTGCTGGGCGAAGCGCTCCGCCAGGTCGACGAAGGGAACTGACGATCGAGGTTCGCGAGTCTCCACGGATGACTCGGAGTCTGTTTCTGAGGCCGGAGGTCGGGTGGCTCGGCCGGGAGCCCCCGCGTGCGCTCCCACAGAGAGGATCCGGCTCCTCTCCTCAGGAGAGAGCAACGTGATCCTCCAGAGGGGTAGCTCGGGCTGGATCGCCACTCGTTGCAGCAGGGCCTGGAAGTGGCGGGCTACCGTCGCGAGTGTGTCTTGCTCGAAGAGGTCGGCGTTGTACTGGAACGAGGCTCTCAGTCCGCTCGACGTCTCTGCCATGACGAGCTTCAGATCGAAGTTCTCGACGCGTTCGTGCAGCTCTACCGACTCGACGCGCAGCTCACCCCACTGCATGTGCGCGTCGGACTCCCCGAGGGCCAGGCCCGCGAGCTCGGACTCCGAACTCAGGTGAGCCGTTTGCAAGGTAAACGCCACCTGGTAGAGCGGCCATAGATCGGCTTCGCGCTCGGGTCGCAAACGTTCGACCACGAGCGAGAAGGGATAGTGCTGGTGGTCGAGCGCATCGAGTACGACGTCGCGGACGTGTTTCAGCAAGCTCTCAAACGACATGTCGCCGCGCGGGCGAGCGCGCAGTGCTACCGGGTTGGTGAAATAACCGACTACACCCGCGAAGCGAGTGTCTGGGCGCCCGGCGACCGGCGTTCCCACGACGATGTCCTGCTGGCCTGTGTAGCGGTGGAGCAGGGCATAGAACGCGGCGAGTAGAGTGGTATAGAGTGTGGTGCCACGACTCCGCGCCAATGCGCGCAGGGCCTCCGTCGTACGTGTATCGATGGAGGCCGCCACGGATCCTCCGCGGAAGCTCGGGCGTGCCGGGCGCGGGTGATCGAGCGGGAGGTCGAGCCGCTCGAGCTCTCCGCCGAGCTGTCGGTCCCAGAACCGAGCTGCCTGCTCACCGCGCTCGCTGAGGTAGCGCTCTTGCCAGTGCACGAAGTCGGTGTAGCTGCGTGCGAGTGGAGGAAGGGCGGGCGGCGAGCCTGCGGCGATCGCGGGATAGAGAATGCGAAGCTCGTGGACGAGAGTCACGATCGACCAGAAGTCCACAGCAACATGGTGTAGAGCGATCACGAAGCGATGCTCATCTGGAGAACGCGTCAGAACGTCGAAGCGTGCGACTTCCCCGCGGCCGAGGTCGAAGCTGCGCTGGGAGAGCTGAGCCGGCGCCTCTCGCCAGTGTGCCTCTGACCAGCGGCTCGCGTCGGTGAAACTCAGGGCGACACCGGCGTCGTCTAGAACGAGCTGTCGCGGCGTTCCGCCGTCCAGCTGGATCGCCGTTCGCAGAATGGGATGACGACGACTCAGAATGGACACGGACTGTTCGAGACTCCCCTTGTCGAGAAGTCCGCGCACGTCGAGCGCCAAGTGCACGTTGTAGGCCGGTGTATCCGGGTTTTGGGCTTGAACGAACCAGATGGCTGCCTGACCGTGAGACAGCGAGCCGTCGTCTGCTCGGGTGGCTCGGGGAGCTTCGCGGGGCGTCTGGCCCGGCGCGCCAAGTGCACTCCGAGCGGCGAGGGCCCGCTCGATCAAGGTGCGTAGGGATGGCGCTTCGAGTAGCTCTCGTACGGGCAGCTCGCACTCGAGCAGATCCTCGAGGCTATGCTGCAGATCCAAAGCCCGCAACGAGTCGAGTCCCAGCTCGGGTAGCGAGCCCTGCTCGGGCAGCTGCTCTGCGGGAACTCCGATCGACTCGGCGATGCGCACGCGCAGGAAGGGTTCCAGCAGGTTGGGTTGAGCATTCGACGGAGCGACCGCCAGCATTTGGCGTAGCAGCTGGATCTGCGCGTCGCTCGAGTCCGCGGTGACGCTCGGCAGGCCGCTCGCGAACTCCGCACTCGACTCGGCCGCGAGGTCGTCGGTTGCAGAGGCGGTGCGGTCGAGAAACAGTAGGGGGAGGGCATCTGCTTCGTACAGCTTTCGGCACTCGACCCGACGCAGCTTGCCGCTCGAGGTCTTCGGAAGACTCCCAGGTGGGACGAAGGCGACACCGAAGAGGGACAGCTCGAGAGCTGCTCCGATGCGCGCGCGCACCGCCTGCGCGAGCTCTCGGTATTCGGCTTGTGGCTGCTCCCTGCGCAGCTCGCATACGACGACGGCTTGCTCGTCTCCGTCGGGCGCGACACACGCAAAGGCCGCGACGCTCGTCGGACGAATCTCGGGCGATACCTGCTCGGCGAGCTGTTCGAGGTCCTGCGGGGCGTAGTTGCGTCCGCGAACGATCATCAGCTCCTTGATGCGTCCGGTGATGAAGAGCTCGCCTTGGTCGAAGAATCCGAGGTCGCCGGTTCTCAAGTAGGGCTCGCCAGCTGCGCCGACGAGCTCCGCGTGAAAGTGCTCTTTCGTCAGCTCGGGGCGACGCCAGTAACCGCGCGCCACGCTCGGTCCGCTGACCCAGACTTCGCCGATGGCGCATTGGGGCAGAGGGCGACAGGTGAGCGGATCGACGATCTGCACGCGATCCTGGGCCCGGGGTGTACCGCAACCGACCAAGAGCTGCGCGTTGGGGGAATCGCTCTCGACACTGCGTGCCACGCCACTCTCGAGCGAAGCGCGGTCGAATCCGTGCGTGGCCGGAATCTCCGCCGTTCGACTTCCAGAGACCATCAGCGTGGTCTCGGCCAGTCCGTAGCAGGGGAGAAAGACTTCGGGCCGGAAGCCGTATTCCGCGAACTTCTCACTGAAGCGGCTCAAGGTGGACGCTCGCACCCGTTCGGCGCCGTTGAACGCGTTGACCCAGCAGGACAGGTCGAGATCGGTGCAGTGCCGACTCGAGATGCGCGACAGGCAGAGCTCGTAGCCGAAGTTCGGAGCCCCGGTGGTCGCTGCGCGATAGCGCGAGATCGTGCGGAGCCACATGGCAGGGCGTCTCAGGAAGTCGAGCGGCGACATCAGGATCACCTCGATGCCCGCGAACAGCGCAACGCCCACGGCGCCGATCAGTCCCATGTCGTGGTAGAGCGGAAGCCACGACACCGACGGCGCACCTTCAGGGTGCTTCGCATTCTCCAGGATGGTGGCTGCGTTCACCATCACGTTGGAGTGTGTGACCATAACGCCCTTGGGCTCCGCCGTGGACCCGGAGGTGTATTGCAGGAAGGCGACGCTTTCGGGATCTGGGAGCGGGAGGCTATCGGCCGAACGATCCGGCATGGGCAGGGAGTCTGTCTCGATGACTTCGAGTCGAGAGAGTACGTTGCCGCTCTCGTGGCTCGATTTGGATTGTCTTTCGATTTCGAATCTTTGTGTGCGCAGGCTCGAGTTCGATAGGAGCACCTGCGCTCCGCAGTCGCGCACGATGCCCGCGAAACGGGTCAGCTTGTCCGGACCGCTCGGGGGATAGCAGGGAACTGCGACGACACCCGCCCGAAGACAGCCCAGGAATGCGCACACGAAGTCGAGGTCATTCGGGTAGAGCAATACCGCGGTCTGACCACGCAGCTTGCGTGCAGTGAGCTCGAGTGCGATCGCGCGCGTCGCGCGCTCGAGCTCTGCGTAGTCGAGCCGGGAGCGCTCTCGCTCGTCGGGGCCCAAGAGCCGGTACGCCATGCGTGTGCCCTGCTCCTGGGCACGGACCTCCAGGCATTCCGACAATGTCATCGCCGCGCGAGCGGGATCGAGCGTTCGGTCGTAGAACTCCATGCTTCAGGCGCCGTACTTCACGCGGCACATCTCAGGCGGCGGAAGACCTGCGTGTTTGTAGGTCACTCATGGCCACCAGGACGCGGCGCTCTCCCTCGAAGGGGTCGCGTCCGTGCGTGATAAGGACGTTGTCGATTACTACCACATCTCCAGCGCACCAGTCGAAGCGCGTACTCAGATCCTTGTATATGCCGCGAATCTCGTCCAGAACCGAGTCCTCGATCGTTCTTCCATCGCCGTAGTATGCGTTCCTGGGCAGTTGGTCCACTCCGAAAGCTCCCTCGAGGGCCTCGCGAATTGCGGGCGGGTGGGCCGACACATGGAAGAGGTGGGCCTGGTTGAACCACACGTCCTCGCCCGTGATCGGATGCGAGGTCGTCGCTTGGGCGACCTGCCGGGTCGTGAGCACGTCTCCATCGCTCCACTCGAGCGAAATTCCGAGCTTGCGGGCCCGGGACTCCACCACATCACGGCTCTCCGTGGCAAATGCCTGCTGCCAAGTGAGATCGACGCCCAGGTTGTAGTTGCGCACGTACAGCACACCGCGCTCTTCGAAGCGCTTGCGAATGCCAGGATCGATGCGACGGAGGACGTCGCGGGCGTCGCACAGAGGCGTGGCGCCACCGCGGTCGGCGGCCTGGGCGCAGAAGAACCAGAGCCGTCCCGGCCAGCGGTCCGTATAGGCCATCTCGTTGTGCTGCGGGATCGACTGGTGCGCAGGGTACTCGGTCGACGTGTAGACGCGACGGGTCACGCGGGAGCGCGGAGTAGACCCGTAGTCGTACTCGAGCAACTGGATCGCGCCGGCGGCGAGCCACGTCTCGAACTCGCTGTCAGATGTGATCCCGCTGTCGCGCACCAACACGGCGCCATGCCGGTGAAGCTCTTTACCGAAGAGCGATTCCGACGCGCTGCGCTGCCCGCGGAGGAGAGTTGGAAGAGTCATAGATAAGAATACCGGCCAGCGAACGAACCCCCACACCCAGAGAATTCTCCCAGATACCGACGAGACTGCTTATGATCGGAATGCCAACGATCGAGAGCGGAATGCCTGCGATCGAGAGAGGCGAGAGGAGAGGAGGTGCAGCTCGGATGGCAGGAGGGCGAGCCTCGACTGCGAAGCGATCGGACCAGCGCCTGCGGCTGACGCTCGCTGGCTTGGGAGGTCTATTGCTTCCGCTGGCCAGTAGTGTCGCGATCGGGTGGGTTTGGCCTGCCTCGGCTGGGGGGGCGATCGGTGCGGCCGAGGCGAACTTCGATGCGTTGGCTGCCGCGGTGCTCGTGGCCGTGCCCGCGTCGCTGGGAGGCATCTCCATTGCTATTCTCGCCGCGAGCTGGCAGCGTGCGTTGTACTGGCAGGTTGGCGTGATCATTCTGCTGGGCGCCGCAGCGCTTCTCGTCGGCGCGATTTCGCCCGCTGGCGTCTCTGCGGAGGCCTCCGAGGCACAGCGAACGCGCACCACAGGTGCGTTTGGCGCGCACTCCGCGGAGCCTCTCGGCATGCGGACTCTCGGAATGAGGACTCTCGGCATGCGGATTGGGCCGTCGCGGACGGTATTCTTGCCCAAATGGACGCCATCACACGAGCTAGCTTGGCGATCTGCGGCGGACTCGTCGTAGCGACGCCGCTCTACTTCACCAGCGCGCTGATCTACGCCCAGCTGATCTACTCCGAGCGGGCCGAGAGTCCGTTTCATCCGTTGCCGTGGCTGCTCGGTCTCTGGATCGTCTCCGGAGCACTACTGGCGCGCAGCGGGTCGCTGCTGCAGGGGCTGCGTGGGGTACTGGTTGCGACGGGCGCAGGCTGCACTCTCGCCCCGGCGGTTCACGGGGGGCTCGCGGTCGCGAGCGGCCTCGGACAGAATTCCTCTTCGGGTGTAGACATCAGCTTCGGGCTGGCTGCGGTGGTCTGCTTCGCCTCCTTGCTGGGGCTGCGTCGATGGGCGTGACGCCCGACCAGCGGCGGCGCCTCGATGCCTTCCACCGCGCGCTCGGAACCTTTGCTGCGATCTGGATCTTCGTGCTCGGACTAACGGGTAGCGTGTCCCTGTTCCGCGATCAGCTGGACCATTGGGCGCAGGGGCCGATGTCCGTTGCGCAAGGGGCGGTGTCGGGGCGTGCGGTCGAGGCGACGGCACGACCCGCATCCATGCAGCAGGGTTCCGCGAATCCGGTCGACCGCATGATCGGGCTCGACGACGTGCTGCGCGCGCTGTCCCAGGATCTGGCAGCGGCGACGCGTATCTCTGTGCGGTATCCAGCTCACAGCGCCGAGCCCTTCGAGGTCACGGCCACCTCGGAACGAGGGCTCAGCCAACGCTATCGCGTGAATTCGACGACCGGCGACTCGCTCGGAGCCGTACGCCACGAGGCCGCGTTGGCATACTTCACGCTGCACGCCTACTTCCTCGTCTCGAGCAAGCTCGGACGCTATTGGGTCGGTGCCTTCGGGGTGATGCTCGTTGCCAGTGCGCTCACCGGGCTGGTTCTCCAGCGTAGGGTGGTTCGCGCAGCCCTGCGCATTCGTTGGAGCGGGCGCGATCGCATCGTCGCTGGAGATCTACATCGATCGATGGGCGTCATCGCATTGGTGTTTCACGTCGCCATGGGCGCCACGGGGGCTTGTCTGGGCCTGAAGGACCTCTTCGTGGGTCCTGCGTTGGTCGCGCAGCTGGGAGGCGATGTACGCGCCGCGCTCGACTCG
Organism: Pseudomonadota bacterium; assembly: GCA_003247575.1. Lineage (GTDB taxonomy): Bacteria > Myxococcota_A > UBA9160 > SZUA-336 > SZUA-336 > SZUA-336. The sequence goes on from QJZC01000052.1 coordinate 101,514, forward strand.
GTGCGCTCCTCCGTTCCTGTAACCGCTGCGACCCCTGCCGACATGCCTCCCTTGGAGCCGCTGGTGCAGCGGGCGGCGCAGGCGATCCCTGGGTTCGTCCCCAACCTTGTCATTCTCCGTGAGTGGGGCCGTGCAAACGCGCTGATGCAGGTTCTAGGAACGGTGCCGGGCAAGCTGTTACCGAGACACGAAGCGGAGCAGGTGCACATCGAGCTCGGAAGCGGTGAGGTCGTGAAGGTCGAAGACGGGCAACGCGCAACCTGGGTTATGCGAGCCTACTATGCGCTGGCGCCGATCCACTATGGCGACTTCTTCGGTGTGTGGGTCAAGTGGGTGTACTTCGTGCTCGGTCTGAGTACGGCGGCCCTTGGGTTGACCGGTGTGGTCATTCGGCGAGAGCGGCAATCCGAGCGGGCACGCGCCAAGTCTGGAACAAGGCGCGGGGGCCGGTCCGACAACCGATCGGCTGCTTGACTCGGACGCCTACGTGCCGGGTGACATTAAATGCTGTCGCTTGCCACCGCATCTGCCGTGTCTGACGCCAGGATTAATCCTCTCACTCGCTATCTGGAACTGCGATTGACTGGCCGGATTTGTGTGACTTATCTTCGAAACTGGAGACGCGCCTGGAGCATCCGACTCGATCCGGCCCGACTCGATCGCAATTCTGTCCGACTCGATCAGGCAGGTGCTGCGCTCGACGCGTGGTGCAGAGAAGCTCGTGGTTCCTGGGTTGCTTCTTGTATTCTTCGCTCACTTGCTGTAAGGACGGCGATGGCCGCCATTCCATCTTGGCCCGAATCTTGGGTTGGCGAGGACTTTGCTGGCGATGCTCCGGCCTCTACGAGTGCCGAGCAGCCGGCGACCTTCGTAGTGCGGAGGCTCTACGAGCTTCACGGGGACGCGCTCTGCCGCTACCTCGTGCGGATTTTGCGCTGCGAGGCGACCGCGGAGGACGTGGCTCAGGATACGTATGCGCGACTTCTTCGCTATCAGCCCGACATCGAGCCCGCGCGATCGCGCAGTTACCTGTTTCAAGTGGCACTGAATATCGTGCGCAGCCAGTCTGCCGAGAAGCGGTCTCAGTCCGAGTTCCCATCGGCCTTGGAGTGGGAGTCGGACCTCGCGAGCGATGCTCCTGCACCCGATCGGATCGTCGAGGCGCGCCAGGCGCTCGCCACTCTCGGGGACGAGATCGATCGCCTGCCTCCTCGCTGTCGCCAGGTCTTCGTCATGCACCGACTGCATGGACTGACGCACGAAGTCATCGCTTCGCGCCTCCAGATCTCGCGCAGCATGGTAGAGAAACACATGATCAAGGCGATGACGCGATGCCGTCGGCGCATCAACGGCTCTCAGGCGGAGATTTCTTGATATGAACACAGAAAAACAATCCAGTAAAACTTTTTTGTCCGATCCGACCTCTGTCAGGCTGCGACGGCTGGCCGTGCTGGCGGTTTTCGGGTCGCTGACCGCACCCTGCCCAGCATTTGCGCAGGCCGATCCGAGCGAGCCTGCCGAGCCGGAGAGTGCGCAGGAAGAAGCGCCTGCTCCCGCCTCGGCGATACGGGCGCCGTCGGACGCGATCGAGGAAATCACGATCACGAGTCGGCGTCGCGAGGAGCTGCTTCAGCGTGTGGCTGCCAGTGTGCAGGCGTACACGGCCGAGGAGCTCGAGAGCGCGGGCATCGATGGTTTCGAGGATGTGTTTCGCCTGACGAGCAATGCCTACGTCGAGGAGCGGACCGGAGGCGATGCGGTCGTCTCGATCCGCGGTGTGTCCACCGGCGACATGAGCCGTGAGCCCGGTGTCGGCTTGTACGTGGACGGGGCCTATGCCTTCTTCCGCGGCGTGCAGGATACCCCGCCGTTGTTCGACTTGGAGTCTGTCGAGGTCCTGCGCGGACCACAGGGTGGCTTGTATGGTCGCAACTCCGTCGGCGGGGCCTTGGTGATCAATACGGCGCGGCCGCAGTTCGACTTCGGTACGTCCGCCAAGGTGACCCTCGGGAGCGACAATCTCGAGAAGTTCGAAGGCTCGCTGAACCTGCCCTTGCTGGCTGAGCGTTTGTCGTTTCGCGTAGCGTACACCGACAAGCAGAGTGACAACTTCGTGGCCAACAGCACACTCGGGAGGAACGAGCGCGATCCCGTGTCGAGAGCGGGCCGCGCGAAGCTGCGCTTCACGCCGAGCGATGCCGTCGACATCATTCTTGCCTACGAGCGCTCGCGCGAGTCCTTGTCTGGATTCGACAGAATTGCACCGACGAACGACCCCGACCAACGGCGCACCCTGGCGGACTTCCTTGGGCAGACGCGGCAGGCATCCGATCGCTACAGCATCGATGTCAGCTGGGAGGCCTCCCCGAGCCTGAACGTGCGCTATCTGGGGTCCTTCCGGAAGTTCGATCGATTCCGCTCGTTCGACGACGACGGTGGCGCGACCCTCTCGAGCGTCCAGAGGCAGAGCTTCGACTCCAATCAGCAGACCCACGAGCTCCGGCTCAGCGGAGTGTTGCTCGACGATAAGGTCGACTGGATCGTGGCAGGGGTCGCCTATCGCGACAGTCCCTCGTTCTCAGGAGGGCAGGGGACAGACGCCGTTTCCAGCGTGAACGTCGTCGACGAAACATACAAGAGCCAGTCCGTCTTCGGGCAGGTCCAGTATCAGCCTAAAGAGTGGGTGCGTGTCTCGGGACAGCTGGGCTACACGCGAGAGCGGATCAAGAACACGCGCTCCGGTCAGATTCTGCTCGGAGGTGTGGCCACTCCGTTGCCGACTCTCGCCCAGACTGAGATCGAGCGCGTACTGACACCCGGCGCGGACGTCTCGTTCTTCTTCACCGACGACATCCTGGCGTACGTGAGCTACTCCACCTCGTACAAGACGGGCGGGTTCAACTCGCTGCGGGACACCGGGGTGACCCGCCTCGGCATGGGCGCCGACCCCTACTATCGGCCGGAGAAGGTCCGCGGCTTCGAGGTCGGGACCAAGACCAGCTGGCTCGACGGTCGCCTGCTCTTCAACGTCTCTCTGTTCGACATGAACCAGCGAGCGATCCAGACGCGCGTGATGCTCCAGCCGGATCCCTTGACCGGGCAGCAGGTGAGACCGTTCCAGAATATCGGTACGGTCGAGAGTCAGGGTGTCGAAGCAGAGCTGGTCGCGGTGCCCCTGCCGGGCCTTCAGTTCTCGCTCGGCTACGGCTTCACGGATGCCGAGCTGAAGGACTCGGTCACACAGGCGGGGGATGCAGATGGCAACGAGCCGATCGACATTCCGCGCTACAGCTTCAATGCTGGAGTCCAGTACACCCGCGAAATCTTCGCAGGTCGGGCCGACGCGTTCCTGCGACTCGATTACCAGTCGCGACTCGGCGGAAAGCGCGACATCGCCAACGTGGTCGACCTGGACGACCAAGCGTTGACGAACATGAAGTTCGGCTTGGAGTTTGCCAACGGGATGACGTTGTCCTTCTTTGCCAACAACGTATTCAATCGTTCCTTCTTCGAGCTGGAGCCTGATGCGTGTGTCCCCAGTGGGATGTTGACTCCTGCCCAGCTGTCGCTCCCGGCCGATCAGATCTGCTCGATCCTGTCTCGGCCCGGGATTGCGAACGCTCCGCGTGTCGTCGGAATCGAGGTCGGGGCGAAGTTCTGATTGTCGAAGCTGTGCGCGGGCGAAACTCTATGGTCGAGTTTCACCTCGCAGCGGGATATCCTGATCTCAGGCCGGTGCGACGGCTTGCCAAACAGCAGGAAAGGCCACAATGTCCGAGGATTCAGTAGCGAAACGTGTCATCGACGTAATCGCGCGGCACACTTTCGAGCAGCGAGAGATCGGGCTCGATGACACGGTAGAGGCGCTCAAGATCGACTCGCTGGCAATGGCCGAGATCATGTTCGATCTGGAGGAAGAGTTCGACATCGTGATCGAGTTCAATGTGAACCGGCCCGATGAGGACGAAAACTTTCGGTTTGCCACGGTGCGCGAGGCCGTGCAGCGAATCGAGGAGCTCGCTGCGCAGCCTTCTGCAACCAGAGCGGCAGAAGGTAGTCTCACCTCGTAGACGCGTCTCGTGTGCGTCGTGCATGTGGGGGAGATGGAGGCAAGCTCGTGCGATCCGTTGTGGTAACCGGTCTCGGCGCGATCAGCCCGCTCGGGCTGGATGTGCCCCAGACGTGGGCTGCACTCCGCGAGGGACGTTCCGGTATCGGCCCGATCACCTGCATGTCGACGGAGCGTCTGCAGGTCAAGATTGCTGCCGAGGTGCATGGCTTCGAGCCTGAGCGCGTACTCGATCCGAAGCAGATTCCTTTCATGGATCGGTTCACGCAGCTCGCGGTCTCTGCTGCGGGTGAGGCGCTGCTCGATTCTGGCTTGGAGCTGGACCGCGATGTGGCCGCGCGTACGGCTACGATTCTTGGGACCAGCATCGGGGGGCAGCTCGCTCAGGACGAGAACTACCAGCGGCTGTACGAGCAGGGAGCGCGGCGCCTGCATCCGTTCGTCGTGTCTCGCGTGATGCCGAGCGCATCGGCCAGCCATGTTTCGATTCGATACGGGATCACGGGTCCCTCCTTTTGTGTCACCAGCGCGTGCGCATCGGCGGGGCATGCGATCGCTCAGGCGCTGGCGATGCTGCGCGCTGGCTTGATCGACGTTGCAGTCACCGGGGGCAGCGAGGCGTGCCTGACCCTCGGTGGTTTCAAGACATGGGAGGCTCTCAGGGTGCTCACAGCAGATACGTGCCGACCCTTCTCCAGGGATCGGAGTGGACTCGTGCTGGGCGAGGGAGCCGCGGTCCTGGTGCTCGAGGGGCGGGATCACGCGCACGCGCGCGGCGCGAAGATCTACGCGGAGCTCCTCGGCGCTGGAGCCAGCGCGGACGCAGACCGAGTGATTCAATCCTCGGCAGAGGGCGGAGCGGCAGCGATGCGAGCCGCCCTGGCGGATGCGCGTGTGGAGTCCACGCGTGTGGACTACGTGAACGCCCATGGGACGGGTACCGCGGGCAATGATCCCACCGAGACGGAGTCGATCCATCAGGCACTCGGGCCGCAGGCGAAGCGAGCTTGTGTGTCCTCGACCAAGTCGATGCATGGTCACCTTCTGGGTGCCGCGGGTGCGATCGAGGCACTCGCGACGGTGCTGGCGATTCGAGATTCCATGATTCCGCCGACGATTCACTTCACCGAAGCGGGTGAGGGATGCGACCTCGACTATGTTCCGAACCAGGCGCGCGCGAGAGAGATCGACGTGGCACTGTCGAACTCGTTCGCATTCGGTGGTCTGAACTCCGTGCTGGCGTTCGGGCGAGCGGACTGAGGAGAACGATGAAACGACTTCGCATCGTTCTGATCAAGCCGAGCAAATACAACCCCGATGGGACGGTTGCCCGCTTCCAGTACGGGTTGATGCCGAACGCAACCCTCTACCATCTCGCGAGCATGGTGCCGCCCGTCGTGGAGGGGATGCGCACCGAGGTCCATCTGATCGACGAGTACGTCCGCTGCGAGCTCGACTATTTGGAGCTGTTGCAGCGGGACCCGGACTGTGAGGTGCTGGTCGCCATCGTCGGCGTGCAGTCTCACCAGTTCCAGCGGGCGCTGGACCTGGCGGCGTTCGCGCTCGACCGCGGGGTGCGCTGCTGTGTCGTCGGGGGACCGCATCCGATGACCTGCGATACCTCGATGTTCCATGGGCGCGGCCTGAGCTTCGCGCTCTCGGAAGGAGAGGTCATCTGGCAGGACATCCTTCGCGACGCTACGCGAGGTGAGCTCGCACCGAGCTACGGCGAAGGTCGCCGGTGGTCTCCTAGGCTGGAGCCGTTGGTGATCGACCCGCCGGCCAAGGAGCAGCTCGATCGCTACTGGATGCCGATGCTGGGAATCTACCCGGTGCGAGGCTGCCCGTATACATGCAACTTCTGCTCGGTGATCAAGATCGCCGGTCGTGCATTGCGCAGCAATCCCATCGATCGCACGCTCGAGAGCTTGCGCCGGGCGGTGGCTGCTGGGGTCACGACGGTGATGTTCACCTCCGACAATTTCAACAAGTATCCCGAGGCGCGCGAGTTCTGTGAGGCCCTCGCGGCCGAGAAGCTGCCCCTGCGATTCTTCTGTCAGTGCGATTCGAAGATCGCCGAGGAAGGGGATCTGGTCGAGCTCTTCGCGCGAGCGGGGTGCTTCCAGATGTTTGTCGGGGTCGAGTCGTTCGATCGCGAGGTGCTGCGCGCGGCGCACAAGTATCACAACCGGCCTGAGCGCTATCGCACGATCATCGATCTCTGTTCCGAGCATGGAATCGAGTCGCACTTCTCGAACATCATCGGTTTCCCGGAGCAGCGCGAGGCCGACGTCCTCGAGCACCTCGAGGTGCTGCGTGAGCTCGATCCGTCGATCGCGTCCTTCTATATCCTCTGCCCGATTCCTGGTACCGAGCAGTACGACGACTTCCTGGAGCGGGGGTGGATCTGGGAGAAGAACCTGGACCGCTTCGATGCCACTTGTCCTACCTGGACGCATCCACACCTCGAGGCACAGGATCTGTCGCGCCTGCTCCTGCACTGCTACCGAGAGTTCTACCGAAACTCTGCCGCGAAGCGAAATTCTGGAGAGACGAGCAAGCACTACGCCATGTTGAGCCGCTACGCCGCGAATCGGGGACTGCATCCCATGGCGGGAGGGGTTCAGCCGGTCGCAATCGATGGGATCGCAGACTACTCGAAGCTGAGAAAGACGCGCTTCGGTTGCGAGTTGGCGCCGCTTCCGGAGAGCTTGAAAGTCAGTGCGAGCTACGCACTGCGGTTCGTGGACGAGTCGCCTGAGTAGCGCTCGGCGCACGCGGTGAGTCTGCACGCCGCGCGACCAAAGGCATACGCAGTGAGTCCGGAGCGTGCCTCGGGCGTGCATGTGCGGCGAGCAGGCGCAGGTCTCTGACCGGTCGTCGGCATGACGTGCGCAGGCCGAGCCTGGCCTCGCCACCCCGAGGGGGGGCCGTGCCACTCCCCCTTGGACACGGAGGGAAGGTGCGGCATCGCACCGGCAGCGGCGGATGCCCGTGCGTGGGTGCTCTTTGGCGGGCCGCGGGAGGTTGGGATGTTTCGTCGGAAACGGTTCGTCGCGGTGCAGCTCGCTGCTGTTCTGCTCTCTTCTTCGTGCGCGGTTGCTGGCGATGATCGCCCTGCAGAGCCGCAGAGTCCGTTTTCGCAGTGGCACCTCGAGCAAGGACCTGAGCTCGAACCGAGGCAGTCCAGCCCCGAGGAGGACACGTCCGAGTGTTCCTTGGAAGTTGGGGGAATTCACCGAGTCGGAGATAGAGGGAATCGAGCGCTCTTCCAACAAGGCTGTCTCGTACCCCGAGCGGACGAGGTCCAAGACGACTAGTCGCTTGTCCAGCTGATGGGTCCCGGTTCGGTCTCCACCCATTCGAGTCCAACCTGCGAAGCTCTGGACACGCCCGCATTCGTGCGCACAGTTTTGCCTCCGTCTTTCTAAAGCTCGAAGTTCTGGCGTCGATCACTTCCGAAAACCGCGTCCGGCCACCCTTCAATGACGAGGGCACCTGGGTGGAGCCGGCACCATCGGGAGTCAATCAGATGCGACGTTTTCTTCTCCCCGGCTACGTCGGGATCGTGACCACTCTGCTCTCAGGGCCGTTGGCTCTCGCAGACGAGCGAGACGACCGGATCCTTGCATTGCAGGATCAGAACGCGGCCCTGATGCAGCGCATTCAGGACCAAGAAGCACGGCTCTCGGCTCTCGAGCAGACGCAGCCCGTGATCGGGGCCTCGGCTATCCCCGCAGTGTCTTCCTCCGTACCCGGAAAGCATGGGGTCTACGGGCGCCTGCGGCTATCGATGTCGCGCCAGCACACGGACATGGGAAGTACGAGCAGTGCATCCGAGCGTCAGGACGAGAACGCTCACCTGCTCGGTTTCAAAGGGCATTGGGGTGGAGAGGAGCTCCGCGCGCTCTACAACATTCAGGTTGGCGTCGATGCCGACACGGCCACCGCAGGGGACGTCTTCACTCGGCGATTCGCATACGCAGGTCTGAGCAGCCAGACCTGGGGGACGCTGCTCTACGGGAGCATGAGCGCGCCGTACAAGAGCCCCGGCGTAGACATCGATCAGTTCTACGATACACCAGTCGCGGCTCCTGGGGGCGCGCACCACTTCGGGTTGTCTTCGTTCAACTCCGGCTGGATCAACAACTCGGTCAGCTACACCAGCCCGTCCTTCAGCGGTTTCAATTTTCAGGGGGCAGTCTTCAAGGACGACTCCGACAATCCAGATGACGGCTGGAACGTGGGAATCGGCTTCGAGCAAGGCGCGTTCAAGGCGGATCTCCAGATGATCGACGCGAGCACCGAGACTGGTTTTGCAGCAGGGGACGCTCGTGCGCAGCGTGTCGTGCTGGCCTACACGTTCCAGGAGAAGCTGGCACTCGGAGCCTCGTGGGAGCACGTGAAGCCGAAGCTGGCGGAGAGCCAGAACCTGTACTACGGCGTGGCGAGCTACCCGATCACGCACAAGATCAAGCTGTCGGGCGCCCTTGGCTTCGTGGACGGTGGTGTGAGCGAAGGCGTCGGGATCTCTCTCGGAACCTGGTACTCGGTGCTTCCGAGCACGTATATCTACGCCGTCTTCGGAAACATCAATCAGAGCGAGAGAGTGACTGGAGCGTCCGACTGGCGAACCGTGGGTGTCGGCGTGCATCACGCGTTCGGATTCGGGAACTGACTCTGCCAGCGAGTCATCTGGCGAGAGCGATACGAAGAGAGCGCTGACCCGTAGGCGGACGTCGCAGGAGTTCTGCGGGCGTCCGCTCGGGTCGATGCGCTCACCTGGCCATCAGGTAGCCCTTCATGCCCAGGACGTTGCCGTGTCCTGGAATTAAACACAGATACATGTAGATACCGGGATCCGGCTCGAACTCGATCGTGTCCGATCCGCCGGGCGAAATGGTTCGAGTCGTGGCGAGGATGTGCTCCGAGTTCGCGAACGCGTCATGCACGTGCATGAAGTCGAAGTCTGCCTTGTCGAGCACCTCCATGATCGCTTCCTCGTGCCCCGGCCGGACGATCGCTACGTTGTGATAGATGCCCGAGTCGGGCTCCGCGTCATTCCGGAACTCGATGCGCACGGGCCTGGACGCGGGCACCTGAAGCGATTGTTGGTCGAAAGACACGTCGTTGCCGTGGGTGCTCAGCCGGACCAGAAGCCGGACGCTCTTGCTGGCCGAGCTGGTCTCGGTGCTCGTGCTTGGCGTCACGCAAGCCGTTCCAAGGCTCAGTGAGAGAAGCAATCCCAGCGCAGCTGGATGTCGGATCGGCACGTTGCCGAAGCCGAGGACGAGCGTAGAGATCCTCGGTCGGTGCATGAACTGGTCCTCCAGAATGGGGTAGCCGAGTCAGATGTACGAGATACACGATTCGGACCGAGATATGGGATTCGTACCGAGCAACTGACTCGCGCTAGCTGGTGCATTCAGGGGAGGCTCCGAGCGCGAGAGTATAGCTGCATCGGCGTAGGTGGCTAGAGCGATCACGGGCCAGGCTCGCTCGACTGAAGATCTCCGGTGGCGGTCCGAAATGGGGACGTGAGGATCCAGTGAGGATCTGCTTCGAGGATTCAGGAATAGATCACAGGGGTGTGGAGATGCGAGCTTCGGTCGTGTACTCGGTAGGTGCCTTGATATCGATTACTCTGTCTGCCTATTCGGCGCCGCTGGTGTATGCGTCTGACCCTCGGGATCAGGTGGAGCTCAAGACGGCCTACCGCCGTCCCTCCGAGATTCCACATCCTGACGAGAATCGGTACACGCCCGAGCGTGAGAAGCTCGGAAAGACTCTCTTCTTCGATCCGCGGCTGTCTGTCTCGGGGTTCATCTCTTGTGGAACGTGCCACAATCCCGCGTTCGCGTGGGGAGACGGCCTGCCGCGTGCCATCGGGCACGGCATGAAGACCCTGGGGCGGCGGACGCCCACGATCCTCAATCTCGCATGGGCCCCGAGCCTCTTCTGGGACGGCCGGGCCGATACTCTCGAGGATCAGGCTCTGGGTCCGATTCAGGCCCCGGGTGAAATGAACATGCCGATCGGCGACCTGCTCGCCCGCATCAAGTCGCTACCCGAGTACGGGCCGCTCTTCGAGCTGGCGTATCCGGGCGAGGGAGTCTCGCAGAAGACGATTGCAAAGGCGATCTCGGTGTACGAACGAACTGTCGTGTCGGGTGTGTCTCCCTTCGATCAGTACATCGCGGGGAACGAAAGGGCTCTGACTGCCTCGCAGAAGCGCGGCTTCGCCTTGTTCAACGGGAAGGCGAACTGTGCGGCTTGTCACTCGAGCTGGAGATTCACCGACGACAGCTTCCACGACATCGGGGTTCCTGGAGAAGACCTGGGACGAGGCGCATTTCTCGAGATCGAAGAGCTCAACTATGCCTTCAAGACGCCTACGCTCCGGAACGTCGACCGACGTGCACCCTTCATGCACGATGGCTCCGAGGCAACTCTGATGTCGGTGATCGAACTCTATGACGCAGGTGGGCGGGTAAGGCGTCCGACGCTCTCGGATGAGATCAAGAAGCTCGGTCTCACGTCCTCAGAGAAGCAGGATCTGGTCGAGTTTCTCAAGGCTCTGACCAGCGTGGACGATCCGGTGATGGTTCCGGCTGCTCCACGTTGAGATGCGAGAGAGCTGCGCATTGTTTCAGTGGATCTGCCCGTGGGCGTTCTGAGCGCCGGCAGGGGAACCTCCGGCAAGGAGGACTTTACATGTCAGGTAGACCTTCTCGACAAGCCGCTCGAAGGGGAATGCGCGAGGCGCGCGCTTGCGTGCTCGGCATGCTGACGGTCACGGCGACATGGCCCTGCTTCGCGGGTGAACACACCGTCAGTCAGAGCGAGAAGCAGTTCTCGCAGGAACAGATCACAATCAAGGCCGGCGACACGATCCTCTTCAAGAATGAAGACAGCGTAGCTCACAACTTGTTTTCGCGATCGGATGGGTTCAAGTTCAATCTCAAGAAGCAAGAGCCAGGAACGGAGAACGCGATCCCGTTCGAGTCCGCGGGAACGGCTGAGGTTCGCTGCGCGATCCATCCGAAGATGAAGCTGGTGGTGACCGTAGAGCCCTAGTCCCGCTTCGCGTGGTTGGCCGTCGTGCCCGATGCTCCGAGCCGTGAGCCGGGGCCGGATCCGAGCCCACGCTTGATCGCCTCGAGCTCCCTTACCTTCAGTGTGGCTCCCCACTCTTCGTAGAGTCGGATGGCGTGGTCCCACGCGCCGAACGACTTCATGTAGCGGCCGGACTCGACCATCAGACTCGCAGTTCGCTCGTGCGCGAGTGCTTCGTGGTGGAGATAGCCGGCCTTCCGGGCCCGGCTGGCAGCTTCAGCATACGAGGCGAAGGCGGCCTGGGTGTGCCGTCTCGCGCGTTGAAGCTCGCCCGCCAGGAGCGCGGCCATGTGAGTGAACTCGGAATTGCTGCGCGCCCGGAACCGTAGCTGTCCCAGAGCACCCCGTGCGACCCGAATACCGCGACGCCGCACAGGGCCCGCGGGCGTCTGCCCCGCGAGAACTGCGTTGACATATCCCCGATAGAAGATGAAATCGGGCAGACTCAGGCCGAACACGGACCTGTCCACCAGCTCCGACTGCAGTCGTTCGGATGTGGCCGATTCCATGTCGAAGTAGCCCGCGAGGCACTGCACCGCGAGCATGTGGATCAGTGCGCAGAGCTCTTCTGGCTCCAGCGAATGCCCCGACCCTGAGATCGTGACGTGCTGGGGCGGCGACTCTACGTTTTTCATTCGTATCCAGTCGTAGACGCCCTTGAGAACTGCGGTCGAGTGGCGGTGCCGATAATCTGCTAGATCGGCTAGCTTTTGCTCTACGTGGGTGAGAGGTAAGCCACAGAGTGCCGCAGCGGATGCGCGGTCGTGGAGCGCGAGATATGCGTATTCGGAATCGCCGAGCTCTCTCAGGCCGTGTGCGGCACGCTCCAGTTCTGCTAGCAACAGCGGCCGGGGACGCACCCAGCACCAGAAGTACTGGATGATGACGCGAGCTCGCGCGTCGACGGATGGTGATCGATTCTGTGCCATCCAGTACTCTGCAGCGAGCGCGAAGCGACGTCCGCGAGAGAGGTTCCCATCCAGTACGGCTGACTGCGCCGCGTGGGTGGCGAGGACGAAGCTTGGCGAGAGCACTATACCGTAGCGCTTGAGTCCGCAGAGCAGATAACAGACAGCGAGACTCACGAGACGTTGCGAATGTCGGCCAAGTTCCGGCCCGGCAGCGCGAGAGACGATCGATATCGGGAGAAATAGCGAACCGTCGGGCAACGAGCCTGCAAAGGTCCTCTCCGCAGTGGGATCTCGAATCACCCAGCCGACGCGGAGCAGCGCAATCTTAGCCCGAATCCATCCGGGATTCTTCGGCCAGCGTACTCCAAAGCGTCGGAACCCCTCGAGGGCTAGATCCAGCGCGCGCCCATCTCTCCGGACCGACGAGAGCGTGATGCGCTTGGCGATTACGAGCGCGCGCTGGATAGGCTCTAGCTGGAGCGGTTCTACTTGCGCGAGCAGCGACTCCGCCAGATCGAAGTCCCGGAGCTGTGTCGCGGCCTCGATGGAGTCGAGCTGGACCTGGAATGCGAGCTGAAAGCGGGCGCTCCAGTCGGGCTCGGTGAGTAGCTCGCGCGCGACCCGCAGATAGCGGATCGCAGCGTCAGGGGACGCGCGCTCGAGGCTGAGGTGTGCCGTGTGTGCCAGGATCTCGACGGCCCTGGAGCGTTCATCGGGGGATAGCGTCGCCGCGGCACCCAGGAGATGCTCCGCGAACGCGAATACGGAGACCGACGGATCCCCCTGCTCGGTTCGGACGAACAGCGCACGCACCGCTCGATGGTGTAGCTCGCCACGTTCGTCAGCGGAGAGCCGGCTCTGAGCCGCCTCGCGAATCCGATCGTGCACGAACTTGAAGCCGTCGCGGCAGGGTGCGATCAAGCCCTGATCGACCATGGCCAGCATCGCCTGCAGGACGTCGAGGCGATCCACCCCAGAGATCTCGACGAGCGTCTCCAGCTCGAAGACGGTTCCGAGCAGGCTGGCTGCCTTGATGAGATGTCCCTGGGCGGGGGCCAGCCGATCGACCCGGGCTGCGACCACCGCGGCTGCGTCGTCGGTGATCTCGGCTTCCGTCAGCTGCTGCTCGTCCCATACCCAGCCGCGACCGTGTTCGTGGCGGATCAGATCGAGATCCCAAAGATGGAACATCAGCCTGCGGAGCATCAGTGGGTTGTACTGACTCTTGGGTCCGACTCGTCGAGCCAAGCCGTCGGTCTCCTCCGGAGATCGGCACAGCGCGTCGGAGAGCAAGGCCACGGTATCCTCGTGTCCGAGAGGACGGAGCGAGAGCGTGCTCGTGGGAAGTCCTCCGTCGTGGAGTGTCTCGATCGAGCGCAGTGCGGGGTGCCGCGCGCTGACCTCGTCGTCTCGATACCCACCGATCAGCAGCAGAGCTTCAGGTAGGGTCCCACGCACCAGGGACGAGATCAGACTCAGGCTGCCCGCGTCGGCCCACTGCAGATCGTCGAGGAACAGTACGAGCGGAGTCGCACGCGTGGCGAACGCGCCGACGAAGCGCGAGAACGCGAGGCAGAGGCGCTCGCGAGCCTCCTTGGGCCCCACCCTGGGGACGGCTGGAAAGTCGTCGACCACGTACGCGAGGCTGGGCGCGAGATCAGTCAGCGGGGCTCCCACGGCACCCACGCCGGAGCGCAGGCGGAGACTCCACTCGGCGACTCTCTCCGCGCGCCCGGCGAGGACCTGACACGCGAGCGACTCGATCAGGGCGGCGATACCCGCATAGGGGCGATCTCGAAGCTCGAGGTCGAACTTGGCTTCGGCGAGGTAGCCTCCGGCGCGCACGAGCGGCTCGCGCAGCACTCCGGGAAGGGATGACTTACCCATGCCTGCGGGGGCGGCGAGAAGGATGCACTCCGACGTTCCCTGGCACGTACGCTCGAGAGCTTGGCTCAACAGGTCGATCTCGGCCTGGCGCCCATAGATTCGGCTCGGGAAGCGCAGGCGATCGGACGCATCCGCAGTGCCGAGCGCGAAGTCGTCGTCGATCTCTCCATGGGTTTGCAGCTGCTTCGCGCAGCCCCCGAGATCGGCGCTGAGGCCGCGCGCCGTCTGGTAGCGCTGTTCAGGGTCCTTCTGCAGCAGCTTGGCGACGATCCGAGAAAGTGCGAGTGGAACACTGGGTGTGAGCTCGTGTGGGGGTGTGGGGGTCTGAGCCATGTGTGCACAGACGAGATCGAGCCCTCGCTTCGCTCGAAACGGAGGCTCGCCCGTCAGCAGCTCGTACAGGGTCGCGCCGAGCGAATAGAGATCCGTGCGAAAGTCTACAGCGAGCCCCATGCGCCCGGTCTGCTCGGGTGCGATGTAGTGCATCGTGCCTTCGGCCGTGGCAGGGGGAAGGGCCTGCTCGGCGCGCCCGATCTCCGTCGCGAGACCGAAGTCGATCAGCGCGATCTTCATTCGGTCGGGATCCACCATGATGTTGCTGAGCTTGATGTCCTTGTGGATCATGCGCGCGTCGTGCACGTCGGCGATCGCGTCGGAGATTCCCAGTGCGATCCAGAAGAACTCTTCGAGCGAAGGACGTTGCGCGCGCGAGTAGTCCGAGAGCGCAAACCCTTGGACGCGCTCGACCACCAGGACCGGGCCCGAGCGAGCGTCCACCAGAGCCACCGGGCGCACCAGGCGTGGGCTATCGATGCGCTTCAGTGCCTCGAATTCGTGCTTGGCGCGTTCGCTCTTGGCTTCGCGGCTGGAGGAGTAGACCTTGAGGACGACGCGCAGGCCATCCGCGTCTCGGACCCCGGTGTACACCGAGCTATTGCGGGTGTCGTGGATACAGTCCCAGACCGAGTATCCATCGAGCTCCAACATGCCGAAGCTATGCCCCGAGCCTGCGTGCTTTGGCCGTGGCCCCCCAGGTGGTGTAGAGCTCGCGCGCGCGATCGATCTCTGCGCTGGGCGCATCCGTGGGCGAGACCTCGGCTCGCAGGGTTCCCATGCGCTCGTACGCGATCGCGGCATGGTGGACGTAGCCCTGCGCTTCGGCACGTCGAGCGACCCGTTCATAGCGTTCGAGACCGCGTTCGTGGAATCTGCGCGACCAGCACCGCTCCGCGCGGATCATCTCGGCCATGTGAACGAAGTCGGGTCCGTAGCGAGCGGCGACCGCGAGCCGACGCTCGCACGCGCGTGCGTGCAGCAGGAGGCTCCAGCGCCTGCGTCCCCGAGCCTCTCGCGCGAGCACCGCTGCAGCGAGCCCGCGGAACATCAGAAAGTCGGTGACGTGCGTAGGGCGTGCGTTGCGCTCGAGGATGACGTGCCGTACGCGCTCAGAGACCCACCACGCTCGCTCGAAGTCGCCCGCCACGCTGAGCGCGAGCATCCAGTGTGGTGCGAGGATGTTTGCCGTGTCGGCGTGAGCGTCGATCTGTGCGAGGGCTTCCGACACCTCTGGCCCAGGTGAGCACGAGTCCATCAGCCAGCGATAAGGATGCGTGAATGTCGACGGTCGCTCTACTTCGGTATCCATCTCGAGTGCAGGGATCGCCTGGAAGTACGTCAACGCCGCTTCGAGGTTGACGCCACTGAGTGCGGCGTAGATCGCTCTCCATCGCCGTGCACCGCGCGTCATGGCGATGTTGCCCAGCTCCTCGAGTCGCTCCGCCGCCGCACGCAGCGGCTCGAGTGCTGCACGACGCTCCGATATCCACGGGATCAACGTCTGCCAGAGAAGCAGCTCCAGTCCGTACTGCAAGGTGGGCTCTGGGGTCTGCGGCTGCAGGAGCCTTGTGGCGCGGATATACCGCTCCAATCCGCGCGAGCTCCAGAGCAGCATGCGCCGCATGCCTGCGAATACCGTGAGCAACAGAGCAGCCGGCTGAGTAAAGCCGCATCTCAAGGAGTGCCGTAGATCAATCGCTGGAGCGAGGGAGATGAGCGCAGGAGAAGCGTACGCGAGCGCTCGCCCCGCGGACATGCGGAACAGGAGTGCGAATCTCGCGCTCGGGTCTCCGCCCTGCGGGGCAGGGAAGACCGTCCAGCTCTCCGGATCCCCCCGCAGCATCCAGGAGACGCGTGCGACTTCGAAGCGGGCACGCAGACGTGAAGGCGAACGGGGAAAAGGGGCGCCAAACCGCTCGAGGGTCTCGAAGAGGAGCTCCAAGGTTTCGGGCACCGGCCTGGAGGTGTCGGAGATCTTGATCCGGAGGGCGGCCGCGAAGGCCCGCTGGGCAAGGGACAGGTCGGTGCGCTCCAGACCCTCCAACAGAGACAGTGCGCGATCGAAGTTTCTGCAGAAGTAGGCGCACACGGCCGATCGAAACCGAAGCTCGAAGGCGAGCCCGGGCACGTCTCGCTCCGGGCTCGCTTCCAACAGCTGCATGGCCGCGTCGAAGTAGTGACCCGCGGTGGCGACGGCCCCCGACCTGGAAGCTGCGAATCCCGCACTGCGCTGGAACCCTACGGCTCGGCGCAGCTCGTGCGCAGGGATCTGCGTCGTCGCTCTCGCCAGGTGGTCGGCAATCTCGAAGACGCGGTCGTTCTGCTCCGCCTCCGAAAGTCTTTCCAGCAACAGATTCGCGGTTCGATAGTGGAGCCGCTCGCGCTCGCATGCGGGAACGAGCTCCTGGGCGGCTTCGCGAATGCGATCGTGCACGAAGCGAAATCCTTCACGGCACGGCGCGATCAGGCCTTCGTCGGAGAGCTCGTAGATCGCTGCCTCGAGCGCCGCTCGATCTCGCTGCGACAGCTCGGCGAGAAGCGAGACATCGAACTCGTCCCCGACGCAGCTGGCGAGCTGAATGATCGCGCGGCACTCGCCCCCGAGCCGCTGGAGCCGGGTCAGCATCATGCCCACCGGGTCAGCGGGAGTCGTGGATGCCGTGATCGCCATGAGATCCCAGGTCCAGCCGCGACCTCTCTCGTAGCGAATGTGTCCGAGCTCGTGTAGGTGGTAGACGTACTGCTGCACCAGCAGTGGGTTTCCGCGACTATGATTCTGGATACACGTCGCGAGCGGTTCGACCTGTTCGGCGGCCTGGTCGAAGACATCGACCAGCAGGTCGAGCAAGGCGCTCCGCGATAGGGGGCCGAGCAGCATCGAGTCTACGCTGACCTCTCGCTCGATCAGCCGGTCACGTAGGCTGGAGAGCGGATGCTTTGCATCTACCTCGTTGTCCCGGTATGCGCCGATCACGAGCAGTGGGGCGGTATCGGGTGCGAGCAACAGCTCTTCGAGTAGATAGCGGCTGCCGGCATCCGCCCACTGAAGGTCATCGAGGAACAAGACCAGCGGGTTCGCCTGCCGCGCAGCCGTGTTGACCAGTCGCCGCACTGCGAGTGCCAACCTCGCCTTCGTTGCGGCGGGATCGAGCGGAGGAGCCTCGGGCAGAGGGCCGAGCAGTGGGCACAGCTCGGGCAGGAGCTGTGCCAGCGCTCCACAGAGCGAGCCGAGCGACTCCTGGAGTGCCTGCCGCCACAAGGTCTGCCGCTCTTCACTCTCGCTCGCGATCTGTCGCAGCAGACTTCGGAGGGCACTCGCGACGCCAGCGTAGGGTAGATGTCCCCGATAGAGATCGAACTTGCCACGCGCCAGATAGCCCCCATCGAGTGCCAGGGGGCGATACAGCTCGGGGATCAGGGCAGATTTTCCGATTCCTGGCGCACCGAGCACCAACACCAGCCGCGACCGCCCTTGCGACACGTTCGCGTACGCTTGTTGCAACGTCCGGCATTCGGGCTCGCGGCCGTAGATGCGTTGCCGGAACAGAGGACGATACGGTGCGTCCGAGGAGCCCAGCGGAAGCTCGTCATCGATCCGGCCGGTGCGCTGCAGCTGTTCCCGGCACGTCTCCAGATCGACGGTCAGCGCTTCGGCTGTCTGATAGCGGTCCTCCGGTTCCTTCTCGAGCAGCCGCATGGTGATGCGAGCCAAGGTCCCTGGGATCCCGTCCTGGAGCTCGGAGGGAGATCGCGGACGTCGACCGATGTGTGCATGGATCAGATCGCGGGGATCCCGCGCGTCGAAGGGGGGACGCCCGGAGAGGAGCTCATAGAAGGTCGCCCCCAGAGAGTAGAGGTCGCTGCGGAAGTCTACCCCGCGGTGCAGGCGTCCGGTCTGTTCAGGAGAGACGTAGAAGAGCGCGTTGACGCCCGTGCGTCCGAAGGACTCCTCGGACTCGGCGGGAGCCCCGAGCGGTGCGCAGCGACCGAACCCGGTGATGCGCAGCTCGCCCGTAGCTTCGTCGAAGCGCAGCTTCGTAGGTGCGAGTCCTCGGTGCACGATGTGTGCGCGGTGGATCTGCGTCAGAGCGCGAGACGTTTCGATCGCAACGTCGAGGAATGCTTGTACGCATAGCGGACCTCTCGGGACGGATCCCGAAACCGGCTGCAGAACGAGAACCGGGGTCCCGTCGTTCTCCTCGAGCGCCAGCGCCACAGGCGCTACACCAGGCGACAGGGTGCGCAGCGCATCGAACTCGCGACGGGCGCGTGCAGTCGGATTGGGATCCGAGCCGGTGGACGGATAGCCCTTCAGCACTACTTCGGCTCGATCGCTTTCTCGCAAGGCGACACAAACGAACTTTCGAGGTAGATCTACCAGGGGCTTGCGGATGGTGTAGCCGTCGGGTGCGCGCATGTGCCGTCCTCGCCCCACGCTTCGGCCTTCGCCGGCAGCGTCTGAAGGAAGCGGGATACCCGGGGCCGGATATGCAAACTAGCTCGGAATAGAGGGCGCATCGCGTGGCGTGTGCCTGCGTGTCGTGTTTCTTTGCGCCACTGATGGCGGCGAACTCGGCACTTGTTCGGTACAATGCGCGGCCGCGGTCGAGTACCGCTCACACCGAGGGTCTCGGATCCGAGCCCCGTAGAAGACACCGCTGTAGAAAACACCGGAGTGCCATTCGAGCGTCATCTCATGCGTGCTTCAGGTCTCGCATAGTGGCCGCACTCGCGCGTGTCGGGCGCTGAGTCGCCCGCGCGCTTGTAGGCCTCGTGCGTTCCACGAGTCGCATTCGGAACGACTCGTGCACTGCAAACCAAGGAGAACGACTGATGAACAGAGTCCTCTTCGGGCTCACGTCTACGCTAGTCCTGATGCTCGGCGCGCTCGCTGCGAGCGCGCCGATGCCTGCTCGGGCAGCCGACCCCATCCAGATCCCTACCCAGTATGGTCCAGTCGTCGGTGAGACGACGGATTTCGGAGCTCAATTCCTGGGCATCCGCTACGCAGCATCTCCCGCTGGCGCCAATCGCTGGACACCGCCGACTGCTCCTACACCGTGGATGGAGCCCATGCCGGCTACCGAATTCGGTGCGACATGCGCACAGCCGCCCAGTGCCTTCGGACTGCCCAGCATGGATGAGGACTGCCTCTTCCTCAACGTATACACGCCGAACACTCCGTTCCCGAAGCCCGTCATGGTGTGGTTTCATGGCGGCGCTCTGACCTACGGTCAGAGCAATTCCTACGACCCCGAGCGCTTGGTCGACGACGGAATCGTCGTGGTCACGGTGAACTATCGACTCGGAGCCCTGGGATTCCTCGCGCATCCGGAGCTCACCGCCGAGGCGGGCCAGTCCGGCAACTACGGGCTGATGGATCAGCAGTTCGCGCTCGAGTGGGTGAAGAACAACATCGCGGCGTTCGGGGGAAACCCGAATCGGGTCACGATCTTCGGACAGTCGGCGGGAGCCCTCAGTTCGTTGGTCCATCTGGCATCGCCGTCTTCGACCGGCCTGTTCGACCGCGCGATCGTCCAGAGCGGTGCGATCACCTTGTCGCCTCGCTCACAGTCGCAGGCCGATCAGCACGGAGTGGCTGTTGCTGCACAGATCGGGCTGGCCGCAGGCGAGCCGGGAGTCTGCGATCTCGCGTGCCTACGCGGTCTTCCGTTGGGCCCGATCCTCGGGGCCCAGCTGTTGCCGACCGAGATCGGCTATTTCCCAAACATCGACGGTGTAGTGCTCGACCAGACGATCGAGGCCGCCTTCGCCTCGGGAGACTTCAACCAGGTTCCGGTGATTCACGGCAGCACGCGCGACGAAGGCTCGCTCTTCGTCCTCGGTATCCTGCAGCGGACTCCGCCTGGGCTCACCTACGAGCAGCTGATCCCCGCCATCGTGCTCCTGAATCCCGATCTCCCTCCTGCGACGGTGATCGCCGCAGTCCCGGAGATCCTGGCGCGCTATCCGCTCGCGAGCTTTCCAGGCGGTCTTCCGGAAGCGCTCGGTGCCGTCGGAACCGACGCGATCTTCGCTTGCCAGGGCTACTACGCGGCGCAGCTGACGAGTGCCGATGCGCTGACCTTCTACTACGAGTTCGACGATCGAAACGCGCCGCCGCTGTTCCCGTCGCCGTTCCCCCTGGGCGCGTACCACGCCTCCGAGATCCCCTACGTGGGGCTGACGTTGACCAGTGTCGGTCCTGGGCAGTTCGATGCAGACCAGCTCATGCTCAGCGAGACCATGACCGGGTACTGGCAGCAGTTCGCCAGGGGTGGCAATCCGAACGGGCTCTTCGCCCCGTTCTGGCCACCGCTCAACGGCCCCGGACCCATGATGAAGGACCGGGTCCAGCAGATGATCCCGCCGCAGCCGACGACGCGTGTGGGCGTCTTCGAGGACGAGCATCAGTGCGACTTCTGGCTGGGGCTTCGTCCGTAGCCGGAGCGAATCCCTTCGGCTAGATCATGCGGGTGCGCATCGGCGATCGGAGCGGGTGCGCACCCGCCCCGGCGTCCCGTGGCGCGAGTGTACTGCGTCCGAACTGCTGCTCATTTCGGACGCAGTACCCTTGAGCGCATTTCCGTGGCGCTACGGTGCGCAGCTCGGACACTTGCCATCACATTTTCAGGTTTTGTACCCGATCCGTCTGGAAGCGATGGAATCGGTTCCTGGCTACAGGATTGGCAAGCGCCGGTATCTCGATGAACACGTCGAGGTGCGGTTGGGCGTGCGTGAGCACGATGGCCTCGAAGTCGTACTCAAGAGCTTTCTCGGACGCGATCGGTCGGAGACTGAGTGGCGTGCGCGCCAGGAGCTGGCGACGTTGGCGAAGCTCGCGGGCCCAGGCGTTCCGCAGGCGATCGAGCTCACCGAGAGCGAGGATGCCCCGGTGCTCGTGCTGCAGAACACGCCCGAGCTCACGCTCGAGCAGTGGGTTCGCGACGAGCTACCCGATCTTGCGACCGTGCTCGAGGTCTCGCTTCAGCTCGTTCGGATTCTGGCGCGTGCCCATGCCTCGCGGCTGATCGTGCGCGAGATCTGTCCGGCGGGCATCACGATCGAGCCGACGGTGCCCGAAGTCTGGCTCGCTCGATTCGAGCTGGCTCGCGCATTGGGAGGGGTCTCTACCGAGACGACCCAGCAGACCCTGGGCGGCCACATGGCGGAACTCCGTTTCATCTCGCCAGAGGCGACGGGTCGCATGGGCCGTGGGGTAGATTCGCGAAGCGATCTCTACTCGCTGGGAACCACGCTGTACTTCATCCTGACGGGTCGAGCGCCTTTCGAGGGGGACTCCCTTGCGCTGATCCACTCGCATATCGCGCGGACGCCTGCGGCGTGTACGGAGCTGCGTCCCGAAATCCCAGCCACGCTCTCCAGAATCGTTGGCAAGCTTCTGCAGAAGGCTCCCGAGGACCGATACCAGACCGCGTATGCGCTGGAGCGCGACCTGGAGGAGGGTCTCGAGCAGCTGCAGCGCACCGGCTCGATTCAGGACGACTTTCCGCTCGGGAGCTTCGATGCGCCCTACCGGCCGAGCTTCTCGCGCCGCATCTACGGGCGCGATCGAGAGATCGAGATCGTGCATCAGGCCTATTCGCGTGCGCTATCCGGACGGCCGAGCGTCGTGACGCTTGCGGGGGCTCCCGGGATCGGGAAGTCCGTTCTGGTGAATGAGCTGCGTGAGCGCTTGGTGGAAACACATGGATACCTCACGAGCGGCAAATTCGATCTATACCGACGCGAGCTTCCCTATGCTGCGATCGCTCAAGCTCTGAACTCGCTCGCGCAGCAAATCCTGACGGAGAGCGACGTGCGGCTCGCAGAGTGGCGCGAGGCATTGCGGGCCGCGCTCGGAACGATCGCGGGTGCCATCGTCGGTCTTGCACCCGACATCGGACTCGTGATCGGCGACGTTCCGCCGGTGCCCTTCCTCGGCCCGAGCGAGACGCGAGCCCGCCTCTCGCTGGCGCTGCAGAGGTTGATCCGTGTCCTGGCGACCGTGGATCATCCCTTGGTGCTCTTCCTGGACGACCTGCAGTGGGCGGACGCCGCGAGCCGAGAGCTGATGCGAGAGCTGCTGCTCGAGAATCGGAATGGCGCCCTACTCGTCGTCGCAGCGTATCGTGATTCCGACCTCGAGCCGGGAGATCCCCTGCGGACTCTCCTCGGGGAGCTCCGAGAAGCCGGGGTATGGATGCAAGCGGTGGAGCTCGAGGGAATCGGCGAGGATGCTGCTGCACAGATGATCGCCGATGCGCTCGGGCGCACACCCGATCAGACTTTGCCGCTCGCGAGATGTGTCGCGCGCAAGACCGGCAACAGTCCACTGCTGATCCAGCAGTTCATCTACCACATGTACGATCTCGGCTTGATTCGCTTCGAGGCTCCTGCTGGCTGGGCCTGGGACGTCGAGGCCATCGCCTCTGCGGACGTTCCCGAGGGAGCGGTGGCGCTCCTGACCGAGAAGATCTCGCGTCTGCCGGAGGGGGCCGCGGCGGTGCTCCAGCTCGCGAGCTGTGCAGGCGACGAGTTCGATCGCGAGACTCTGCTCGAGTTTGGTGTCGGCGCTCCCGAAGGGCTGGAACCCGCGCTGTTCACTCTATCCGACGAGGGCTTGATCGCTCCCTCGCAGCGTGGATTCCGGTTCGTGCACGACCGCATTCGTGAGGCCGCTCAGAGTCTGCTGGCGTCAGCTGAACGCCAACAGCTGCACGCTCGCGCGGCGCGCCTCCTCCTCGAGCGCACGCCTTCCGAGCAGCTCATCTCGCGAGCGTTCGAGATCGCTGACCACCTGAATGTGGCAGGCGATGCGCTCGGCGCGGGCGAGAAGATGCGCGCGCTCGAGCTGAATCTGCTCGCGGGCAAGCGCGCTCTCGTCTCGGGGGCCGCCGAGACCGCGGCGAGCTATCTACGACAGGCCAGGGATCTCTGTTCGGAGGCGCTCTGGGAAGAGCGGCCGGAGCTCTGCCTCGACTTGTTCGTGCAATCGGTCGAGAGCGCCCTACAGATTTGCGATCTAGAGACCGCGATCGGGCTTCTCGACATCGTCGAGGCGCGCCCCCTCGAACGCATGGCGGCCGCGACCGCTGCGGCCAAACGAATTCGGGCAGAAGCCTTGCGCCGGCCGGCCGACGAGGTTCTGCCCCTCGTGCTCGAAGGCCTGTCGCGGTTCGGTGTTCACTGGCCCGCAAGACCAAGTCGTCTGCGCATCTGGTGGCTCATTCGTCGGACGGACTGGGCGTTGCGTGGGTCACTCGGTCCCAGCCGAAAACAATCGAGCAAGCGAGACCCCGATACCAGCTGGCTCGCAGCCGGAATGCTCATGTCCGCAGGGGGCGCAGTCGTCTCCGTCGCATCGCCGCCGCTCTTGTGCTTCCTGGTTTCGTACTGGCTGATCCGCGCGCTGCGCAGTGGCCTCAACTCACCGGCGATGGCACTCGCAACCTATGCCTCCGTTCGCCTCGCACACGGGGGCTCGCTCTCGCGGACGCTGCGCATTGCCGCGACCTCCGAGGAGTGGTGTCGGTTGATCCCGGACTCGCCGCTCACTCCGCGGGCGCAGTATCTCTTGAGTGCCTTTATCCACTCCTGGCAACGATCGCGGCGGGGTGTGATCGAGCCATTGCGTGTCGCATCCGAACGGCTCTTCGAGCTCGGTGACGTCGAGTACGGATTCTTCGCCCTCGTGTGGCGGTGCAACTTTCTGGCCACGGTCGGGGAGCCACTCGATCGCGTTCTGGAGCAGCAGGAGCTGCTGGCCGAGCGCATGCGGAGCTCCATGGCCGTTCCGGAACGGCTCAAGGTTCGGGCGCTCCGGCTCTTGACCGGAGGGATACCCGAAAATGTGTCGCTCGAATCGGAGATCGAAGCGATCGATGCGGCCATCCGGGCATGCGACGCCTCTCGCATGGGAGCGTGGGGAGTCTGGGGCATGGTGCTGCTGGTGCTCGGCCGATACGGCGATGTGGTGCGAGTTCCCGACCATCAGGAGGCGACCCTCTCCTACGCGCTGGATCTGTTCTTCTATCGCGGCGTAGCCGCCGCGGCGCTCGCTTCTTCCTCGCGCCGATCCGACACGCGCGAGCACCGACGCACTCTTCGCCAATCGCTCCGCCGTGCCAGCCTGCTCGCCAGGCTGAATCCAGAGCGAGAGCATATGCTGCTCGGTCTCCGGGCCGAGCAGGCGCGGGTGAGCGGGCACGCGAAAGTGGCGCTAGCACTCTACGCGCAAGCCGCGGACGCTGCGACGAAGATCGAGTATCGCCATCATGCCGCCTTGCTCCACGAACGCAGGGCAGATCTCTTGGACGAGATGCGTCGCAATACCGAGGCGTCCTCGGCTCGCATTCCCGCGGCGGCGCTCTATGAGGAATGGAACGCGCGTACGAAGCTCGAGCTGTTGCACCGCAGCACGGGCGGATTACCGACGCATTCGGTCGTCGATCGACCCACGCGCCGCTGAGCCTCCAGACTGAGCGCGTCCCGGGAGCGGCTCAAGCGACGTCCGCCTCCGTGCTTGCCTTGCGCCGATCCAGCTCTGCGAGGATCTCGCCATGGCGGACCCGATCGATCCTGTACCCGGAATAGAACACGAGACCGAGCAGCGCACAGGCCCCTCCGATCGGCCCGACCACGAGTCCGAGCTGAAAGATCACCTCGGGTGCGACCGTGCCCGTCTCGGCGCGCTGGGGAAACTCGATCAAGTCGAGGATGACACCTCCGAGAAAGTTTCCCAGACCGCTCACCAGCTTGAGCGCGAAGGTTCGAGTCGCATACACCAAGCCTTCGAGCCGCCGCCCGGTCTCGAGCGCGATCTCGTCGCAGATGTCCGCGAAGGTCGAGTTGATCAAGATCAAGGTCGCCGGTCCGAACACGCCGAGACCGGCCCGGAACACGAAGAGGGTCCAGAACAACTCGGTCGTCCCGTTCGCGGGCATCCAGGGCAGCCCGACGAGTCGCGCTACGATGGGGAAGGCGACGCAGAACGTGGTTCCGGCCAGGGCGAGCATCAGGGTGTTGCGCTTGTCGATGACCCTTGGGAGCAGCCAGCAGAGCAGAGCTGCGCCGGGAAGGCCCGCCAACAAGGCGGGTGTCAGAGCCGCCAGGCGTTCCGTGCCGAGCGCCCAGAAGTGGAGCGACATGTAGGTGTTGAGCACTTCCTCGACATTGGACACGAGCGCGGCCATGATCAGCCCCAAGAAGATCGCCTGAAACGATCGGTTCCGGAGCACCGCGCCCAGATCGCGCAGTGCTGCGCGCGCTTCGAGTTCGTGTGCCGGGCGCTCCTCGCGAGGTAGGAAGGGAATCTCGCGTCTCGTCCCGAATGCACAGAGCAGGATGAGGAACCCCATCGTGAGTCCTACTGCGAGCGCAAATGGCGTATAGCCCGCCTGGTTGAGGGTCCCAGGGCTGAACTCGACGGTTTCTGGAAAGTACACCCGAAGAACGAGGGCGTACCCCAGGACCCCCATCAAGAAGCCTGCAAGGGTGGAGTAAGCGAAGACGCTGGTGCGGTCGTCGTAGCGCCGGGCCATCTCGGCGCCCAGAGCGAGATGAGGAATGTTGTAGAGGGTCAGAGATGCCCGCACGAGCACGGCGAAGGTGGTGAGCCAGGCGAAGAGCTGGAACTCGGTCAGTCCTTCCGGCGGGGAGAACAACGCGATGAAGCACGTTGCGAGGGGAGCCGCCGACAGAAACATCAGCGGATGTCGACGCCCCCAACGCCCCTGCCGAAGTCGATCCGAGAGTGCGCCGACGACCGGGTCGGTCACGGCATCGAAGATCATCGCGATCAGGAGGGCAGTGCCACCGAGCGTCCCGGGTAGGCCCAGGATCTGCTGATAGTAGAAGAGCAGCAGGGCATTGACCGCGATGTTGTGGAGGCCGTCTGCTCCAGCACCCACGCTGAAGCCGAGCTTGCTGGTTACGGGTACGCGCCGCTCCTCGAGACGGAGTGAGATCTTATCGGTCACTTTGGGACTCTCGCTGATGAGGCCGCCTCGAGCATGGGGGGGTACGAGTGGAGCGCTGCGCACCCGGAGGGGCCATTCTCGAAAGGCCAGTACACACCAGATCAGTTGCTAGGACAAGACGAAAGCTCTGGCGACGGGAGTGACTTGTTCGACGGGTTGCTACCGCGTGGCGTCCTGGAAGCGGGCGACGAGACGCGCGAGCTGATCCGAGAGCCCCGCCAGGGCTGCAGCGTGCTGGGCCGTGGCGTCGACCACCTGCTTTGCGCGGCCGACGTCTTCATCCACGCAGCGGGCGGAGTCAGAGATCGATCCGGCGGTCTCTGTCACCTCGGATGCGTAGTTGCGTACAGCCTGACTGCGACTGAACTGTTCCTCCACGGATCCCGAGATCTCTTCCTGGAGAGTCGCGATCTCGCGGATGACCTTGGCCACCTCCGAGGTCCGATCGGCGGCTACCTGAGCCTGGTCCCCGATGGCCGTGATGCTCGCCGCGATCTTGGCTGCCGCTTGAGCGGTGTTGCGGGAGAGGGACTTTACCTCCCCGGCGACGACGGCGAATCCGCGGCCGGCCTCACCGGCACGAACTGCCTCGATCGTCGCATTCAGCGCGAGTAGATTCGTTTGTTCTGCGAGGTCGGAGATCACGCTCTGGCATCCGAACACCTCGCGTGCGACGGTGCCCAGGTCGTTCATCGACGTCTGCGTCGATTCGATGGAGCTGACTGCTCGCAGTGCCACTCCGCGAGCATTCGAGGCGTGCGTGGCGATTCTGCCGAGTCCCGCGGCGATGTCGTCGTTGTCGGTTCTCAGCTGCTCCACATTACCGAGTACGCCCTGGCAGCCCTTCGAGAGCAAGCCAGAGCGTTCGAGCACCATGCCGGTGCTGACTGCGAGGGAGCTGCCCAGCTCGCGCATCTCTTCGGCGAGTCTGCTGACCGAGGTCGAGGTCTCGCGTACGCTTCGGACGATCTCGCTCAGATGTGCGAGGAAGGCATTGAACGCGCTGCCGAGCTGGCCGACTTCACCGAGCTCGTCCTCGCGTAGTCGCAGAGAGAGATCTGCCTCGCCGCGCGCAAGGTTCGACAGCTGCGAGACTACGCTCTGCAGTGGCAGGGTGATCCGACGCGTGATGCGCCCGTAGACGAGCATGCCAATGGAGAAGAGTCCGGCCGCGATGCAGAGTACCCAGACCAACACGCGCCGATTCTCCTGGGAGATGCGCGCCTTGGTATAGATGATTCGAATCTGCCCGATGGACTCGTCATAGACGGAGATCGGGGCGACGACCTCGAGCAGCTCGGGAAACTTGCTGAATGTGCCGATGCGAGCGGTTCGATTGCTATCGCGATCGCCGCTGGACGCGGGCGCGAGCGTCGCTGCGGGTAGAGCCGCGACTTCGGCTGCGCTCAGGTCTCCTGAAGGGCCGCTCGCTTCGGTGACCATGCGGCCCTGCTCGCTCATGACTCGGATTCGCACGATCTCCTGATCGTGCGCCACCGCATCTTCGAGAAGTGCCGTGGCGAGCTCCTCTTCTCCGGTGAAGAGGGGAACCGCAACAGACTGTGCGAGTAGCTGCGAGGCGATCCGGGCACGCGTTGCCAGGCTGGTCTCGAGCGCCGCCCGACTCCAGTTGACGCTGAGTAGGCTCAAGAGTGCGATCGCGCCCACGAAGAGAACTGCGAACGGGATGGAGAGGTACGACTGCAGGCTGAGGCTTCCGGAGCGCATCGACTGGGCCTTTCACATCCGGGAGGGGCGAGCCTCGGCCGTGTCGTAGCTCGAGAGCCGCAGCCGCGAATCCATTGTGCCTGTCCGCATCTGTCCCTCGTAGTTCCTCGAGCGGATCTGGTGTCCACGCGAACCAGCGCGCGTCGCAAGCGGTGAATCGGCGCCGTCGAACAGCTGCTTTAGAAGTGGAATCCAGCGACGACTCAAAGGATCTGCACGAGGGTGCCGATGAATCGGTGCAGAAATGTACTGGGCGGTGGCCCGAGCGCGAGGTGACTCTGCGTAGAGGAGCCCGCGCCACGAGCGCAGTGCGGGAATTCGGCTGGGTAGAGCGCAATGGATGAGATCGACCCAATCGTTACGGAGTTTCTGGCCGAGAGCCAGGAGAATCTGGACGGGCTGGATAGGTGTCTCGTCGAGATCGAGGAAGATCCGAGCAACCGCGCGTTGCTCGACCAGATCTTCCGGACGATCCACACGATCAAGGGAACGGCGGGCTTCCTGGCCTTCGAGAACCTCGAAGGCATTGCACATGTTGCCGAGAACATCCTCAGCCGGGTTCGCGAGACCGGAGAAGGTTTCGACTCCGATGTCGCCGACGTGCTACTTGCGACCGTCGACGCGATTCGTACTCTGCTCGAGCAGATCGGCGAGACCGGCGTTGAGGGAGACGGTGACTTCTCTGAGCTCATCTCGCGACTCCAGCTCCTCGATGACGCCAGAAGCAGAGACCAGGCGAGCGAGGACGGCTTCTCGGAGGCGTGCGCCACGGAGGCTCGACTCGAGGAGGGGAAGTCCACGACTTCGAGTGAACTTGCGCTCGAGTCCGCGGAGGCGGTCGACTCCCCGGAAGAGCGCGAGCCTGCATCGAGCTCCGATCCAGAGCGGGATCGCAGTGAGGAGCAGGCCCGGGGGGCCACTGGAGGTGACACTCGTCCTGCGGCGGATTCGAAGCTTGCTGCGGAGGAGACGAAGGCCCAGAAGTCGGGGGCACGAAGCTCGGGTTCAGGGTCGGAGACGTCGATTCGGGTCGGGGTCGATCTACTCGACGCATTGATGACCCTGGTTGGAGAGCTCGTTCTCACCCGGAATCAGATTCTCGGTTATGCCCAGGATGCGCACGATGCAGCACTCTCCGGCATGTCACAGCGCCTGAGCCATCTCACGACCGAGCTCCAAGAGCACGTGATGAAGACGCGGATGCAGCCGGTGGGAAGCATCTGGGCGAAATTCCCGCGTGTGGTGCGCGATCTTGCCCGTGAGCTCGGAAAGGAGATCGAGCTGCACATGGAGGGCAAGGATACGGAGCTCGACCGGTCTCTGATCGAGGCGGTCAAGGATCCGTTGACTCACCTCGTGCGTAACTCGTGCGACCATGGAATCGAGCTGCCCGATGAGCGCGAGCGCCGTGGGAAGCCCCGCAAGGGCACCCTGGAGCTGCGCGCGTATCACGAGTGCGGTCAGGTGAACATCGAGGTCACCGACGACGGCGGCGGTCTCGATCTCGAGAAGATCGCCGCGAAGGCGGTCAAGGTGGGTGCGTTCACTGCGGAGCAGGTGGCGCAGATGAGCGAGCGTGAGCTCACCAATCTGGTCTTCATTCCCGGGCTGTCCACCGCCAAGACCGTGAGCAACGTCTCCGGCCGTGGGGTCGGGATGGATGTGGTACGGAGCGAGATCGAGCGCATCGGTGGGACGGTGGATGCCGGGACCCTGCTCGGAAAGCAGACGTCGTTCAAGCTCAAGATTCCACTTACATTGGCGATCATTCCCGCGCTGATCGTGAGGCAGGCGTCGATTCGGTTCGCTATCCCACAGGTGAGCCTGCTCGAGCTCGTACGCATCCATCCTGAGCTACTGCACAAGCCCGGCGGGATCGAAATGCTTCACGGGGTTCCGGTCTACCGGCTTCGAGGCCGCCTGCTTCCGGTCGTTTCGCTGGCCGAGGCGCTCCACCTCGATGGGGGCTGCGAGCTCACTTCGCATTCGCACCTCGTCGTGCTCCAGGCAGACGATCGAGCGTTCGGGCTTCTGGTAGAGAACATCGAGGACACTCAGGAGATCGTCGTGCGGCCGTTCGGAAAGGAGCTTTCCGACCTGGATGCGTTCGCAGGGGCGACGATCATGGGGGATGGTCAGGTCGCGCTGATTCTGGACGTGCTCAACATCGCGCAGCGGTCGGGTATTCTCACGGAGTCGCGGGACCAGCTGGGCCTGGAGAACTCGATCGAGGATCGCTTGGCGGGCTCCGCGGGGGACAGTGAGGCACTGCTCGTCGTGGGATCTCCCGATGATGGCAGAGCTGGAATCCCACTGTGGGCGGTCGAGAGACTCGAGAAGTTCAGCCGAGAGATGATCGAGTGCCTCGGAGACAAGGAAGTCGTGCAGTACCGTGGCCGATTGATGCCGCTTGTGCGGCTCGGACAAGTGCTCGAGGAGCGCAGATCGGAGACTCGGACGAGTCAGGGAGATGCTTCCGGCGCGGACATTCCGGTAGTGGTCTTCCGTTCGGCAGCGGGAGAGGCGGGACTGGTGGTAGGCGGGATCTACGACATCGTAGAAGCCGAGGTCGAGGAGCTGCAGCCGCCCGCTCGAGACGGGGTATTGGGATCCCTCATCGTGAAAGGGCGAGCGACCGAGCTGATCGACATGCGCTGTCTGCGCGAGTTCGCGGATCGGTTGCGCGCTTCCGATGGCGCCGCGCTGATCGAGGCAGGCTCTCCGTGACGATTCCGGTCATGGTGGTCGATGATTCGACCGTCGTCCGAATGCTGATCAGCGATGCGCTGTCCAGTGCTTCCGACATCGAGATCGTTGCGCAGGCGGAGAACGGTCGGGTCGCGATCGAGATCGCGCGTGAGGTGCGCCCCAGTGTGATCACGCTCGATCTCGAGATGCCCGTGTTGGACGGGCTCGAGACCTTGCCCGCGCTCCGCGAAGCGACACCAGAGTCCGCGATCATCATGATCAGCTCGCTCAACGAGCGAGCTGGGCGACGCGCGCTCGAAGCTCTGTCGCTCGGGGCGAGCGACTATATCGCCAAGCCGACAGGTTTCCCTTCGCGGGAGGAAGGGCTCTGCTTCTTGTCCAGTGAGCTCGTTCCACGCATCCGGGCTTTGTACGAACGCCAGCACAAGCGCGTCGCTTCGCATAGCGGTGCCGGCCGCGTGAGCTCCCCCAAGGGCTCGGGGTGTGGGATCGAGGTCGTGCTGATCGTAGGGTCGACGGGCGGGCCGCAGACCTTGGAGAAGGTGTTGGCGGCGCTTCCAGAAGAGCTGCCTGCGGCGATCGTCGTTGCCCAACAGATCCCCAAGGAGTTCACCTCGGTGCTGACCGAGCGCTTGGATGCGCGCTCGCGCCTGCGCGTCTGTGAGGGGCGGGATGGGGCGCTGTTGGCACCCGGTGTAGTCTGGGTGTCACCTGGTGATCGAGAGGTCAAGGTCTCCCGATTGGGGGCTCAGGCGCGGATCGAGCTCGAGCAGCCATCGAGTGATGCCGGAGGCTACTGCGCAGCAGATCCGTTGTTCCAGTCGGCGGCGCGCGCGTTCGGTGGGCGATGCCTCGGAGTCGTACTGAGCGGGATCGGAAGGGATGGAACCGCGGGTGCGCGTTCGATTCGCAAAGCGGGCGGACAGATCATCGCGCAGAACGAGCGATCCAGCATGGTATGGGAGATGCCGGGGGCGATTGCAGCTGGTGGGCTCGCAAACTTCGAGGCGGGTCCGGAAGAGATCGCTTCGCTGATCGTCGAGCTCACC
>QJZC01000053.1 GCA_003247575.1 Pseudomonadota bacterium
GCCTAGTGAGAAGCGGTTTCAACGGTTCTTTCCGCTGGATCGAGAGGATTTCTTGTTTCCGGAGGACCGCTCTTCGCGATACACCATCATCGAGATCTCTGTGTTCGAAGGGCGATCGGTCGAAGCGAAGCGCCAGCTCATCCGTGCACTGTTCCGTGAAGTCGAAGCTCGTGCTGGAGTCGCACCGCAGGACCTCGAGATCACGATCTTCGAGACTCCCAAAGCGAACTGGGGGATTCGTGGAAAGTGCGGCGATGAGCTGGCGCTGAACCATCGAGTGGATGTCTGATCCGCCCAGTCCGGGCTAGGTCGCGGCCGCTGCCCACTTCGACTTCGATTCTTGGAATGTTCTCAGCTCGGATCGAGGTCGAAGGTCTGGCCGCTCGCGAGGCAGCTGCAGAGCTCTCGGTAGACGTGCTCGATGCGGGTCGCGAGCTCGGCTGGGGATGGGGGAGCCGACGGGTCGGAGTCGATGTGGCGGAGGATGCGCCGCGCAAGGCAGCCTCGAGCGAGGATGGCTTCGATGACAGGGTGTGCCTCGCTGGATAGCGGCTCGAGCTGCTCCAGTATGTGCGTCCAGAGCTCGCCCGCCGTGCAGACGCGGCCGGGCTCCCAGCCGAAGGCCTCCGCGTAGGCGGCATGCTTGATCACCGCGCGCTCGGCGTCGCGAGCCACGGCGAGGAAGATCTCTGCTAGGACCCGCTCGTCCCATTCCTGCTGCTGGGATCGGCTTATGAATCGCTCTTCGACCAGTGCCCGGACGAAGGCGACGATCAACTCGGCGATCGCGAGGTCGGAGCGCGGGCTCTCGGTGATGTCGAGTACGCGGATCTCGATGGCGCTTCGGTCGAAGCGCGCGATGGCACCGCGCGCGTTCACCCACTCGTGCCGCAGGATCCCCTCCGGGTCCAGCTCGCGCAGGTCGGCGTAGATGGTGCCGAGCAGCTGCTGCTCGTACTGCTCGCGCGTGAAGACGCGCTCGGGAATGACGACCCCCGCCACCGAAGGCACGCGGCGGGAGTTCGTGCGACACACCTCGAGCCGCGAGTCGAGCCCAGGGCCGCGGACACCCTCGATGAAGGGAGAGCTAGCGCACAGGGCGGGAAGCAGCGGGAGCGCGATCCGGATCGCGGCGTGCAGTCGGCCGAACTCGTCGTCGCCGGAGAACGGAAGGTTGATGTGCATGCTCTGCAGGTTGGCCCAACCGTGTCCGCGGCAATCGAAGATTCGGTCGAACGTCTTGTAGACGGGGCCGTACTCGTAGGGCCAGAGCGTGGTGTCGGTGTCTGGATTCATGCGGGGATGCATCGCCGTCGGCATGAGCATGGCCTCGTGTGGCGCCAGTAGCTCCTCGATCCGCTCGATCTGTCGCTGGAAGGCCGCCGCCAGACCTGCGGTGCTGGGGGCAGGACCGTTGGTCTTGAGCTCGACCACGTGCGCGACGAGTTCGTTCGACCAGGCGATGTCTCCGTGCGCGATCTCGGCTTCGACTTGGCCCTCTTCGTCGCGCAGCAACACCTCGGCGAGCGGACGCACGGCGAGCGTCCGCCGGTCTACGATCATGTACTCGAGCTCGATCCCGATCCCTTCGAACAGCCGGAGCGATACACTCATTCGAGCGC
The DNA here is from genome assembly GCA_003247575.1 of Pseudomonadota bacterium. Taxonomy (GTDB): domain Bacteria; phylum Myxococcota_A; class UBA9160; order SZUA-336; family SZUA-336; genus SZUA-336. The sequence continues at coordinate 1,623 of QJZC01000053.1, forward strand.
CCCCCGCTCGTCGAGCTTTCGCCGGAAGTAAGCCATGATGCTGTCGTACAAAGCGTCTCCGATCAGCTTATCCTCGTAGCCCGCATCGAGACTCGGGTTGTCGTTGACCTCGACGACGACGGTACGCTTGCCGACCGTCTTCAGGTCGACCCCGTAGAGCCCCTGCCCCATCAATGCTGCGCTGCGCACGGCCAGATCAACCACGTTCGCAGGAACCTCTTCGAGTGGGAACGGCTCCACACGGCCGTAGCGTGTGCGTTGATCACCCGCGCGCTGGATGATCTGCCAGTGGCCGCGCGCCATGTGGTACTTGCACGCATAGAGTGGACGCCCCTCGAGCACACCCACGCGCCAGTCGTAGTCCGATACCAGGAACTCCTGCACCAGCGCGAGCTCGGACTCCTCCAGAACCTCACGCAATCGCAGATGCAGCTCGTCGGCCGAGTCGGCACGGACGACGCCGCGAGAGAAGGCGCTGTCGGGCTGCTTGATCACGCACGGGAAGCCGACGGCTTGCTCCACGGGCTTGGGATCGTCCGAGTCGATCACGAGCGTGCGGGGGCGCGGGATTCCGCAGCGCGCGAAGATCTCGGCGAGAAAGACCTTGTTGGTGCAGCGCAAGATGGACTCGGGGTCGTCGATCACCACCATACCCTCGGCGGCCGCCCTGCGCGCGAAGCGAAACGTGTGATGGTCTACGGAGGTCGTCTCACGAATGAACAGGCCGTCGTACTCCGCGAGTCGGCCGTACTCGTCCGGATGGATCACCCACGCCTCCATGTCGAGCTCGCGCGCCGCGCGCACGAACTTGCGGATCGCGGCATCGTCCGACGGCGGCTCCTCTTCCTCGGGATTGCGCAGGATCGCCAGATCGTAGCGCGCCGACCGCTTGCGAGATCGCCGCGGCGGACGCGAGAGGTACGCACTGGCGCGCTCGATGACGAAGTCGAGATGCCCGGGCGGAATCTCGCTCGTCGCCACGGGTCGCAGCTTCTCCAGCCGCCATTCGCTGGTCTTGACGAACGAAGCGCGCAGGAGCGGCGCCGGGAAGTGATTGAACAGCGCCTGCGCCAGGCGCGCATAGCGCTCGGTCGGATTGCGACCGAAGTAGATGCTGAGCTGGAACTCCGTGCCGCGGAGCGGCTTGAGCGACTTCTGGATCAGCTCGTCGAGATCATCGGATACCCCGCGCAAGACCGCGCGCAGCCGCATGTCCTGCAGGGTGGATACCGACGGCAAGGGCCGATGGCCCCGCGCGGCCGCGAGCAGCGAAACGTAGTACCCGGTCGTCTGATAGCTGTACGTGCGGCACAGATTGAACACGACGCTTCGAGCCTTCCAGGTCGGGTCCGGAGAGATCAGGTAGTCCTTGGCCGAGACGACCTGTACCCCGGGAATCTCGAGTGGCAGACGTTCGATGTTCTCGACGACGACGAGCGCCCTCATCCAGTTTTTTCCTTCGGCTTCAGCAACAACAGGTTGGCGTCATAGGTCAGCACACCGAGCAGGATCGCGCCGATGACGCGATCGATGTGCACCGAGTAGCGAGCACGCTGAAAAGCGGGGTTCGTGTGGTAGGGATCCGCGACGAAGACGTGGTTGTTGGACCGGTCGAACCCGTAGAGGACGACGAAGTGCCCCATCGACTCCCCGCGAATGTCGTCATAGACCAGTTCGCGCTCGCCCCGCTCCCGTGCGCAGCGATAGAGATAGGTGGCGCTCAGCCCCACCAGCAGCAGGGTTCCGCGCCGCAGATGCTCCCGGAGCAGTCGCCGGCTCAGATCCTGGAAGAGCAGCTCGCCTCCCAACTCGAGGTACCGCAGATAGGCGCGTGAGGCGCCGCGCAACTTGGTCGATCGCTTGTGCTTGGCCTGCTCACGCAGCTTCGCGGCGAGGTCCACGTCGCCTGTGTCCCACCAGGTCGGATCGAAGACGGCCAGGTTGTAGGTGTAGATGCGCGCGGTGTACCCCCGCTGCAAGGCATGATGGGCCAGCAGCACGGCGAGCGTGCCCCCGGTCTCGAGCGGCTCCACCTCTTCTATGACACGCGAGAGCGAGATCCGGTCCCCGTAGGCGCGATAGACCGCATGCAGGCACGTGGGCCCACAGGTCTCGTCATCCGGCTGAGCCAGGATCTCGAACTCTTCGAACTGCACCTCTCTCCCCTGCGCCCCTGCGGCCTTCGCCCCCCGAAAACTCGGGCCGCTCACGACCCCGGGCGCCGAGAGCGCGCGCAGCCTCGAGGCAGCTGGCGGGCTCCGCCGGAGCAACGGATATTCTGGCGCGTCGGCGCGCACTTCGCAGCGCCTGGGATGCACTTCTCAGAGAACGAGGCACGCTTCGCCTGCGATGAGATGCGCAGCGGACGATCGACAGGTTAGACTGCCGGAATGAGAGCACTGGTCCTCACTGCGGTAGGCCCCGATCGGCCCGGCCTCGTCGAAGCGCTCGCCGAAGCGGTAGCTGGACACGGCGGCAACTGGCTCGAGAGTCGCATGGCGCGCATGGCGGGCCAGTTCGCGGGCATCGTGCACGTCCAGGTTGACGCGGAGCAGCTCGAGCCGCTCTCCGCGGCGTTGTCCGGACTGGAAGCGCGCGGACTCAAGGTGTCGGTCACGCCCGCAGAGCCGGAGACCCCAAGCGCGGTGCGCAGGCTCGAGATGTCCCTGGTCGGACAGGATCGCCAGGGAATCGTGCGCGACATCTCCGCCGCGCTCTCGCGCAATGGCGTCAACGTCGAGGAGCTCGAAACCGAGTACACCCGCGGCGCCATGTCGGGCGAAGCCCTCTTCAACGCGAGTGCACTCCTCACCGTGCCGACCGACTTGTCCCTCGATCACCTGCGCAAGGAGCTCGAGCGCGTAGCCGACGATCTGATGGTCGATCTCGAGGTGAGCGAGTCTTCGGAGCCCTAGACGAGCTCAGCCTGAGAGCTCTTCGTACTCGTCGAGCTTCGGTCGGCGCATCTCCCACATGTAGCGCAAGGTAGTACCCGGCCACAGCGTGTAGACCCTACCCTGATCGTCTTGGTACCAGCTGTGGCAGTTGCCCTGCCAGATGGTGCGCTCCATGTCCCCGTGAAGCTTCGCGTCGAAGGCGAGCGTCGCGTCGGCGCGCGGCACCAAGGCCTCGAGCCTGCGCTCGCGCAACGCGTGGATACACCCCAGCACGTAGCGAACCTGAGCCTCGACCATCACGATGACCGAGTTGTGGCCGAGCCCGCTGTTCGGCCCGAGCAGCATGAAGAAGTTCGGGAAGCCGGGAACTGCGAGCGTGCGATGCGCGTAGATGCGCTCACGCCAGAGCTCCTCCAGAGTCAGGCCACCGGACCCGGTCACCGTGAGCGACGTGTGGAAGTTGAACGGCTCGAAGCCCGTCGCGAACACGACCGTATCGACGTCGCGCATGCGACCGTCCGCGCTGACGATCCCCTTGGCCTCGAAGTGGTGGATCGGATCGGTCACCAGCTCGACGTTCTCGCGCTGCAAGGTCGGATAGAAGTCATTGGAGATCAGCAGCCGTTTGCAGCCGGGAGGATAGTCCGGGGTGAGCTTGCTGCGCAGCTCCGGGTCGCGTACTTGGTCCTCGAGGTGCCGCGCGCACATGCGCCTCGACATGCGGCTCATGAAGCTGCCCTGCAGGAACGCCGGGAAACGCATTTCGAGCAGCCAGTAAATCAGCCAGCGATGCAGCCGTGCGCGCCAGGGGTGACGCCGGAACCGCGCGCGCACGGCCTCTGAATATTCTTGATCGATCCGCGGCGTGATCCAGTTCGGCGTGCGCTGGAACACATAGAGCTGCTCCACCTGCGGCGCGATCTCGGGAACCAGCTGGATCGCACTCGCGGCGCTTCCGATCACGGCCACCCTGCGTCCAGCGAGTGCGTGCGAGTGGTTCCAACGCGCCGAGTGGAAGTGGACGCCCTCGAAACTCTCGAGGCCCGGAAAGTCGGGCACGTGAGGACGGTGGAGTCCTCCCATTGCGCTCACCAGGACGTCGCAGTGATGCGTGGCTCCGCTCGTGTCGCGCAGGGTCCAGTGCCCATCCGTGAAGTCCGCCGCCACGATCTCGCACCCGAAGCGCAGATACTCGTGGAGCCCGTACTTCGCGGCCACCCGCTCGCAGTACCGCTGAATTTCCTCCCCTGGCGCGAACAAGCGACTCCAGTCGGGATTGAGCTCGAACGAGTACGAGTAGAGGTGCGAGGGAATGTCGCAAGCCACGCCAGGATAGGTGTTGTCGCGCCAGGTTCCACCGACCCGCTCGGCCTTCTCGAAGATCTCGAAGCTTCGAATCCCCGCGCGGGAGAGCTGGATCCCCATGCATATGCCAGAGAGGCCCGCACCCAGGATGGCGACTCGCGGAGTCTTGCCCGTATGCTTCATCGATTCTCTCCGTACGCAGTGCCCGACGACACCCTGTCACGGTGACACGGATTCATGGAGTCACGCCCTCGATCCACGGCGCCGACCTTTCAGCAGTCGCTCCGTCTCTTCGGAGACGGGCGCCGCCAGGATGGCCGCGATCAGATCGACGAGGTGGCTGACGAAGAGCTCGTGATCGCGGCGTTCCGGATCCTGAGCGCGCCGGCCCAGCTCGGTGAACAAGATTCTGATCGCAGAGAACCGGCGGTGCAGCCGGCGTACCGCGAGCTCGGGAATCCAGTCGGCGACCAGCCGCCGCCAGCGGTGGATACTCTCCTGAGGACTCTCCGGGTCCGAAGGATCGAGCGGCCGATCGGGCCGCTGCACCAGCTCGGCGATGATTCGAAGATAGGCGCAGCCTCCATCCCGGTCGGTCAGCTTGCTGGCCTCGGGCACCACGAGCGCGAACGCGAGCGCGCGCAGGTCGCCGCCGTCGGCTTCGAATCGGTCGAGTAGCGCGTGGCGGCGCGGCTCGACGTCGGCGCGGTGTCGAGCCAGGATGGCGGCCACCAGCGCGCCCCGCGTTCCGAAGTGGTACTGCAGTGCGGTGGCGTTGCGCTGACCGGCGTGCCGGTTGATCTGGCGCAGCGATACCGCACCGATTCCGTACTCCGAGAAGAGCTCTTCGGCAGCACGGATCAGCTTGAGACGCGTGTCCTCGCTTCCCCTCCGACCGTTCCCGGCAGGTTCTGACACCTTCGCTCTCCTTCGTCGCCGATCGAGGTCGGACAACCCAGGCTTGGTCCTGAAACCACCGACATGAGACGATGGACTTAATAATACGCCTGCATTAGAGTTTGATGCAATGTGATGAATTTGAGCCAGAGTCAGGGTCAGAGGCCATGACCAGGGCCGTAGGCCAGGCACCAGGCACCACGGACTAGACGGAGGAGAGGACAGATGGCGATCGATTTCAGTTTCCCGCCCGAGGTCGAGGAAGTCCGGCACCGGATACGACAGTTTCTCACGGAGATCGTGCGCCCCTGTGAGCAGGCGATCGAAGAGAAGCCGGACGATCGCGAGACCTTGGTCAAAAACGTGATCAAGATGCGCAAGGCCGCACAGGAGTGGGGCCTTTGGCTGCCCCACATGCCCGAGGAATTCGGCGGCATGGGGCTCGGACACGTCGCGATGGCCAGCGTCTCGGCCGAGGCTGCGAAGACCCGCTTCGGTCCGTTCGCACTCAACGCGCAGGCTCCCGACGAGGGAAACATGCACACCCTGCTGCACTGGGCGAACGAAGAGCAGAAGAAGAAGTACCTGATCCCGCTCTGCGAAGGGCGCATGCGCTCGTGCTTCGCCATGACCGAGCCCGAGGTGGCCGGCTCGGATCCGACCTTGATCCAGACCCGCGCGGTCAAGGACGGCAATGACTGGGTGATCAACGGGCACAAGTGGTTCATCTCCGGTGCCCGCGGCGCGAACTTCGCGATCCTGATCGCACGCACCGAGGACGATCCCGATGTCGCGCAGGCGGTGAACTCGGCCTTCCTCGTCGACATGCCCTCCGAAGGCTGGGAGATCGTGCGCGACGTCGAGACGATGAGCGGCAGTCACAACCACTGCGAGATCCGCATCACGAATCTGCGCGTCCCCGATGCCAACCTGCTCGGTGGCAGAGGACAGGGTCACCGCCTGGGCCAGGCTCGCCTGGGACCCGCTCGGCTCGCCCACTGCATGCGTTGGATCGGCCAGGCCGAAGTCGCGCTCAACATGATGGTCGAGCGCGCGATGAGCCGCTTCGCTCATGGCTCGCTGCTCGCCGAGAAGCAGGGCATCCAATGGATGATCGCGGACTCCACCATGGAGCTCTACCAGTGCAAGCTGATGGTGCTCCACGCGGCGTACAAGATCGATCGCAAGGAGGACTTCCGCAGCGAGGTCTCCATGGCGAAGCACTTCGTCGCGAATTCGCTGAATCGGATCGTCGACCGCGCAATCCAGGTCCACGGAGCTCTCGGTTACTCGACCGATACCCCGCTCGCCCACATGGCGACCCAGGCGCGCTGGGCGCGATTCGCCGATGGCGCCGACGAGGTGCACCAGTGGCGCATCGCTCAGCGTACGATCGAAGCCTACGCGAAGGATGGCAGCGTGCGCCTGGCCGCAGGGGATCTTCCCCTCTAACGGCTGCGTCCTAGGCTCCCGCGCAGACGAGAGACTGAGCGGACGAGCCGCTACACCGCAGAGCTGGCGCAAACGCTCGAAGCACGAACGCCCCGGAGCCCAAGGGCCCCGGGGCGTTTTCATGTCTGGGTGCGCGGGGCGTCGCTCAGGAAGCCTCCGACACCAAACCGCGTGCGAAGTCGAAGGCCGCCTCCATGTCCGGCATCGAGGTCAGCTCGGGAACCACCTGCAGATACCGCACGACGTTCTCCGAATCGACGACCATGACCGCGCGCGCGAGGATGCGCGGCTTCTCGATCAGCAGTCCGACGCCGTTCCCGAAGGCCGCTTCCTTCTCGTCCGACAGGAAGGTCACGTTCTCGATCTTCGCCTTCTCGGCGAACTCGGTCTGCAGCTCCGGCGAATCCATGCTCACTGTGACCAGCTCGATCTGGTCTTCCAGTCCCCCGTTCTTCTCGCTCAGGTAGTGCGTCTGCTGCTCACAGGTCGCGGTCATGAGCGCAGGCACGACACTGACGATCCGTACATGCCCCTGCCCGTCGGTGAGGGAAGTCGGCTCGAGGCCCGAGGACACGAGCATCGCGGTCGGCAGGCGATCGCCGACCTTGATCTCCTGTCCCTTCAGCACGAGCGGGGTGCCCTTCATCGTGATCGTCTGGCCCTCGCCCGCGCGCGCACTCTCGGAAGCAACTGTCAAATCTTTGTAGATAAAACCAGTTTCTTCGATCTGCGTCTGGTCCGCCATGGATGTCGCGGCCTGGGCCGCGACGTCGGCGCCACCCGCAGCCTGCTCCGAAGCCATCTCCGAGGTGGCTTCGGATCGGCTGCTGTCTGCTCCTTGGTCCTGCGCCCCACAAGCCAGTACGCCCACCAAGCAAGCGCTGGCAGCAAAGCCCAGCGCGCCGCGCCCATGGAACCCCTGTCTGCTCCGGTGTGTGCTCCGGTGTGCCATCAATCCCATCCTCCTAGTGGATCTCTGGCTTCGGAATACCCCCGAATGGAGCACGGTGTCAAACGGGAGCTTCGCTGGAACCGGCGCGGCCGCGCACCCAGAGCTCGAAGTCCGCTACGGGCAGGGGCTTCGAGAACAGGTACCCCTGGCCTCGGGCACAGCCGAGGTCGCGCACGAGCGCGAGCTCGTCCTCGGTCTCGATGCCCTCGGCGACCGTATCGAGACCGAGGCTCTCCGCCAACGCTACGATGCCCGCCACGATCGAGAGCTTCTTGGGATCGGAGCCGATGCCCGACACGAACGAGCGATCGATCTTGATCACGTCGATGGGAAACTTGCTGAGCGTGGTGAGTGACGAGTAGCCGGTCCCGAAATCATCGAGCGCAATCCGCGCTCCCAGCTGCCTGAGCTCCTCGAGCTGATCGAGGGTCTCCTGTGCCTTGCGGATCATGCAGGTCTCGGTGACCTCGCAGTGGATCTCATTGCCATTCATCTGCAGCGATTCGAGGGCTTGGCGAAGCTGTGACGCTACGTGACCGCTGGCGAACTGCTCGGCCGACACGTTGAGGGCGACCGGAAATCGCGGCAGTCCCTCGGCGTCCCAGCGCGCGCGTTGCTCGCAGACCGCCTGGATCACCCACGATCCGATCGGTGCGATCAAACCCGTCCGCTCCGCGACGGAGAGAAAGTGGAACGGCGCCAGGCAACCGCGTTCGGGATGCTCCCATCGGATCAAGGCCTCGGCACCGACGACCCGGAGGTTGGCCAGATCGAGCTGTGGCTGGAAGTGGAGCACGAACTCCTTGCGCTCGATCGCCAGTCGCAGCTCGCGCTCGATCTCCATCTCTCCCTGCGCGATCTGATGCAGAGTGGGCTCGAAGAAGTGGATGCAATCGCCACCGCTCTCCTTCGCTGCAGAGAGTGCGAGCTCGGCACGCCGCAGGAGCTCGTGCTCGTCCCTCGCATCCGTGGGAAAGAACGCGATCCCGATGCTTGCGGGCAAGACGACGTCGCGCCCGTCGATACGCACCGGACGCGCGAGGCTGCGACGCAACTGTGTGACGGTCGCGGAGGCATCGGGAATCCCGTGCGCACCGAACAAGACCAGACCGAAGACGTCGCCTCCCAGCCGTCCCGCGACGTCGCTCGCGCGACTCACCCGCGCTACCCGCAGCCCGATCTCGCGCAGGGCACGATCGGCGAGCACGTTGCCAAACAGGTCGTTCACACGCTGGAATCGATCCAGATCGACGAGCATCATGACCACGCCATGGTCGTAGCGCCGCGCATGGGCAATCGCGTGCGCGAGCCGCTCGAGCATTGCACCGCGGTTCGGAAGGCCCGTCAGGGGATCGTGGCGCGCATCGTGCAGCGCGCTCTCGAGTGCGCTCGAGAGCTGCGCGACCCGCTGCTCGAGCTCTCGCTCGTTCGAAGGATTCGGCGACCCGAGGCCACGGCTCACCGTAAGCCACACGGCATAGGCTCCGAGCGCCGCGTAGCCAACCAGCCCAAACGCGATGCACATGAGCTCCGTCGGTCCCAACGAAGTCCGCAGACCGACGTTTCCGTAGACCTGTGCACCCACACCCAGACCAGCGGCGAGAGATACGAAGATCGGACCCGCCAGCTGGAGGCGCAAAGCCAGCCGCCGCGATGGCTCCGAACTGTGCTGATCCTGCGCCGACACCTCGCCCTCCAGCGTCCAACCCGATCCGGCCGGGCTCACCCCCCGGCTACGCCTTCCCTATCGTCCGCCATTCCCTATCGGAATCGAGCGCAGGCGAGAAGAGTCGACCGGCAGCAGCGGACAACGGCTCAAAGCAGTGCACGGCTTTGCAAACACGCGCACGCTTGCGCCGCTGCGACCCGAGCCTGGCGATGGAGGGCCCGGAGTACGCGCGCCCGTCTACGCAGCGGAGCGGGAGCCGATGAACTCGCGCGGTCGCGGAACCGGCCCTGGATCTTCCGGTTCGACGTTCTCCAGGAAGCGCGTGACGATCGCCTCGGACGCGCTCGCCTCGACTGTGTTGCCGAGCTGAGAGATCTCGCGTTCGGCATCGTCGGCGACATCGGGCTGGGATCGCGTAGGTGAGGCGGCCGTCGCCTCGCGACTCGCCTCTCGAGTGTCGCCGATCGCCCCACTTTGGGGGGCGACACTGGTTACGCTCGCGAGATCTCCAGAGCGCGACAGCCGTGGAGTGGAGAGCTCGGTCGAGGAGCCCGTCTCGAGCCGCGCTCCAAGGCTCTGCTGCGCCACACGTGGACGAGGATCGGTCGCTGCCGCCGAGCGGAAGCCAAGACGCGCTGCACTCTCCTCGGAACGGCCCGGCAGCTCGAAGCTTCGCTCCGAACGTTCTTCCTCACGCCCGGTCTCTCGCGCATCGCGGGTCTCGAGTCCGGGTAGCTCGCGGGCCTCCGGAAGCTCGGCCACCGACCTTCGCTGCGTACGGCTCGCGTCCGACGCGTCGGCATCCGTCCGGCGTGCGTTCGTCGCGACTCGCCCGCCCGCTTCCGCATCCGTCGAGGGACTCGTGCCAATGCTCGGCTCGGGTAGCGACAGTACCTGTGAGGCGGCTCGCAGAATCGCCCGCCCCTGAAGAGCGGCCGCTGGATCCACCTCGGCAGGAGCGAATGCATCCGTCGACTGTGTCAGCGGGAGCGGTGCGGGACCGACCCTGACCGCGATGAAACGACTGGCGGCTGAAGCCTGTTGCGTAGCCGCAGGATCGACCTCGCTCCCGGCGTCCGAATCCCCTAGGCGTTCGGAACCGAACAGGGCCTCTTCTTCGCGCGCGTCGTCCGCTTCAGCCCGGATGGGCGACGACGCGGAGCCGTCGGGCGCTTCTGCACGCGGCACAGCCGTGCCTGCCGCCGCCTTCTCCGACGCGGACGAGCCGATCGCGCGTGCGGTGATCCGCTCCGAACCGATCTCGTCTCCACCGGAAACTGATTCACTGTCTTCGTCTCCGAGCGCCCGACCTTGTGAACGCTCGAACAGGGTCCGCGCTTCGGCCGAGATCGAGACGGAAACACCATCCTGCGAGGAGAAGACACCCTCGCCGCGAGCTGCACCGGAAGCCCCCCGCGCCTGGAGTGGCTCGGACGGCGTTGCCGCGCGCGCGCGGCGAGTGAGCGCGGTACTACGGCTCGACTCTTCGTCGTTGCGCGCGGGTGCAGAACGCTCGACGCGAGGGATTGCGCGCTCCGCAGTCGCACGCGCTCCGCGCAGCGTCTCGGTGTTCGCAGATGAGAGACCTTCGAGTGGGTCCACCGTGAAACCTCCGCTCGTCCTTCCCTCCGATGGATCCAAGCCCTTTGATTCCAGTAGATGGATCGGAGAAGACATTGCGCGACTTGAGCCCCCAACCAGCGCCAACGGGTACAGAGCTCCGCCAGAGAACGACTGGGGTGCGCAAGGTGTGCATCGTCCGCACGAGAAGGGAGCTTCAGGCGCAAGCGGGTCTCCCGTCGAGATGCAGGCGAGAAGCAGCCTCAGGCGAGCAACCGGGAAACGACGAAGACTCAAGCGGAAACCGACGCCAACCGAATCGGAGGGGGACCGACAGAAAGGATCGCCTATGCCCACCAGCGCCATCGGGAGCTCACTCTCCGGAATCCAATCCGCGATCGCGCGGCGCAATGTGTCGGCGCACAACGTGGCCAACCTCCAAACAGAGGACTTCCGGCCATTGCGCGCACGACAATCGGAGGTGCCAGCGGGCGGTAGTCGGGTCGAGGTCGAACAATCGCGCGAGCCGCGCGAGGTAGACTTGGCCGCGGAGTTCGTAGACTCTTCGGTCGCCTCGGTCCAGGCGAAGGCATCCCTGCGCGTGCTCGATACCGAGCTCGATCTGGTGGGATCCCTGATCGACACCCTCGGCTAGCCGCACCACGCGCGCTCTCGCCACGACCGGAGGGCTGCTAGACTCCGGGCATGCTCGCCCCGGCCGAATCGCATCGCGCTCAGGCGCCTCGCAACACCACCGACGTCTCTCCCGGCCTTCCTGTTCCGAGACGACACGTCTGGCTCTGGCCAGCGCTCGCAATCTGCCTCTGCTCGACGGCCTGCACCGAGCGCTTGCTACAGGTGTTCACGCCGCCGAACGCTCCCACGGCCAACCGCCCGCCTGCCACCGAAACCTCCCGGCAAGGCTCGGTTACTCTCCCGTCGGCCTCGGACACAGCTCCAGAGCTTCCTACGGCGGCGCCCACTCCGACTCGCACCGAACCGAGCAGCGAGGCTCCGGACTCGCCGCGTCAGCCGGCTCCGAAACCAAAGCGGTTGCTCCTGCGCGGAGCGACCCTGCTTACGGCCACCGAGCTCGAAGCCTTCGCTGGCGACCTCTTGATCGAAGAGGGACGCATCGCGGCTATCGCAAGGTCGCTGGAGGATGGCGATGCCACGCGGGTCCTCGACCTCTCCGGGCGTTGGATCACGCCTGGATTGATCGACCCTCACTCTCATGTAGGCATCGCCCCGGCCCCTTTCATCCGTGCACACCGAGATGCGAACGAGCTCAGCGGACCGATCAAGCCCGAGCTTCGAGCCGAAGACGCGTTCTGGCCCCAGGACCCCGCCCTGCGCGCCGCTGCCTCGGGAGGTGTCACTCTGATCCACGTGCTGCCTGGATCGGGGAATGTGATCGGGGGTCAGGGGGTCTCGCTCCACGTGCGGCCAAGCGCGGACGGCAGCATCACTCCGCTGCTCGTAGACGGTGCTCCGCGCAGCATGAAGATCGCGTGCGGCGAGAACCCGAAACGCATCTACGGCGCGCGCAATGCCGCACCGACCACACGCATGGGCACCGAGGCTCTGCTGCGCCAAGCGCTCGAGGATGCCCAGGCCTATGCGCCCAAGTCCGGCGACGCACGCCGGCTCGACCAAGAAGCGCTATCTGAAGTACTGGCTGGACGTACGCTGATCCAGAACCACTGCTACCGAGCGGACGAGATGCAACGCCGACTGGCGATGTTCGCAGAGTTCGGCATTGCTCCGCGCGCCTTCCATCACGCGGTCGAGGCGTACAAGATTCGCCACAGGCTCGCACGGGCGCAAGTGGGAGCCGTTGTCTGGGCCGACTGGTGGGGACGCAAGCAAGAGATGCTCGACGCGATCCCAGCCAACGCGGCTCTGCTCGACGCCGCCGGTGTGCGCGTCGCCCTGCACTCCGACTCTCCCTACGACATCCAGCGCCTCAACCAGCAAGCCGCGCGCGCGATGGCAGCGGGGCGTCGCGCCGGGCTGGACATCCCCCGGGAACGCGCGATTCGCTGGGTCACGGCCAACCCAGCCTGGGTACTGGGCCTGGACGACCGCTACGGAACGCTCGAGGTCGGCAAGACTGCAGACGTCGTGGTCTGGTCCGGTGACCCGTTCAGTGTCTACAGCCGAGCCGACCTCGTCTTCGTAGAGGGAGAGCTGGTCTTCGATCGAGCCGAGCCGGAGCGCTTCCCGCAGTCCGACTTCCTGCTCGGCCGTGGTAGAAACCTCGGCCGTGCCAACGACCTTCGGCGAGCCCGCCGTACGGCGCCGGAGCCCGCACAGTGAACGTGTTGCTCGCGGGAGTTCTCGTGCTGCTCGGAGCGACGCTCTGGAACGGCGATGCCGATCCGCAGCACGACATCAATATCGTGATCTCGAACAGCGAGGTCACAGCCGTAGGGAAGAACGTACAGATTCCGCGCGGCGCCGAACGCATCGAACTCGGCGGCGCACTCGTCACGCCGGGGCTGGTCGACGCGGCTTCGACGCTCGGCCTGATCGAGCTCACGACGGGAGAACCGAGCGCGATCGAAGGCACGCTCGGAGACGAGAACCTGGACATGCCGATTCGTGCCGCGCTCATGGCGAGCGACACCTTCGATGCGAGCGCGCTGGCAATCTCGGTCGCGCGTCAGCAGGGCATTACGTCAGCCGTGCTCCTTCCTTTCGGCGGCGTGATATCGGGCCAGGCGGCGTGGGTCTCGCTCTCACCGGATCGCCTCGTCCGCAACCGGTCGCTGGCGCTCGTTGCGAGCGTGCGCGCCGACAGTTCCGTCTCGGAGCCAGGCGCGCGTAGCCGCGCTTTCCTGCACCTGCGCGCCGCACTCGAAGATGCACGCCTGTACCGCGCGCCCGGGAATCGTGGTGCATACATCCGCGGTACGCTGCGCGAGCTCGCACCATCGGCGGCCGACCTGGAGGCACTCGCGCGCACCCTCGAAGGCAACGCAAAGCTGATCGTGCGGGTCGATCGCGCGTCGGACATCCTGACGACGCTCGAGATCCTGTCGGATCAGAAGTTGACGGGCGTCCTGGTCGGCGCGCGCGAAGGTTGGCAGGTCGCACGGCAGATCGCACGCGCCAAGGTCCCGGTCATCGTCGATCCGCTCGCCAACCTACCCGACGACCTCGATTCGCTTGCAAGTCGTGCCGACAATGCAAGGATCCTGCTCGAAGCGGGTGTGCGCGTCGCCTTCATGCACGGCGGGCCGCCGACACAGGCGGGACGTCTGCGCGTCTCCGCCGGAAATGCCATCGCACGCGGCTATCCGCGAGGAGCAGCGCTGCAAGCGATCACCCGTGTTCCAGCCGAGATCTTCGGCATGTCCGACGAAGGCCGCATCCGTGTCGGAGCTCGAGCCAATCTGGTCGTCTGGAACGGAGACCCGTTCGAGCCGACGCAGTGGCCGGAGCGCGTCTTCATCGAGGGGCGTGAGCTCGACCTGACGACGCGCCAGGACGAACTCACCGAGCGCTATCGCGAGCGTTGAACCCGACAACCAGTGCCCGAGAGCGCGCTCGGCCCGCCGTCCCCGCTCGGCCAGCCGTCCCGATTGGGCTGCTAGAGGAAGGACCGAACGTGTCCGAGAAACTCCTCGAGCTGGTCGTGGTGCACCCAGTGGCCAGCCTTGTCGATCGTGACGATGTGCGGATCTCGGAAGGCGTTTGCACGGCCATCGCGTTCCGGATCACTGACCCAGCTCTCGGCGCCACGCACGAGCATGACCGGACAGGTGATCTCGCCCCAGAGCGCGCGCAGATCATCGATCTGCGTTCGGTGGGGAGACATCGCGCGCACGTAGTTGTCGAACTTCCAGCTGTACGTACCATCCTCGTTCTGATTCATTCCATGGTGCGTGAGATGCAAGCACTGGTCGTCGTTCAGCCGGGGGTTGGCCTCCCTCATGCGGACCACCGCCTCCTCGAAGGACGCGTAGCGGCGCGGCACGCGACCCGCCAGCGCACGTTGAGCTTCGATCCAACCATGACTGCGCAGCTGGATGGACTGCTGGGCGCGCTCTCGCATGCGCTCTGGGGGCGGCCCGAGACCTTCGATCGAAACGACCTTCTGCACGTGCTCGGGATAGAGCCCTGTGTACTGCAAGCTGATGTTCCCGCCCAGGGAGTGCCCAATGATCCGAACCGGGAACAGCTGCTTCTGATGGAGCAGCTGGGCGATGTCGTAGACGTAGTCGAGATGGGCGTAGCTCGATCCACGAACCCACTCCGAGTCTCCGTGTCCACGCAGATCCGGAGCCAGAATGTGATACTGGTCGCGCAGTGCCCGGGCGACCCAGTCCCAGTTGCGGCAGTGATCCCGAATGCCATGGATCAGGATCAGCGGCGGCGCGCCCTCGTTTCCCCAATCGACATAGTGCAGCCTCAGACGCTGCGAGAAGTACGTGTGGGAGGTCGGGCCGAGTTCAGATGTGGACATGGCGCAAGCATAACCGACAGCGGCGGGCGATGGCCCGCCCAGTGACCGAGGAGGCCGCGGGATGGAGAGCCCACGCAAGAACGCCGCACAGGGGGAGCGCGCGAGCGAGCCGAGCGACCGCGCCACCGAAGCGGGCACAGGAGATCGCATGCCGGGGCGCCTGAGCCGGGAGCAGCTCGGCCATGCGCTCGAGCGCGGCGAGATCGAGACGGTGCTCACCGTCTTTCCCGACATGTACGGTCGCCTCGTCGGCAAGCGCATCACGGCGGCATTCTTCCTCGACGAGGTGATGGCGGGCGGCATGCACGTGTGCGACTACCTGCTGGCGTGCGACATGGAGATGGACCCGACCCCCGGCTACGCATTCACCTCCTGGGAGACAGGCTACGGAGACATGCACTGCGTGCCGGACTGGAGCACGGCCCGCTGCGCGAGCTGGCTCGAACGCACGGCGATCGTGCTCTGCGACGTATTCGACGAAAGATCGGCAGAGCCCGTTGCGGTCGCTCCGCGCACGATCCTGAAACGCCAGGTGCGGCGTGCGGCCGACCAGGGCTTTCTCGCGATGGGCGGCTCGGAGCTCGAACTCTTCCTGTTCCGCGACAGCTACGAGGGCGCGCGCAGCAAGCAGTACATGCAGCTCGAAACCTTCGGAAGCTACATCGAGGACTATCACATCCTGCAGGGGACGCGCTCCGAGCCGATCGTCGGCGAGATTCGCCGCAGGCTCGAGTCCTCCGGCATACCCGTCGAGTTCAGCAAAGGCGAGTGGGGACCCGGGCAGCAGGAGATCAACCTGCGCTACGCGGAGTTCCTCGAAATGGCGGATCGCCATGTCCTCTACAAGCATGCGGCCAAGGAGATGGCGATGCTCCAAGAGCTCTCGCTCACATTCATGGCGAAGTGGCACGAGCAGCACGCCGGGAACAGCTTTCATCTCCACTCGAGCCTCTGGGCGCTCGACGATCCGAAGCGCGCGCTCTTCGCCGGAACCGAGCCCGCCATCGAGGGCACGCGTGCTCGCCCTTCACGCCTGTTCCTGCACTGGCTCGCCGGGCTGATCGAACACGCACACGAGCTGATGCTGTTCTTCGCTCCGCTGGTCAACTCCTACAAGCGCTACGCGACGGGGACATTCGCACCCACTGCCATCGGCTGGGCGTACGACAATCGCACCGCCGGGTTCCGGGTCGTCGGTCACGATGCTTCGCTGCGCTGCGAGTGTCGCATCCCAGGGGCCGACGCGAATCCCTACCTCGCCTATGCCGCGACCCTGGCTGCGGGACTGGACGGAATCGCTCGCCAGCTCGAGCCGCCGCCCCTGTTCCAGGGCAACCTGTACGAGGCCGGCGAGCTTCCCCAGGTTCCCCGCTCCCTCGCCGAGGCGATCGAGATCGCGGAGCACTCTGCCTTCCTGCGCTCCGCCTTCGGCAGCGACGTCGTCGATCACTACCTGCACTTCGCCCGCTGCGAGCTCGCGCGCTTCGAAAGCGTGGTCACGAGCTGGGAACGCGCACGCTACTTCGAGCGAGTCTGAGCCGCGTCATGCACGGCACGCAGACTGTCGCACACGACGGGAGGCGACCTCGATGCGGCAGCATCCGCTGATCGGAGTCTCCATGTACGGGCCGGACGAGGACCTCATCGCACCGGCGGTCTCGCTCCCGATCGCCTACGCCGAAGCCGTCGTGCGCGCGGGAGGGGTGCCCGTGCTCTTGCCTCCCTGTCCCACGGAGATCGACGCGTGGCTCGATCGCATCGATGGTCTCATCCTCGCAGGCGGAGGGGACATCGACCCGACCTGCCATACCGACCACAGCCACCCGAGCGTCTACATGCTCTCGCCGCGGCGAGATCATTTCGAGCTAGCACTGACGAGGCGGACGCTGGCGCGCGGGGACCGGCCACTCCTCGGAATCTGCCGAGGCATGCAGATCCTGAACGTAGCGCTAGGTGGAAACCTGACCCTGCACCTACCGGAAGTCTACGGTGACACGATCGCACACCGGCTCCCTCCGCGGACCCCGGTCGAGCATCCCGTGGAGCTCGTTCCGGGTACGCGCTTCGATCCCATCTTCGAAGCACGACGCTTTCCCGTCTGTTCGTGGCACCATCAAGCGATCGATCGCCTCGGATCTGGGCTCGAGCCCGCGGCCCACGCGCCCGACGGGGTGCTCGAAGCGATCGTCGTAAGCGACCATCCGTTCGCACTCGGTGTGCAGTGGCACCCCGAGATGCAACCAGAAGACGCGCGCCAACACGCACTCTTCGGCGCGCTCGTCGATGCCGCTCGGAGGATCTCATGAAGCTCGACAAGAAGGCCTGCATCATCACCGGAGGCGGCAGCGGGATCGGGGAGCGCGCAGCGCGTCTCTTCGCCAGCGAGGGCGGACACGTGCTGGTGGCGGACCGCGATCGCACCAATGCCGAACGCGTCGCGGCCGCGATCGAGGCCGACGGCGGTCGCGCCCTCGCATTCGGGGGCGACGTCAGTCGCAGTGCCGACTGCCAGCAGATGATCCAGGCGTGCGAAGCGGCCTTCGGGGGGCTCTCGGTCCTCTTCAACAACGCGGGCATCTTTCCGGCAGCCGACGGTACACCCGAGGAGACCTCGGTCGAGGTATGGGACGAGGTCATCAACGTCAACCTCAAGGGAGTCTTCCTCGGCTGCAAGTTCGGCATCCCGGCTCTGCGTCGATCCGGTGGTGGGTCGATCATCAACACCGCCAGCTTCGTCGCGCTCCTGGGGTCTGCGGCAGCCCAGATCGCGTACACGGCGAGCAAGGGGGGCGTGCTCGCCCTCACCCGCGAGGTCGCCACCATTCATGCGCGCGAAGGGATCCGCGCCAACGCGCTGTGTCCAGGTCCGGTAGACACCCCCCTGCTCCGGGAACTCCTCGCCGACCCCGCTGCGCGTGCCCGACGCATGGTGCACATCCCGCTCGGTCGGCTGGCTCAGGCCGAAGAGATCGCTCAGGCCGCGCTGTTCCTCGCGAGCGATGCATCGAGCTACGTGAACGGTGCTACGTTCACCGTCGACGGAGGCATCACCGCGGCCTATGTCACCCCCGAGTGAGCGCGGAATCGTAATCACCGTGTTCCGCGGTGGTTGCGAGGTAATCCACCGCGACCAGGTCCACGAGCTCCATCTGAGCGGTAGCCATGCCCGCGCCTCGACTGCGCTGGCTGTCGGGGACGAGGTCCGCTTCGACCCTGCGACCGGACGCGTTCTCGAGATCGAAGCGCGGCGGACGCGCCTGGAGCGGATCCGCCCGCGCGATCGCGGTCGCCATCAGCGCCGTCAGCCCCAGGTGATCGCCGCAAACATGGACCAAGTGGCGATCGTGACCGCGCTAGTCGAACCTCCGTTCGTTCCGGGGGTGGTCGATCGCTTCCTGCTGGCGGCCGCAGCGGGAGGCTTGAACGCGCTGCTGATCGCAAACAAGTGCGACCTGATGCACGGCCGCGAGCTGCCCGAGGCAGTGGGAAGCTACGCAGCCGTGGTGCCGGTGCTGACCGTGTCGGCGCTCACCGGTGCGGGACTGGACGAGCTGCGCGCTTCCCTGCAAGGACAGCAGACCGTATTCGCTGGCCACAGCGGCGTCGGCAAGTCCTCATTGCTCAACGCGCTCGAACCGGAGCTGTGTCTGCGCACGGGCGAGCTACGCGAGCGGGATCGCAAGGGGCGGCACACCACGAGCCAGGCAACCTGGTACAAGCTCGCGAGCGAGACGGTCGTCGTCGATACACCCGGAATCCGGGAGCTGGCCACGACGGCCGCTCACCCGGGACTGCTCGACCAGGTCTATCCCGACGTTGCCTCCTACGCGCGGTCATGCCACTTTCGAGACTGCGAACATGTGCAAGAGCCGGGCTGCGCGGTGCGAGCAGCAGCAGAAGTGGGGGAGCTGTCCCCCTACAGGCTCGCGAGATTCCGGAAGCTCGCCCGCGAGCTGGCGGAAACGTAAGGGAGGAGCAAGCTACCCACGCACAATCGTGTGCGCGGGCTGCGTCCTCACGAAGTTCCCAGCATTTAGACATGGGGTTGCGTAGGTTCAGCACCCGAAATCACTGTAGTTGAGGTACAATTTTGTACCTACAGATAGCTCGAGCGAGCGCTGCGTGGCAGCATGGCGCGGACGGGGTGCCCTGCTGCGATAGCTCCAGTCGCCCCCATGGAGCGGTCTAGAGACGTGACCGGATGAAGAAGATGATCGGAGTTCGCACAACGCTCGCCCTGAGTGCATGCGCTGGCTTGGCCTTCCTGGCGGGACAAGACGACTCTGCACCGGAGGCACTCGGGAGCGGATGGAAGAGCCGTCTCCAGATCTTGGTCGGACGCCCGGCGCCGCGTGAAGCAGCGATCAGCGCAGCAGCTCCCGTCCCCACGACGATTCTCGACGCGCAGTCGGACGCAGGCCCGGGGAGCCTGCAACTGGCGGCAACCACGCGGCAGGTGGTCACGCAGACCGAGTCTGCTTGGGCCAGCCCCGAAGCCGCCCCCCTCACTCGGGACTCGAACCTCGCTGCGCTCACGGATGCCGACCTGGATCCGCAGGTGGATGCCTTTCGCGGAGTCTTCGTCGCCGTGACCGGTGCCAACCTCCGGAGCGGACCCGGTTTGGACTTCCGGCGAGCCGATGTAATCGGGACCGGACAGTCGCTGCGCGTCACCGGACAGACACGCGACCGGGAGTGGTATCGCGTATGGCACCGCGACCGCGAGCTCTACATCTCGGCCGGCACGGTGCGACCCGAGCGAATCGACACTGTTCGAGGCGCCATCGACATCGACTCGATTCAGGCACAGCTCGATGCCCTGGAGACTCAGCTCAAGCGGGCACGCTTCCACGAGGTCCTGGGGAGTGCAGATCGCCTCCGCCGCGAGCTCGAAGGAGCTGCGCGCTGGACCCCCCTGACCAGCGAGCTCGTGCGTCTCGAGCTGATGACCGCGACATCCGAGGTCGCACTCAGCCGCGTCACCGATGCTTCGCGCACACTCGAGCGCGCACTCACGCTCGACTCGAACCTCGAGCTCGATCCTAGACAGAGCCCGCCAAAGCTACGTCGGCTCCTGGCTCGAGTGCGCGATGCTCGCTGAACTTGGCACGCTGGCGCTCGGTCGGGTTCGCGAACAGCTCTTCTAGCCGGTCGATCACCCGCTCTGCTTCCGGATGGAGCTCCGCCACCACCGCTGCGATCGGCTCGCGCGCGGAATCGGTCACCGCCCCCAGCAGAACCAGCCCCCAGGAGTGCAGCGAGTGAACCCGCAGGGAGTGCCTGTCCAACACGCCGTTCCCCCAGAATCGGACGCCCTGTCCGTAGGTGATCACCAGCTGATGAGCCAATACCCGCGGAGAGAAGCCCGGGCGAAGCTGACCCTGCTCGCGCGCCTGACCGAGCAGGATCTCGTGCATCGAGCGCATCTGCGCGATCAGTAGAGGCTCGCGCGAGCTCCCTGGCTCGAGCTTCGAGGCTCGGATCAGGTTGCGGTGCAGCTCCTCCCCCTCGAGCAGCCGTTCGACGGAGAGTCGGGTCAGGGTGTACGAGCGAGCCAACGGGTCGGGATCGGAGCTCTCCTGCAGGATCTCGTCGATGCTCGCCATCGTCTCGGACATCAGTGCGTACACGATGTCTTCCTTGGCGCCGTACAGGTTGTAGAGCGTACGCGTGCTGACCTGCGCCTGCTGGGCCAAGCGGCGCATGGAGAGCTCCTCCATTCCGCCCCGTCCGATCAGGAACCGGGCCGCATCGAGGATTCGCCTCCGACGGCGACGTTTCGCAAGCTCGCGCAAACTCACAACGCGTGGTATTTTTGCGCGCTGCTGTAGAAGGCGTCAATGGTAGACACCTGGAGCAAGGTGATCCCCTCCCGCCGCACCCACCCGAGCGACGAACATCCGCGATCGTGCCAGCAGACTGGACGACTTGCGCTGTTTGTTGCGTGCGCTGAGCTGCGCCGTGCGAGTGCTCGCGGGGAGCAGACGGGATGCCGCCGGTGCGCGTCCAGTTGCCGCCAATCTGCAGTACGGAGCCGACGCGCGCTCCAAACGACCGACGCGGAACGTGCGACGGCTCGGATTCCACGGACGTACGCAGGTCTGCGGCGCGCGACGACGATAGTCCGCATAGGGCTGCAGGTCGGAGGAGCACGCTCGACGGCGGCTGGGGATCCTTGATGCGCACGATGAGATCACTGCATGTCAGCTTCGCTCTACTCGGGACGCTCTCGCTGAGCCTGACCGGTTGCCCAGCCGACCGCCCCGCGCAGGCAGGCGACCAAACCGAGACGAACCAGCGCCTGGTGGCCACTCAGCGGATCGAGCCGCGCGCTCACGATCGCACGTTGCCACGCAAACTCGGCGTGCTCGAGGCCGCCGAGCGCCGTCAGTTGGCGTTCGAGGTGAGTGGGCGGTTGGTCGACGTGCTCGAGGAGGGGACTCGGGTCGAGGCGGACCAAGTCATCGCCAAGCTCGACGACACGCTGGAGCTGGCCGAGCTTCGACGGGCCGACGCCATGCTGGCGGACGCGCGGGCGGAGTCGAAACGGGTGCAGGGACTCTCCAAGGCCAACGCCGCCACGGGCAAGCAGGTGGACACCGCGCAAACACAGCTGTCGATGCGGGATTCCGAGATGACGATGGCGCGCCACCGACTCCGCCAGCGCTCGCTTCGCGCCGGCATCCAGGGCATCGTCGCGGACGTGGTCGCAGAGCCCGGTGAGCTCGTGCTGCCGCAAGCGCCGGTAGCAACGGTGCTGGACACGTCTTCGCTGAAGCTCGTGGTCGGGGTACCCGGGTACCAGGTCTCACAGGTGCGCGTGGGCAATCGAGCGCGGGTGTACGTCCCCGCGGCCATGAGCGAGCCGCTGATCGGATGGGTCGAGCGTGTCGCCGCCGCCGCGTTGCCCGGAGAACATCTATTCGAGGTGGAGATCCGGCTCCCCAACCCCGAGATTTCAGTAGCGATGAGTGCGATTCCAGACGTCCCCGCGAGCTTCGACGACGGCGCGATCGGCCCGGATCCGGGCTCCCTTCCCGGGCCCCGCGCAGGCTCCGAAATCGCCTCCGAGGGGGCACCGCGCGATTCCGTCGAGCCCACGTCTGCGCCCACGCCGGGGGATGGACCGGCACCGGACCCCATGCTACGCCCCGGCATGAACGCCTGGGCCGAACTGATCGCCGAGTCGTTCGAGAGGGCACTCGTCCTACCGCTGCAGGCGATGGTGGAGCACGCCGGCGAGAGAGTCGTGTTCTTCGTCGAGGACGGCCGCGCAGTTCCAGTGTCCGTGGCGGCGGCGCGCATCAGCGACGAGGTCCTGATCCTGCCGGGCGACCTTCCCTACCGCGAGCTGATCGTGCGCGGTCAGCATGACGTGCGCCCCGGCGACCCCGTGCGCGTGGACAATCGCGTCCTCAGGGAAGGCCGCGCCTCATGAAGTTCTTCCATGGCTCCATCGAGCGCCCGCTGCCCGTCTATCTCGTGGGCCTGCTGCTGATCTTCTTCGGGCTGTGGACCTTGTTCGAGCTCCCCGTGACCCGTGCCCCGAGCATTCGCGCGCCGTTTTCGATGGTCGTGGTGCCCTACGTGGGAGCCACACCGGACGAGGTCGAATCCGAGGTCACGCTGGATCTCGAAGAAGAGCTCGTTCAGGTAGACGACCTGCGACACATCAACGCAGTCTCCACCGAAGGCAGCTCCGTGGTCTTCATGGAGTTCGAGGATCGCACCGACCTGGATGAGGCCCTGCGCCAGGTACGCACCGCCGTCGACCGAGCCGAAGCCGAGTTCGAGGATGAGGTCGAGGTCCCCGTGGTCCAGGAGATGAGCACGGACGACGAGCCGATCCTGTCGTTCGTCATCAGCGGAGGGATCGGCCCCGCTCGCCTTCGCCAGATCGCCGAGGACCTGCGACCGGACCTCGAAGCCGTAGAGGGCGTCAACGAAGTTCAAATTTTCGGAGGGTTCGAGCCAGAGGTGCGGATCTTCGCGGAGCCAGCGGTCCTCGCGGAGTACGGCCTCACCCTGGCAGAGCTCGCGAGCCGGGTGCGGCAACAGGCGCGCGCGGCTCCCGCAGGACAGCTGCGCGGAAACTCCGGAGACCGACTGGTCCGGGCGACCGGAGAGTTCGGCTCGCTCGATGAGATCCGCTCGATCGTGGTCGCCAATGAAGGAGCGGGCGCCGTCACCTTGGGCGACATCGCGCAGGTCTCTCTGCACCACAAGCGTCGCGAGAGCTACTCGTCGCTCAACGGCGAACCCAGCGTCACCTTGATCGCCAAACGCAAGCCGGACGTGAACACGGTGGACACCGTCGAGAAGCTCAAGGCGATCGCCTTCGAGCGCAGTCTGACGTTTCCTCCCGGAGTTCGACTCACTCCCACACAGGATGCCTCGATTGCCATCGGACGCATGCTGGAGCAGCTCGGGACCAGCGCCGCCCTGGGCCTGATCCTGCTCATGGTCGTGCTGATGGTTTCGTTCGGGTGGCGTCAGGCTCTTCTCGTAGCGAGCGTGCTGCCCTTCTCGCTGCTGGTCACCTTCATCGGACTCTTCATCTTCGACATGTCGATCTCGAACATGTCGATCTTCTCACTGATCCTGGTGCTCGGGCTGGTGGTCGATGGAGCGCTGATCGTAGCCGAGGCCATTCACGCGGAGGTCGAGGACGGGTTCCCGCCCATGCAGGCCGCAACCCGCGGCATTCAGCGCGTCGGCATGGCGGTGCTCTCTGCCGACATCACGACCATCTCGGCCTTCTTTCCGATGGTGCTGATGATCGGGATCATGGGCCAGTTCATGTCCGTCATGCCGAAGGTGGTCGTATTCGCGATCACGGGCTCGATCTTCGTGGACCACTTCTTGATCCCCGCGGTCGCTGCGCGCATGAAGCACATCGATGCACACCGCCACCGAATCGGGACCGGCGAGGAGATCCAGCGCAGCCGCTTCATGCGCGTCATGCGCCCTTTCTACCAGCGAACGCTCGATCGTTGCCTGCAACGCCCTACACTCCTGTTGAGTAGCTGTGCGATCAGCTTCGTCGTAGCCATCTCGCTGATCGTCACGGGCGTGATTCCGTCCATCTTCATGCCGACGACGGATCGCGGACGCATCATCGCGCGCTTCGCCTCGCCGCTCGGAACGCCACTGGCGGAAACGAATCGCATCGGAGAGCTGCTCACGGGCGAGCTCGATGGCATGGAGGAAGTGGACCACTTCGTCCTGACGGCCGGCACCGGTGGCGGGGCGAACCCGTTCGGGATGGGTAGGGAACGGTCCGGACCGGAGCGCGGCACCCTCACCATCGAGCTGCTTCCGGCGTCGGAACGAGAGCGCTCGCAGTCGGAGATCGCCGAGTATCTCCGCACGCGCTTCGCGCGTTACGCGGGGCTCGCGATCGAGGTGGAGGAGCTCTCCGAGGGCGGCCCCGTCGGCGAGGCCTTGTCGCTGCGCGTACGGGGGCCCCGCTTCGACGACGTCGTCGTTGCTGCGCGCAGTGTCGAAGAGATGGTCAAGGGGATCGAAGGGGCGCGCGACGTCAACGTAGACTACGAGCGGAGCAACCCCGAGCTCCGCATCGAGGTAGACAGGGCCCTGGCCAGCTCGGAGTTCTCGCTCACCCCCCAGGACGTGTCACAAGCACTGCTGATCGCAACGGTCGGTGTCGAAGTCGGACGCATGTGGGTAGGAGACGAACGCGTAGACCTGCGACTCAGCGCCCCCGAGGACTACTCGGAGGAGCTCGACCGAGTCCGCGAGCTTCCGCTGCGTGCAGGCGACCGCAGCCTGATTCCGCTCGGGACACTCGCCAACGTAGACTTCGACTTCTCGCCCAAGGCACTGACTCGCTACGATTCGCAGCGATCGATCACGATCACGGCTGAGGCCCGACCGGGCTACGACACGGTCGCCCTGACCAGCGGGGCGACCGCCGGGCTCGCGCAGCTCGACCTCCCCGACGGAGTCAACGTCGCCTTCGGGGGACAGACGGAGGAGCGTGCCCGCTCTCTCGGCAGTCTGAGCGATGCACTCGGATGGGGCCTACTGCTGATCTTCATCGTGATCTCGGTACAGTTCAACTCGATCGTCCAGCCCTTCATCGTGTTGCTGTGCATCCCTCTCTCGATCGTCGGAGTCGCTCTGGGCCTCTTGGCGACGGGAACGCCGTTCAGCTTCAGCGTATTCATCGGGGTCGTGTCACTGACGGGGATCGTGGTCAACGATGGCATCGTGATGGTGGATGGCATCAACCAGTATCGTGAGGCCGGCGTGCCCCTGCGACGAGCGGTCCGCGAAGCATCGCTACGGCGCCTGCGACCGGTCCTGCTCACCACCATCACGACGGTCGCCGGAATCTTCCCCCTCACCCTCAACCTGACGGAGGGCGGCGAGTTCTGGGTCCCGCTGGGCATCGCCATCATCTCGGGCCTGCTGGTCGCCTCGGGGCTGACCCTCTTCGTCGTCCCGGTCATGTACTGGCTGATCGAAGGCCGCCTACGCCTGCACTGGACGCTCTTCAACCGCAAGCGCCGCAGCCGGACTACACCCTCCCTGGTGGGTGCGAGCGTCGCCACGGCTGCTGGCACAGCCCAGCTGCAGAGTGAGACCTAGACCGGGTCCTCAGCCAAGGACGCTCGGAGCTCGACCAGAAGCTTCTCGGCATCGGCAGCTGCCAGCGATCCCGACTTCCAGCCGACCCCCAAGCCACTCTGTTCGAAGCGGGGAATGATGTGGAAGTGCACGTGGAAGATCGCCTGGTGGGCCGGACGACCGTTGTTCTGCAGCACGTTGTAGTGCGTGCAGCCCGACGCCCGCATCACGGCGCGGCACAAGAAAGGCAGCACGCGGCCGATGGCTGCGGACGACTCCGGCGACAACTCGTGGAGGTACGCCACACGCTGCTTCGGGATGACCAAGGTATGCCCGTAGGACACCGGTTGGATGTCGAGCAACGCCAACACCAGATCGTCCTCGTACACGCGGTGACACGGGAGCTCGCCGTCGAGAATGCGCCCAAAGACCGTTGAATCCGACATGCGGACGAGGATACCACGCCACACTAGCGCGCGAGGCCTAGCGACCTCGCGGTGTGCGGCGGTCGTCCGCGCGCTTGGATCCCCACGACACGATGCACGAGAGCACGGTCTGACGGAACAGTGCCGAGTCGTCGTAGAACTCCAGATTGATCGAGGCGGGCTCCTCGGTCTGGATCCCACGCACGATCGCGTGGGTCTGGACACGCGATGCCGTCCGGCCCAAAGGGAACTCCACGACGACCGTAGAATCGATCGGCAGCTCCAGACCCATCGGAGTCGCAACGCTCATTCCGCCTTCGGAGATGTCCATCAGCTCGCAACGCTCACCGGGTCCGCTACCGTTGCGCGTCAGGCGAACGTAGAGGGCGTCTTCGTGACGGGCGAAGCGGCGACGGTCACCACCCGAACGTTCCGGCCAGAACTCGGTAGCGGGTGTCTTACCACTCATCGGGACGTGACTTTCATGAACTCGCCACTGATCGGCGTCCGAGGTCAACGCCTTGACGTACGATCGCGCGCTGGAGTCCAGACCGCATGGCCGGCGCAGGGGACACGCGCTTCGGCTCGCTGACCAGGGTCGCGCGCGGGGTCGCGCCCATGAATCGCACATGGCCAGCGGCAGCTCCAGCGAGCGCGAGCTCGCGCCGATCCGCAACTCGCGGAGCGTGGCTGGCAATCCGCAAGCAGCTATCATGATGGCTGCTCGCGGCGCGTCGTCAGCGAACCTCTGGGACCTCATCTCAAACCAGGACGAAGGGAGACGGACGCATGGCTAAGGTTCAGGAGCAGATCGAGAGCTTCTCACAAGGGCTGATTCGGCGGAATCCAGGCGAGCACGAATTTCACCAGGCGGTCAACGAGGTCGCCGAGAACATCATTCCGTTTCTGCAGGACCGCCCTCACTATCAAGAAGCTCAGATCCTGGAGCGACTGACCGAGCCAGATCGAATCGTGATCTTCCGAGTGAGCTGGGAAGACGACGAGGGGAACGTACGGACCAACCGAGGCTACCGAGTACAGCACAGCAACTGCATCGGCCCGTACAAGGGCGGAATCCGCTTCCACCCCTCCGTGTCACTGAGCATCCTCAAGTTTCTCGCATTCGAGCAGACATTCAAGAACAGTCTGACCGGCTTGCCCATGGGCGGCGCCAAGGGCGGCTCCGACTTCAACCCGAAGGGAAGGTCCAACCGCGAGATCATGCGCTTCTGCCAAGCCTTCATGGCGCAGCTCTGGCATCACATCGGCCCCTATACCGACGTGCCGGCCGGCGACATCGGGGTGGGCGAGCGAGAGGTCGGCTTCATGTTCGGTCAGTACAAGCGACTGACCAACCAGTTCGTGGGAGCTCTGACCGGCAAGGCCCTGCACTTCGGCGGCAGCCTGATTCGAGCCGAAGCAACCGGCTACGGCACCGTCTACATGCTCGAAGACATGCTGGCTCATCGGGGCGACAAGATCGCCGGCAAGACGGCCATCGTCTCCGGATCCGGAAACGTCGCTCAGTATGCGGCCGAGAAGCTGATCCAACTCGGCGCCAAGGTACTCACGTTGTCCGATTCCTCGGGTTTCATCTACGATCCCGACGGGATCACACAGGAGAAGCTCGACTACGTGAAGCACCTGAAGGGTGTAGAGAGAGGCCGCATCTCCGAGTACGCCGAGAAGTACAGTTGCGAGTTCCATGCCGACAAGCGTCCCTGGGGAGTCGAAGCTGCTCTCGCCCTCCCCTGCGCAACGCAAAACGAGATCAGCGCCGACGATGCGCGGCTACTGATCGAGAACGGCTGCATCGGTGTCTCCGAAGGCGCGAACATGCCCACCGAGAAGCAAGGCTGTGACTTCTTCGTAGAATCGAAGATCGCGTATGCTCCGAGCAAGGCAGCCAATGCGGGTGGGGTCGCGGTTTCGGGCCTCGAGATGACTCAGAACAGCATGCGGTTGTCGTGGACGCGCGACGAGCTCGACCGACGCCTGCGCGACATCATGCGCGACATCCATCAGAAGTGCGTGCAGTACGGCACCGAGGGCGATCACGTCAACTACGTCAAGGGAGCGAACATCGCAGGATTCATCAAGGTGGCAGACGCGATGATCTCGACCGGCATCCTCTGAAGCGCGATACGCCCGCGGAGCCGGATCGACATCTCACTCGAACCCCGAGCGAGCGACCCATCTCGGGGGCACGAGAGGCCGAAGCGCTCACTCGTGCCCCCGACTCATCGATGTCAGGATAAGGAGCACAAGGTGAAGGCCTCCGACCTATTCGTCCGTTGCCTCGAAGCCGAGGGAATCACCCGAATTTTCGGCGTCCCTGGTGAAGAGAACGCCGACTTCATGATCTCGCTCGAAGACTCCGGTAAGATCCGCTTCGTCCTGTGCCGCCACGAGCAGGCCGCTGCGTTCATGGCCGAAGTTCACGGACGCCTGACCGGCGAGCCGGGGGTCTGCTTGGGAACGCTCGGGCCCGGCGCCACCAATCTGATCACGGGTGTCGCCGACGCCAACATGGATCGAGCGCCCCTCCTCGTGCTGACAGGGCAGGCGGACAGCAAGCGACTGCACAAGGAGAGCCATCAGGCGATGGACGTCGTGAGCATGTTCAAGCCAGTCACCAAGTGGGCCCAGCCGATCTGGCATCCGAACAACATTCCCGAAGTCATCCGCAAGGCGGTCAAGCTGGCGACCACGGAGAAGCCGGGGGCTTGTCACATCGAGCTGGCCGAAGACATCGCCAAGGCACAGGTCGACACAGGGGTGGCACCCCTCGAACCGGTGCGCCTACGGCGCCCAGTGCCGGATGACAAGATCGTCGATCAGGCCTGGGAGATGATCCGCAGCGCGAAGTGCCCCATCGTCATCGCCGGAAACGGTGCGATTCGAAAACGCGCGAGCAAGCAGCTGCGTCGCTTCGTGGAAGCGACGGGCATCGGAGTCGCCAGCACGTTCATGGCCAAGGGGTGCGTGGACATGGACTCCCCCCAGTGTCTCTTCACCGTAGGGCTGCAAGCTCGAGATCACGTCACCTACGCGATCGACGCGGCCGACCTCGTGATCTGCATCGGCTACGACATGGTGGAGTATCACCCGCGCCTGTGGAATGCGGGATCTGCGAAGAAGATCATCCACATCGATTTCCTGCCAGCAGAGATCGACCGGGACTATCACGTCGACGTCGACATCGTCGGCGACCTCTCCCATGCTCTGTGGATGCTGAACGAGCGCGTCGCCGCGCTCGATCGCCCGCTCGAATTCGACCTGCGCATCCAGGAAGCCACGCGACGGGAAATGTTGCAGGAGCTCGAGGAATACGCCGACGACGACACCTCTGGCTCGATCCGCCCACAGAAGGTGCTGTGGGACGTACGCAAGGTCATGGGCCCAGACGACATCGTCCTGTCGGACGTGGGAGCGCACAAGATGTGGATCGCGCGCTACTACCACTGTCACGAGCCCAATACCTGCCTGATTCCGAATGGATTCTGTTCGATGGGCTTCGCGCTTCCCGGCGCGATCTCGGCCCAGCTGGTCCACCCGGAGCGCCGCGTGCTCGCCATCTGCGGCGATGCCGGGTTCCTGATGAACGTCCAGGACATGGAGACCGCCCGGCGCTGCGACACCCCCATCGTCGTCATGGTGTGGGAAGACGGCGGCTACGGCCTGATCGAGTGGAAGCAGCAGAACGAGTTCGGCAGGCACGTCGATCTGAGCTTCGGAAACCCCGACTTCCTGAAGCTGGCCGACGCGTTCGGCTGGAACGGCTACCGGGTCGAGAAGAGCTCGGACCTGGCCAGCTCGCTCGAGCACGCGTTCCAGGCGGGCGGCCCGAGCCTCGTGGTTCTGCCCATCGACTACCGCGAAAACGCAAAGCTGACGGAGCGGCTCGGCAACATCGAGTGTCCGATCTGACCGGCGACGTGAAGGAGAACAGCCGATGCAGGATCAGTACCCTCTCTACCTCGCAAATCGACCGGAGGCTCCGAACCACGATCTCGAGGTGATCGACAAGTACACCGGAGAGGTCGCCACACGCGTGCCGCTAGCGGACCCGAGTTTGATCGATCGCGCGATCGAGCAAGCCGTCGCGGCCGAGGCCCCGTGCCGAGAGCTCCCAGCGTACGCGAGACAGGAGATTCTGAATCACTGTATCCGGCGCTTCGAGCAACGCTTCGACGAGCTGGCGCTGGCGCTCTGCATCGAAGCAGGCAAGCCGATCCGCGACGCGCGCGGTGAAGTCACACGCCTGATCGACACCTTCCGCATCGCAGCCGAGGAGGCGGTTCGTATCTACGGCGAGGTCATGCCGATGGATATCAGCCCTCGCGCGCGCAGCTACCGCGGTATGTGGAAGCGCGTGCCGATCGGTGCTTGCTCCTTCATCAGCCCCTTCAACTTCCCGCTCAATCTGACGGCGCACAAGGTGGCCCCTGCGATCGCGGCCGGCTGCCCCTTCGTACTCAAGCCGGCCAGCGCGACCCCGGTGGGCGCACTGATCATCGGCGAGATCCTCGCCGAGACGGAGCTACCCACAGGAACCTTCTCGATCCTGCCTGCCAGCCGGGCCGGCGCCGACCGATTCACGACGGACGAACGTCTCAAGCTACTGTCCTTCACCGGCTCGCCGGGGGTCGGCTGGGATCTGAAGGCGCGCGCTGGCAAGAAGAAGGTGGTGCTCGAGCTCGGGGGGAACGCGGCCGTCGTGGTAGATGCCGATGCAGACATCGACGATGCGACCGCGCGCATCCTCTTCGGCGCCTACTACCAGTCGGGACAGAGCTGCATCAGCGTGCAACGAATCCTGGTTCACGAGTCGATCTACGATCGCTTCGCGGCAAAGCTCGCTGCGCAGGTCGCCGAGCTCGCCATGGGGGATCCGAAGCAGGAGGAGACCTTCATCGGCCCCATGATCTCGGCCAAGGAGGCAGAGCGCGTCGAGAGCTGGATCCACGCGGCGACAGCGGCGGGGGCTCGCCTGCTGGCCGGCGGAAAGCGCGAAGGCTCGATGCTCGAGGCCACGCTGCTCGAGGACGTGCCACTCGATCAACCCCTGTGTTGCGAGGAGGTCTTCGGCCCCGTGGCGATCTTAAGTCGCTTCTCGGACTTCGATCAGGCACTCGACTCGGTCAATCGCAGCACATTCGGTCTGCAGGCGGGCATCTTCACACGCGACATCTACAAGGCGCATCGCGCGTGGGACATACT
Source organism: Pseudomonadota bacterium (assembly GCA_003247575.1). Taxonomy (GTDB): domain Bacteria; phylum Myxococcota_A; class UBA9160; order SZUA-336; family SZUA-336; genus SZUA-336. The sequence goes on from QJZC01000053.1 coordinate 33,067, forward strand.
CGAAGTCGGTGGAGTCGTCATCGGAGACGTCCCCTCCTTCCGCGTGGATCACATGCCCTACGGGGGCGTAAAGGACAGCGGCCTCGGCCGTGAGGGGATCCGCTTCGCGATCGAGGACATGACCGAGATTCGCTTGCTCGTCCTCCGGACGCCCTGACGCAGGTTCCCCTGACGCGGACTCCCTGACCTGGATTCCCTGACCTGGATTCCCTGACCGCCGCCGCGGGCGCAGCTGGGGGATCAGCTCATCTCGCGCTGCTGGTCCAAGAACAGCACGTTTCCGTCGGGATCCTGGAACATGGCGAGAGATCCCCCCCATGCCTGGCGCGTCGGCGGCATGCTGAATTCCACGCCACTCCGACTCAGCTCGGCGTAGGCTTGCTCGAGGTCTGGGACCACCACGCCAATCCCCGTATGGCGCCCCACCAACACGGCCTCCTGGGAGCGGGGCTCGACACGCGCAACGGCCAGCCCCACCCCGTTCGCATCGAACGAAGCATGTCCGAGCTCCTCGTCGACGAAGCCCAGCTCGAACCCCAACCGGTCCCGATAGAACTCGATCGCGCCCTCGAAGTCGAACACGTACACGGTCACATACCAAACGCGCGCCTTCATCCGCGCATCGCCTTGGCTGTTACGAGCTGCGCGAGCTTCGGAGCGGGTAGCTCGCGCAGTTCGCGCGGCTCGAGCTTGTAGAGACCACCGCCATACACCCGACCGTGCCGCAACAGGGAGCTCGACGAGATGTCTTCGAGGGTCTGCAACACCTGCATCGCCAGGGTGTCGTCCTCTGCCAGCAGGCGCGCGAGCTGCGGCTTGGGATACAGCATCAGGTACACGTTGGCCGTAATTGCCCGGCTGCGATTCCAGAAGAATCGGATCGGCCGCATCTCGCGCGCACGACTCGGGCGACCCATGTAGCTGCAGACGAACGGAGCCGGCTCGCGCCGTTCCTGTGAGTACCAGGGCGACCGATGACGCGGCAGATAGCGCCGGTGCACCCCGAGCGTGCGGCCGTGCTCCAGATAGCGTGCGAGCGTGGGCCAGCGCGCCCGCACCTCCCCCTCGTCCAGATCGCAATCGATCACGTAGAGGGACCGCGCGAGCCTTGGGGCTCCATCGGACTCGGCTCCGATCACGGGCTCAGACAGCAGCCGGGGCGAAGGCAGGATCGGACGCAGCACCTCTTCCGGGAAGCCAGCCGCGAGCGCGTGAGCCTTGGTCAGAATGAAGAAGTCGTTGGCTCCCGTCGCGATCCCACGGCGTACGCTGAAGAAGTCCCCCAACGTCGGCTCGGGCTCGGTCGTCTCGGACGGCGAGTCGAGCGGATCGGATGCGAACAGCCGTGTCCAGCGCGCTTCGCGCTCGAGCTCACCGGGCGCGATCCAGCGTGAGCTCGAGCCCTCGGTGGAAAGCTGCTCCCCAGTCGAGAAGAGGGCGTGGTCACGTGCGGCGGGCTGCGTCGGCGGTTTCTCGTAGGTGAGGACGCACGAGGTCACCAACGCGTCCGGAAAGCGACATCCTTGGGGTGGAAAGCGGTGCAGCGCCCGCAACGCGACATCGCCCGCCAGGTACTCTCGAAGACAGGATCCGTAATTCACATCCAGAAACTCATGGGGCAGCAGCCAAATCGCGAGGCCCCCCTCGGTCAACCATGCATCCGCAGCCAGCACGAAGTAGACGTACAGACTCGCCAGACCGCTGATTCGATGCCCGTTCAACGGCGGGGCTGATTTTAGATAGTTTTTGTCATTAACATCAATATGATGGTGACGAACATAGGGTGGATTCGCGAGGATCAAGTTGAAGCGCCGGCCCGGAGCGGGCGGCCGCGCGCGCAGAAAATCGCCGGACTCCACGCAGAGCGTCGTACCGCTCCACAGATTCTTCGCTGCCGCGGCGATCACCGGATCGCGTTCGAAACCCAGGGCTCGATCGATCGAGACGTCCGCAAACGCGCGTCGTAGAGCGAGGTAGAAGGCTCCAGTTCCGAGAGCTGGCTCGAGAAACCGTACCGGCTCACGGCCCCTCCAACGCCTACGCGCCATCTGGGCAATCTCCAGTGCGAGATCGGAAGGAGTAGCGAATTGCCCCCATTTATTGCGGGAGCGCAGGTCTCTCCGTGAATCGAGGTCGCGCTGAAGCTGCAGACGCTGCTGCTCGCGCGACAGCTCGCACGCGCTTTCGGAAGCGGTGGCGCGATCGATTTCACTCGTCGTCATCTTCGGAGCGAAATCCCTGCGACCTCACGTGCGTCGCCAAGCGTGCACACTAAGATCAACACGAAGGCCCTGGATCGCAGCGGCAACCGGACTGAAGGGGGCACGGTGTCTTCGAACGCATACGACTTCTCGCAGTATCACGCGGCACTCGCCAAGGACTGGTGGCAGGACGATCCGCTTCTCGAGCGCTGGCTTGCCGGCCCCGCCGTCAGTGACCACGCACGCGAGTGGCTCGCTCGACTCGGAGAGCGCGCGGCCACCCGCTGGCGCATCCGCGCAGACTGCGTCGAGCAGCGAGAGAACCTACCGCGAATCGCTGCGTCAAGCCCCTACAACCAGCCCTGCGAGGAGATCTGGCTGCCCGCCGAGACCCGGGAGAGTCTGGCAGAGATTCACGGATCCGGCCTCTGGAAAGCGGCGCTGGAGGAGCGGGCGCGCTACGCCGCGATCTACCTTGCCAACCAGAATGGCGAGGCTGGAGTCACTTGCAGTCTCGCCTGCACGGATGGAATGGCACGCCTGCTGAGACGTTTCTCGGACGACGAACGCAGCCGTGAGGTCATCGACCTGCTCGAGGTTGCGACACCCGACCGCTGGATCCACGGCGCGCAGTTCGTCACCGAGATTCAAGGGGGAAGCGATGCCGCCACCAACGAGGTGCTCGCCACACCGAGCGAGGGATCCGCGAAGGACCGACTGCCGTCCTATCGACTCAGTGGCCAGAAGTGGTTCTGCTCGAATCTGACTGCCGACTACTGGCTCGTCACTGCACGACTGCCGGACGGCCCCAGAGACCACAGGGGCGTCGGCCTGTTCTGCGTTCCCCGACTACGCGAGGACCGGCCCAACGGGTATCGGATCGTGAGACTCAAGGACAAGCTGGGCACACGCGCGCTTCCCACTGCCGAACTCGAGCTTTGCGACGCATACGGCTGGGCCGTCGGGCCACTCGACGCGGGGCTGCGCAACATGGTCGCTGTGGTGCTCACGACGAGCCGTGTTCACAACGTGGTGGCTGCCGCAGCCTTCGTGCGCGCGGCCCATCGACATGCGCACGCCTATGCCCACTTCCGGCACGCCTTCGGAAAGAGCTTGGCGGAGCATCCGCTCGTGGCCCACTCGCTGGAGCGGCTGTCGCTGCGCGCAGACCGCGCTGCCGCCGGCGCGTTCGCTTGCGTCGACAGCTGGACCTGGGCCCTCGCACACCCGGAGGACCTCGAGGCGAATGAGTGGGCACGGGTGCTCGTCAGCCTCGCCAAGGCGGTTGGCACACGGCAAGCCCCTCAGGACGTGTATCAGGCGATGATGATTCTGGGCGGAAACGGGATCGAGGAGCGCTTCTCGCCAATCCCGCGACTCTGGCGAGACGCTGCCATTCTCGAGACCTGGGAGGGACCCTACACCCTCCTGCTGATGAATGCATTGCGCGATCTGGTGCGCCTCGGCGTGAAGGGGCGCGAAGCACGCTTCCTGGAGCTCGGCCTCGGAGATTCCGCGGGTCGCGATCTGATCGACCCGCTCTCACAGATTCTGAACGACCCCGAGTCCACCGGGAACATCGAGGCCTGGGGCGAGCTCGCTCCGCGTATCTACGAGCGCTTCGAGGCCGTGTCGCTCGAGCGGGTCGACCTCGAGTCCGTGCACAGGGGCCGGGCTACACCCGAGCCGGCCAGTTGAGCGTCGTCGCCTGCTACAGCAGCAAGGGTGGAGTCGGGAAGACGGCCGCCGCTGTGAATCTGTCCTTCGCAGCTGCAGAGCGAGGGATTCGCACCCTGCTACTCGACCTCGACCAGCAGGGAGCTGCCAGCTTCTACTTCCGCGTACGCCCAGCCAAGGGCCACCGGGCCCGCTGGTTCATGGACGGTACGCCGCGAGCGTTGCGCTTCGTCTGTGAAACCGACTATGCCGATCTGCACATTCTGCCTGCACACATCTCCTATCGAAAGCTGGACACCATGCTGGGGAGTGTTCGTCGCGCCAAGCGCCGTCTCGGCGACCTGATCGAGTATGCAGCGAAGGACTACGAGCTGATCTTCCTCGACTGCCCACCCAATCTGGGCCTTGTCGCCGAGAACATCTTCCGAGTCGCCGACACCCTCCTCGTCCCGCTCATTCCGACGACGCTCTCCAAGCGCACGTTCTACCAGGTCGACGAGTTCTTCGAGAGATCCGGCTACGACCGAGCCAAGCTTCGGCCCTTCTTCTCGATGGTCGACGTGCGAAAGCGAATGCACCGGGACACTCGCACGGAGCTACGCGCGTCGGAGCCACGCCTGCTCGCGACCGAGATCCCGCTCTGTGCCCAGGTGGAAGCGATGGGAACATTCCGCGAGCCCGTGCTGCGCGGTTTCCCGGGACACCGCAGCAGTCAGGCATTCCGAGATCTCCTGCGCGAAGTCATCGCGATCCAGGAGTCCAAGCGAGCTACCGGAGTGCCGCACTGCTAGCCCAGAGAACTGCACCGAATCGGCCTGCTCGGCACTGAGTAGGAGCGCATTACGGGCCCCTCCGGCTGCCCCTTCTAGCGGCGGCTGCGGACGACCGGCCTCTGGAATCGCGCCGGCCCGGCCGTTCGAGCCCGCGACTAGGCCCGGCCGGCGCGATTCCAGAGGCCTTCTTGACGAAGGCTCGCGCAAGATCGGGGTCAATAACGGCGCGCGCGGTAGTAGGGAACGACCGCGTCCTGCATGCACTCCGAGAAGCTCTGTTCGTCACTTGCCCGCTCCGAACAGATCTCGCGTGCCATCCTGTGCTGCGGGTAACGCGCATCGTAGTAATGAGTCCACGGCGCTGCAGTGAATGCCCCCTGACACCCGACGAGCGCGAGCGGCACGCCACCGATGAGTCCGCGAAGTCCCGAACGCCGCCGAACAGAGAATCCAAGCCGATCGTTTTGCTGCATATATCTATTATGCCGTTATTTATCGAACATCCCAGCTGAAGCTGAACCACCGCACAAGTCGAGCTGCGCGGCGATCGCAGCCCGAACGAACGCGATAAATCCACCCAAATCCCCAAAAAATGAATACACAAGAATGGCGAAAGTAACACGCAAGTAGCGCGCAAATTGCCTGATAACAGGAGGCTCAACCCCTCATTCATACACTCACTCGAGTCACTCGACTCACTCGCCCGCCGTTTACTCGCCGGGCAACTCGTGTAACCCTCCGATTCCTCGATGACCCGGCTCGCCCCCAAGCTCACTAGGGACGAACGCACCGAGCCACCGACCTCGATCTCGATCTCACTCTAGTCCCGCCCGGGTACCCCGCGCACGAGTGCACCCGGCGGCGCAGTCTCGGATGAATCCAACGACCCTCCTCCAGCCAATCTCAGCTTCGTCACCGACCGGAGTCGACCTGCGCACGATCTCCGAAGACCTCACCTTCATTCAGCTGCAGGAATGGCGACGCGAGTTCCCACCGGAAGAGGATCTGTCCGTGCGAGCGTCGGACGACGCCAAGCGTCGCGGCAAGCAGGCGGAATGGCAGCGCATTGCAGAGAGTTGCGAGGAAGCACTCCGCACGCGCACGAAGGACCTGGAGCTCATCTGCTGGCTCACCGAAGCATGGATGCGTCTGCAAGGACTGGAAGGGCTCCAATGCGGGCTGGAGCTGCTGCGAGCGACTTCGCAGCAATTCTGGCCGGAGCTACATCCCGGGCTCGAGGATGGCGACGTGATCGACGCGGTTCGCGCTCGTCCCTTCGCGTGGCTGGGCAGCTCGAACATGTTTCTACAGTCGCTCGCACGCACACCTCTCATGTGGCCCCCAGGACACCCCCCGATCGGCTTGGAAGACCGCGCGCGGGCACAACGCGCAGAGCAGCTCCGACTCACGCAGGTGGGCAGAAAGAGCGAATCGACCCCAGACAGCCCGAACTCACTCGCAGAGCTCGAGTCCGCCACGCGAGCGGTCTCGTCAGAAGAGCTGCGCCAGAGCCTCGAGTTGGCGACACGCTGCCAAGACCTCACGAAAGAGCTCGAGCAGCTCACCGTCGAACGCTTCAACGACGAGGAGCGGCCCTCGCTCCGGGGGCTCAGAACGACGCTCGAAGAAATCCTGGGCTTTCTCGCAGGATGCCTCGCGGATCGGGCAAGCAGCGAGGCGAGCCACGCTGAGGGCGCAGCAGCAGACGACCAACACGCCAGCGACTCTCGCGTAGTCGAGCCGCCTCCTCGGACTCCGATGGGGCAGGCAAGCGAGAACACGATCCGAACACGCACCGAGGCCCTCGCGCGCTTGCGCACTCTCGCAGAGTACTTCCTACGCACGGAACCCCACAGCCCGATCTCGTACCTGGTCCAGCGCGCGGTTCGCTGGGGAGAAATGCCGCTCGAGCAGCTGCTGCAAGAGGTAGTGAAGGACGCGAACGCGCTGAATCAGATTCGCGACACGCTCGGGATCCCATCGCCCGAGAGCTGAGCCCCTGCTGAACGCGGGCGAAGCTGTCGAGTGGCGGGGTTTTCCCTCATTAGGAGATGAATGACGATGGACAACATCTACGATCGCAAGGCGCGCGTACGAGCTCCGCGCGTGCACATCACGTACGAAGTCGAAACCGGCGACGCGGTCGAGCTGCGCGAGCTCCCCTTCGTGGTCGGCGTCCTAGCCGATCTGTCTGCAGAGTCGCCGCGGGAACGCGCCCCGTTGCGGCGTCGCCCGTTCGTCGAGATCGATCGCGACAACTTCGACGACGTGCTGAAGCAGACGCGGCCGCGCGTCGCTCTCCGCGTTCCGAATCGACTCTCCGATGAGGCGACCACCCTATCGGCGGAGCTGCACTTCGAGAAGCTGGAGGACTTCCAGCCCGAACAAATCGCGAGGCAGGTCCAGCCGCTGCGGGAGCTGCTCGAGATCCGCGGCCAGCTCAAGGACCTGCTGAGCCGCATGGAGGGCAACGATCGCCTCGAGCAGATGCTTGCGGAGATCCTCGACAACGCGGGTGTGCGCGACAAGCTACGCGCCGCCCTCGCGAGCCCACAGGCCGAGGCAGACGAGAAGCCCCGAACCGGAGGAGACTCCTGATGTCTACCGACACCACTTTCGCCGAGACTCAGACTCGACCGGAGCAACTCACCGAGCTCGACGCTGCCAGCCTACTGGACCAGATCGTCGACACGGGCATTCGACCGAACGCAGATGGCCGCGAGCGCGCGGAACACCTCGTGCGCGCGTTCGCGAGCGAGATCGTAGACCCCGGCACGATCGTCGGACAGAACCTGCTCGAGGGGATCAACGCGCGCATCGATGCAATCGACCGTTTGATCTCGGAGCAGATGGACGAGATTCTGCACGCACCCGCCCTGCAGCGGCTCGAGGCCACGTGGCGAGGGCTGGGCAAGCTCGTGAAGGGGACGGAGACGAGCGAGACGCTCAAGCTCGAGGTGCTCGACACCACGAAGGACGAGCTGGTACGCGACTTCCAATCGGCGTCGGAGTTCACCGAGAGCGCACTCTGGAAACGCGTCTACGAGAACGAGTTCGGCACGTTCGGGGGAGCTCCCTTCGGCGCCCTGATCGGAGACTACGAGTTCGACAAGAGCAATCGGGACGTCGAGCTCCTGCTGCGCATCTCCGAGGTAGCCGCCGCAGCTCACGCCCCGTTCGTCTCGGCGGCTGCACCGGGGATGTTCAATCTCGCGAGCTTCACCGAGCTCGGCACCCCGCGCTCGCTCGAGAAGATCTTCGACCGCAACAATCCCGAGAACACCAAGTGGCTCGCCTTCCGCGACTCCGAGAACGCCAACTTCGTCGCGCTCGTTCTACCCCACACACTGGGACGCGTCCCCTACGGCGACCAGAATCCGATCGACGGGTTCAACTACCAGGAGACAGTAGACCTGCACGAGCACTACCTGTGGACCAATGCCACCTACGACTATGCCGGCATCCTGACGCGCGCATTCGCCAACTATCGCTGGTGCGTCACGATCCGCGGCCCCGAGGGGGGCGGTCGCGTATCGAACCTCGAGATCCACACCTTCAACACGGGTGAAGGCGACGTAGCCAGCAAGTGCCCCACGGAAGTACTGATCCCCGACACGCGCGAGAAGGAGCTGTCGGACCTCGGCTTCATCGGACTGCTCAACTGCAAGAATACCGATTTCGCCGCCTTCTTCGGCGGAAACTCCGTGCAACGACCCAAGAAGTACGATGTGCCGGAAGCGACGGCCAGCGCGCGGCTCTCGTCCCAGATTCCCTATCTCTTGGCGAGCTCTCGAATCGCTCACTACCTGAAGGTCATCTGCCGCGACAAGGTGGGCTCCTTCATGTCGCGCGCCGACTGTCAGGAGATGCTGACCCGCTGGATCCAGCAGTACACCGTGAACCGCGACGACGCCGACACCGAGATGAAGGCGAAGCGGCCGCTGCGCGAGGCCAAGATCACGGTATTCGACGACCCGGCACGCCCCGGCTGCTACAAGGCGCGAGCGCACCTGCGCCCACACTACCAGCTCGATGAGATCACGGTATCCCTGGGTCTCGTCGTCGAGCTTCCGGCTTCCAAGGGCTGAAGCGCCCAAGCAAGCAAACCACTCACAAGGATGGAACGAACCAGATGGCTTTCGACGCATTCATGCAAATCGACGGAATCGAGGGAGACAGCACGGACGCAGAGCACTCGGGCTGGATCGAGGTGCAGTCCTTCCATCACTCGATCTCGCAACCGGTCGGTGGCTCGCGCAGCAGCGGTGGAGCAGCCACGGCTGGCCGGGTGGAACACCAGGACTTCACGGTAACGAAGGAGCTCGACAAGGCGACCGTGCTTCTTTACCTGCAGTGCTGCAAGGGGACGCACATCCCATCGGTGCAGATCGAGCTGTGTCGAGCAGGCGACAACCCGAAGCCATTCATGCGCTACAAGCTCTCGCATGTTCTGATCAGCAACATCTCGCCCTCTGGCGTACCCGGAAGCAAGATGCCTTCGGAGAACGTCTCGTTCAACTACGGGAAGATCGAGTGGGAGTACCTGCAGACGGACCCGCGCTCGGCAGACGACTCGGGCTCGACGCCGGCATACTGGGACACGGTCCAGAACAAGGGCGGCTGAGTTCGACCGTGATCGCGTCGTGGCGCCATCGAGTGCCCGCCATGCGGGTACGCACGTATGCATGCGCACACACGCGCGTGACGCGCGGTATCGCATGAAGCCGTTGCGCCCCTCGGTTCTCGATCAACTCGTTGGCGGGCGGGGCCGCTCCTTGCGGCCCCGCTCCACCAGCGTGGAGGACGTACGCCGGAGCGTGACGCGCGACCTCGAGTGGCTGCTGAACGCGCGTACGACGCGCGCCGGACCGCACATCGGCTTCGAGGAAGCGAGTCGATCGTCGCTCGCCTTCGGATTGTGCGACCTCACGATGCGCACATGCGGAAGTGACAGCGACAGGAACGCCCTCGCGGAACACATCCGCGACGCACTTCGCGTCTTCGAGCCACGTCTACTTCCGCACTCGATCGAGGTGCGCCTACTCGAGCATCCTCGGCCTGAGCAGGCTCGCTCAACGTACCGGATCGAGGGAACCTTGAGCGTGTACCCCGTCCAGGACGAGGTCGTCTTCGATACGGAGCTCGACGTCGAACGCTGCACCATGGATATCCGCGATCCCTGCTGATGCGCGACCGCCTACTCCACCACTACGAGTCCGAGCTCCGCTTCCTGCGACGCTCCGCTGCGGAATTCGCCGAGGCGCATCCCGACGTTGCGGGCGGCCTGCAGCTCGATCCGACGCGCTGCGACGATCCTCACGTCGAGCGCATGATCGAAGCATGCGCGATGATGGCGGCACGAATCCAGCTTCGCCTGGAAGACGACTTCGGCGAGATCAGCCGGAGCTTGCTCAGTCTTCTCTATCCGCACTACCTGGCTCCCATTCCCTCGATGACGATCGTGCAGCTCGAAGCGGACTCCGCAGCGGGCGTCCCCCCTGACGGCGTGATCGTTCCTCGAGGTACGCTGCTGCATGCCCCACCGGTCGAAGGGGTGCGAGCGCGCTTTCGCACCGCATTTCCACTCCGACTCTGGCCGCTCGAAGTGAGCTCCGTGGCACTCGTCCCGCGGAACCGTGTGACTGCCGCTGGAATCCCACGCGGCGTTCGCTCGGCCGTCCAGATCGAGCTCAGAGCGAAGCCTGGCGCGACCCTCTCCGAGCTCCGCATCGACAGTCTGCCCTTCTTCCTGCCCGGAGACGGAGCCTCGGTTCCCCCACTCTATGCCCTGCTCACCCGCGCGCCTGCCGGACTTCTGGTCGAGACCGATCGGGGCACGGTCCTCCTCGGCCCGGAATACATCCGCCCGATGGGATTCGACCCAAACGAGGAGCTTCTCGAGTACCCGACAGCTTCTGAGCCTGCTTACCGGATCCTGCAGGAATTCTTCGTCTTTCCCGAGAAGTTCCAGTTCGTGGAGCTCTCCGGGCTCGCTCGGCCACACGACACGGATCGAGACGCCCAGGAATCCGCGAGTCCCGCCCCCCTCGGACCCGATCGGCTACGCATTTCGGTACTTCTCGAGGAGACCGCAGCCCCACATGACTTCTCGCTCGGCACCGACGATCTACGCCTCGGCTGCACTCCGGCTGTCAATCTGTTCGTGCATACTGCCGAGCCCGTGCGCCTCGACCGCACCCGATCGGAGTACGAGATCGTTCCGAACCTCTCGACGGCGTTTGCAAGGGCGGGCGGCTACGAGATCTACTCCATCTTACGCGTGAGCGCGATCGGCTCCGCGCGGACACCGACCCGCGAGCTCCGACCCATGTACTCGCTCTCTCACACCGACGAGCTCGGATCGGATCCGGGCTCCTGGCACAGCACGCGGCGCACTTCACTGAATCCGGAGCGCAGTCCGAGCCAAGTGTTTCTGTCGCTCGTCGACCTGGACCTTGACGATCAGGGGCCTGGGTTCGACACCCTTCGGGTGGAGACCTTGTGCACGAACGGTGAGCTACCCGGGCGACTCGACTTCGGACGCTCAGCGCGAGCGGCCGCAGGTAGCTGGCGACGCGACTTCGCGATCGAGGGCATCCAGCTCCTGGGAGACGTACGCTGCCTGCGTAGTCCGACACCGACTCATCCGGCTCCCGTCTCGGAGACCTCTCACTGGAAGGTCGTCTCACATCTCGCCGTGAATCACCTTTCGATCACGGAATCCGGCGATGCCGTCGACTCGCAGGCGCCCGGTGGTCGCGGGATCCGGGCCTTGCGAGAGCTCCTAGCGCTCTACGACTTCGCGGACTCGGCACTCACGCGCGCTCGCATTCGTGGGTTGGTCGGAGTCTCGAGCAAGCGCGTCACGCGACGCATCGGATACGGGGCGACCGCGGGCTTCGTTCAAGGACTGCAGGTACGCCTCGAGTTCGACGCAGACCAGTACACCGGTGCCGGATTGTATCTGTTCGCCTCCGTGCTCGAGCGATTTCTGGGTCTCTACACGTCCGTCAACTCGTTCACGGAAACGGTCGCATGCGTTCGCGGACGCGAGGGAGTGCTCAAGCGATGGCCACCACGCCACGGCAACGCCTGCGTACTCTGAGCGAGCAGCTGGTCGAACATCCCCAGCGCTTCGAGTTCTTTCGCGCCGTGTGGCAGCTCGAGCAGCTGCTCCCCGAGCGCGCACCGGTCGGACGAGGGGGTGACCCTCGCCCGGAGACGGTTCGCTTTCGCAGCCATGTCAGTCTCCGCTTCCCCGTCGGCGAAATTCACGCGGTTCGCATTCCAGATGGGAACACCCCTTCGGCAAGGCGGACGCGAGCACCGCAGAGTGCGATCGACACCGGCGTCTTTCACGACCGTAGACCTAGGTCCCGCGAACAGGCGGAGCTCGACGTGAATTTTCTCGGGATCGCGTGCCCCCACGCGATCGGTTCCTTGCCCATCGCCTACACAGAGCTGCTGCTCGAGGAGCTACGTGAGGGGCGAACCGCGCTGCGAGACTTCCTCGATCTGTTCAATCATCGGTTCATCTCCTTGTTCTATCGCAGCTGGATCCGCACGCGCGTCGCCATTCCTGCCACGTCTCGGCACGAGAGGTTCTTCGAGCGCGCTCTGTTCGGGATCATCGGATTGGGCTTCCCCGCGCTGCGCGGTCGCCAGGCAGTACCCGATGCGCGTCTCCTGGCGCGAGCGGGCCTGCTGCTCCGTCGTCCCGCATCCGCGGCTGCAATCGAGGCGCTCGTTCGCAGCTACTTCGGCGTACCCGTACGCATCGTTCCGTTCGTCGCGAAACGGTCACGGCTGGACCCCGGCGACCTCACACGCCTCGGACGTGCAAACGCGACTCTCGGCAGGGACATCCTCATGGGCTCTCGCGTGCGGCTCCGGAACGCGTGCTTCCGCCTGGTCCTGGGCCCGCTGGATCGCGACGCCTTCGAAAGTTTCCAGAGCCACGGCAGCGCCCACATTCCCCTCTACCAGGTGGTTCGATTCGCAATCAGCTCCGAGCTGGAGTTCGAAGTCCAGCTCGAGCTCCAGGCTTGCCACGTACCCAGAACGCGGCTCTGCGGCGCGCGCAGCAGAACCGCACTGTCCGACCCGGGAACTCGACTCGGGCGCTCCACGTGGCTGCTGCGCGGTCCGTCCGCCTCGAATCGCACGGACGCGCAGATGAGCTCTGCCCGAGGACTGCGCTTCCGCGGGACCGACTGCCCACAGACACCCGACGATTCTGACGAGGAGGTACCGGCATGGGACTCGATCTCCGCACTTTGATCCAAAAGCTCGGGCCGACGAGTCGATCCGCGCTCGAAGCCGCCGTTGCTCACTGCGTCTCGCGCAAGCACTACGACGTGCGCGTCGAGCACTGGTTTCTCGCGCTGCTCGAAACCCGGCAGGGAGACGTCTGCCGTATCCTCGAGTACTTCTCGCTGGATCCCGATCACGCATCCCATGCCCTCACCCGCGCGCTGGAACGCCTACCGACCGGAAACGGCGGGCCCCCCGAGCTGAACCCCACCATCGAGCGACTCGTGAGGGATGCCTGGCTGCTCACCTCGATCAACTACCATGCGACCCAGATCCGTTCCGGTGCACTCCTACTGGCCTCGTTTCAAGACCTGGTTCAGGGACGGCGCTGGAGCGAGATCTATCCGGCCTCCCGCGCAATCGAGCCGCGCATCCTCGCAGCCGAGCTCCCGTCGATCGTCACCGGAAGCTGCGAGGACCAAGAAGCGAGCAACCCGGTGATTCCAACCGACACGGGCTCGCATTCGCGCGACCCGGCTCCAGTGCAGCCGCACGCTTCCGGTGCGACCGCGCTGGATCAGTTCACCATCGACCTGACGCGCGCGGCTCGCAACGGCGAGCTCGATCCCGTACTGGGCCGGGACAGGGAGATCCGCCAGCTGGTAGACATCCTCTCCCGCAAGCGACAGAACAACCCCATCCTGACCGGAGAGGCGGGCGTCGGAAAGACCGCCATCGTCGAGGGCTTGGCGCAGCGGATCGTGCAGGAGCTCGTGCCAGAGCGGCTTCGCACGACCGAGGTGCGAAGCCTCGACCTCGGATCGCTGCAGGCCGGAGCGGGGGTCAAGGGGGAGTTCGAGAAGCGTCTCAAACAGGTTGTCGAAGCCGTGCGCGGTTCGCCCGTTCCCATCGTATTGTTCATCGATGAAGCGCACACCTTGATCGGAGCGGGCGGCGCGGCCGGCCAGCAGGATGCCGCCAATCTGCTCAAGCCCGCACTCGCACGCGGCGAGCTGCGCACGATCGCGGCGACGACCTGGTCCGAGTACAAGAGATTCTTCGAGAAGGATCCCGCGCTCTCGCGACGCTTCCAGGTGGTCAAGGTCGAGGAACCCGACGAAGCCGCGGCCATCGAGATGATGCGGGGCATCGCTGCCGACCTCGAACGCCATCACGGAGTCGCCGTGCTGGAGGACGCCATCGTGGCATCGGTGCAGCTCTCGGCTCGCTACATCGCCGGCCGCCAGCTTCCCGACAAGAGTGTCAGCCTGCTCGATACTGCCTGCGCGCGCGTGCGCGGAAGCCAGCACGATGTTCCGGCACCGATCGAGGATCTACGTCGGCGCCGGGAGAGCCTGCTGCGCGAGGCGGCGAGGCTCGAGCAGGAAGGTCTACTCGGCCGCGAGCACGCGGGCCGCCAAGAGGCACTCGAGCACGAGCGACTCGATCTGGAGACCGAGCTCGGTTGTATCGAGCAACGCTGGGAGCGAGAACGCAAACTCGTCGGTGTCGCGCACGAGCTTCGCGAGCAGCTCCTCGCCGGCACGGACGCGGCCTCCGCCCACTACGCCTCAGTGCGCGAGGAGCTGCGCTCGCTTCAAGCCAACCACCCGCTCGTAGCCTGCGAGGTAGACGCGCAGGCCGTGGCCGAGGTCGTGTCCAGCTGGACCGGCATCCCGGTCGGACGCATGCTCTCGGACGAAATCAGCTCGGTCCTGTCGCTCGCCTCCCAGCTCGAGCGCCGCGTCGTTGGGCAGACTGCGGCGCTCGAAACGATCGCGAAGCGCATCCACACCGCACGAGCGGGATTGGACCCGCCTGGACGGCCGCAGGGTGTCTTCCTGCTCGTAGGTCCGAGTGGCGTAGGCAAGACCGAAACCGCGCTCGCACTGGCCGAGACCCTCTACGGAGGCGAACGCAACCTGATCACGATCAATCTATCGGAGTACCAGGAGCCTCACACCGTGTCTGCCCTCAAGGGCTCCCCGCCGGGCTACGTCGGCTATGGCGAAGGAGGCGTGCTCACCGAAGCCGTGCGACGTCGTCCCTATTCCGTGATTCTGTTGGACGAGGCAGAGAAGGCACATCCCAACGTGCTCGAGCTGTTCCTGCAGGTCTTCGACAAGGGCTCACTCGAGGATGGTGACGGCCGTTCCGTGGCCTTCGACCAGACGGTGGTCCTACTCGCATCGAATACCGGCAGCGAGAAGCTTCGGGCGCGCTGTAGCCACGGTGCGGGACTGCCCAGCACGGAGGAGCTCGAGCAGCTCATTCACCCGGACCTTCGCCGCGCATTCCCGGACGCTCTGCTCGGAAGACTGGTGGTCGTCCCCTTCTACCCGCTGAGCGACACCGTCTTGAGTCGGATCGTCGAGCTCAAGCTGGATCAGATCGCACGGCGCCTCGCGCATCAGCACGGCACATCGCTGCACTATGGCCCCGGCGTCTGCCGTGCGGTGATCGACCGTTGCCGCCACAGTGGATCCGGCGCGAGAGCCGTCGATCGCATCCTGACCGACCGTGTGCTGCCGAGTGTCTCCGCCGAGATCCTGGCTTGTCTCGCAAACGGTACCCGCGTGAACGCGATCGGACTGGAGGTCGATCCGAGCGGTGAGTGGCAGTTCGAGTACGATCGCGCGCAGCCGAAGGCCATGGTGGAAGAGCGATGAAGCCATCGGAAACGAGATATCGACAGAAGGACCGGATCGCTCGAATCGACTGCGTACTCGGCGAGGACGCGCTGCTGCTCCAAGGCCTCTCGGGTCGGGAGGCCGTGAGCGAGCCCTTCGAATTCTCACTCGAGCTGGCCTCCCAGCATCCCTCGATCGAGCTCCGAAGCTTGATCGGCACTCCCATGGGAATCACGATCCGAGTCGAGAACGGCACCCGCCGCCACCTACACGGGATCGTCGCACGCTTCGAACACGTCGGCAGCGATGGCCGGCTCTGCTACTACAGGGCCGCCATCGTTCCCTGGCTCTGGCTGCTGACGCAGCGCTACGACAGTCGCATCTTCCAGGACCGATCGGTACCCGAAATCGTGGGCGAGGTGTTCGAAGGCCTAGCCGACAGCGACTTCTTGGATCAGACCAAGGAAGGCTATCCGAGACGGGACTACTGCGTCCAATACCGCGAGACAGACTTCAACTTCGTATCGCGCCTGCTCGAAGAGGCCGGCATCGGCTACTACTTCTCGCACGAAGAGAAGCGCCACCAGCTCGTTCTCTTCGACCACAACGGCAGCCTGAAGCGCAGCGCGCAGGGGAGCGCCGTCTACAGCGGAGCGCGCGACCTCGGTCGACGCGGATCGATCTGGTCCTGGCGCGAGACCGAAAGCCTTCGCCCGGGTCACTTCGCTCTCGGGGACTACGACTTCCAGCAGCCGAGCACCGACCTCGGCGTCAGCGCGGCCAGTGTAGACCTCAAAGCAACCGATGACTCGCTCGAGCTCTACGACTTCCCGGGGCGCTACGCGAGCATCTCCGAGGGAGCCGAGCGCGTCCGCACCTGGTCGCAACGTTCCGAGGCGGATGCGCATCGGGCGTTTTCCGAGAGCGACTGCGCACACTTCGCAGCCGGAACCTGGTTCAAGCTCGAAGGGCACCCGCACCCCTCCCTTGTGCGCGACTACCTGCTCACCGCGGTCGAGCACCGCTTGGAGCAGCCGCTGACCACTGGAAACGTCACGGCGGCTCCATACTCCAATCGTGTCGAGTGCATTCCCAAGTCCCTGCCCTACCGTCCGCCGCTCAGAGCTCGCAAGCCGCAGGTCGTCGGCGTGCAGTCGGCCGTCGTGGTCGGCCCCCCCGGCAAGGAGCTCCATGTAGACCGCCTGGGCCGCGTCAAGCTCAAGTTCCACTGGGACCGCGCGCCCCACCGCGACGAGACGAGCTCGTGCTGGGTGCGAGTCTCGCAGCCGTGGGCAGGAAGGCGCTGGGGAGGCATCCACCTTCCCCGCATCGGCCAGGAGGTCATCGTCGACTTCATCGACGGAGATCCAGATCGACCGATCGTCACCGGGCGCCTGTACAACGCAGAGCAGATGCCACCGTACCCCTTGCCTGAGTCTGCGCACATCTCCGGTTTCAAGACTGCGTCACAGCCCGGATCGTCTGGCCACAACGAGCTGGCGTTCGAAGACAGCCGAGGTCACGAGCTGCTCCGGCTTCGCGCCCAGCGAGACATGCAGACTCACGTCGAGAATGACCAGACGCTCGTCGTAGGCAACAACCGCAGCGAGCACGTGGGCCAAGTCTATCGACTGACCGGAGACGCCCGCATCGAGATCGTCGCCGGCGCGAGCACGATCCACCTGGACCCAACGCGCATGCTGCTCGAGTCGAACGGAAACACCATCCTCATCGATGCAGCGGGCGTCTTCATCAACGGCGAGCGCGTGTCCTCGAGCTAGCTCGCTGCGCCCGACTCGACCGACGGAAGATTCTCTGGCTGTGCATCCTCAGCCGCGCACACCGAGCACATCCGGAAACCGTTCCCCGAAACCTTCTTGCGGCCTGGCACCCACACCGCGCAACCTGCGCCGGGCGGCTCAGGTGTCAATCTCCAACCGACCGTCGATTTCGAATGGTACACCTATCGGTTGCCGACACAGGTCACAGACTGCATCTCAGATACGATGGACTCAGCCACGTGTCCAGACTAAAGTCACGCAAGTCTCCAGAAGCCCCGGGGATCTACATCCTGAAAATCTGTATACGATAACCCCACGGAGCCTAGCAACTATGGCAAGCCATCGAAGCCGCACGTGGCACTTTGTCAGGCTTTTCGTCGTTCAAGTGGTTATTTTTGGTTGTGCTGCAAGTCTCATTAGGCCGACTAGCGAAAGACGGCGGATTCCATTGATCGGCGGGACTGCCTTGGCCCCAGGGCAACCTTGGGGTTTCGTTGATGTTGGGTTGCCATCTGAAAACCTTCGCATGACGGTGGTGACGACTGGCGACTATGAGCATCTGTCCTTCCCGATGCCTGGACGCGGCGCCGAGAGTCCTCTTGTGGTAGCGGATCCTGGTCGGATTGGGGTTGGTACGTGGACAGGGAACGAGATGATCATCGTCTATTCAAGCTGGTCGGCACCTGTAGCGTCCGACAGAACGGAATATGTCGAAGAGACGAAAAAACAGGTCGAACGGGATCTCACCTCTCTACGCGCAACAAACATCCAAGATATCAGTGAGGAGTACCAGAAAAGATTAGACTTCTGGCCTGGATACGTGCTGGCCTTTACGTACAAGACGCAAGATCTCCTGCGGAAGGAAGGGGTAAGAGACTACCTAGCCGTTTTTGCGTTTGTCATAGCGCCGGGGCCCAAGGCCGACAGCTATGTACTTCATGATCTGTCGTATATTCGAATGGAGAAAGCGGGAGCTACGAATCGTTTCGATGATTTTGCGGCAACCTTGCGGTCGATTGAATTACCTGCTGCATCAGGATCGAATGCGGAAGGATCGGAAGCTCCTCGCCAATGATCACCGGTACTCAGTTGACCGACACGGCTCGAATCGGGAGTACGGTGTCTGATAGAACCGGAGGATGTTCCAGGCTGAAGGCCACCATTCGCGGACGCTGAGCGCGTCGCGTCTATTCGGAGCTCTTCTGGGACTCGCCCCAGTGATGGAGCAGAAGCTCGAGGAGACAGCTCTGCCGCCGGCCTTCGGCAATCTCGAGCTGCCCGCGAGGTATCGGCCGGGATCGATCTGACCGAACCGAACCTTCATGCACGCATGAGCCGATCGATCTTCGACGAGGTGGTCCCGCGCTCTGCCAGCCGAATTCCGAGAAGCAGGAGACTCGCCAGCATTCCCGGACGATAGACCAGATCTGCGAGCCGTGTCCCGATCACCTGATCCCGCTTGTCGATCGCCGCCAACCACTCATCCTTGGGGAGCCCTGCCAACCGTTCGGCGAACTCCCACGCCCCATCCCTCGCCAGGACCATGCTGAAATTGACGATAGCGTCATCTGCAGGACCGCTCAGGCGATCGATCCATCGAAGTGGAGGCCAAATCGCCGAGAGATCGTCCTTAGTCGCCTGCACCAAGCTCGCCAGGATCGTATTGATCTTCGAGAAATCCCCCTTCAGCGAAGACAGCGGCTCCCCCGCGGCGACGCTCGCCGCCGCGATTCCCAGATCGAGATTGATATGGGCGTTCATGCCGCCCAACAGGTGCTGGATCACGATCGGACGCCAGTGTCGGGTCATCGCAAAGGTGACTGCCCATGCACGGGTCGTCGGCGCACCGCGCGTCCATGCGTCGAAAGCTTCGAGATAGCGTGTCGCAAACACCACGTCGAAGCGCTCCATCCGGGGCCCATCGTCAAAGAAACCGTCGCGGATGCCTTCCGCCACCCGGACCGTGACGGTGCGATAGAGTGCCGCAAAGTAACCTGCCGGTTCCTCGTGTCGCGTTGCCCATTCGACGACCTCGCCAAGCCGTTCGACGACCTGTTCGATGGTTTGCATGGAGCCCTCCCTTGACTCGGGGCGAGAGCACCCCATCCAGAGAGAAAGGGCACTCGCGTGGAGCATGCTTCAGGGAATACCTCATGCGCAACCGGCTCGCAGCCGCAGATCCATGGGATCATCCCACTCCCGCCACGCACGTTCTTCGCGCTCGAAGTCGAACGGGCTCAAGGGATCCTGCGGAGTGTGGCGCGCGGCGAGCAGTCTATGGATGCTAGAATCCCAGTCATGTCAGAGAATTCATCCAGGTCCAAGGAGGCTTCTACTACTCCAGGCTCGCTCGACGATGCCGCGATACTCCGGAAGTTCGGCTTCGAGCCCGACCCGGTGATCGAAGCCTACAAGCGTTCGGTGGATCGAACTCTCCTGCGTCAGAATCTGAGAAGAAGCCCCGAGGAACGCTGGAAGCTTCTTGCTGCCGCGACTGCACTTGCCGAGGAGGTGCGCCGCGCGGGCGAGAAGGCGCGTGGCCGCTGACTTCGCTGGCCTCCTCGGAGTCTTGGCCGAAGCAGGTGTGGAGTTCATCGTCATCGGAGGGCTCGCGGCCCAAGCGCACGGATCTGCTCGGCTGACTCAGGACGTAGATGTTCTCTATCGTCGGACCCATGAGAATGCCGTCCGCCTTGCCAGTGCATTGGCTCCCTATGGCCCCTATCTGCGCGGTGCTCCCACCGGCCTGCCGTTCGAGTTCTCACCCGCGGAAGAGATGACGTCCCTCGACACCCGCAACGATCGAGCGCGAGCGGAACGACTAGCGCCACAGGGGCCCGACTGAATCGCCATCGTGGACCTGGCTAGCCGTTTTACCCGTCGCTCGTGTGGAGGGAGCTGGTATGGCCTCTCCGCTGCGCGAGGGAACCCGCGTTTGCCACGTATGGAGGAAACCGGAGGTTCGGGCCGAGACGATACCGACCTCGAGATGGCGCGGAGGCATATGCAACCGTTGACTTGCGGTGTCGATACTTCCGCGATCGGGCTCGCAGCGCGGCTTGGACACGCTCGTCTTGGGCCCGGAGCACGCGCGCGATGTGCGTGAGAAAGTGAAGGGGTAGCCGTCAGCTCTTTGGACGTCGCAGCGTGATCCCGATCTCGACACCTTCGTGAGCCTGGAGCTGCTGTAGGACCGCGGCCAGATTTGTGCTCGTTGGATTCCCCGGTGCGCTGAGCATCTGCATGAGCGACTTCGGGTTCTTCCCCAGGAGCCGACCGAGTTCCTGAAACCCGAGGGTCGCGTTGACGTAGTCGCGGAGCTGCTCGCGGCCGACCGCGGCCTCCGCTGGGTCGCCACTGAGAAGCAGTTCGATCCCAGTCTTGAGCATCTCACGCCGGAATGCCTTGTCGCGCTGCACACGCGCCAAGATCGTTTCTCGAAAGTCTCGCGTCAGGGTCATGGCTTGGCTCTCCGCTTGCTCTCTTTGTATTCCTTCCACAATCGCTGCGCGTTGCGAATGTCCCGGGGTTGCCGTTTCTTGCTTCCGCCGCCCAAGAGGACGATCAACGCCGCTCCGTCGCAGCCGAAGTACGCGCGATAACCCTTCTCGAAGTGGATTCGGTGCTCATAGACACCCTGCCCTGCCGGCCTCCAATCGCCGAGGTTCCCCAGACGCATCCGTGCGAGTGCCGTGGCAACACGTGCAGCCACAGTCGGAGACAGGGAATCGAACCAGTCCGCAAACGGCGCCGATCCGTCCGCCGGCTGAAACTCTCGAATCTACATCCTATTCAAAGGTGCATTATATCTTACCATTTGAATGGGTCAATCGGCTCGATAGCTTGCTCCTACAGCCCTTTCGGCCGAACCCCTGAGCCTAGAGCCACGCCGCGGCGCCGAGGTCGAGTGAATGAAGTGCGATGGAGAGCTCTTCGCCGGTCCTGTGGAGGGCTTCAACCAGAAGGGCAAATCGAGCTTCAGAAAGGCACATGTACTCCGCGGCTCCCCCGCCCCAGAAATCGCGCTACTTCACACACTCAAGAGATCAACCGAGCCAGAAGACATCCACGGATTCTGTTGACGACGCGATTTTCTCACTGCGTGCTCGGGATCCGGCTATCCTCGCGTAACAAGTGATCCCAGAGTCCACATCCTCCCAGGTCTCCAGCTCTGCCGGCGCGCAGGCAGCAGGAACGGCTGCCGATATACGTGCAGATGTGCAATCAGGGACGCAAGCAGAGGGCAACTCGCGGTTTCGCGTCAGCGGGCGCACACTGGATCGAGTCGAGCAGCTGATCACGGTCCCGCTCTATCTGTTTCTGACCGTCCGCGTGTGGCCTACAGAGTTCAGCGTCGCGGGGGCCTACCCGCTGATCCTGCTCGCATCGGAGGGGTCTGCGCTTCTCTTCCTGTTGATCCGCCGAAGTACCGATCGGGTCACCGGCCAGCTCTGGGCCTGGGCCGTGGCGGCAGGGGGATCGGCAACGGCGCTCCTCGTGAGGCCGGGAGGAGAACCGCTACACATCGAGACCGCCTTGGTGCTGGCGTTGGCGGGCTGCTTCATGCAGGTCGCGGCCAAGCTCAGCCTGCGGCGGAGCTTCGGACTCGTAGCGGCCAATCGCGGCGTGAAGACCGGCGGGGTGTACCGCTTCATTCGCCATCCCATGTACGCAGGCTATGCGACGACTCAACTGGGGTTCTTGCTGTACGCACCCACCCTCTGGAACGCTGGTGTGTACCTGGTGACCTGGTCGCTGTTCATGGCGCGGATCAGAGCCGAAGAGGACATCCTTGCGCGCGATCCGGCCTATCGCGAGTTCTCGGAGCGGGTGCGCTACCGCCTGCTCCCCTGGATCTACTAGCCGCCCGAGCCCCACGAAGGCACTCGCGAGCGCGCGTGTCCTATCATAAGAATCCACTGGAATCCCGGGGCATCCGCGCACCCCCGCTTCATGCGCGAAGACATCCCACCCGGAGGAGAGAGCGCATGTTCCGCTGGGACCCGTCTCAGTACTCCCACTTCGAAAGCGAACGT
Source organism: Pseudomonadota bacterium (assembly GCA_003247575.1). GTDB lineage: Bacteria > Myxococcota_A > UBA9160 > SZUA-336 > SZUA-336 > SZUA-336. The sequence goes on from QJZC01000053.1 coordinate 55,418, forward strand.
ACACAGCCGGTCATCGACCTGCTGTCGCGGATTCCACCGCTGGTTTCGGGACGCGTCGTGGATCTGGGCTGCGGTCCCGGGAACAGCACCGAGCTCTTGGCAGCGCGTTGTGAATCCGGCGACGTCCATGGTATCGACAGCTCCGAGGCCATGATCGAGCGCGCGCGGGCGCGGCTTCCGCAGGCGAAGTTCGAGGTGGCGCGCATCGAGGACTGGGCGCAGCGCGAGCGGAATGGAGAGGGCTTCAGCGTGATCCTGTCCAACGCTGCGCTGCACTGGGTCCCCTCGCATGAAGAGCTGTTCCCACGGCTGCTCGGGTGTCTGAGCGAAGGTGGCCTGCTCGCAGTGCAGATGCCGAGAAACTTCGATGCTCCAACGCATACGTGTCTGCACACGGTCGCCGCTCGCGAGCATTGGCGCGAGCGACTGCTGGATCTACATGCGGTGCCGCCCGTGCACGAACCCGCTGCCTACCACGACCTGCTCGCCCCACACACGGGCAGTCTGAGGCTCTGGGAGACGATCTACATCCACAGCTTCGAAGACTCGGAGGCCATCGTTCAGTGGACGTTGGGAACCGCGTTACGCCCCTACTTGGAACGGCTCGAAGACTCCGAACGCGAGCCATTCTTGGATGCCTATCGCGCGGAGATCCATGCCGCCTACCCAAAGCGCCCGAGCGGACAGGTGCTCATGCCCTTTCGCCGCCTGTTCCTGGTGGCCACCCGGAGCTGAGGCCACGCGCGCACGAAGCACGCGTGGCCTCGAACTCAGCTAGGCTCGTTCGACATCACGATGGTTCCGCTGGCCGCGAACATCCCCCCCACACCGTGGCAGACGGACACCTTGCAGTCGGGAACCTGTGCGGGTGCGCACCCTCGCAGCTGCCGCACACTCTCCTGCAGCGCGTACATGCCATACATGCCCGAGTGCATGTAGGAGAGCCCGCCGCCGTTCGTGTTGAGCGGAAGGCGTCCCGTATCCGGAGCGGTGTTCCGTTCGGCGATGAAGCCTCCCGCTTCGCCGCGCTTGCAGAACCCGAGATCCTCGAGCCCGTAGATCGGCAGATGCGCGAAGGCATCGTAGATCATCAGATGGTCCACATCGTCATGGCAGATCCCGGACGACGCGAAGGCGCGCTCGCCCGAGACTCGGAACGCGCGCGAGCGGGTCAGGTCCTCCATCTGGCTGACCATGGGCGTCTCGACGCTCTCTCCCCCGCCCAGGATGTAGACCGGACGCGTGGGGAAGTCTCCAGCGCGGTCGGCGCTGGTCAGGACCAGCGCGCCACCCCCGTCGGTCACGAGGCAGCACATCAGCTTCGTGAACGGATACGCGATCATGCGCGCTCCGAGCACGTCCTCGACCGTGAGCGGATCGCGGTAGCTCGCGCGCGGATTGCGTGCCGCCCATTCACGCTGAATGACCGCCACGCTCGCGAGCTGCTCCAGGGAGGTACCGGTATCCTTCAGGTAGCGAAGGGCGGGCAAGGTGAACAAGGTGGGGGGCCCCATTGGGCCGTAGGGCATCTCGAACTGCCCCATCAGCGTACCGCCCCCGCGCATGAAGCCCCCGCGGCCCACTTGAGAGCGCCCGCTCTCCCCGTGCGTGATCAGCACTGTGGAGCACAGTCCCGCTTCGATCGCAGCGGTGGCGTGGCGCACGTGCAGCATGAACGAGCAGCCCCCCACCCCGGTTCCGTCGACCCAGGTCGGCGTGATCCCCAGATAGTGAGCGATGCCGACGGGTGACTCCCCCGCAGTGGCGATCCCATCGATGTCGGACGGGGACAACCCACAGTCCGCCAGAGCGTTCAGCGCCGCGTCGGCGTGTAGCTGAAGCTGGGACTGATTCGGAATCGTGCCGAGCTCCGTGGTCTCGGCGGCTCCTACGATCGCTACGGCTCCGCGCTTCATACCGCCACCTCGGAGCCGCGCAGCATCGCCGGTCGGAACAGCGGTAGGGTGATGTCCTCGCTCATCTCCTTGAATTCGACGACCAACGGCATGTCGAGCTCCAGCGCCTCCGGAGTCTGAGGACAGCCGACCACGTTGCTCATCATCTGAGGCCCCTCCTCGAGCTTGACGATCGCGATCGAGTAAGGCGGCTCGAAACCAGGCATCGGCCGATGATGAATGACATAGCTGTGAAGTGTTCCACGGCCGCTCGCCGGAAAAGCGGACACACTCCTGGACGCGCAGGAGGGGCAGAAGGGACGCGGGGGAAAGTAGACGTGCGCACATGCATCACAACGCTGGAGGCGCAGCTCGCCTACCCGTGTCCCGTCCCAGAAGTGCTGGGTCTCGGGGGTTGGGCGGGGCAGTGCGCGGCGCGGTCGTTGAGCCATGAAATCCTCCTCTACAGCCGGCGGGAGCATCGCCCTCCGGCAGGAATCAAGTTCGAGATTCTAACAGCCCACCCAAGCCGGCAGCGATCCGGAAGTCGCTCGCGGCGCGGGCTGGCTGCGGACCCAGCGCGACCGAACGGAGCCGGCAGCGAAGCTCCCGACTGGGCGCTGCAGGCCGCATCGGAACGGCAGCCGAGCCTGCGAAATCTCTGATCTACAAACGATATTGAAGGGTTACCCCACGCGGCGTACCGGCATATAGTCGAGAGCTGGGAATGGAATTTCCACCAGTTCGACGTCCCGTAGACGATCTGCCGTGATGAACCCCAGCTTCGTGGAGCCCGAGGTCATGGACGACGAGGCACGAATCGAAGACGCCAAGCAGCGCATCGGGGAGAGCTCTCCCGACGACGCGATCCTCGCGCCGGAGACGCACCTCTCCCACATCGAAGACCCCTTACTCCGGGCGCTCCTCCAACACGGCGACGTTCGGACGGCCGCCGCGAAATACCACCGCCACGACACCCAGGCGCTCGAGGCCCAGCAGCAGCTCAGATCGCTGGCGTCACGCGTCAATGCGCTGCTGCTCGGCGCGGCCGCGTCGAGTAGCTCGATCATGGCGATCACCGTCTTGCTGGATCAGCCGCAGCCCTACGCGGCCATCGCCGCGGGCCTCGCAACGGTCCTCAGTGGACTCGCCGGAGCATCGCGTAGACAGCTGGGCGGCGCGCGGCTGCTCGAAGAGTGGATGCGCGAGCGCGCCTCCGCCGAGATGCAACGGCTCCGGTATTTCAAGCTGCTCACCCGCAAGGCCACCCCGGCACCTCGCGGCAGCCAGCTTCCACTCGTGCTGCTCGAGTATTTCCGGCGCTATCAGCTTCAGGCACAGATCGCCTTCTACACCAAGAAGAGCAAGTCTCACGCAGCGGCGGCAAGGACCACGGTGCGCACGACCGCGCGTGCGCTCTCAGTCGTTGCGATTGCCACTGGGCTGACGGCGATTCTCTCCTCATTCGATCCCGCGTGGTCGGCACTCGCGGCCATCGCGCTGACCGCACAGGCATTCGCCGCGAGCGCGGCCAATCGCGAAGCACTCAGCCAGGACGAGCGCAACGCCGAGCGATACCGCGGAACTCTGGATGGACTCGAACGCTGCGCGGAGAGACTCGATGACGTGCGACGTGCGGTAGCGGCAGGACGCCTCGATCTCTTCGAGCAATTCGTAGACTCGGTACATGAAGGGCTGTCCGCCGAGCACCGACAGTGGACAGAGGACATCGGAGACGTGGGCTCGGCGATCGATCGCCTCGGCGACCTGGTCGAAAAGTTCAAGCTGGACTCTGCGACGTCACCGATCGGCGGCTAGCTCCGTTGCGGTCGGAGGCTCGAGCCGCCCGACCCGCTCCAGCTCGGCGACCATCAAGCGATTGAACCTGCGGTTGGCAAAGAGCGTGAGAAAGATCATGCCGATGTAGCCACGCGGCAGGATCGGGGCGGCATCCCAGATTCGCAGCTGCTGATAGGGACGCGATGCGAAGGCGTGATGGTCGGCATGGCGCGACAAACCGATCAGCGCGAAGTACGTGAAGCGGGAGTGCGTGTCCCAGGAGTCCGATGGCCCCACGCGGCGTTCGCGCCGCATCAACCCCCAATGCTCGAAGTAGTTCACGGCCTCGAGCAGATGAGAAGCCGACAGCGCCTGCAGCACGAAGGCCGCCGCTGCGGTCGCACCGAAGCCGCTCGCCATCCCGACCAGAAGCCCGAGCTCGACCGCAACTCCGTGTGCGACGCGATTTCCGAGCTGGCGCCGATCGAACCAGCGCATGTCGGGGTTGCCTAGTCGCCCGCATTCCAAGCGCCAGGCATCGGCGAACTGAGCGGGCACGGTGCGTCGATAGAACGTGCGGAAGCTCTCCCCGAGGCGCGCCGTCGCGGGGTCGTCGAGCGTCCCGACTCGCACGTGGTGCCCCCGGATGTGCTCGGTATAGAAGTGCTCGTAGAGGACCATGCACAGCAGCGCGCGACCGAGCCAGCGCTCTGCCGACGATCTGCGATGAATGAGCTCGTGCGCGGTGATGATCTGGAAGCCCGAGCACGACCCGAGCACAAGGCTCGCCATGACCAGGTCCAGAGACCACAAACTCTGAGTCGAGTACATGACTCCGAGTGCGTAGATCGAGTAGAGCTGAACGCCCGCCAATCCATAGACGAGCAGGTCGAAGGGCCAGGCCGGGGTCCCGGTCAGCGGGACTCGCCGCTCGTCACCGAGCTTGCGCTCGAGCCAGTAGAGCCCGATCAGAGGGAGCAGGAACACACTCGCCGCCAGCGCGGAGTGAGGCCCGGTCCACAGGAACGTGAGCCCGATGGAGGGAATCAGGATGCTCAGCAGATGCGGAACCCAGAGCGCAAACAGTCGTCGCCCCGCAACGGCCGGTATCGACGCGCCAGTGTCGGGAGCGGAAGTCATGCGCACATCCCCTGCGAACGAGTTGCGGGGTGCCCGAGGACACGTCTCAGGACGCGCGCCGGGCGCTTCAAGCATGCCACGTCACGGCGCTGCCCGCCCGTCACGAGATCGGCGCTCGACCACCGCCCTCGCGCAGGCCGACGCGCCGCTCGCGGGTGCTGGCCACCTGTCTCCCGAAGCGCGCGGCGAGGCCGCCGAACGCAGACGACACGATTCGCGCAAATTCGCGAACCGACGCAAGAAAACCCTTACGGAACAACAATTTGGCCCGCGAACCGCGAGCCGTTCACGGGCTGGCGCCGCGAGCAGACGAGGTCGTGCACTTTACAGCGACTAAAGAACCTGGTAACCGCACGCCAGCTAGTTTTCCCACTGGAGTAATCGAGGAGTCAGCATGCGTGAAGCGGTCGTCGTATCTACGGCACGGTCCGGTCTAGCCAAGGGCATTCGCGGATCTTTCAACAACCTGGAATCGCCCACTCTGGCCGGCCACTGCATTCGCGAGGCCGTAAAGCGCGCCAAGGTGGACCCTGCAGAGGTCGAAGAAGTCGTCTGCGGTGCAGCTCTGCAGCAGGGCAGCCAAAGCTTCAACGTGGCTCGGCAAGCGGCCCTGATGGCCGGGCTGCCGGTGACCACCGCCGGCATGAGCGTGGATCGGCAGTGTTCCTCGGGGCTGATGGCGGTGGCCAGTGCGGCCAAGTCGATCATCGTCGACAACGTACCGATCGCGATCGGCGCCGGAGTGGAGTCCATCAGCCTGGTGCAGAACCGGCACATGAACCGCCACCGGACGCAGGTGCCCGATCTCGTCAAGGAGTATCCGGGTCTCTACTACCCGATGATTCAGACCGCACAGATCGTCGCGGATCGCTACAAGGTTTCGCGCGAGGTCCAGGACGAGTACTCCCTAATCAGCCAGCAGCGCACCGCCGCCGCGCAGGAATCGGGGAAGTTCGACGACGAGATCGTCCCGATCTCCGCGACGATGCAGATCGTGGACAAGGAGTCGGGCGAGACCAGCTACAAGGAGGTCACCGTCACGAAGGACGAGTGCAACCGACCGGGCACGACGATCGAAGGACTCACGAAGCTGGCACCCGTGAGTGGCGAGAAGGGTTGCATCACCGCGGGCAACTCGAGCCAGCTGGCGGATGGCGCTTCGGCCTGTCTCCTCATGGAGTCCAAGCTGGCCGAGCAGCGCGGCCTGCAGCCGCTCGGCATCTACCGAGGTCTGGCCGTCGCGGGCTGCAAGCCCGACGAAATGGGGATCGGCCCGGTCTTCGCGATCCCGCGCTTGCTCGAGCGCCACGGCCTCAAGGTCGACGACATCGGTCTGTGGGAGCTGAATGAGGCCTTCGCGTCGCAGGTGGTGTACTGCCGCGATCAGCTCGGCCTCCCGATGGAGCGCCTGAACGTCAACGGCGGCGCCATCTCGATCGGTCACCCGTACGGCATGAGCGGCTCTCGAATGGTGGGGCATGCCCTGATCGAAGGGAAGCGCCGCGGAGCTCGCTACGTCGTGGTCACCATGTGCATCGGGGGCGGCATGGGCGCAGCCGGCCTGTTCGAGGTCGCCTGAGCCAAGGCCTTCCGATACCGGACTACCGGTCGCGGCGACTGCCCTCGCGGTCGCCGCGACCCCATCTCCCCGCGAACCCGATCAGCAGCAGCGCCAGCGCGCCGAGCAGCGCACTGGAGGCTTCGATCCCGAGTAGCTGACCGAGCCACACGTCGTGCGTATCCGTGACCCCCATGCCATACGCTCGCACGCACGCGGCTCCCGCGTACGTCACCGTGAGCAGAATCGTGCCGGGCACCAGCGCCTGTGGGAACAGCGCGGACATTGCGAACAGCAGGCCGAGCGAGCTGAGCAGACCGCCGTAGAAGGCGCGCATCTCGACGAGTCCCGCGGGCGAGGTCGCCGCAATGGCTAGATTCTCCATCCATGCGCCGGGATCGAGAATGAAGCCGATCCCAAAGTAGAGGTGAAGTGCCGAGCTGACACACAAGAGCATGCGGGCCAACCCCCTGGCGAGCGCGAGCAGCACTAGTCGCTCGCCTCGAGTGGTTGGATCGCGACGACGTTCCAGCGAGCAACACCCTCGCGGGAACGTTGCTCGAGCACCGCTCGCGACATCGCGCGCTGACCCGCAACCGACTCGATGAAGTCTACGCGCACGCGCCCCTCGGCGAGCCAGCGCCAGCTGCTGGGGTCCTCCTCGGCGGCTTCGAGCGCAGCACCATTCGCACAGCGAAGCGACAGCTCGGCGCGCACTGCCGGTTCGGTGACCTCGGCCAGGGTCGCGAGGTCGCATTCCCGAAGCGCGGAGAGAAACAGCGGAAACACCGCGCGCCCAGAATCGATCTCTCTCCGCATCTCGCGAGAACGCTCGGGCGAAGGCAGGGAAGTCGCCGACCTTCCGTTGCGGCGCATGGATTCGGACGGGCGCGTGACAGTGTCCGCCCGCAGCTGGCGCAAGCTGGCATCGAGTCGGTCGGCAGCATCCTCATCGCCAGAGCGCGTCGACTCGCCACTCTCCGAGTCCGCTGCCTCTGAGTCCAATGACGCAGACTGGGCAGGGACTTCTCCCCGAAGAGAATGCGAGAGATCGATCGCATCCCCGCGCGAGGTCGCGAACAGCGCCGCCAAGGTCAGACTCGCGAGGCACAGCGGTACAGCCCAGAGCGACCAGCGCGGCAGCCAGGGCGGGCGTGGCCGAGGAACACGACGTCGGACGACCGGAGACGAGCGATCCGCTGCTCCCACGTCGGCGAGCGGAGCCGAGAACACCCGATCCGTGCCGAGGCTCGCAGGCTTGATCGCAGCGATGCTCGACCTCGCTACGACCGCGGGCTCGGTAGGCACGCGCTCGAGCGCCGAAGAAGGTTCGACCCGAGCCGCGGGCGACACACACGCAATCAACGCAGTGACGTTGTCGGGGGCACCTCGGCGAAGGGCTTCGTCGATCAGGAGCTCGACAGCATCTGGTGGCTCATGTCGCGCGAGAATGTCGGCCGTATCGGAATCCGGTACGACGTTCCAAAGGCCGTCGGAACACAGCAGGAAGCGATCACCCGGCTCGACCGAGACGTGAACGACCTCGACCTCGACCTCGGGCTCGGGTCCGAGCGCCCGCATCAGCGCATCGGCACCGGGGACCGTGTCGAGCTCGACGGTGGTCGCAGCGCCCAGCTCGCGCATCTGTGCCCGCAGTGTATGGTCGAGGGTCAAGCACTCGAGGCCACCCCCTCTCGAGCGATAGCAACGGCTGTCTCCGACATGCGCAAGCCAGCCACTGCTTCCCTCGGACCGCAGATCCAATACGAGGCTCACCGCAGTGGTCCCCATGCCCGCGAGCTCGCGGTCCAACCGTGAGCGCTCGTAGATCGCGCGATTCGCGTGTTCCAGGGCCTCGACCAGAAGCTCGTCGCTGGGCTTCCCTTCTGCTTCGAGAAAGACAGCTTCGAACGCATCGACGGCCAGCCAGCTCGCCGTCTGTCCGCCGCGATGCCCGCCGAGACCATCCGCAACGAGCAGCAGCGCGCGCGGCGCCGAATCCGACCACCCACCGAATGCGTCCTGATTCTCGGCCCGCACCAAGCCGGAGTGCGAGCGTGCTGCCGTACGAAGCCCAACCTCGAGCTCTTCGTCACCCGAGCGACCCCTGGGTGACCGAGCCAGGTCGGTCATCGTTCGTATCTCAGCTGAACATCTCCCAGACGAACCTCGTCACCGTGCTCCAAGCGGGCAGCTCGAACGCAGCGTTCGTTCACCCAGGTGCCATTCGTCGAGTCGCGGTCGTGGATCTCTGCGCCGAGCCGGCTAACGCGCACGACCGCGTGCATGCGAGACACTGCCGGTGCGGAAATCACGATATCGTTCTCCTCCATCGACCCGACCTCGTTCAGACCGCGGCGCAACGGGAAGCGCACCGGGGAAGCATGATCGCGGATCATCACGAGGCTTCCGCTGCGACGCAACCCAGCGCGCCATGCGAGAGCACCGACGAGCACCAACGCGCCAGCGACGATGGCCAATAGAAGCACCCAGCCGAGACTCGAGAGAGGACTCGGGAGGGGATTCCAGAGCCTGCGAGGAAACGCAACGACTCGTACGCCGGGCTCCACCCTTCCGTCCGCAATCAGCTCGAGCGCGTGCGAGCGTCCATCCATCGAAGCCGAGAACCGGATCACCGCACTGCGGCGCATACGCCGCCATAGGTCTTCGAAGAACGTCTGTACCAGCGGCAGCTCCTCGGGACTCGGAAGCTCGATCCACCCGGCACCCGTCGCTTCGGCAAGCTCGCGCAGCAACCGCGGTGTCCGCTCGCCGAAGCTTCGATCGTTCAGCACGACGCCGTAGATCGGAATCCGCACCGCTTCGGTGGAGATCGCAGCCTCACGCACCTGCTCGAGCGAGCGCGCGCTGCCGCCGTCGCTGCCATCCGAGATGACGAGCACGAGGCTACGCGCCGCTGGCGCGCTGGCGCGCACGTGTCGAACCGCGAGGTCGACGGCGTCGAGGAGGCGCGTCGGACTCGGATCTCGCTCCACACCCAAGCCCTCGAGCATCACCTCGATCGCACCGAGAGAGGTGTCGAAGTCGGCGAGAAGCACCGGTCTCGCGGATGCGCTCACGACGGCGACGCGATCCATGGGCCCGATGCGCTCGAAAAACGAGAACGTCGCATCCCTCACCGAATCGATGACACCCGACATCGTCGGACTGACGTCGATCACCACGACGCACGCCACTCCGAGGCGTGCCTCCTCGTATGCGCTCACCCGAAGCTGGTCGGGTTCGACCGAAGCGCCATCCTGTCGGACGAGAAACGGCCAGGGAGGCCCCGCAGCGAGCTCCAGCGGCAGGCCCGACTCGGTCTCGAAGCGCGCGAACAGCTCGACCTCGAACCCCTCGTCCGCGCCCGCACGAACGCCATCGAAGAAGGCCCGCCCCGCATCTCCCAGAGTGCGCATTCCAGAGGCTACAGGCGTGTCCGTCTCTGCGGCCACGCTTCCCGAGAACGACGGCACTGCGAATGCCAGCCAGGTCCACGCAAGAAATCGCAGCGAGCGAGCAATGCCGAACCAGCGCTTGGGCCTCTGCCCCGAGTCCTCGCGGAGCCTGTGCGCACGCATCACGCTCATCCAGCGACGGAACGAAACCGGAAGTCGGAACTCCCGATCGAGATCAGCGCACCATCACGCAGCTCGATCTGCTCGTCGATTCGCTCCCCGTCAACCCGCGTGGAGTTGGATTCGCTGAGCGGACGGATCGCGTAGTGGCCTTCCTGGCACAGGATCTCGGCATGCGAGCGCGAGATGCGCTTGTCCACTTCCGAGAATTGGACCTGGCAGCGCGGATCTCTACCGAGTGCGTTCCGCCCCTCGCGCAGCGCATGGAGCTCTCCCTCGAGATCTCCCGCGATACCGACGAGCACCCCGACCACCGGCTCTGGTGCCGCGGGCGCCGCCAGATATTGAGTCTGCGCCACCCCATCGTACGACGAACGAACCCCAGCCGCTGGCGCGAGTCGGCTGCGAACAGAGGACACCGGCGGCGCCACGACCAGAGCGGGTCCCGGGGCGGCAGCCGGCGGCGAGCTCGCCGCCGCTGCACGCAGCGGCGATGTCGCAGACTCGTGCGCAGCGCGCGGCTCCTCGAACGCGTACATGGACTCGACGGGTGGCGGCGGCGGACCCTGCAGAGCCGGACGCTCGGAGAGCACCCGCGTCTGCTCGTAAGGGGATACGGCTCTCCGAGCGGGGCGGTCGACGTGCACCTCTCGCGGACGCCGCTCGCGCCGAGCGGGCGATCCGCCTCTGAGCTGATCGATGACGTCCCATAGACCCACGACTATCCTCCTGTCGATCCGAGCGGAAACACCTGCCGGATCCTCCGCCGTATACGGCGCGACCTCACTGCGAGGGCGCCACGACGTCGACGACGACGCGGGTCCCAGCATCGATGCGCGAGCCAACCGACCCGAGCACTTGGGCACGCACACCACCACCCGCGAAGATCTCGGTGACTTCGAACTCGCCGACTACCTCGTCGCCTCGCAGCAGACGTCCGCGCGAGCCGATGCGCAGCAGCTCCGGGGACGCTACCCGGAACAGCACCGCTGCGACCGCACCGTCGCGAGACTCCGCTTCCACGAGCTGCCCCTCCACCACGCGAATGCGTGGTGGCCTCTCCTTGTCCTTGTTGGAACGGCGAGTCCGCGGAGGCGCTCGACGCGCCTGAAACGTGACGCGCAGGACATATGCGAGGCGCTCCGGCGCGGCGGTTCGGACGAGCACGAAGTAGTACCCCGCAGCGACCTGGACGCGGAGCTGGCCGCGGTCGGTCAAACGCACTGCTTCGATCCGGTCGGCGCGATCGTCCCCGAGCACGAGCTCGACGGTGGACTGCGTAGACAGGTCCGCACGCTCGACCACCAGCTCCAGGCGCCCGGGTCCGGGAGCGTAGACGCGGAACCAATCGGAACAGTCGTTGCGCGCGCAGTGCAGGAAGTCCCGCCGCTCCGAGTCGAGCCGCAGCTCGCGTGCCAAACCCGGTGCCCGATCCGGATCGGGTGGGAGCTTCGCGGCACAGGCCGCGCAAGCAGCCACTGCGATGACGCCAACCAGCACCGCGTGCAGCCCCATGAGCGCAGCGGCGGGGCTCATCGCAGCAGCGAATCCGGTGGTGGACGATGGCGAAAACGCTGCACCTCGTCCGCTCCGCTCACGGCATAGGCCACCCGAATGCGCAACCTCGACCCGAACTCGTACGTCCACTCTCGGTCCTCGCCACGCTCGCGCGATGCGTCCAGAAAGCGTACCAGGGCGAAAGGCCCGGTCCAGGCACGTTCGGGGAGGGTGCGCACGGGTTCACCCGCGCGCTGTACTTCCAGACGAAGGAACACCGCATCGCAGGCGGGCGTCCAACGAAACGTGAATTCGCGGGCGCGCCCAGCGTCTGCGTGCTCGAACACCTGCTCACCCTCCGGGCAGCGTAGGCGCAGGCGACGACGGGTCACGAAGAGGTTCGGCGATCCGTCGATCGAGCCCGGCTTCGAGACGAACCGCAGCGACCGCACCTTCCCTTCGAAGTAGGCTGCCCGCTGAGCGCGCGCCTTTCGCAGCCAACGCAGAAATGCAGGGCCCAGTGGAACGCCGCGGTCGCGCAGGAGGGGAAGCGCCGATTCCTCGGTCTCCAGACCGGCGAGCCAGCGAGCTTCGAACTTCGCCAACGCACCCTCGGGTGCTGCGTAGAGAGCACGCAGCTGGGATAGATCGTCGCTCGCACCTTGCTGTGCACTCACCACCTGGTTCCGCCACTGCTCGTCGAGATGTTCGGCGGCCGCGGCCAAGGTCGTCGAGAATCCGTTCAGGAACGGCATCTCGAGAACACCACGCAGCTGCTTGCGCACGGCTTCCTCGGCTCCCGGCCGGGTCGGAATCGCCTTCTCGATCCAGCCGAGTGCTACAGCGAACGGATTGCTCACGTCTCCGAGCGTGGAGCGAGCCGCGGCGAGCGCCGCACCCGGCGCATCGCGGAGACGTTCGACCTCGATTGCCGCGTCTTCGATCAGGGCGGCATAGCGAGCTCCCGGTGCCACCTCCCCTTCTGCGAGCGGCTCCAAGCGAACCAGCTCCTGCACCAAGCCGAACCACTGCGGCGGCGGCTGGCTCGCGGACCACTGCGACCCCTCGGTGGTATTGGACGCCAGGACCTCGAGCACACGCAGATACGCGGAGCTCTCCGGAAGCTCTGCAGCGGGGGGAAGCGGGAGGCAGGTGAGAAAGGCCTCCCACTCACGCGCGTAGCGACGCCGATAGTCCCGCAAAAAGCGCTCGACATCCACTGCCGAGGCCTGCCCCGAGGCACGGATCGCATCGACCAGCTGCGAGACGCTGCTCGCCCAGACGTTCTGGGTATACGCACCCGGAAGAGGTGCGCAGCGCTCGGGCGTGACGAGACCGAAGTCCTCATAGCGCAGATCGCGGCAGGCTTCCGCCTGAGCCCGACACCAACGATCGACGTTGTCGAGTCGCAGCAGATTGGGAGTGGCTCTGCGCAGCACCTCGCGCTGCTCGACAATGCGTCGCTCTGCGCGCTCGGGCGCGAAACGTCGCCAGGCCGAGTACCCCTGCGCAAAGCACGCCCGCGCCTCGACAGCATCGCAGCCCCGACACTCCACGAATCGCCACAGGTCGGGCGCAGAGCTCGCTGAGCCAGACCGCTGCTCGAGCCAAGCAATATCGAGCGCCAATGCAGAGAGAGCATCGAAAGACCGTTCATCCAGCTCACCGGCCCGCTCCCGCATGCGCGCCTTCGTGGGAGCTTCGTAAAGCTCCTCGAAGCGGCTCGCAAGGACCGATCCCGCCCGCTCTACCGAATGGGAGAGGGGTGCCGTCAAGCCCATGCGCTGCCAGCTGCGCGCGAACGGCTGCTCGACCTCCACCAAGGTCTCGCTCAGACGCGCCAACGTCTCGAGCGAAGGTCGCTCTACGGTTGTGGGCAGGAGGTCGCTCCGAATGCGCTCGAGCCCAGTCCAGCTGTTCCAAAACGACAGGGTCATGGCTGCGACCGCAGCAACCGCAGCCATTCCACCAACACCAATCAGTGTACGACGAACTCCCGTGGAGAGCTCGCGGGCTCGCACGGCGAGACTCGCCTCTTCCGCATCGACGATGATCTTCCCGAACAGATCGCGAACGAACAGGGCGCGCTGGGGGCGAAACTCGTCCACCGAGTGCCGCGCAAAGCCGTACCCCCATCGTTCGAGCCGCGCGGAGTGAGTGACTCCCTGTTGCAACGCGCTCGCCAGATAGACGCCGCGCAAGAACGGTACAGAACCGTAGACGGAGCGAGCACAGACCTGCTCCACGAACTCACCCACGAGGGAGAGAGCGTCGGCGAGCTCACTCGGGAACGAGATCAAACGTCGGCGCATCGCGGCATCGGGCTCGCGCACGAGCAGGCCCGGCAGCAGCAGCTCGATCCGCTCCAGAAGCGGAGCGAATCCCTTGCGCAGGAGTGTCCGGGGATCGGAGTAGCGCCGTTCGGGATTCGTCCATCCGAGGGCCTCGTCGCGGCGCGCATGCGGAAGCCGCTTCGCAAACTCGACGAAACCCTCTACCGCGTCCGCATGCGTGACGAGCACATAGATCGGCGCATCGACTCGCAGATCGGCCGCGATCTCGTTCAGGCGACGCCGCAGTCGGTGCGCGTGCGCTCGAAGCTGGGACTCTTCGAGCGCTGCCAGCTGGCGCACGGACAGCGCGACGATCACCCCTTGCAACGACACCTTGCGCCCGTGGCGCCGAATCAGCCGGAGCAGCTCGCGCCACTCGCGGCGCGTCTCCGGGTCTTCGCGCTCGAGGTAGCGGCCAGCGGTGTCCAGGAGAATCGCCTGGTTGGTGGGCCACCACGAGAAGTTCTCGGTCTGTCCTTGCTCGACCAGGGGCGCCGTGTCCGCCGGCAGCTCCAGACCGGAGTCGCGAAGACACGCGGTCTTGCCGGTGCCGGACTCACCGATCACCAGGTACCAGGGGAGCTGCAGGGCGGCGCTGCGCCGACCCCAGACTCCGAGGCCACGCACGAACCTCTCTGCGAGCCGCGGCGCTGCCGCATGCGGTTCAGACGCGCCCGAGCCCCCGGTCGTGGGCGTGTGCTCGCTCCCCGGTACCGGCTCGGGCTGCTCGCTCTGCTCCCGCCTTCGGCGAACCAGACTCACGAGCGCGAAGCTCAGCACGAACAGCAGACAGGCTCCGAGCGCCACGACGCTCGCCCAGAACCATCCGCCCGACAACAGTCGCACGACACCGGCCAGCAGGGTCGCGGCACTCGCTCCGAGCACGGAGAACACCGCCATCGGCCTGCGAAGCTCCGCACCGGCGCTCGACAGGAGGCGGGTGGTGTCGATCATGCGAGGCTCCCGACGAACTGGATCAGATCGCGCGCAGCCAGAGTGAGCATCGCCCAGTAGAGCGCGTAGAATGCCCCCACCGCGAGCGCGAGCCCCAGCAGTACCGGGGCCACGCGGCGTCCACCGCTCCCAGCATCGCGAAACTCCCACGCATAGGCAGAAGCCGAGATCTCTTCGTGGTCCGTCAGCACCAGCACGCGCCCCGCCGCGTAGAGCTTCTCCCAGAGCTGCCGGATGAACGCGTTGCGACGTTCCGGGTCCACCACCAGCTCCCCTTGAAAGCCCATCGCGAGACAATAGAAGAAGGCTTCGAGCGCCATCGTCTCCCCGACACCTATTTGCGTTATCCGCTCATAGAATTCGTTTCCGGCGCGCACGGTATCGAAGCGGACCAGCTGGAGCGGCTGGCTTCGCCAGCTGTCGTTTCCGTTCCAGTCCTCGGCCAGGATCAGCTCGTCGGCCCAGGCGACCAGCGCGAAGCTCGCGAGCTCGATCTCACGATCCGAAAATCCAGCGACGAGCGCGTCCGCCCGAAACGCATCCAAGAGCTCGATCAGGTGCTTCTGCAGCGAGGCCGGATCCGCGCGACTCGCCTCCGGGGCGGAGCAGAAGAGGGATACGTAGGCAAACCAATCCCGCATTCGCTGTGCGCTCGCAGCATCCACGTCGCTAGCCCTCTCCCGCCACGATGAACAACCGGACGTTCGCTTCCTGGTACGCGCCGAGCGCCAGCCCCAGCGAGCGTTCTTCGAGCACACGCTTCCAGATCGCCCCGGACGCCGTCCGCGAGTCGATGCGGAAGAATGCAAACCCCGGCTTCGGCCCGACGTCGATCGGCGCGGCCGGCAGATGTTCGAGGCTCGCACCGCGCACCGCCAACTTCACCATGAACTCGACGTGCGATACCGCTCCGAGCTTGGCCTCGTGCGTCACCAGTCGCACCAGCTCCGAGGTCTCCAGGTCGGTGCGCACGGCGAGGTAGAAGCTGTTCTCCGGTCGCAGGAGCTCGCTCTGGAGATCGAATGCGGCATAGGCTCGGTGGCGAGCGGAATACTCGAGTGGAATCTCGTGGGCGCGGTCCGCGAGCTCGCGGTCCAAGGTCGCGTCGATCATGTCGAGCAGCGCAGTGAAGCAGCCGAACGGATCCTCGTGATCGTAGCGAGGGAAGCGGAGCTCACCCGCGGGGTCGGGCTCCAAGGCAAGCAGGCTCGAAGCGACCTCGAGCAGCACCGTGTACACCTGAAACGGAATCGCGTGCCCACTCGACAACAGGTGATCGAGCACGGGCGCCAGGCGGCCCAAGGTGTAGCCGAGCAGGATTCTCGGTAGATCCGCCATCACCAGGGCATCGCGCCGCGAAACCACGAGCCGGAGCTTTCCGAGCATCCGCTGGACGATGCTCTCGACGTGCTGGTGCAGCGCCGGCCAGGCCTGCAACTGGAGCAGCGGTGGAGCATAGCTCGCACGAATGCGATAGGGCTGCGCCGACCTACCCGTCGCCTCCACCTCGGCGAGCTTGATCACATCGTAGTCGTCGAGCTCCGGCTCCTCACCGGACAGGAAGACCCGGACATTGGGCCAGAGAAAGGGCACGGGAGCCCGCTCGCTCGGCTCCCCTTGGTCGGCAGTCTCCTGCTCCCGGATCCAGTAGCGCACGTGCCGCTCGCGCTGCGTCACATCGGTAAAGCTCGCCTCCGCATCGCTCTCCCGCTTGAGCCCGACATAGATCGTCAGGAAGTCGAGCGCCTTGTCGAACTTGCGCATCTCGATCGATGCCCGATCCGGACAACGCACGATCGTTCCGTCCTGCCACACCAGGCAGAGATGCTGGATCGAAATCGTCCCCCCGGAGAGCGCCTGCTCGTCGAGAACGAGCTCGACGAGCCCCCAGTGAAAGGGATTCGAAAGTCGCATGTGATAGGCGACGCGCGCCTCGACCCCGGCATCCTGCTGCTGCAGGTGTTGGGGAAGCAGAAACATACCCTCGGGCCATGCGACCCGGTTCCATCCGCGCGCACGCATACGACTCACTCCACCCGCAAGGACCGAATCGACATGTAGAGTCTGGGCGTGCGCCGCCCGCACACCGCCCGCACGGTGACCGAGCGCGTCCCGTCGGCGTCTCCCGGTCTACGGTAGTAGTCTGCGAGAATGCCGAGCTCGCGCGTGTCCGCGGAGAAGGCGCGCTCGAAGACGTAGTCGTCCTGTCCAGGAAAGACGGTCAGCTCGATCGGCGCTGGCTGCGTCATTCCCGGGGGGAGCGCGCCGGCGAGCAGGTCCTCTACCGAAGTCTCCGCGAACCCGAGAGCATCGGAGACCGGGTAGATGCGCAGACTGGTCGCGTGCGGCTCCCCCTCGTACAGGTTCATACTCACATCGGAGCGGATACTCAGGCAGGCCTGGCCGGGCGTCTGACAACTGGCCACGGTCAGCAGCAAGAGTAGGATTCCCCAGTGATCGATTCTGGAAACCAACCTGTTCATAGAGATACTGCTCACGGAGATCTCCAGCGCCGGCAGGAGCTGGACCGGATCGCAGAAGCCGTATCCACGCGAGCCCGTGGTACCGACACCTGCACATCGACTGATTGTCTAGGACACCGCTGCGAACCAGGCATTGCGCCCGCGCGCTTCCGAGCGGCGGCGCTAACATGCCAGTCCGGGATGCCTCGAGCAAGCTGCTGACTCGTATCAGTCGCCGAGCCGATGTCATGACTGTCTCACTAACAGGAGTCGAACACCACCATGCCTGAAGCCCGAGACGCGAACGCCGACGTCATCGACCTCGCCGCCCGCGCGCTGCGCACACCATGGTCGGGCATTCTGGGCGCGCGCTGTCCGGCCTGCTTCGCGACACCCGATGTGGCACTGGAGTCTCACCCTGGGCACGAACGCCCCTCTTGCAGCGAGACCGACCGCAGCGAGGACCGCGCGTGTGCATTCTGCGGTTGGTCCACCGACCTCGCGACCCAAAGCGGCGCGCAGGATCCAACGCAGGCGTGCCTGGCCGCCGGCACGGCCCTGCGCGACGAGTTCATCGTCGGGCGCACCCTCGGCAAGGGAGGCTTCGGAATCACCTATCTCGCGTGGGACGCGCGGCTACGTCGCAGGCGTGCAATCAAGGAGTTCTTTCCGAGCGGGGTCGCGCTTCGCGGTGCGGACGGCATCGCTGTCGAAGCAGCGCCCGAACGCGATGAGCTCTTCCGCACCGGCATCTCCGAATACCTGAGCGAGGCGCAGGTCCTGGCTCGCTTCGAGCGCCACCCGTGCATCGTTTCCCCCGTGTCCTTCTTCGAGTGCAACGGAACCGCATACCTGGTGATGGAGTACCTCCAGGGCGAGACACTGAGCTCCTACGTGCTCCGAAATGGTGGCCGAATCGCGTTCGAGCACGCGCGCCACTTCTTGTACCCGATCCTCGATGCACTCACTGCCGTGCACTCGAACGACATGATCCATCGAGACGTGACACCCGACAACATCTTCCTGACCGTCGACGGCGCCACCAAGCTGATCGACTTCGGCGCCGCACGGCAGTCGCTCGCCCGAGCCGACGACGGTTCGAGAATCGTTCTTCGCGACCGCTACGCTCCGCCCGAACAATATCGATCCTCGAGTCCTCCCGGTGCCTGGACCGACGTGTACGCGTTCTGTGCGACCTTCTACTTCGCCATCACCGGACGCCCGCCGCCCCCAGCACTCGAGCGCGAAGTCAACGACGAGCTCGAAGAGCCGTCGCGGCTCGGCGTGAGCATCCCAGCCGCGGCGCAGAGCGCACTCCTGCGCGGCCTCTCGCTGCATGGCTGGGAGCGGCCCGATCTCTCCGAGCTGGGGCTCGCCTTGCTCGATCACACTCCACCCGCTGCAGCCGACCGACCAGGACGAGGCCCGGTCGGCTGGACCGCCCGCAGCGCCGCGGACTCCGGCACCTGGAGGAATCCCGGTCCCTGGCCCAACTCGCGCGACGAGGCGCGGGAGCCCAGCCGCGACGATCCTCGCCGGCGTCCAGCGCTCGAGGCGATTCGGATCGATCCCGCCCCGCTCGCAGCCATGACCGTCTCCTCCGCGCACTCCCCCTCACTGGGGCGTCGGATCGCTGCCTGTGGAGCCGGCGTGTTCGTCTCGGTGTCGGTACTCGGCTGGGTCTGGCTCGACGCGCGCGAGGAATCGATCGCGGATTGGGCGAACTTCCTCCAGCTGTGGATCGCGCGCGAGATGGGTGCCGACTTGCTTCGAGCACCCGACTCGGATCCACGCACCCCCTAGACCGCTTGCCTGCGTGCCGCTCGGTCTGGTATGCCCACGGACACGATCGACCTCGCAAATGAGGCTTGCTCGTGCACCGCAGTCCTCCGGTAGGACTGAACCAGGGGGATCGGACGATGAAGCGAAGGCAATTCCTCAAGGGTGCCGCCATCGCCGCAGTGGCTGGCGGCGCCACGGCGTGCGGTCGCGGCGAGTCGTCGAAGTCGGAACAAGGGGGGCCGTCCGCGAGCTCCAGCTCGCAGCGGCAGGCCCTTCGCTGGCGACTCGTCTCGAGCTTCCCCCGCGCACTCGACACCATCTACGGTGCCTCGGAAACCCTGTCCACCGAGCTCGATCGCCTCTCCGAGGGCCGCTTCAAGCTTCGCTGCTATCCCGCCGGTGAGATCGTTCCCGGCCTGCAGGTCCTCGACGCAGTTCAGCAGGGCACCGTCCAGGTCGGCCAGACTGCGAGCTACTACTACACGGGCAAGAACCCGGCTCTCGCATTCGACACCGCAGTGCCGTTCGGGCTGACCGCGCGGCAGCAAGCGGCCTGGTTGCTCGAAGGCGGCGGCCAGGAACTCCTGCGACCCCTCTTCGCCGATTTCGGCGTCCGACAGTTCTTCGCCGGGAGCACCGGGGCCCAGATGGGTGGGTGGTTCAACAAGAGCATCGATTCTCCGGCGGACATCCAGGGCCTGAAGATGCGGATTCCCGGTCAGGGCGGAGACGTGATGAGCCGCCTCGGAGCGACCGTTCAAGTCCTGAGCGGCGGCGACATCTACCCTGCCCTCGAGCGGGGCGCGATCGACGCGACCGAGTGGATCGGTCCCTACGACGACGAGAAGCTCGGATTCCACAAGGTGGCGCGTTACTACTATTACCCCGGATGGTGGGAGCCGGGCCCCGCTTTGAGCTTCTACGTGAATCAGACGGCATGGGACAGCTTGCCGGCAGACTACCAGGCCATGTTCGAGCTGGCCTCCGAGCGCGCCGCGCTGCGCATGCAAGCCAAGTACGATGCCAAGAATCCTCCTGCGATGGCCCGACTGAAGCAGGCCGGGGTCGAGTTCCGCCCGTTCAGCGACGCGGTCATGCAGGCGGCCAGCAAGGAATCCCGCGCGCTCCTCGACGAGCTCGCGGCACAGGACGCGACCTTCAAGAAGATCTACGAGGCTTGGAGTCAGTTCCGCAGCGCCAGCTTCGACTGGTTCAGCACCGCCGAGCTCTCCTACGCGCGCTTCAGCTTCTCTCCCCAGGCGCTCAGTCGATGAGTGCCCAAAGCTGCCGACGGCTGTGGCGATCGAGCCGTTCGGCGGGCGGCACCCAGAAGATGTCGCCCTGCACGTCCTCGACCAACCAGCCACCGCTCTCGCTCGGACGCAGGAAGGTGTCCCGCGCCGTCTGAAAGGTTCGCAGCCCACTACGCGTACGAACACGGAACAGCCGAATCTCGAAGTCGTCCTCGACTCGCTCGACCGACATCACCTCGAACACCATGCTCGCTTCGACGAGCGCCTGTTCGAGCGCACTGCGCGAGGCCGAATCGAGTGCGGCCGGCTCGCGAATCAGAGCCACTTCGCGGTTCTCGGCGTCGCGCAGACTGATGTAGCGCGCGGACGCCGACCACGGGAAGCAGCGGCACAGCCGCACGGGCACGGCCTCACCGTGCGCATGGGCAATCAGCTGGCCATCCGAACGGTACTCGAGTGCGGGAACTGTCGCCCCACTTGCATCCCGCTCGGTGCTGCGTGACGTGACCGCCCGAAGCGGAAGCTTCGATCGATCTGCAACGGCGGGCCCGGGCTTCACTCGCGAATCCACCTGGGTCATGCTTGTCCTCCTCGCGTCCGGGACTATGCGCCCAGATGCAGCTGGTGTTGCAGTTCGTGCAGATGGCGGTATACACCGCCATCCACTGCCAGTAGCTCTGCATGGCTTCCGCACTCGACGATCCGACCGTCCTTGACGACGAGCAACCGATCCGCGCGCCTCAAGGTGGACAGGCGATGCGCGATCGCAATGACGGTCCGTCCAGTAACCAGCCGGTCGAGTGCCTCTTGAATGTTGTGCTCGGTCTCCGTATCGACCGCAGAGGTCGCCTCGTCGAGAATGAGGATGCGCGGGTTCGCAAGCACGGCACGCGCGATCGAGATTCGCTGCCGCTCTCCTCCAGACAGAGTCTGCCCGCGCTCGCCGACGATGGTGTCGTAGCCGTAGCGCATCGCGCAGACGAAATCGTGTGCATTCGCCGCGCGCGCCGCTTCGACCACCTCGTCATGGGCAGCATCCGGGCGCCCGTACCGGATGTTCTCGAGGACACTGCCCTGGAACAGGTAAGGGTCCTGCAGAACCATCCCAATCTGCGAGCGAAAGTGACCGGATGCGAGCTCGCGCAGATCGGTGCCGTCCACCCGAATGGCACCTCCAGTCACATCGTAGAATCGTGCGAGCAGCGCGATGAGGGTCGTCTTTCCACCGCCCGACGGCCCCACCAGACCGATCATCTCACCCACTCCAACCTTGAACGAGACGCCGCGCAGAATCTGCCGCGTACCGTCGTAGCTGAAGCTCACGTCATCGAACTCGAGCTCACCGCATACCCGAAGCCGCACCGGGTCGGGTCGATCGACCACATCCGGACGGCTGTCGAGCACCTCGAACACTCGGTGAGCAGAGCTGGTGGCTCGGTTCATCACGCGAGTCATCTGTCCTACGATCTCGATCGGATGCACGAACATCGTCGCGTAGAGCAGGAACGACACGAATACGCCTGCGCTGAGCGGCGGGCCGAGCACGCTCCCATCTTGCAGTAGGCGCGGCAAGGCGAACATCCAGACACCGATCATCGTAAAGTGAACCAATCCCATGGCAACCGGCCAGAAGCGCGTCCAGATCCGATGGACGTCGTTGAACTCGTCGGTGGCTCCGTAGTTCCGCTCTGCGAATCGCGCTTCCTCGCGGTCGCTCGCGTCGAACGCCTTCACGACGCGCATTCCCGGGATCGTGTCCGACACGATGTCGGTTACACGTGACCACTTCCGCCAAGCTCGCAGAAACACGCGCTCCATCCGCTTTCCGTGCGCGAAGATGGCGCAGCAAACGAAGGGAACTGGCAGGATCATCACGATCCCGAGGCGCCAGTCGAGGTAGAGCAACACACCGCTCAACCCGAGCAGCATCACGACCGAGAGCGAGACATCTACCACCCCGAGCGCCAAGAACTCCCACAGCCGGTCCGTGTCCGAGCTGACACGTGTGATGAGGCTTCCCGTCTTCATGCGCGTGAAGAACGCCATCGAGAGATCCTGCAGATGCCGGTACAAGTCGGTGCGCAGATCCCTCGCGACGAGCTCCCCGAGAATCGCCATGAGACGCAGACGCACGAATGCACACAGCTGACGCAGCGCGTACGCGATCGCCATGGCACCGACCGCCAGCCACGCAGCGGTGAACGCGCGCGCGCGGGTGAGCTGGCCGTTTTGCACTGGGTCGATCACTTGATCGATCAGGTAGCCCGAGAGCAGCGGCGGCAGCAGGGACGCCAGAGTGATCAGGAAGGCCGCACCCATTCCAATAGCGAGCTGGCGGCGATACGGGTCGAGATAGCCGAGCAAGCGCCAGAGCACCGAGAGCTTCTGTGTCGAGAAGAGCGCCTGCGCGTCTCTGATCGGGCGCATCAGGGACTCCGCGTACATCTGATCGGCGTCGCCCAGCTCGACGTGTCGCCCCTCGAGCTGTTGCTCGAGCACGAAGGCTACATGGTCTACGGAGCGGCGTTGGCGATGACTGAAGCGATGCACCATACGCGCCGGGGCGGTCCCCGCCGGCAGCAGTCGCAACACGTTGCAGGAGAGGCCCGTGTCCAGGCGAACCGCAGCAAGCTCCTCGCGGCGCCAGGATCGAAGCTCACCGCTAGGCAGAACGTGTGTGATCCACGTGCGCGTAAGCACCAGCCAGCTGTGCACGAACTCGAGCTTCGCATCGAGATCGATCAGGGCGTAGAGCTCGATCGGCTCCGAGAGCTCGCGCTCGATGAGCGCGCGTAGCGGAGCCGGCAGCACCGCAGGCTGATCGGTGTAGCGCTCGATGGCCTCGCGATCTAGGAGGAAGGAGGAATTCGAAGGGAGCATGTCGTGTCTCTCTCGTCGGCGGTCCGGAAACTCTCTGGAGCTTCCGGTGTCGCGCCGAGTGAGACGCGTCAGTTCCTAGGAAGCTCCCCCAGGTGCGGCAGAATCTTGCCGCGATCGCTCTGCCTGCCCCGAACAAGGGCGCGACGGCGAAGGGTGACCGAGGTGGACGGAACAGCGATGCTCGTCTCTACCCACCCTTCCAAGCCGTAGCCCTGGTCCTGGTCCAAGCCGTAGCCCAGATCCGAGCCGTAGCAGCGGCGCGAACCAGAGACGACGGAGGTAACGAGTGCCCCGGGCGTGCGCAGTTCGGACGTTGATAGGGTGATGCGTTTCATCGCGTGGTCATTCCTAGAGAAACACAGCCAGCTAGTTTAGTCGGATCTTCGAAGGTTGCAAGCCGGAGGACTGACTGTGATCCAGCTCACTCGACTCTCTACGCAGACGACTGCCGCACCCGCGAGACTGCCGTGTGTCACAACGCCCAGGTCACCAGCCCCGGGAATGCGAGAATCGACAGCAGCGCCAGGAGCTGAATCAGCACGAACGGAATTACACCGCGGTAGATCGTAGAGGTGCGCATCTCGGGCGGCGCGACACCGCGCAGATAGAACAGCGCGAACCCGAACGGTGGAGTCAGGAAGGAAGTCTGCAGGTTCATCGCCACCATCACACCAAACCACACCAAGTCGATTCCCAGCACGCGCGCCGCGGGAACCAGCAGCGGCAGGAGAATGAACGCGATCTCGAAGAAGTCCAGGAAGCATCCCAGCACGAAAATCGACAGGTTCGCGACGAAGAGCAGTCCGATCCGCCCCCCCGGCAGATTGGTGAGCAGCTCCTCGATCCAGATGTCGCCGTAGAGCCCCCGGAACACCAGGGCGAACGCCGTCGACCCGATCAGCAGGAAGACGACCATCGCCGTCAGGCGCGCCGTCTCGCGTCCGCAGTCCTCGAGCGCCGTGACCGTCAGGCGACGATTGAATGCAGCCAGCAGAACCGCGCCGACCGCACCGAGAGCACCCGCCTCCGTCGGCGTAGCGACCCCGGCGAAGATGCTGCCGAGTACGAGCAGAATGAGCACCAACGGGGGAATCATCACCCAGATCACTCGCTGCAAGAGCTCGGATCCCGCGATATCGCGATCTTGGATGGGGAGCGCGGGTGCGCCCGCAGGGAACACGAGCGCGTAGCCCACCGCATACAGGGCGTACAGCCCCGCGAGCATGACCCCCGGCACGAGCGACCCGATGAAGAGATCTCCGACCGACACACCGAGCTGATCCGCAAGGACGACGAGAACGACCGACGGCGGAATGATCTGCCCCAACGTACCCGATGCAGTGATGATCCCTGCCGAGAGAGCCTGCGAGTAGCCGTAGCGAAGCATGACCGGGAGCGAGATCAACCCCATCGCCACGACCGAAGCCCCGACCACACCCGTGGCAGCCGCGAGCAGCGCTCCGACGAAGACGACCGCGAGCGCGAGGCCCCCGCGCAGCGGACCGAAGAGCATTCCGATCGTCTTCAGCAGATCCTCCGCCAGCTTCGAGCGCTCGAGCATCGTCCCCATGAAGATGAAGAACGGCACGGCCAGCAGGACGTAGTTCGACATGATCCCGAAGATTCGCTCGGGAAGCGCGTACATGAGGCCCCACTCGAAGTACTCGAACTCGACGCCGATGGCGGCAAAGATCAGGGCCGTCCCCCCGAGCGAGAACGCGACCGGGTACCCGGAGAAGATCAGCGCGAACGCGACCACGAACATGAGCGGACCGAGCCAGTCGCCGCTCACACTTCGCCTCCGAGATCGCTCGATGAGCTCGCGCTCGCGGCGTCGGAATCAGAACCCTCGGGCCCGGATCCCGACAGTTTGCCCACGATGCGAAGGATCTGTGCCAGTCCCTGTAGAATGACCAACGCAAAGGCGATCGGAATCAAGGTCTTGATCGGGTACCTCGGCAGGCCCCCAGGATCAGGCGAGACCTCCAGAATCTGCCAGGAGCTCGACACGGCCGGCCACGACACGACGATCGCGACGACACCGAATGGGATCAGAAAGAGCACGCCTCCCAAGAGATCGATCCACGCGCGGGTTCGCTCGGCCAGCCGACCGTAGATGACATCGACTCGTACGTGGGCGTCCTCGCGCAGGGCCGAGGCAGCACCCAGCAAGAAGACCGCGCTGAACAGATACCACTGCGCTTCGATATACGCGTTCGATGCGAGATCGAGGCCGACACGATTCAGATAGCGAGCCAGGGCATTGAGTGCACCAAGCCCGATCATGATGATCGTGAGCCAGGCCACGGCGCGCCCGAGCCGGTCACTCAATCCATCGATTCGGCATGCCAAGCGCAGCATTCGCTGCATCCACAACCGCACTACGCTCCTCCCTGGCTGCGCTCGAGACTCTTCGCGCTCGCGCAGCTCAGCTCCGTACGAGGTGCGCGAGCACGAAGCGCCCGACGACGTCGGCCACCTGGCTCGGATTGTCGAGCAACAACGCGTGTCCGGCCCTCGCGATCTCGGCAAATTCGCCGCGCCGAAGCACGTTCGTCGCGATATGCTCCGCGTCGGCGCGCGCGAGCACGGCCGAACCGTTTCCGCGCAGCACCTGGGTGGGGCACTCGAGCCGCCGAAGAAATTCGAACATGGCGTCCCGTGAGCGGCGATCGTACAACACCGCACGTGAGCGCGGATCCACCTTCGCCTCCAGCCCTCCGCCCTCCGCTGCACGCGAGCCATACCGGGCGTAGGCATCGAGCGCTTCTAGGTCGGCCAGCCAGTAGCGCTCCCCGAGCTGTTCGCGATAGCGCTCGAGGCTCTCGAAGCACATCGCGCCGCGCTCGAAGCCGCGCTCGATGCGCTCCATCGCTCCGCGGACGACGTCGAAGCCGATGTCGAGCAGGCTCAGCGCGGCGACCTGTTGTGGGCGCGAGGCGGCGAACTCGAGCGCGAGCCAAGCTCCCAAGGAGTGCCCCACCAGCACGACCGGCGGAGAGTCGGCAGGGACGAGCTGCTCGAGATCTGCGAGGTAGTCCGAGAATCGATAGCCGTGCTCGGGACTCGCTTCTGCCCCTGGCGCCCAGCCCGAGTCCCCGTGCCCTCGCAGATCGACGGCCCAAGAGGTCACCTGCGCGGGCAACCGATCGAGCAGCGGATCGTAGATGCGGGCATGGTCGGCCGCACCGTGGATACAGAGGACCCGAGCCGGGCCCTCACCCCGGACCCATACAGAGATTGGCACACCTTCGTGGCCACGCACTCGCTGCTGAACGGGTGCCTGGCTCAGTCGAGGGGTACCGGCCGGAGTGCGGTTCGATTCCACGGGCACGACCGCGGGCGGAGTCTTGGGAGTCATCGCAAGGACCTCGAAGATCGGACTGCGCGGCAGTCTAGCAGGCAGGGCCTCGGGGCGAAGTCCCACAGCGCACACGGACTTCGCACTCAGGGATAAGCTTCCCGAGCGGGCGCTGTTACGCGAACACGTCGATTGGGCGCGCCTGCCCGCCGCGCGCACCGGCAGGAAGTTCTCGAGCCTCCGCCTGATTGGGGGCCTCCACCTCCGAGGAGGCGAACTCGGCCCGCGCCCGTGCCGCCAGCGCCGCCGCACGGATGCGCACCGACTTTCGCAGGGTGGTCTCGGGATCCCCGGGCACCGCGGCCGTATCGACCCTCTGCAGGCTCGGCCTGAGCGGCGAACCTCCTGCATCGGCGGTTGCCTAGAGCGGCCTGATTCAACAACCTCGGCCGTGGAGGATCACAATGCGCAACGCCTCGCCTCGGCGCGTGGCTGCCGAGCGGCTGCGACATCGCAGCCTGGCCGCTACGCTCGCATTTGCACTGATGTCCGCTTGTGGCTCCGAGGAGTCCACTCCGCGCGGCAGCGACGCAGATCCGCTGCAGCCACGCGTGCCGAGCACTCCAGCTCCCCCCGCGCCGCCCGATGCGCCCGATGCGCCCGAGAATCGGCTACGCGAGGCACGCGACTTGGCGGAAGAGGCTCTAGAGCGCGCTCGAAGCCTTTACGACCGCGCGCGCGAGGCGAGCGACAGCGCGTCGGGAAATGTCGTCGACTGGACGACAGAGGACATCAAGCGCATTGGCGACTGGGAGTACAGGATCGAACAGCTCGCTACGAGCGACGTGACCGTGCTCAGCGAACGACTCAACGAATGGGGCACGGAGCGTTGGGAAGTGTACTGGATCGAGCACCCCGCGACCGAAAGCGCCTATACAGTGTTCATGAAGCGGCCCGCACGCAGCTACCTCCGACACATCCCTGTCGGCGATCTACTGCGGATGGTGCCCGGAGGCAGCCAGGAATGACGGGGTCCGATTCGTACGTGCGGCGCAACACGCGACAGCTCCTCTTCTCAGTGGCGCTGACCGCGTGCTGGGCGTGGTCGCTCTGTTGCTCGAGTGCAGAGGCGCGCGAGACCGATCTCGGAGCGCTCACGCGCGAGACACAACAACAGTTTCAGGATGCGACCAAGCTGGAGATCCTCTGGTGGCTGCCGGTCGAGCTCTGGGCCGCTGTCCTGCAGGGAGACCCGCCTGGAACCACGCGCAGCGAGGCACTCGACAGCTTCGACCGCCACCTGATCTTCTTCGTGGCGGAGGCCAACATCAGCCCGCTCGGCAACCTGACCTTCGAGGACCCCGAGAAGACCCGCAAACGGGTGCACCTGCTCGACCTCGATGGAAAGAAGCTCTCTCCCTTGCCGGAGGACTCGGTTCCGTCAGACCTTCGCATCTTGCTCAACACACTACTCCCCGCACTCGCCAGCAGCGCCGGAGCCGTCGGGCAGAATTTTCAGCCGTTCGTGTTCGCCTCGAAGAATGCGGCTGGCAAGCGTATCGCCTCCCCACGTGAGCCCGGCATGCTGAGGGTCGCCCTCGGCGACCGGACCTTCCGCTGGCGTCTGCCGCTCGCATCGCTGCTTCCCCCGAAGCGTTGTCCCGTCGACGACGAGGAGCTGAGTGGAGCCTTCGTGTACTGTCCTTATCACGGCAACAAGCTCGACGCGACCAAGGGCGAGGGCTCAGCGGTCCGCGCGCCGAACTCCAAGCCGTCGGAGTGACCGGTACTGGCAGCCAACGCGATGCATCTGCGCCGTGATGCGCCCGATGCGTGCGGGATTATTTCCTCGCAACGTGTGCGCGACCCACTAGACTGAGCGCATGCCACTGTATACGAAAGCCTCTTGCAGCCGTGTGCGACCTCGTGCCTCGTGCTCCCATCGTACCGACCGACGTCCACGGTTCGCAGGGCTGCCCGAGGTCGACCGAGAGCACAGCCCCGGTGGCTTCACGGCCCCACGACGGCTCGTCATCGCGGCGTTGATGGCCACGCTCGCCGCATGCACGCCGAACTACTCGGCTTTCCAGATCGATCAGCAGCTTTCCAAGACTCTCGGAGCGGCCCAGTTCCACCTGGGGCTGCGGGAGTACGAAGAAGCCGACCAACTCGCACGAGCCATCGAGAGCATCGACCCCAAGTATCCGGGCCTGGACGAGGTGAACCAGGGACTTCGAAATCGCAGCCGCGATCTCTTCGCCGCGAGCTTGCTCGGATCGAATCGCGCACGGCGGAAGCAGGTCGAGCGCGATATCTCGAGCCGCATCCTGCGCTACATTCCTGATCGCATCTCCGATCTGTTCGACATCGTCACCCTCGATGCGCACTCCGGGATCGGAGGCTTCGGCGACGTTCACCTCACTCGCGCCATTCAATTCGTCGGCGGGGCGCGGGTCGTAGGAGGCCTGGGATCATACTCGAAGAGAAACACCATCGGGTTCCAGCTCCAGGCCGATGCAGGTGCGGCTGCAATGGGAATCGGACGCTACCGGTTCGTGGGGTTCGTTGCCGGCCCCGGGGGGGTCTACACCGGAACAGGCAACACGTCCGGCGTCCAGCGACCCATGGATCGGTTCTATCAGGACTATCGAGACTACTGGGGGATCGGAGTCTCGGCGACGGCTGGGTTCGTCGGTGCAGGCGTAGAGCTCCATCCGGTCCAGGTGGTGGACTTCCTCCTCGGACTCGTCGCCATCGACGTTGCCAATGACGACTCGTCGCACTCCGCTCCGTTGCGCCTACTCACGAGCGAGCGCGACTTGCTGCAAGAACTCGCTCGCATCCGCAGCTCCGATGAGCTCCTCGAGCGCTACCTGCGAAATCGCGACAAGCTCCAGTCCCCTTCGCTTGGAGGTCCGTCGCTCTAGTCGGAAGGCTGTGCGCTCCCGCTCGCATCGGGAGCCCATCCCAGCCCCGTTCACGACTGCGCGTCCGCTCGTGCTCTGGGTGGTGCTGGCCCTAGTCGCATCGACGTTCCCGGCGTGCTCGCCGCTCGCTCCGAGGCGGCCCCTCGCGCGCGATGCGTTCCGAATCCAGGTCATCGATCAGAGTACCGGCCGCGGAGTCCCCGCAGTCGAACTACGTACGATCGATCAACGCCGCTTCGTAACGGACAGCACGGGCACCATCGCCTTTCTGGAACCCGACCTGTTGGGCCATCGGGTCTTCTTCCACGTCCGATCCTTCGGCTATCGACTCTCGGAATCCGCTGGAAAGCAAGGTGGCGTGGTCCTCGAGACCGAGCGCGGAGGCTCTGCGCGCCTGTCCTTGTTTCGCGAGAACGTCGCGGAGCGGCTCTATCGGGTGACGGGATCCGGGATCGAGCGCGACGTCGCCCTCCTCGATCAGGCGGGCGGGCAGGTCCTCGGGCCCCGAGGCGAACCGATCGATCCCTTGCTCGGAACGGATAGCGCCCTCTGCATCACCTACGATCGACGTCTTCTATGGATCTTCGGCGACACCGTGACGGCTGCGAACCCCCTCGCAAACTACCGAGCCACCGGCGCCTTCAGCCCACTCCCGTCACGCGCGGGCTTCGATCCGCTCCGCGAGCTACCCCTCGAGTTCCTACGCGGTCCGGCTGCACCTTCTGGCGACGGCAGGGTTCCCGCCGAGACGAATATCGAGGGGACGGCATTGCGCCCCATGGTCGCCGACCCCTACCCCGTCATCTGGCTCTCGGCGCTGCGCCAAGAGCGCGGCGCCGACGGCAGCGACCCGCTCTACGCAACCTATTCGAAGATTGGCCAGGGCATGAGCGTCCACGAGCAGGGGATCGCAAAGTTCGACCCCGTGCGCGGACAGTTCGTTCCCGGTACCGCGTATCCGAAGGATGCCGCCAATCTCCCCGACGGTCACGCGTATCGCTACGATACGCGAGGACAGAGCTATATCTACTACGATCTCGGCTTACGCGCGCACAGTGCAACCGCGCCAGCACGCGCGATCGAAGCCTTCACGCCCCTGCGCGTGGGTGCTCGCATCGAGCTCGGTCCGACGGCTCTGGAGCGCGATACGAACGGCCGCCTGGTCTGGGGCTGGAAGCCGGATACGTCTTCTGTCTCAGAAGAAACCTGGCAGAAGTGGATCGCCGCCGGGCACGTATCCGAGTCAGAGGGGTGGCTACGCCTGACCGACGTCGTCGATGGAAAGACGATCGTTCCTCACCACGGATCCATCCGCTGGAACCCATACCGGCAGCGTTGGGTCATGGTACGTTCGCAGCTGGGCGGAGACTCCTTTCTGGGCGAGGTCTACTACGGCGAAGCGGACACACCGCTCGGACCCTGGGCGTACGTTCGAAAGGTGGCAACGCACACATGGATCCCCACAGGGCCGAACCCACTGGGCGATCCCGAGCAGGACCGATGGAGCTTGAGCTTCTACAACCCCGTGCACTGTCCGGAGCTCGACGTCGCAGGTGGACGCGTCATTCTGTTCCAAGGAACACTGTCTACGTTCCTGGCTCCCAAGAACGGCGCCCTCCCCGGCTACGACTACAACCAGCTCATGTACTCCCTGGATCTCGACGATCCCAGACTGCGCTTGCCGGTCGCGATCTACCAGCTGACCGAGACCGACCCTCGGGTCGGGACACGCCTTCTGCGGATCGAGCAGCTGCGAGATCTCGCGGCGCAGCGAGCGTCACTCCCAACTTCGGACAACGAGGATGAGAGATCGGATATCGCCGTGCCGGAGGCGAAGCTCGCCTTCTTCGCACCGGATCGCGCGGCTCCAGGGCTGATTCCAGTCGTCTCACAACTGGACGACAGTCGAGGACACCGCCTTCTCCCTGCAACCGAGCAGGCCGCGCCACTCTTCTACTGCGCCCCGTCCGCGAAGACCCCCAATCAGCGCGCACTGATCGAGTCGGTGGACGTCGATGGACACTGGATCTATCAGCTATCCGAACCCGACCTACGACCGCCCGACGCGCCACGAGGCGCCTCGACTGCTCCACCCGACGCGGACACGCTGCGTCCGAAGCCGCGCATCCTCTGCTACGTCTGGGCCCCACCGATCGAATATCCGGATCAGATCCGCCTGCCCGAGCTATAACTAAGCTGAGCGGCGATCGAGATCCTCGAAGTCTACGACCTCGGTTGGATTCCAAGGAGCATCGGTGTCCGGCTCGGCCCGATCGTCCTCGGACTCCCACGCCTCACCGTAGTGGCAGGTGATCTCTTCATCCGGGCTGATCGCGCGCAGAGCGAAGAGCTCGTCGGCGAAGAACTCCGCATTCGGATCATTGGAATGATTCAAGAAGCGCAACGAAGACGTGCCCCGGATTCCGCGAAACTCGTCGTCTTCACCCAACACCCACAACACGTACGCACCATCTCTCGTCGTGGGTACACCTTCGAAGACGCCGATGCGGCTTCCACGTCGAATCCGCTTGGTGGCGAACACCCCCCGACCATGAATCGAGCTTCTACGCACACAGATCTTGTCGCTCACGATCCCCCCTCACTAGCCGCATTGTATACAAGATTGCATGCGATCAAAAGACCGCACATACGTCTCTTGCACCTTCCAGCACGTGCTTCCCGTCTCTCGAATCCCCCCGTCTATGGAACGCCGCGTCTCCGAATCTCCGTGAAGAGGCGCTGCAGCCAACGAAGGCTACGCGCTCATGCGGAAGCCGGCCGGTAGTAGCGGTAGGAGTAGATCTCCCGCCCGAATCCGAGCTTTCGGTAGAGAGCGATCGCGGGCGCGTTGTCGGACACCACCTGTAGACACGCCTGCGTACAGCCCTCCGTGCGCGCCCAGGCGAGCAGTGCAGCGATCGCATCGAAAGCCAGTCCAGAGCGTCGCACGGACGGATCGGTCACGACCGATTCGATCACTGCGATCCCCTGATCCAGCACTGCGTAGGCAACGCTCGCGATACGCCCCTCGACGACGACCGATGCGTAGCAAATCGGCAGCTGAATCTGACTCAACATCGCGACGTACACGCGGCGTTGCAGGTCCCCCATCGGCGTCATACGAAGCTTGGCCGCAATCCACTCCGCATCGGCGCTACGACGCAGATCCGCACGACTCCCGCGCGGGGCAAGAGTTCGCGAGAGCTCCGCATGCAAGGTCGAGGTGCGCGTGTCCCCAGCGAAGCCCTGCGCCTCGAGCTGGCGACTGACGTCTTCGAGAAGGCCGGGGACACGGACGATCAGCGTCTGTCCGTAGCTCGCATAGAACCGAGCCGCCTTCGACAGAACGTCCGTAGCTCCGGAAGCATTCGGCCCCAGTGGATTCATCGAGTTGGTGCGGCGGGTGTCCCCGCCCGATCGTCGCAGGATCCACCCCGCCAGCAACTTCTCGCTCGCTGCAGGCCAAGCATGACGACAGGCGGCCTCGATGGCCCACACATCGATGGACGGCGAGGAGTGGATCTCAGTCATCGCGAAACATCTTGATCGAGACGCGACTCGAGCGCCACACGCAACAGCGCCCCGAGCGCAGCTACGCTCGGGGCGCCCCAGGAAGGATCTCCGACGCGCCAGCGCTGGCGCGGTCGCTAGAACCGATCAGTGGTCGTGCACGCGTCCGTTCTGAGGCGTTCCCTCATAGGGGAACACACGGTTGTACCCCTGATCGTTCTGATCCAGATTGTCGCCGGCGAGGTCGCAGCAGGGTGCCAGTATGGCCGACAGAGCGATGTCGATCACGTCGTCTCCGAAGCGGCGCCCATTGGGCCACCCACCCGGCACCGCCGCCCCTCCCTGGATGCGGCTCGGCAGCACGTCTCCACCGAACACACTCAGCCGGCTGAAGCCGGTCGAGGGATCGTCTCCGCCGGTTCCCGACAGCCGAGCTGGCGGCGTGGACAGGTCTACCTTGATGAGATCCGGAATGAAGATTCCGACGAGGTCTGTGCGGTCCTGAGCGAGCCCCGGCTCCGCCCCGGACAGGAACACCTGATTGATCAGCTCTGCGACCTCGGGAAATCTCGCATACTTCGCGAACAAGCGGCGATCGGTTTCCGGAGAGGTGCGGTTGTAGAGGTCCTTGTCCGCATAGGCCACGAGGGCTTCGTTGAAGAGCGGGTTGCCTTGTCGAGCAACCTGCACCCAGTCGCCGAGCTCGGAGTCGCGCGTCAAGGTCAGGATCTGGACGCGACGACGGCTGGTGGTCGCATACACGCCCGCCACCTGCTCGTCGCCGCCCAGTTCCGCGATCGGGATCTTGAGCGCAATCAGGTGGATGTTGAACCCACTCTGGGAGTCCTTCGCATCCTCTCTCTGGCTCAACAGGTCGAAGATCGCATTGATGTCCCCGTAGAACCCATCATCGCGCTGCCCGGCAAAGGAGACATAGCCCCGCCGCAGCGGAACGATCGCAGCGCGCGTGTACCGATCCAGGTCCTCCTCGTGCGGTACCCCCCTGCGCGCAGGGCGATTTCCGTCCGAGTCCTCGTTGTAGTGAGGCGTGGCGATTCCCTGATTGTTCGGAGGCACGATCCCGCGCCCCAGCCGCACACGCCGTCCCGTACGATAGTCGACCTTCGTCACCGAGTAGCGTTGGACCAGGTTCTGATTCTGGTCACCCACATCCTGAATCACGCCGAGGTAGGCCGCGAGCACCGTATCGGAGTTCCTGAGCGTGGTATCGAAGCGAAACCGATAGCCGAGGGTCGGACGCCCGGCCGCCACGTCGTCACCCAACGCGATCGAGATCTCGTAGCGTACCTGATCGTCGAAGCCGTAGATGTTGGGGCCGACGCCGGGCTCCTGATGCGGATAGACTCCGAGCGCGACGACGAGGTGCTTGTTCGCCCCCTCACCTTGTACGAACGCGTAGACGTCCGTCGTGTTCGCCGCAGGATCCCGCGTGATGAGCGGTGCATCCATGTGGCTCGAGGCAGAGCTCGGCAGGGGCGTCAGAGCACCAAGACCGCCTGCCAGCATACAAGCCAGGACTGCGCGAAGCTTCATTCCCGATCTCCAGATGGGGGGATGGACGACGAAGAGCTCGACCCGAGGCGTCGCGTCAGCTGATCCAGCAGGCGCTGCTCGGATGGAAACAACATGTGACGCAGTGACTGCGCCTCGCGGGCAGTCCGCTCGGCCGCTTCGCGCTCACCGGCGGCCAAGGCTATGGCGGCAGCGTGCAGCGAGATCCTCGCGTCGCGGGTTCCGTGCGCACGCGCCTGCTCGATGTAGGCAGATGCCGCTGCGTGATCCCCGCGTGCGTGAGCAACCCAGGCCGCAACTCCGAGAGTCAGTGGATCGCGCCGACGTTCCAGCTCCAGCGCGATCAACCCGCCCGCGAGATCGAGCGACTTGCGGCGACTCGCCAGGAAGAGTGCGTAGGTACGCGGATCCTCTGTGGCGCCCCAGTCCGCGAGATCGAGCTCGAGCTCGCTCGCGCGCGCTCGCTCCCCGGAGAGGTCTGCGGCCTCGATGGCAGCCCAAACGGACTCGACGGACGCGAAGGCTCGCGCCACCTGTGCAAAGTCGGCGTACGCCGCCTCGGGCGCGCCCTCGTCCAGGTGCAGCTGCCCGCGCAGGAGCAATGCATGCGGAAAGCTCGGGACCACATCCAGGCTCGCCTCGATCAACCACCTCGCACGATCGACGTCCCCGCGCGCGCGGTCGTTGCGCTCGAAGTAGAGCTCGGCGAGCTGTACTCGTCCCCAGGCGGCAGCACCGGGAGCCATGCTCGTCGATGCGAAGCCGGCACGCTCGAGGAGTCCGATCGCTCCATCGATATCGCCCAGTAGCCAGCGCACGTGCGATGCGCGCGCATATGCGGCAGGGCCCGGCTTCATGTCCATCAGACGTTGGTACGCGTCCACCGCGCTACCGAAGTCCCCTTGCTCGATCAGCGCGTCCCCGAGAAGTCCGTAGTCCTCGGGGGATCCACGTGTCTCGACCAGGCTGCGTGCAAGCCGCTCCGCGTCCTTGAATCGATGCTGCGATGCGAGCGCGTGGCCGCGCAGCAGCCGCGCCCCCTGATGGCGAGAATCTACCGCCAGCATGCAATCCGATACGTGCTCGGCCGTACGATACAAGCGCTCGTCGGCCGAGGCTTGTGCTACATCCATGATCGACCATCCGAGCTGCTCCAGCGACAGGAAGGTGCGCTCAGAAGCATCTGCTGGCAGGCTCGGGAGCCGCGAGTCGATCCGAGACAGATGCTCCGAAGAAGCTTCAGCCAATGCAGCGCGAGCACAGGCAACGCCAGCTTGCTGCTCGGGTCGATGCACGGGTGCGGCTTCGACGGGCGCAGACACACCCTCGTAGCTCAGACCTCTCGACGTCGTACACGCCAGCGCCGATGCCGACACAATCCATGCGATGATCACAAGTCGCATAGTTCCCCTCCACGTTCCCTCTCACGCATACGTGTCGGCGACGCTCTGCAAAAACGACCTCGGAGCAGAGACGCGCATCGTATGCTTCTTAGAGGGTGGATCGATCGGGGGGAGATGCTGGAATGAGACGGAGCAACCACGACCGCGTAACCGGTGCACGGCCCATACACTCCGTACACTCAGCACGTACACTCAGCAGTCGCGGCAAAGAGACTTCGAGGCTGTTCGCTCCGACCCCCGCAAGTTAGACGATGACCGGCTGAGCCATCAAGTCGGCCCGATCAACCGATCGCCCGAATCCACAAAACATGACCTGCAAATATTTGCAGCGCACGATCAAGAAGAAGAGACCAGGGCACCCGAGGCTCCATCGGGCGACAGCTCACTTGGCGAGAAAGCGGCATGT
Source organism: Pseudomonadota bacterium (assembly GCA_003247575.1). Lineage (GTDB taxonomy): Bacteria > Myxococcota_A > UBA9160 > SZUA-336 > SZUA-336 > SZUA-336. Next base: position 91,609 of record QJZC01000053.1, read on the forward strand.
CTGCCCTCTCGTGCGCACCTACTCGGGAGCTCCGATTGACAGTCGCGAGCCGACTCCGTCCCTGGACAGAGCGCTCGAACTCCGAACCTGCTGACCAGAGTCGGCTCGGTTCAGCGGGGCTGGGCCGAGATGCGCGCACTCAGTCGATCCCACTCTTCGAGGTAGGCGCGTAGGTGGGCACGCTCGGAGGACTCCGACTCGCGCTCGACGAGCGCACGCAGTCGTTGCTGCTCTTCAGCGTACTCCGTCTTCGAGAAGTGCCCGGCAAAGTGCGCGACACGCAGCCAGACGAGATACGTCGTCAATGCATCGTACTCGTTGTAAGCCACGATCTCCGCGTAACGCCCCTCGAGCCAGAGGCGCGCGACTTCGTTCCCGTCCACCTCCATCTTCCCCGGCACACCGGCCTGCACGGCGAGCTCATGAAGCGACGGAATACCCCGACCAAAACCGGCCAATACGTCTCGAAGATCGATGTTCCAATCGCTTCCGCGCGCGAAGTAGTCGATCCCTTCCCAGGGTTTCTCTGGACGCCTGGAGAATCCGGCGGCGCGAAGCCCCAGGACCATACCGCGCTGCACGAAAATGCTCAGATCGGACTGCTGCGAATTGTATCCGACGAGTTGCGGCCTATGCTCCCCGATTGCGTCGAGAAACGTGCCGAGCACGCTGGATTCGAGGCGTTCGTTCTCGTCGGCTGGATCTCGGGGCAACGACAGCAAGTGGACCACGATCTCGCCGTTCGTCTTCACCCGGCGCTCGACGGCCGCGATCGACACGACGCGACACTGCACGAGCTTCAGAAACGGGGTCGGATCCTCTTCGGTCGCACCACCCTTCTCCCACATGACGCGCATGATCGCTTCGGGATCCGACACGTCCTCCGGAATGTCGTACAGCAAGCGACCGGCGAGCAGATCGGGAACCCACTCGGCATCGAACGCCCAAACTCGATCCTTGACTGCCTTGATCATGCGTTCCCCCCCATGGACCTCGCGGATCGCATGGATCGCCGCACTCTCGAACACAGAGCCGTGAGACGGCTCGCGCGCGAGCCCGACACGTCCTAGTTAGGACATTCGCGACCCGCGTTCCAGGTCGAGGATCGGCACGGCAAGCAAGTGGAGAGCGAGGACGGCAGTCGGCTCGATTGTACGCAGGCATACGGGAGCCGGCCGCTCGGCCTCAATGGAGTCCCATCTGCCGTCGCATCTCCTCGAGCTCGGCATTGCTCGACCCGGCTCGGCTGAAGCTGCGCGAGACGACGGGTGCGCCGCGCTCGGGGGGAAGCGGTACGGAGGCGTCACTGCGGGGCGCGGTCGCCGGTCGGCCAGGTCGCATCATCCCGGCCAACATGGCCGGATTGAAGGGCCGGTCGTTGAACTCGATGCTGTTCAGTCCGCTCATCGCTATGGCCGTTCGGAAGCGGCTCCCGTCGCGCACGAGCAGACCGGCGTTCAGCAGCGTGTCCTGAAGCTGACCTACGCTCGGTGCCGCCATCCCCTGCGCCGCCAGCTTGTCGCGCGCGGCCGCGAATGCGCTTTGGATGAAGCCTTCGTTCACACTGATGTCGGCCCGGAGATCTAGTGCATGTGCAAATCCGTTCGGAATCTCTGCGACAGCCTCGTAGCGCTTCGGATCGATACCGATCTGGCCGGACACCTCGAAGTCGACCCGACCCTGGCCCGCAACGTCCCCAGCCAGGTTCAGCTCGCGCACGACCAGCTTGGGGCCGTGTTCCGCCAGGGAGCTCACGATCTCGGACATCGACTCCAAAGCCTGGGGACCCTGGTCCCGAACCTGCTGCACCACCTCCGGCGTCAGGTTCTCGAAGCTCAGGTCGAATGCGAAGCGATCGACGCTACCCGTTGGAACATCCACGTTCTTCGCATCGAAGGCCACCGCGTAGTCCACCAGCTGGCCGTGCTCCGACTGCTCGATCGCCACACTCAGCGCCCCGATGTCCTGCCGCGAGAGCGGCGTCTCGATTGCGACCCCTTCGGCCTGAAAATCGAACTGCAGGAACTCCGGATCGTCGCCAGACGTATCGTAGCGAGTAGAGCCCGAGAGTCTCGCCAGCTCCATCGGTACCCCATCCTCGCCAGCAAGACGGATCTCCTTGGCTTCGAGCGAGAGCCGATTCAGGTTCGTCGCCGGATCGAACTCGTAGGATCCGCTGATCGACGTCCAGGCCGCAGCACCCTTCCCCGCATAGGCGGGTGCACTGAACTCGATGCTCACCTTGTTCGTCTTGAGCGAGTAGATGAGCTCGCTCTCTGCGACGGGAGCTTCGAGCGATGCCCGCTCGTTCTCGTCTGCTGGCCACGCCCGACTGCTCACCCTGCTGACCACCAAGTCGCTCCCGATCGAGAACGGGTTGTGCGAGATCTCGTGGTCGATGGTGAAGCCCTCGCCCGAAACGTCGGGGAGGGTCAGCCGAGATCGGGCCGTCGAGCGGAGATATCCGCGCTCGAACGCGAGTGTCTCGAGCACGGCCGTACGATCGGCATCCTGATTGAATCCGTCGGTGAACGCATTGAAGCTGGAGTAGGCGAGCTGTCCGAGCACGACCGGTGCGGCCACGAAGGCGAGCAGCGAAATCGCCAGCAGCTTGAGCAGGGTACGAGACATGGGGCCTCCTTGCGCTAACCGAATCGACTCTCGCGCCGATCGGCTTGACCCCACTCACGCAGCTGCAGTGATGCGGCAACTCGCAGCTTTACTCCCGCGCTGCCCCACGCGCGCGATCGAGCGGCGCCCGCTATACTGCGCACCGAAAACTGGGCCCGGCGTGTTCTCGTCGCAAGATCGTCCCGTAGCCCAAACGTACGCAGCCGCGAGGAACGCTCCGATCCAGGCCGCCCAACTCACCCATACCCTGTCCCTACGTCGCGCTTTCGCCTTGGTCTTCGTGGCGATCGCATCCACCGGCATGGGACAGACCATGCTGTTCGCCGTGTTGGCTCCACTGGGCCGTGAGATCGATCTCTCCGAGCTCCAGATCGGTGCGATCATCTCTGCATCGAGTATCACGTTCTTCCTGTTCAGCAATCTCTGGGGTCGTGCGAGCGACCGCTACGGCCGGCGTCGCGTCATGCTCGTGGGCCTGCTCGGATATACGTTGGGTTCGATTCTGTTCGCATCTGCGTTCTACGCAGGGATGGTCGGCCTGCTCGCACCCAGCGCCGCCTTCGTGGCGCTCACCCTGACGCGCATGGCTCAGTCCTCGGTCATGTCCGCCACCCCGCCGGCTGCGACGGCGATGATCGCCGACATCACCACGCCAGAGACCCGCACGCGCGGCATGGGAATCATCGGAGCCGCCCAAAACGTAGGGGCGATCGCAGGCCCCGCCGTGGGAGGGTTGATCGCGATCGTCTCGCTGCTCGCCCCGATCTGGTTCGCTGCACTGCTCACCTTCATCGCGGCTCTTCTCGTGTCCTGGCTCCTCGTCGAGCCGACCTTTCAGCGCCCGAGCGCCGATGCCGAGCGATTGCGCTTTCTCGACCCGCGCATCCTCCCGTTCGTGATCATGGGTGTGACCCTGTTCGTCGGCTTTGCAGTCGTTCAGCAGACGCTCGCCTTTCGCATGCAAGACCTTCTCGCACTGAGCGGAGCCGAGACCGCGCGTACGTTCGGATTCGCGATGATGTTCTCGGCTGCGGCATCGCTGCTCGTGCAGGTCTTCATCGTGCAACGACTCACCCTGGCACCGATCACCCTGCTACGCCTGGCCATGCCGAGCCTGATGCTGAGCTTCGGCCTCATCGCGACCGCAACCAGCGAGATCGGTTTCATCTGTGCGATGACCGTTCTCGGCTTCGGGCTCGGGCTCGCCGGCCCGGGCTTCGTCGCCGGGGCCTCGGTTGCGGTGGGCAACCACGAGCAGGGCGCCGTCGCGGGAGTCACCAGCTCCTGCCCGCCGCTCGGCTTCACCATCGGACCCCTGCTCGGCACCTACCTCTACCAGATCGACGGTCAGCTCCCCTATCTCGTCGCCCTGGGTATGTACCTGCCACTCACCGTCTTCACCTTACTCACCCGCCCCAGCACGGGAATCCCCCCCGAGCTCCCCGAAGTCTGAGCCCCGAATCCGCTGGCACGCGCCCCGCAGCGCGTACACGACACGCACGCAGCAGGCAATCCCACCGCACCCCGCTCGCGTTCCGCCCGCACCATTCATCGCCACACACGACGCCAGACTTCGCTGGGCGACAGCCGAAAGAAGAAGACTGGTAGGGACCGATACAAACCCTCGGACCTCGCGCGCCACCGACCCGAGCGCGCGATCGCACGCGCACAGCACAGAGCGAGATCGATGGATTCCGGATCCGAATACCAGCGGCGCTACCTCGGCGAGCTTCGGCTCGTGCTCGAGGAGATCTGTTGCCATCTGTGCCTGTTCCAGCACTTCGAGATGGAAGAAGCGGCCCCCGGATCGGTGCGGGTGCGGCGGGACTTCGATCTGGGCGTGCCCGATGCCTTCGCGGACATTCGCGTGGCACCACCGCACAAGGCGCCCTACTTCGTCGAGGTGAAGTACGGCTACTCTCGCGCCAAGCTCTTGTCCAGCTTGAAACGCAAGTACTACGTCGACCCGCCAGGGCTCGAAGGAGCCGAGCGACTCGTGCTCGTGATCGATGCAGACCACTTCGAGGATTGGTCGGATATCGAAGCGGAGATCACGGCTTCATTGCCCGTGGGGCTGACACTGGAAGTATGGAATCAGAAGCACCTGCTCGGACTGCTGCAGACGGCACTCGGCATCCAGATCGAGACCATCAACCAATCGACGATTCTCGACGTGCGCGACGCCTTCACCCTCGCCAAGGGCAGGCTCGCCTTCGGGGATCGCTGGAGCGACGACACCTTACAGAACGCACTGCTCTGGCAGTTTGGACCCTGGACCCTCAAGTACCTCTGCGACGCCGGGCTCGAGGCGCGGTCCATCCTCCCGCCGGCGCGGTATCGGCGCGTGGTGGCGATGCACGCGGACCTGTGCTCCTTCTCTTCGTTCGTCCGTGATACACGCGACGGAAACGTGCTGCGCCGCTGTTTGACCGCGTTCTACTCCAAGGCGCGCTTCACCATCATCAACACGGGTGGCATGCTGTATCAGTTCGTGGGAGACGAGGTGGTGGGACTGTACGGTCTGCCGCTCCTGTCGGACGACTATCCCGATCACGCGGTCGATGCGGCACTGGCGCTGATCGACATCGGCAACTCGGTCTCACGCGACTGGCAACGCCAGATCGACCGGATCCAACCCGCCGCCGGCGTGCATATCGGCATGGCGATCGGAGACGCACAGATCGTATCGCAGCGAGCCTTCGGTCGCGCACACCTCGGGGCCATCAGCGATGCGATGAACCTGGGATCCCGCCTGGTCGCGCATGCGGCACCACGCGAGATCGTGGTGAGTAACTCGCTCTACTGGAGCCTCAACGAGGGCTATCAAAGCGAATTCGAAGAGCTCGATGCGATCGATGCCCGCAACATCGGCCGCGTGCGCGCTTGGCGACGCGCCGCGCGCGACCCAGGGGGAATGAGCTAGGACCCTTCGCGCATCTGGAGAGCGCGGTCGAGGATCCGCTCGGGATCGGTCCAACCCGTCTCGTCCTGAATGTCGCGACAGCGCTCGAGAATCGGTCCGAACTCGACGCCGGGACGCATGCCCCGCGCGATCAGGTGACGCCCTAGAACGACGTCGCGCGGGGCTTCGCTCTCGACCGTCAGCTCGCGCGCGAGCTCCAGGAAGCGATCCCCGGCCGGAAAGCGCCGTTCGAGCGCCTCGCGTGTCGTGCGACCCAAGTGATCGGCGCGTGCCACGCGGACGAGCAAGGCGAGCGATACGTCCGCACGCGCAAGATCGCGCGCCAGCCGACGGTAGCCACGCGCACCCGCGGCATTCTTGATGAAGAGCGCCGGTGCGAGATGATGCGCCACTAGCGCTCCCACCCGCTCGACGAGCGCGGCCGGCGCGCGCATGCGCTCGAGAAAGCGAGCCGCATGGGGAACACCCGCGCTATCGTGCGCAGGCGACCGCACACGTTCGCGCTCACGCACGGTGGTCTCGGGCTTGCCGAAGTCGTGGCAGAGCGCACCGAGCATCAGCGCAAGATCGTCGTCGCCCCCGTCGCGCAGACGCGCCGCCTCGTCCACTACCATCAAGGTGTGGACCCAGACGTCGCCCTCCGGATGCCACTCCGGATCCTGCGGCACATCCTTGAGCGCAGCCAGCTCTGGAAAGAACCGGAGATAGCCGAAACGATCCAGTGCGCGCAGTCCCACGGACGGACGCCGCCCCTTCAGGAGCAGCTTGCGTAGCTCCTCGAAGATGCGCTCTCCGGAGAGCTCGGATAGATCCAGCTGGCGACACAGCTCGATCAGCTCCACGTCGGGCTCGAGCTCGAAACGCGCCATCATCTGTGCGACCCGCACACCGCGCAGCGGATCCTCGGGAAAGTGGCGCGCATCCGTCGCGCGCAGAACTCCACGCTCCAGGTCACGACGCCCCCCGTGCGGATCGAGCAGCTCGCCCGAAAGCGGATCGCGCGCCATGCTGTTGACGCTGAGGTCGCGCCGTCGCGACGCCTCTTCATAACCGAGATGGGGATCGGTCTCGATCGAGAAGCCGCGGTGCCCGGTGCCCGACTTGGAGTCTCGCCGCGGCAACGAGAAGTCGACATCGAGCCCGCTCACACGCAACACGCCGAAGGCTCTGCCAACGTTCGTCACCGAGCCGAAGTCACGGAGTACACGCTCGAGCTGCTCGAGTTCGAGGCCATGCACCTCGACGTCGACGTCCTTCGGGTCGAGGCCCAAAAGCTCGTCGCGCACGAACCCACCCACGATGAGCGCACGACCACCGAGCTCTGCCACCCGGCGCGCAATCTGGAGAATCGAATCAGGAATCATCTTCGCGGGCGGCTGCGAGTTCCAGCAGCGCCCCGGGCTGTGATCCCGGTTGCGAGCTGGGCGGTTGCGAGCTGGGTGAGAGCCCGCGGGCGCGGCCAAAGCGGTCCGGACCCTACACCTAGTAGGTGGGCACCACGTAGTGACTTCGGGCGTCCCGCTGAAGCACTCGAACGAGCACGACACGGGCAGGCACGCTCACCACCAGCGGCGGTTCCCCTGCCGAACATTGTAGGCGGACCACGAAATCGGCCGCGCACCGCGACCACTCGACCTCATCCTAGCACCTCGACCCTCTTTCGCCGAGAGAAGAAAATCACAGGTTGCGATTCGGCCGCCTCCAACTGCAATCCGCTTCATGCGCAGCCGCGAGAAGATGACTGGCGACTCTGCCGGCTTCACAGCCCAACGCGGCAGAATGCTGCGCAGGGCCGCACGAGCGGCGCACGCAGCTCGCAGCCACTTCCGTGGCGTTCTCGGTACATCGCATGCACCCCGTTGCACGCATGGGGAGCGCACGCCACCCTGTCCAGTGGAAGCATGACGGATCGCGAGAACGGACCCCTCCCTGTGCGCTGGGACTGCCTGAATGAGCCCCTCGGTCCCCTCGAGAATCTGCTGGCCGGGGACTATAGCCTCGAGATCGTCTCCGAACCGCGCACGAAGCTCGAGCTGTTCGACAGCTTCGAGCTCGGCCTGACCACCGCAGGCCTCGCGCTGGTGAAGAGCAAGGGAGAGTTTCGACTGGTAGACGCAGCCGATCTGCGTGGTCGAGTTCGGATCGGTGCGAAGCTTCCACGACGAAAGCGAGTCTTCTGGTGGGACTTCGCTCCCGGCGAGGTGTGCGACCAGCTGCGCCGGCACCTCGGGCTGCGCGCGGCCGTGCATCTCACGACGGTAGATCTCTCGTGGCATCGAGTCCAAATTCGCAATCGAGATGGCAAGATCGTCGTGCGGCTCTGGAGGGAACAGGGCCAAGTCGAGGGGCGCCCCCTCAGGGCTGCACTCACTCTCGCGCCGTTGCTCGGATACACCGCCGACGCCGAGCAGGTGGCAGAGCGCATCGAGCGGGCCAGCGAGACCTTCGCACCGGCTCGCGAGCCGCTGGCCGAACGCGTCCTGCGGCTCGCGGATCGCTTAACCCTGCCCCTCTCGCACAAGCGCCTGGTCCAAATCACGGCGGACGAGACGGTGTTTCGAGCCGTGATCCGAATCTCCGAGTTTCTACTGCTCGTGGCGCGCCAGAACGAGGCGGGGATCGCCGGAGACGTGGACACCGAGTTCCTGCACGACTACCGCGTGGCCCTGCGCCAGCTCCGCTCACTGCTGCACCTGGTCAAGGGTGCCTACACCGCTCCGGAGACCGAGCGGATTCGCGAGCTGCTCGGGGCTTTCGGCCGCGCGACCAACCGGCTGCGCGACCTCGACGTCTACCTGCTGGAGAAGGACGCCCACCGCGCCCGCCTTCCCGTGGCGCTCCGCCCGGGGCTGGATCCGATGTTCGGGGCCTTCGAGCGCGAACGCACGCGGGAGCTGGGTCGGCTCAAACGTCGGCTGCTCTCCGACGACTACCGAAAACAAATCACGGAGCTGCAGCAGAGACTTCATGAGCAGGATTTCGAGCGCGGCGAACGAGCCGAGCTACCCATAGGCGAGGTCGCACTTCACGAGATCGAACGTCGTTCCCGCAAGCTCACGAAGCTCGGCCGGAAGCTCAGCGCGGACTCGCCCGATCGAGCGGTGCACGCGCTCCGCATCGAGTGCAAGAAGCTCCGCTACCTGCTGGAGATCTTCGCGCAACTATTCGACCGCGCGCGGCTGCGGCCGCTGGTAAAGCGGCTCAAGTCGCTACAGGATGTGTTGGGCGCGTTCAACGACAACGCGGTGCAACAGGCTGCCCTGCTCCGCTACCTGGAGAGTGCCACCACCATCGAGCGAGAGACAGCTGCAGCCGTCGGCGCCTTGATCGGCGTTCTCCATGGCTCCGAGGTCGAGGCCAGGGGCGCGCTCCGCACTCGCTTCGCACGATTCGATCACGCCAGCACGCGTCGCTGGATCCGCGAGCTCGCCGACCGCCCCGCACTCGACGCGTAGCGTCTACTCCGTCCGAAGCGAGGAACAGCTCGCGCGGCTGCTGCGCCCCGTGCTGTGCGGGCATGGAATTTCCGCGTAGAATCGCCCAGTGGATCGCTCGCTGTACCTCCTGATCGGCTCGGCCCTCGCCGTGCAGGCATTCGTGCACTATCTAGGACAGACCTCACCGTCGCTCCGCAGCGGCAACTTCTTCTTCGCAACCGCCCTCGCGCGTACCGTGGTGCCCCTGATCGTGGTGGTCGGCGCGCTGCGCCTCCCGGTTCGCGAGCTCGGATTCGGACGACCTATTCTCCTCAAGCGCGACCTCTCGTGGCTGCTCGTTCTGCTCGGCTTCGGCACCGCTGCCGCCCTGATCGTGCTCCAGCTCGAGAGTTATCAGGCAGCCTACAGGCCGCTACGCAGTGGCGACTTCGGCTCGCGGCTGCAGGCCTGGGCGCTCTTCACCGCTTCGACCACGCTTCCGTGGGAACTCTTTCACCGAGGCTTCCTGCTGCACGGCGTTCGCGAGCTCTGCGTGCGCAATCGAGTGCCACGCGAGCGCGCAATACACATCGCGATCCTGTTCACCGCCTGCTTCGAGGTCTTGTTCCACTTCTCGAAGCCCCCGGCCGAGACTCTGGGGATGTTGCTCGGCTCTCCGGTTCTGAGCGCCTTGGCGTTCCGCTTCCAGAGCCTCTGGATCCCGCTCGGGATTCACCTCTGGATCGAGTTCCTGTGGTTTCTCATGGTGTGGCTGTGAGCGCTGCGGCCGCAGCCAGGTCTACACTTCCTCCCTCGAGCATCGGCAGCTCCTCTACGCTGACGAAGCTCTCGAGCGGCGGCACCCAGTGCTGCGGGCAATCGGCTGCGAGCAGCGCAGCGCGCGCAGTCTCTGGCTCCAGACTCCCCTCCACGTACACGACGCGTGGCGCGAGCGCTGCATCGCCCGAGGACGCGCCCCGCTCCGGAGGCAACGCGACGAACCGAAGCGCTGCGGGATCGTCCGCAGCAAGTCCCAGCTGTTGACGCAGCACCTCCTGCAAGCGTTCCAGCGGGATCGCACCCGCAGGATGCGCGAGCATCCGCTCGCAGCGATCCACCAAGGTCAGAAAGCCCGAGGCATCGATCGATGCCAGATCGCGCGTCGCATACCATCCGCCTCCATCGATGCGCGCAGGCACGTCGTTCAGGTAACCGCTCATGACGTTCGGCCCGCGCACCCAGAGCTCGCCCGGCTCCCCCGCGGGTAGGTCACGACCGCTTTCGGGATCGCGGATACGCACGGCAATACCCGGTAGGGGCTGACCGCTGCTACCCGCGCGTGACGCCGCCTGTCGATGTCCGCCGATCTCGACGTCGGGAAGATTGAGCGAGATCAGCGGCGCGCACTCGCTCAGCCCGTACCCTTCGAGCGGCTGCACACCGAACCGGTCTCGGAAGGCGGCTTCCACGTCTGCGGGGAGCAACCGTCCGCCGGTGACGGCGTGTCGGAGTGCAGCGAAGGCTGAGACTGGAACCGCACGCGCATAGCAGGCCAGCGCGGCAGGCGGCGCGAAGAGCAAGGTCGGAGCGCGCAGCGCGCACACGCGCGCGACGCCTTCCGCATCGAGGTAATCCTCGTGGTACGCGACGCACGCGCCCACGTAGCTCGGCAGGCACAAGGTACCGGTGAAGCCGAACCCGCTCGACAGCGGAAGCACCCCCAGCACCACATCCTCGGGTCCCACATCGAATACCTGCCGGAAGGCCCTCAGATTCGAGAGTACATTGAAATGTGTCAGCACGACAGCCTTGGCCGGGCCGCTCGTCCCCCGTGAGAACACGACCGCAGCGGGCTCGTGGACTGCGCGCGGGTCGAGACCCAGCACGGAGCGGACGTAGACCGAAGCGGGCAGCACGAACACCGCCAGGGCGCGCCGCAGGGATTCCCGAGCCCGCGCCTCCTCCGCGAGGTCGGAGAGCGCCAGCACCTCCCAGGCGAGGTCCGTCCCCGACGCGAGCGCTGCTGCAGTCGAATCCTGGCCGCCGTTTGCAGCGGCCGCGCCGGCTGCCGGTACGCCGAGCGCGGGCCCTGCCGTGGAGAGCTTCGAAACCGCCTCGGAGATCTCCCCCTCGACGATCAGCCAGCGAGCCCCTACGGATTCGAGCGCAGCGCGTGCTGCGCGCGGAGCGCGCGTGGGCAAGCAGACGGGAATCGCTCCTACGATCTGTAGCGCCCAATGGGCCAGCGCTGCCCGCACCGAAGGCTCGAGGCAGACTCCGATGTGGCTGCCAGCCTGGACCCCGCGCGAGCGCAGCGCATCCGCATACGCGAGCACGTGTACGAGGGCACGCCCATAGGAGAGCGCTCCCCCGCGGGAGTCCACCGCGAAGGGCCGGAACCAGTTTCGGCGCACGCTGCGCACGAGCTCGACGACCAAGGTGCGGAACTCGGCATCGCGTGCCGCCGCCGCATCGACCGAGAGCGACTGCACCGCCGTGCGCACCTCGAAGGCAGAGGCCGTCGGCGGCAGCGGCTCGCCGAAGACGATCTGGATCGGATGCCGGAAGCGGCGCGGTCGCTTGAGCAGCACGCGTCCTCCCTCGAAGCTGAACAAGCTCCCCCAGAGGCCATCGAGACAGACCGGAACGATCGGCGCATCCGAGCCTTGCATGATGCGCTCGAGGCCGCGACGAAATCCGAGCAGCTGGCCCGTACGCGTAATGGCTCCTTCGGCGAAGATGCAGACGGTGTGTCCCTTATCGATCTGCTGTCGGGCGAGATCGAGCGAGGCCTGATTCGCCTCGCGCGAGCCCCCGGCCTCGACCGGGATCGCATGTAGGCGCCTGAACAGCCACGCAAACGGCCAGGCCTCGTAGAACGGCTTGAACATCATGAAGCGGACCATGCGGCCGCTCGCAGCCGCCACCAGGATCGCGTCGATCCAGGACACGTGGTTCGCCACGAAGAGCGCGCCGAAGCGCGGGATGTTGCGCGCACCGAGGATCCGCAGGCGATACAGAACGTTCACCAGCAGATACATCCACAGTCGCAGCAAGAAGTCCGGCAGCAGCCAGACGATGTGCAAGGTCCCGAGCACGGTCACCGCCACGAGGGCCAGCAGGGTGTGGTGGATGTCGAAGTTCTCGAAGCGGGTGAGCAGATAGCCGCAGGCTGCGGCGCCGAGGATCGCCAGGTTGCTCAGCACGTTGCTGAAGGCGATCACCCGTCCCTTCTGGTCATCCGGGCTCCGCTGCTGTAGCAGGGCCGAGAGGGGAACGCTGAAGAAGCCCGCACCCACCCCGAGCGCGAGGAAGTCGATCACCGGCAGGAGCGGCAACCCCGCCAGGAAGGTTCGGGACGCCGTGCCTCGCAGCCACAGGTGCAGCGAGAACACGGAGAGGATCAGCGCGCCGAAGGGCACCAGCCCGAGCTCGACTCGGCCGCGCGACAGAAATCCGGCGAGCACCGACCCGGCCGCGAGCCCGACCACCAGCGGCAACAGCAAGCGACCCGCGAGCTCGGTGCTGAGTCCGAGCGCGCTGGTTCCATAGACCGGAATCACCGCCAGCAGGAGTGAGCCCAGAAACGAGAAGTAGGCGAGACCGACCACCGTCGGCGGAAGCGCGAGCACGCGCCGGATCGCGTTCGCATCATCGCGTAGCGACGCGAACGGGTTCGGGGACAAGCTGGCGTTCTCGTGCCCGGGTGGAGCGTGCGGGAGGTAGAGGGTGGCCAGGGTTCCCGCCACCGCCAGGCCCACGAAGATCCAACCTGCCGCAACCAGATCCGGGTAGAACAGGCCGAACAGCTCGACTCCGAGCAGAGTGCCCAAGAGAGTGGCGATGTTCGTCGCCATCGACAGCACGCCGTTCGCTTCCGCCAGATCCTCCGGCCCCAGAACCTCGGGCAACAGACCGTACTTGGCGGGACTGAAGAATGCGCTCTGTGCGGACATCAGCAGAAATACGCCGACCAGTAACGGCAGGCTCTCCAGGTAGAAGCCGGCCACGCCCAGCAGCATCGACACGACCTCTGGCAGCTTCGTCATCAGCAGCACGCGATCCTTGCGAAAGCGATCCGCCAGAAAGCCCGCCCACTGCGAGAAGAACAGCCACGGAAGCGGAAACAGGCCGGTCATCAAGCTCGAGAAGGCGACCTCGGCCGAGGCCGTCCGCATCTGCTCCAGACCGAAGAGCACCACGGTGAGCTTGAAGGCGTTGTCGTTGAGCGCCCCCAGGAACTGCGCCACGAGGTAGCCCAGGAACCGAGGGTGAGACATCGGGATGGATCGGTCTGCGGGTGGCATCGGCGCGCAGAGCATACGGGTTCGGGCGGCCCAGAGCACCCTGCGCCGCGGTCTATCGCCCGGGTGCCGAGCCGGGGTAGTATCTCCGCGCGTACTCACCCTGGGCGCGGAGGATCAATGCACGACACGCGGTACGAAGCCCCTCGCAGCATCGAGGAGGCGGTCATCATGCTGTCATCGGGCAGTGTGGACGACGTTCGGGTCCTGGCGGGCGGCACCGATCTGCTGGTGCAGATGACGTCCGGGGGCCGATCTCCGTCGCTGATCATCAATCTCAAGCACATTCCCGAGCTGACTCGAATCCGCTTCGACGACTCGGGCGCCCTATACCTCGGCGCAGCGGCGAACGCGTTCACGATCGGACAGAACGAGCGCATCCGACAACAGTTTCCCGGCCTGCACGAAGCGGTCGGGCTGATCGGGTCGGACCAGATTCAGGGACGCGCATCCGTCGGAGGCAACCTCTGCAACGCGTCGCCGGCGGCAGACACCATTCCCTCGCTGCTCACGTCCAAGGCGGTGTGCCACATCGCGGGACCGGGCGGTGCGACCCGCACGTTGCCCGTCTCCGAGTTCATACTCGGCCCAGGCCGAAACGCCCTGCAGGCCGGAGAGCTGCTCGTCGAGCTCGAGCTCCCCGCCCCTGCCGCACACTCCGCCGACGCATACCAGAGACTGATCCCACGCAGCGAGATGGACATCGCCGTCGTGGGCGTGTCCGTCCGCGTCACCGTGGACAACACCGGCACGTGCACCGATGCGAGTGTGGCGCTCGGTGCGGTCGCCCCGACTCCGATCCTGGTACCGGAAGCGGCGGCGGCGCTGGTCGGCACACGACTCGAGCCCGCGGACCTGGAACGAGCGGCCGCGGCGGCGAGCGCCGCCTGCCGCCCCCTAGACGACAAACGCGGCACCGCCGAATATCGTCGCCGCGTCGCCGGAGTGCTGACCAAGCGCGTGGCCGCCGAAGCCGCTGAACGCGCGCGGGGGAGATGAGGATGCCGAAGCTGCACATACGAACCGAGATCAATGGAGAGCCCGCGGAGTTCCTCGCCGAGCCCCACCAGACCCTGCTCGACGCGCTGCGCAACGAGCTCGGGCTCACCGGGACCAAGGAAGGCTGCGGAACCGGAGACTGTGGCGCCTGCTCGGTGACCTTCGACGGACAGCTCGTCTGTTCGTGCCTCGTGCTGGCCGCCGAAGCCGAGGGCGCGCGCATCGGCACCGTCGAGGGATTGGCCTCCGGGGAGGCGCTCCACCCGCTACAGCAGAAGTTCCTCGAGCACGCCGCGCTCCAGTGCGGGGTCTGCACGCCGGGATTTCTGGTGGCTGCAAAGGCCCTGCTCGACCGGAACCCCGATCCAGACGAACGCACGGTACGTTACGCGTTGGCCGGTAACCTGTGTCGCTGCACCGGCTACGACAAGATCATCCGCGCAGTGCTCGACGCGGCAGCCGAGCTCCGAGGAGAACCCGCATGACACAGCCTCGCTCGTTTCGCTACGTGGGTACGCGGCCGATCCGCCAGGACGGCGCCGAGAAGGTCACCGGCCGGGCAAACTTCGGCGCCGATCTGAGCTTTCCGGGCATGCTGTGGGGACGCGTGCTGCGCAGCCCCCACGCGCATGCGAAGGTCGTCTCGATCGACACGAGCGCGGCCTCCGAGATTCCTGGTGTCAAAGCGATCGTCACCTCGGCCGACCTGCCCGAGCAACGCCCTGGCGGTGACCCCACCGACATGTACGACCTGACGCGCAACATCCTCGCGCGCGAGAAGGTGCTGTACGAGGGACACCCGATCGCAGCGGTGGCTGCGACCAGTCGCGAGATCGCCGACCGCGCGGTCGCCGCGATCCAGGTCGAGTACGAGCTGCTCGAGCCCGTGCTCGATCTCGACCGCGCGATCGCTCCCGACGCCCCGATCCTGCACGCAGAACTGCGCTGTGCTGGGAGCGACCCCAAGCCCGAGGGACCCACCAACGTCGCGAGCCGCATCCTGATCGAGCGCGGGGACGTAGAGCGTGCGTTCGCCGATGCCGACGTCGTGATCGAACGCGAATTCACCACCCCGACCGTCCACCAGGGCTACATCGAGCCCTTCGCCTGCGTCGCGCGCACGACGGAAGACGGACAGTCCACGCTGTGGTGCTGCACGCAAGGCCCGTTCACGGTGCGTTCACTCTGCGCGGCGTTGCTGCGGATCGAGACCTCGAAGATCAAGGTGATCCCGAGCGAGATCGGCGGTGGCTTCGGCGGCAAGACCACCGTGTATCAGGAGCCGCTCGCCCTGCTGCTGTCGCGCAAGAGCGGGCGCGCGGTGAAGATGGTGATGACCCGCCAGGAAGTCTTCCGCGCCACTGGACCGGCGTCCGCCAGCCGCATTCGCGTCAAGCTCGGCGCGAAGCGGGACGGAACGCTCACCGCTGCCGAGGCCTCACTCGCCTACGAAGCGGGCGCGTTCAAGGGCTCACCGGTGGTCGCCGGAGCCATGGCGATGTTCGCCATGTACGACCTGCCGAGCGTCCGCATCGAAGGCTTCGACGTCGTCACGAACAAGCCCAAGGTCAACGCCTACCGTGCTCCCGGTGCTCCGATGGCAACGTTCGCTTCGGAGAGCGTCGTCGACGAGCTCGCGGCGAGCCTCGAGATGGATCCGATCGAGTTCCGGTTGAAGAACGCGGTCCGCCAGGGGAGCGTCGCGGTCTACGGCCCCAAGCTCAAGGCGGTCGGGCTCGTGGAGTGCCTCGAGGCGCTGCGCGATTCGGAGCACTACCGCACGCCGCTCAGCGAGAACCAGGGGCGCGGCATCGCCTGCGGGTTCTGGTTCAACGGCAACATGCAGTCCAGTGCGCAGATCCACGTGAACGAAGACGGCACCGCGACCGTGGTATCCGGGTGTCCGGACATCGGCGGCTCGCGCGCATCCCTGGCGCTCATGGCCGCCGAGGAGCTGGGAATCCCCGTGGAGCAGATTCGCCCGATCGTCGCCGACACCGAGACGATCGGCTACAACGATGGAACGGGCGGAAGCCGGGTCACGTACGCGACCGGCACCGCGGTGATCGAAGCCGCGCGCGACATCGTGCTGCAGCTGCGCCAGCGGGCCGCAGCATTCTGGGACACGCAGCTCGAGAACGTGGGCTACGAAGATGGCAAGGCGATTCCCCTCGGAGACGCCGCCGAGAACCAGCAGCCGCTGCCCCTGAGCACGCTTGCGCGTCGCGCCGCACGCATGGGCGGACCCATCGTCGGGCGCTCGACCTGGACTGCACGCGGGAATGGTCCGAGCTTTGCCGCACATCTGGTAGACGTCGAGGTCGATCCCGAAACTGGGCGGGTCGAAGTCCTGCGCTACACCGCGGCTCAAGACGCTGGGAAGGCGATCCACCCGAGCTACGTCGAAGGCCAATACCAGGGCGGCGCCGTGCAGGGCATCGGCTGGGCTCTGAACGAAGCCTACTTCTACGACGCGGAGGGGCACCTGCAGAACGCCAGCTTCCTCGACTACCGTATGCCGGTCGCCTCGGACCTGCCGATGATCGACACGATCGTGGTCGAGGTTCCGAATCCCAACCACCCGTACGGCGTCCGCGGCGTGGGCGAGACCAGCATCGTGCCGCCGCTCGCTGCCGTGGCCAACGCGGTCCAGGCGGCCACGGGGATTCGCTTCGTCGATCTGCCGATGTCCCCACCGGCCGTCCTCGCCGCGATCGACCGCACGCGAGGCTGAGCCCCGATGGTCACGGTTCATCTGCCCAAGTCGCTCCAGAGCTACTCCGACGGCGCGCCGTCGGTGCAGATCGAGGCGGGAACCGTGCGACAGCTCATCCTGGAGCTCGATCGGCGCTATCCGGGACTGGGCGCAGAGCTTCGCTCGGGCATGGCGATCGCGATCGACGGCGAGATCATCCAGGAGCCCCTGCTGGAACGCCTGGGTGCGGAGAGCGAAGTGCACTTCCTACCGCCGATCGGCGGCGGATAGTCAATGCAAGTCAGCGCGCGGCGCGCGCATAGGCCTCGGTCAGCACTCGGCTGGCATGCAGGCTTGCGCGATTGCGGTGCCGCAGCGGATACGATGCCGTGATCTCTGGCAGCTGATCCGCGATCTGCTGTCGATTCACGACCACGCCGGCAGGCACGTAACGGTGTTCGGGAATCGTCACACCGAGGACGGCCGCGCCCGGCTCGATCACGACTCCGCGCCCGATTCGGGCTCCCGAGACGAGCGCCTTCATTCCGATCCACACTCCCTCGGCGACGTGGACCGGCCCATGCAGCTGGGCCTGGTGCTCGACCGATACATCGCCGGCCACATACACCGAGTAGCGCTCGCCCTCGATCTCGATCTGATTGACGGGCACCGGAGCTCCGTGCATGTGACTCGGCAGGCCGTGGATCACTACTCCGTCCTGCAGATTCGAACCGGGGCCGATCCAGATGGGCGCCCCCTCATCCGCTCGCACGGACACGAGCGGCGCAACCAGCACGCGCTCCCCCAGGCGCACGTCGCCCCAGATCACGGCGGTCGGATCCACGTAGCTCGTGCTGGGCACCTGCGGCGAAGAAACCTGCGGGGTCCACGGCGTAGGCTGATTTGATCGTAGATGGGAAAAGCCTGCGCTCTTCGCTGGCGTATCGTCCACCGGACGCGCCGCGCGCAGACGCGGAGCATGCTGTCCCCAGTTGTTGCCGGAGACCGGCGGCATCTCGGAGCGCTGGCCAAGTGGCGCTTGAAACCAGTATGCAGCCGTTGCACCGCACAACCATGCGGCAAATGCCAAGGAACCGATTCGCTCCACGACCCAATGCCCCCCGCTGCTCGATCGACGAATCTGCGAGCAGGCTTGACTCGATGCGGGCGTAGGTGCCACTCGCACTCGACCTGCATATTCGCGGAAATCTTCCCGCGTCGTTCAGTGTCACAAGAAGGCGTTCCGTTCTCGATCCAGCTTCGACCGCAATCCAAGACCACACGGAAACGAAACCGACCGTTCATTCTCCGTGGGGGATTGGGTGCAGGCTTGACGCCTGGGGTTCAATCTCGTCTGATACAGTCACTAAGCTCACTCGGTGTCCGCTCGAAGCTCGAGCAGCGCGCCTGGACGCAATGACGACCGAGCCCGCGTCCGTAGATCCTCGCGAATGCCGATCGCCAGGCGTATTTCGACATGCAACCTCGAGAAGCAACCTCGACAGGAAATGGCTAGACGGGCGGCTGCTCGCAACAGGGAGACCACGAGATGAAGGGACAAGGCGTCGTACTGGTGGACGGGGTGCGCTCCGCATTTGCGCGGGGTGGCCGAGGCAAGCTGGTCGCCACGCGACTGGATGATGCAGGGGCGACGGTTCTACGGGGTCTGCTCGACCGGAATCCGAAGGTCAAGGACAGCATGATCGAGGACGTGGGCCTCGGAAACGTGAGTGGCCGCGGTGAGTTCACCGGTCTGGGCTTCGTCGCCCGCCTCGCCGGACTGCCGCTCGAAGCCTGCTCCTTCAACAGCAACCGCCAATGCGGATCCAGCATGGAGACCTTGCATCGTGTCGCGATGTCGATCGCGGTCGGCTCGATCGAGTGCGGTGTCGCGCTCGGCATCGAGCGGATGGGTCGAACCCTGGGTGGCGGAGGTGGACGCCGCGAGACAACTTCGATCACCAAGCTCAACGTGAAGCTCTTTCAGATGAATTCGGCACAGCGCAGCATGGCTCCGGATCACGATCAGCACTTCTCCGTCCCCTTTCCCGACTACATCCTGAAGTCGCCACCGCTTCAGAGCATGACTCAGACGGCGCAGAATGTGGCCGAAGTGTACTCATTGACGCGCGCGGAGCTGGACGCATTCGCGGTGAAGAGCCATCAGAAGACGGATGCCGCATACGCGAAGGGCATCTACAAGGACGAGATCATCCCGCTCGCGATCAACGAACCCGTCTTCGACGACAACGGGAACTGGGTCGAAGAGCAGACGGGCAAGGAAACCGTCTTCGACCGCGATGAGTGCATCCGACCGGGCACCACGGCAGACAAGCTGGCCGAGCTCAGCCCGGTGCGCGGGGTCATCAGCTTCGGAGAGAAGGAGCTTCGGATCACGGCGGGGAACTCTTGCCCAACCAACGACGGCATCTCTGCAGCGCTACTGATGAGCGAGAGCAAGGCGCTCGAGCTCGGCCTGGAGCCGCTGGCGCGAATCATCGGAGTCGCAGTGGGCGGCGTGAAGCCGCAACTCATGGGCCTGGGACCGATCCCCGCAACCCACAAGGCCCTGCGGGTCGCCGGGATCGAGGCTTCGCAGATCGACCGCGTCGAATTCAACGAAGCCTTTGCAGCTCAGGTGATTCCGTCACTGAAGGAGCTCGGAATCGCCGAGGAGAAGGTGAACGTGAACGGCGGCTCGATCGCGATCGGGCACCCGCTCGGTGCAACGGGCGCGCGACTCGTCACCACGGTGGCCAAGGAGCTGCGACGCTCGGGGCAGCGCTATGGCCTGGCCACCCAGTGCATCGGAGCGGGCATGGGCATCTCGACGATCGTCGAGGCACTCGACTAGTCCGGAGATTTCACCAGCCCGGGCAGGGGCTCTGGAATCGCGTACCTCGGGCCTGGTCGCGGACTCCCAACGGCCCGGAGGTACGCGATTCCAGAGCCTTGGTCGTCCGGGGCGGGCCGGGAGGGGGACGGCGTGGATTCGTTGAAGCACCTCGACGGACCGCTGCGCATGGGGATTCGTGGTTTGTCTTCGGAAACAAGCACTTGGCACGAGGTGTGGCCTCACGCGTGCTCGTGGTGCATCCAGCTCGGTAGCTCGAACCACTGGTGGGCCACCAGCCACAGCACTCCGCCCACGATCGCGACCCAACAGGTCGCTCGAAAGACGCGCCGGTAGCGGCCCCCGAAACGGCCCTGCGCATCGATGCGCGAGGCCATGCTCCCGAGCATGGCTCCGAAAGCAGCCATCGCCGCGACCGTGCCGCAACCGACTCCGAGCAGGTAGACCACCACCTCGCTCCATGCATCGAAACCCAGGGTCGGAAGCGCGACCAGGAAGACTCCGGTGCCCCCCACCGCATGGATCAGTCCGACGCCGAAAGCCATGCGCGTATGCACGTGCGAGGGTGACCCCTCGTCCGAGGGCTCCGCACGCAGTGCGAGCCCGCCGCTCCCCTCTAACGGGCCCTCTACCTGATCGTCCGAAGGCACGGGATCGTCGGACAGCGAATGCACGCATGCGGAGTGCTCGGGCGCCGCGTGCCCGCGATGGAGCAGTCCCCAGGCACCGACCCCGATCAGAACGAGCCCGATGAGCCACTCGCCACTCGCCCCGAGCCAACGGACGTCGAACCACCCCCGCAGGGCCTGCACAACGAAAGCGAGGCTGACCAGGCCCAGGGCGTGGCCGATTCCCCACTGAAGGCCCACCCGATAGCCGCGCTTGCCTGCGTCGAGACACAGGGGTAGGAGGGCCATCCAGTGATCCGGGCTCAGAACGTGGAGCGCTCCGAATCCCAGGCCAGCGCTGCCGAGCAGCACCAGCTCGGCAAGCCCATTCGGTTCCACGACGGCGCGCCCCTCCACCAAGCGGCGGCACTATACCCCCACGGGCCCACGCGAGCCAGCGCCGTCACGCGCGGTTCCCTCCGAACTGCCAAGGGGCCTCGGCCGGATTGCGCGTCCCCTGCCCCCCACAAGGCACGCGAGGGGCGCGCCGAAATCAATCTTGACTAGTCCGTATATTTTTCTAGGATGCGCTCATGCACCTGCTCGCCCAAGAAGAGTATGGCCTGCGCTGCATGCTCCAAGTCGTGCGCAGCGGGGGCGCTCAACCGCTGACGATTCCGCAGATCGCCGAGGCGGAGGGGCTCAGTAGCGAATATACGGCGAAGCTGATGCGGACCCTGCGCCAGGGCGGCTTGCTGACGAGCACTCGTGGGGCGGGTGGCGGCTACCAGCTAGCGCGCCCGGCCGCCGAGATCACCGCATGGCACGTAATCCAGGTGCTCGGAGGCAGCTTCTTCCCAGAGGGATTCTGCGAGTCGCATCCGGGCCAACGCCGCGACTGCGTACGGAGCACGGATTGCTCCGTGCGGGCCCTCTGGCAGAAGCTCGAAGCCGTCGTGCGCGAGGTTCTCGAGAGCGTCTCACTGGCGGACATGCAACGACGCGAGCCAGATCTGCTGCATCTGCTGGGCACGTGTAGCGAGCTTTCCGGCGACGGAGCGAGATCCCAGCCCACGGATGCGACGTCCTCGTAGGCAAGCCATGCGACATCCGCAGAATGATTCTGGGCACATCGGTTCTGGGCGTATCGGTTCTGGGCACATGGAGAGGACGCGGCACCCATCCCCCGCGTGCGCGAATGCGCGATCCGCTCGGGCGAGCCGACACGTGGAAGATCCCCGGCGAGAAGAAGTAGCAAGGAGCAGCGATGAGTAGCAGTCAGAACGAAGAGATTCGAGCGCTCACCGAGCAGGAGTATCGCTGGGGCTTCGTCACCAACGTCGAGCAGGACACCGTTCCGCCCGGACTCAACGAAGACGTGATCCGCTTCATCTCGCACAAGAAGGGCGAGCCCGAGTGGCTGCTCGATTGGCGTTTGCGGGCGTATCGGCGCTGGCTGGAAATGCGCGAGGAGGATGCGCGCTGGGCCAAGGTGTCCTTTCCCCCGATCGACTATCAGGCCATCAGCTACTTCTCCGCACCGAAGCAGAAGCCCAAGCTCGAGAGCCTCGACGAGGTCGATCCCGAGATCCTCGAGACGTTCAAGAAGCTCGGCATTCCGCTGCACGAGCAGAAGATCCTCGCCGGCGTGGCAGTAGACGCCGTCTTCGACAGTGTCTCCGTGGCCACGACCTTCAAGGCCAAGCTCGCAGAGCTCGGGATCATCTTCTGTTCGTTCTCCGACGCCGTGCGCGAGCATCCCGAGCTGGTGAAGACCTATCTCGGCTCCGTGGTCCCCTACTCGGACAACTACTTCGCGACACTCAACTCGGCCGTCTTCACCGACGGCTCGTTCGTGTACATCCCGAAGGGTGTGCGCTGTCCGATGGAGCTCTCCACCTACTTCCGCATCAACGAGCAGAACACGGGTCAGTTCGAGCGGACCTTGATCGTGGCCGACGAGGGCTCCTACGTGAGCTACCTCGAGGGCTGCACCGCGCCCATGCGCGACGAGAATCAGCTCCACGCGGCGGTCGTCGAGCTGGTGGCGATGGACGACGCCCAGATCAAGTACTCGACGGTGCAGAACTGGTACCCCGGCGACAAGGAAGGCAAGGGCGGCATCTACAACTTCGTCACGAAGCGCGGTCGCTGTAAGGGCAAGCGCTCCAAGATCTCGTGGACGCAGGTCGAGACCGGCTCTGCAATCACCTGGAAGTACCCGAGCTGCATCCTGCAGGGAGACGACTCGATCGGCGAGTTCTACTCGGTCGCCGTCACGAACAACCGCCAGCAGGCGGATACCGGTACGAAGATGATCCATCTGGGCCGCAACACCTCGAGCACGATCATCTCGAAGGGAGTGTCCGCTGGACGCAGCCAACAGTCGTATCGAGGTCTGGTCGAGATCCACGGGCGGGCCACCAACGCGCGCAACTTCTCGCAGTGCGACTCACTCCTGATCGGTGATCAGTGCGGCGCCCACACCTTCCCCTACATCGACGTGCGCAATACGTCGGCGAAGGTCGAGCACGAGGCCACGACGTCGAAGATCGGTGAGGATCAGCTCTTCTACTGCCGACAGCGTGGCATCGATCCCGAAGATGCGGTCTCCATGCTGGTCAACGGATTCTGCAAGCAAGTCTTTCGCGAGCTCCCGATGGAGTTCGCCGTCGAAGCGAGCAAGCTGCTCGCGGTATCTCTGGAAGGGAGCGTTGGATGAGCGGCGAGGCCACTCCACTACTCGAAATCCGCGACCTGTGTGTCGAGGTCGAGGGAAAGCCGATCTTGCAGGGGCTGGATCTGTGCGTCCGAGCCGGCGAGATCCACGCGGTCATGGGCCCCAACGGCGCCGGCAAGAGCACCTTGTCGAACGTGCTGGCGGGCCGCGAAGGCTATACGGTCACGCGGGGGACGGTGCTCTATCGCGGCGAGAATCTGCTCGAGGCGAGCATCGAGGAGCGCGCGCGCAAGGGCGTGTTCCTGGCGTTCCAGTATCCCGTCGAGATCCCGGGGATCACCAACGGCTACTTTATGCGCACGGCCCTGAACGCCATTCGCACTCACCGCGACGAGCAGGAGATCGATGCGTTCGACTTCCTGAAGCTGGTGAAGGAGAAGATGAAGCTTCTCGAGATGGATCCCAAGTTCCTCGACCGCGCCGTGAACGAAGGCTTTTCCGGAGGCGAGAAGAAGCGCAACGAGATTCTGCAGATGGCGTTGCTTGAGCCACAGCTCGCCATCCTCGACGAGACCGATTCCGGGCTCGACATCGATGCGCTACGGATCGTCGCCAACGGAGTCAACACCCTGCGCAGCCCGGATCGCGGGATCCTGGTGATCACGCACTATCAGCGCCTGCTCGATCACATCGTGCCGGATCACACACACGTGCTCATGAACGGCAGGGTCGTCAAGTCGGGCGACCGGTCCTTGGCGCTCGAGCTCGAAGAGCACGGGTACAGCTGGATCGAGCAGGAGCTCGCCGCGGCCGGCGGAGCGTCTGCATGAGCCTCTCGGCCGCCCAGGCACGCATCGAAGCCCTCCTCGAGCAGCCCCCTGTCGAATCGCCCATCGGGGCGGCGGCGCGCAAAGCCGCGGCGCTGCAGTACCGTGAGTCCGGTCTCGCACTCGAGCGCGACGAGGCGTGGCGCTTCACGGACCTGCGCGCCCTCGAACGCTGGGGCGAGCGGGGCGACCTCTCGGGTAGCGAGCGCCCCCCCGCCCCGGTCGAGTCGGTCAGCGACCCGGCTCTCGAGCCGCCTGTAGCGCCCCTCCTCGAACGGGTGCGAGAGCAGTGGCTGCTCGGTCCAGAACTGTCCAGCGCACCGTGCTTGGTCTTCCTCGACGGTCGCCTCGAAGCGGCACTGTCCAGCACCGACTCGCTGCCAGACGGTGTCCACCTGGGAGTACTCGGTGTCGGAGCCGCGCCCGAGCCCGCCTCGGGTCTTCGGAGCGAGCTTGCGCTCGGATCGATCGCTTCGATCAAGCTACGCGCGCTCACGGCGCTCAACAGCGCCCTCGGCGAAGCAGTGGCCGCGATCCGGATCGAGCCGAACGTGTCGTTGGACCTGCCCCTGGTCATCGTCCACCTGAGCAGTGGGAGCATTCCCCTCGTGCATCCGCGCACCTGGATCGAGCTGGGTACACACAGCCGAGCTTCGGTCATCGAGCTTCACGCGAGCCCTGCGGCGGGTGCGCACGTGGTCAACGCCGTGGGTGAGGCGAAGCTCGCCGCTGGAGCACGACTCGAGCACGTGTACCTGCAGGATCACGCACTCGAGACCCTGCACTTCGCGGAGCTCGGCGTCTCACAGGAGCGCGACAGCCACTTCGGCTCGCATTCGATCGCGCTCGGAGGAGCGCTGGCTCGAACCGAGATCCGTAGCGTGCTGGCTGGCGAGGGCGCACACGCACGCCTGCACGGGCTGTACATCGGCGATCAGAGCCAGGTGATCGATCACTACACCACCCTGGATCATGCGGCCCCACACACCACGAGCGACGAGCTCTACAAGGGAATCCTCGGCGGGCGCGCCAAGGGAGTCTTCTGCGGGCGCGTAGAAGTACGTCCTCACGCTCAGAAGATCGATGCGAAGCAGACCAATCGCGCGCTCCTCACGAGCGAAGCCGCTTCCGTGCATACGCGTCCTCAGCTCGAGATCTACGCCGACGACGTCCGTTGCAGCCACGGCGCGAGCATCGGCCAGCTCGACCCCGATGCCCTCTTCTATCTGCGGGCACGAGGCATCGGCGAAGCCGAGGCTCGCGCACTGCTGACCCGCGCCTTCGTCGAAGACGCGCTCGCCGAGCTCTGCTGCGGAGAGATCGCAGAAGGAATACGCACACGCCTGCTGGGGCCGCGCGCTTCGAGAGCGTAGGCCTCTAGGATAGGAGCGGCCGCGACATGGGCTACGACGTCAACCAAATCCGACGCGATTTCCCGATCCTGGAACGTCAGGTGGGGGACAAGTCGCTCGTCTATCTCGACAACGCAGCCACCTCGCAGAAGCCTCGCGCGGTCCTGGATGCGATCGAGCGCTACTACACGCACTCGAACGCCAACATTCACCGGGGCGTGCATCGGCTCTCGGTCGAGGCGACCCAGGCCTACGAAGGAGCTCGCCAGAAGCTCGCGAGCTTCGTCGGAGCTGACTCCGCTGAAGAGGTCGTCTTCGTGCGAGGCACGACCGAGGGCATCAACCTCGTCGCGCAAGCCTACGTGCGCCCGCGCGTGGGCCCCGGAGACGAGATTCTGATCTCGCATCTCGAGCACCACTCCAACATCGTCCCCTGGCAGATGGTCGCCAGGCAGACGGGCGCAAGACTACGCGTCGCGCGCATCAACGAGCGCGGAGAGATCGACCTCGAGCACTTCCGCGAGCTGCTGAGCGAGAGCACGCGCTTCGTAGCCCTTGCGCACGTATCGAATGCCCTGGGCACCATCAACCCGGTGGCCGACATGATCCAGTGGGCGCACGAGGTCGGAGCGCCGGTGTTGCTCGACGGCGCACAAGCCGCGCCCCATCTCGAGCTCGACGTGTCGCGGCTCGACTGCGACTTCTACACCGTATCGGGTCACAAGATGTACGGCCCTACCGGGATCGGGATCCTTTACGGCAAGCGCGCACGGCTCGAAGAAATGGATCCGTGGGAGGGCGGCGGCGAGATGATCCGATCCGTCACCTTCGAGGAGACCACCTACAACGAAGTCCCTCACAAGTTCGAGGCGGGGACTCCCAACATCGCCGGCGCCATCGGGCTCGGCGCGGCTGCCGACTACCTGCGCAGCCTCGACTGGGCGGCCGTCACGGCGCACGAGGACGAGCTGGTCGAGGTCGCGACGCAGCGCCTGCTCGAGCTGCCCGGTGTACGCATCATCGGCACCGCCGCGCAGAAGACGGGCGTGGTAGCCTTCACCTTGAATGGCGTGCATCCGCACGACGTCGGAACGATCGTGGACCAGGAAGGGGTCGCCGTGCGCACCGGGCATCACTGCGCGCAGCCGGTGATCGACCATTTCGGCCTCTCGGCGACCACCCGAGCCTCTTTC
The DNA here is from genome assembly GCA_003247575.1 of Pseudomonadota bacterium. Lineage (GTDB taxonomy): Bacteria > Myxococcota_A > UBA9160 > SZUA-336 > SZUA-336 > SZUA-336. The sequence goes on from QJZC01000053.1 coordinate 118,091, forward strand.
GGGCTCTACAACACCTTGGCGGAGATCGATCGCTTGATCGCTGCGCTCCGTCAGGTCAGGAAGATATTCGAGCTGTGAGCGACCTTCGCGAACTCTATCAACAGGTCATCCTGGACCACTCCAAGCGGCCGCGGAACTTCGGCAAGCTGGAGTGCGGCAGCCAGGCCAAGGGGCACAACCCCTTGTGCGGCGACCGCCTGACCGTCTACGTCGAGACTCGGGACGGAAAGGTGCGAGATGTTCGCTTCGAGGGCGACGGGTGCGCGATCTCCGTGGCCTCGGCCTCGCTCATGACCGAAGCGGTGCGGGATCAGTCCGTAGATGCCGCGCACGCGCTGTTCGAGCGCTTCCACAGCGCGGTCACCTCCTCGCACGACAGCGAGATCGATCTCGACGATCTCGGCAAGCTGGCCGTGTTGACCGGCGTTCGGCAGTTCCCGATGCGGGTCAAGTGCGCCAGCCTGGCATGGCACACCCTCGAAGCCGCCTTGCGCGGCGAAACGGAGCAGGTCACGACGGAATGAGCACACTCGACGAACCCAAACGAGAAGCCAGTACGGCGGCCGGGGCGGCGGAGCAGAGTGAGTCCGCATCCAGCGAGTCCGCCTCCGACACCCGATTCAAGGCCAACGGCCTCGAGCACGAGACCACCGACGAAGAGGCGGAAGCCATCGGCGAAGCGATCATCGCAGCGATCAAGACCTGCTACGATCCGGAGATCCCCGTCGACATCTACGAGCTCGGGCTCATCTACGCCGTCGAGCTCGAGGGCCGCCACGCCATCGTCCGCATGACCCTCACCTCTCCCATGTGCCCGGTGGCCGAGAGCCTACCCCTCGAAGTCGAGCAGAGAGTGCGCGAGGTCGAGGGAGTCGGCAGCGCCGAGATCGACCTGGTGTGGGAGCCGCCCTGGAATCCGGACATGATGAGCGAGGCCGCGCGCCTGGAGCTCGGTTTCTAGCAGCTCCAGGCCCCAGATTCGAATCAGGCGCCGAACAGCCTTCTAGGTAGGGTTCCCGGCAGCCTGCGCACGGCCAGCAGCACACCTACACTCCCACTCACGGCCACGACCCAGCATGCGAGGGCCGTCAGCGGAGACGGCTTCACGCCCCACGCGCTCAAAGCGAGCTTGAAGTAGTCCACGAAGAACAGGTGGTAGAGGTAGAACAAGTAGCTCGAGCTACTCAGCGCGACGACGAACCCCGGCAGCTTTCCTACTCCCGAGAACGCGCAGTAGAGCAAGGCGACCGTCGGAAAGATCGCGACCCAGTCGGAAATCTGTGAATTGCCGACCGTGGTATGCAAGTACAGCGCCCCGGTCACCGGAATCAGCACGGCGAGCAGGATCGTTCTCCACTGCTCGGCGAAGCGCGAGACCGAGTCCGCATACAGCCCAGCCATCCATCCCAGCACGAAGTACGGCATCCACAGGAACGGGTTCCGGAGGTGCACACCGAGGTTGAACGGGATTGGAGAGAGCCCTGGAATCTCGAAGAGACTCTGAATCCCGATCGAGACAGGAATCAGGACGAGCAGCACCCGCATCGACGCAAGACGGAACAGCGGCACGGTGAGGATGAACAGACACAGGACCAGGACGTAATAGTAAGGCCCATACGCAGATCCGATCGCGAGATCCGCAACCATTCGGTACAGCGACGGGGGCTCGGACAAGATCGCCCGTCCGAGCAATGCGAGAACGGACGCGATTCCATAGGGAATGAGAAGCCGCTGCAAGCGCTGACGAACCGTACTTCCGACTCCTCCGGACTCCGAGTCGGGTCGAGAGGCATACAGGAATGCAGAGCAGAACAGAAACGCCGGCACAGCGAAGCGCGTCACCTGGCCGATCCAGAGCTCGATCTGCGAGATACCGGGGAGAAACCAGGGGTGAAGGGAATGGATGAGAATCACAGCCAGGGTCGCCGTCGCCTTTATGCCGTCCACTGCCGACGAACGCACGCCGTCTCCCGCTAGGATCGCGCCCCCTGATGAAATTGCGCCTCCTGAAGGGGCTGCAGATGCGCTCCTACCAGGCAGTGCTGGCGAGAGGACTCCGGAGGTGGATGGCAGCGCTTGGGCTTCGCTCTCAGGCAAGATTCGGGAATGTCTTTCCAGCACGAGTCTGCAGCGCCTCAAACCATGCACGCCCCCCGGGGAGTCCAGCATTGCACTCAGGACTGACTCCGTGCAAGAAAAAATGAAGTTCGCGTGTCGCATCAAAGTTGGAGACCCATACGCCTACAGCGAGCTCGCGTGACGCTCGTCCCGTTCGCTCAGCCTGCTGCCCGTGTGCGGAATCGCCATATGCTAGAGTCCCCGGCAACTCCAGGGGGTGAGCACTCGCTGAATGGACTCCGAGACTAGATCTGCGCTGCGCTTCGCAAGCCTGGCCGGGTTCTTCTACTTGCTGGTTGCACTTTGGTCGCTGCGCGCGCTCCTGCCCGATCCGACCGCTCTGCTGGCCATCTCGGCGAGAGCGGACGCAACCCCACTATCCGGAATTACGATCCAGGATCAGAATGCCGTCGTCGGCACGGTAGCCTTCAACGCGCGCACACTGGGCGAGGCTCCGAGCAAGATATGGGATGGTGCGCAGTGCTTTCCCATGGATCGTGCCACGACCCTAGGGGAGCACATGCTTGGGCCGTCGCTGCGGTCGCTGCCCATCGCGTGGATGACCGACAACCCGATCGCCCCCTTCAACTTCGTACTCCTTCTGGACCGCTGGCTCGCTGCGATGGCCATGTACGTGCTGGCCTTCAGCCTGACCCGCAACTTCTGGGCCTCGCTGATCAGCGGCTTGCTCTTCGGCCTACATCCATTTCGCCTGAGTGACATCGCGCATCCCTACGCCGTGGGAAATCACTGGACGCCGCTCGCGCTGCTCTTTGCGCATCGCCTCATGCAGCGACGCACCTGGGCCAGCGCCGTCGGACTGACCTTGTTCGTTGGACTCCAGTGCGTAGAGGGCGCATACCCCATGCTTGCTCTCGGCGCCTTCGGAGCTGTGTTCGGCCTTTGTCTCGCAGTGCAGAACTATGCACGGCTCCCTGCCCTGCTCCCCAAGCTCGGCGCATTCGCCCTCGCGGTCGGCCTCCTCGTCTGGTGGGTCCTCCATCCCTATGGAGAGACCAGCCAGGCCTGGGAGCTGGGCCGGGAGCGAATCACACTGCTTCGCCCTGTCTGGACATTTCTCCCTGGTACGAATGCGTTTCCGGGATCCACCCTGTGCCTTCTGGCGGCCTGCGGGCTCGTCGGCTGGGCCCGCTCGGCCTTCCGCGACACTCGCCAGTTCGCTTCGAGCCACGAGCTGCCCTACGTCATCGCCACGGTGGCGACCTTCTTCTTCGTCGTGGACCGCATCGCCATCCCAAAGCTCGGGGTCGAGATTCCGCCGCTCTATTCCGAGCTTCAAAAGCTGGTCCCCCTTCTGGGAATCATACGGGCACCTGCCGCATGCACCTTTGTTCTATACACAGGTCTAGCCGTTCTGGCTGCGTATGGGCTAAAGCGATGGCTAGAACGAATGGGGACCGGTACACGAGGTTGGATCATCGCGCTCCTACTGAGCACCTCGCTTCTGGAGCTCTTCGTGCCATCCCTAGCGGCGCGCAGCTTCGGGGCACCCCTAGAGATCGTCACGCGGCCGGCGGCCCCGAACGCAGCTGACCTTGCGCTGTACCAGCGAGTCGTGGACGGGCCGCTGCTCGACCTCCCCGCGGCTGAACCGGGCTCTGATCCGTGGCTAAGGACTGGAGACTACGTCCTCGCTTCGGCCTACCACCGAAGACGCGTAGGGGGCTGCTACACATCGTTCAACGTACAGATCCAGTCGGATCTGGCTCAAATCGCAAGCCAAATTCCGGACGATCCGCGTGCACTCGACCAGCTGCACGCGATCGGCTTCCGCAACCTCCTGGTGCGCCTGACGAGCTCGTTTCTCCGGCGCTCGTTGCGTGCCCGGCTCCCGGAGCCAGCCATCCCGATTGGCCGAACAAAGAACCTGGCCCTCTACGAGCTCCGCTCGTCCGATCCCGTCTCGACCTCCCTAGAACCTCTGAGCACACCAAACGACGAAATCTCCGGAGAGCTCAAAGTCCCGACGGGCGGCAAGCAGGAACTCTCGTTCCCCATCCGCAACCACGGATCCGACACCTATCGACACCCCGATCCCATCCTCCCCTCTCCGCTCACCATTCGCTGGCTCGATGAAACCGGATCCATCGTCGCGAACGAAGAGCTGACCGGCCTGCTCCCCCTCGCACTCACAGCCGGCCAGAGCTTCGATCGAAAGCTACAGGTCGAAGTCCCGCCGTCCCCGGGAACCTACCGAGCCGAGCTGTTCGCACGCGACCGCACTTCACGCATCTACTCCAGGCTCGCAGTCCAAATCGACGACACCGGCCGACTGCAACGCGAAGCGGGCGACACCTCCAGCAACCCAGCCCCCGTCGCCGCCACAGACGAGAAGTCACCGAATCGACGCTGAGCGCGGCTCGAGGTTCAGATGGATCAGCGCACACCGGGCCTCTATCCAGGAGTCACACACATTCTGCCTCGGCCAAACCCGCCTCCAACGGAGGAGACATGAGCAGACTTGCAGCCAAAGTGCGTAGATCTAGGAACGTCTTCGTGGCAGTGTATGCCGACTGCTGTGCGCCGCGAAGTCGCGAGCATCGCAGTCTGCGCGCTCAGCGTAGCGCTCAATGGCCTGCGCGACGCGTCGCTGCGCTCAGTCTCTCGCGTGCGAAGTCGCTCGCGGCATCGGCGTCGCGCCGCAGTCGCTCCAGCGCACCGGTCAGCGGAAATTCGAGCGTAGTCTCGACATGGCTCATGAGGGGCTCCCGATAAACCCCGAGAATCTGCGTTATCGGGATCAAACGGCGCTCATCGGGCGCTGAAGGCGGGAGGTTGAAGCCACAGGCGGCATTTCAGCAGGAGGCTTGCCCAACGAGGAATTCGCAGGCAAACTTTCATTGATGACGGCTAGTTCCCTGCGCGAAGAGTTACTCAAGCTCTCCACGGCCGAGCGTCTGGAGCTAGTTGAGGAACTCTGGGAGAGCATCGCGGCCGATAGCGAGGGAGAGTCGTTCCCACTCTCTCCTGGTCAGAGGGAAGAACTAGCCCGTCGAATTCGGGAACTCGACCAGCATCCCGAAAGAGCGCGGCCCTGGTCCGAAGTCCGACAGCGCCTATGGGCGCGGACGCGCGGGTGACGTCGCCGCTCACTCTTTCTTGCAGCTGAGGATGATCTGCACGACGCAGTCGACTGGTATGACTCTCAGCAGCCAGGCTTGGGCGATATGTTCTGCGTCCCATCGAAGCGACTTTCGCCAGAATAGAGCGCCTACCCAACGCGTTTCCAACCGTTGAGGACGACATCCAGTCTGCGCTTCTTCGCCGGTTTCCCTATTCCGTTCTCTTTCGCGTCCGAGAGAAACGCATCGAAGTCATCGCCATCTGGCACGGACACCGCAATCCTGACGGATGGAAGCCGCGCCTCTCTGGATGAGCCGAACCATGGCTGCCTCGTCTGGCCACAGCCCCCCACAGCACCTGAACGATCCCGCATAGGTCACGAGAAGAACAACTATCCTGGACTATCAGGGCGCTCATCGGGCACTGGCGGCGAGAGGTTTAGAGCTGAACAAACTGCTTCGGCGCTGTCATATCTCCTGACGAAAAGGCATATCAACGAAATCAGGAAGCACAACGCGAACTTTGATCTCGCTTGCGAACACGACCAATTGAATTGAGACCGGTTCGGCAGAGACGTCGTGGGCGAACTCCATCTGCACTCCATCGATATAGCCAGCGCAGCTGTTTTCAAGGACCCATGAGAATAGAAGCGGACGCCCAATGGCCCGCTCCCAAGGGGGCAAGTCGGATAGATTAGACAACCGATACTCCGGCCCGACGGGTAGGCGGTCCGCTCCAGCAACCTCCAAGGAATCGTCCGCTCGCGCCAGAAGCAGCATCTGCGTGCGCTCAAACGCGAGCTGCACTGCTTCTAGCACTGTCGCTTCGCCCGGATCGCTCGAAGCCCAGAAGACGCCGACCACCTGAGCAAGCAGCTCCCGTCGCTCCTGTAGGCCCAGGAGGGCCTCACCAGGTGTTTTCATTTCCTCCGTCTCTGACCCTTCGCTGCCGCCTGCTTGATGATCTTGAGGGCCTTTTCTGCCTGCCGCTGAAGGGGCGATGCCCTATCAGCGGCGATGTTCGCGATCTCGCCGACCTTGAGCCCGCGTAGGCTTTCACCTAGAGCTTCTCTGACATTCGACCCGCTTCCTCCTCGGTCGAGAATTGCCTGCGCTGCGTCGCTATCCGCAAGATCCGCTAGATTTCCGAGCTTCTTTCTAGCGGCCTTTGCCAACTTGATGCAATCACCGGCGGCATTGTGCGCCCGAACTCCAGCACTGGACACATAGTACTCGTGCTCGCCCTCGACCTCTAGGTTGAAGACACGGAAGCGCCCCGGCACCGCTCGAACCGACTCGACTCGGGCGCCGCCAGTGGGAGTCATCAGCTGCTCGCCAGCCCGAACGTCGCGCGCTTCTACCCAGCCGCCTCTGTTTCGCGAGTAGAGCCGATGGTTGCCCGTGACTTCGAGCGCCTTATCGGTACCGTCGAGGGCTACCGAGAGGAGTTGCTCGTGGTCCCGTGAAATCGTCATCAGGACGACGCGCCCCGGACCGGGCTGGATAGAGGGTGGACCTCGGATGCCGTGGACGCGTGCCAGACCAAGCAGCCCCAGCTCTGGCACCTCGATCGGGACGAGACCTCCGACCTCCGCCTGGACCTCTAATAGCCACTCCGGCGGGCGCAGTATCGTCAGCTCGACAGTACCACCGGGGTTCGAGCTGTCCGGCATAGAGAGGTCGAGCGTGCGCCAGCTCTCATCGACCTCGGTGCCCATGTCGGCGGAGCGCTCACCGAGGGCGAAGCTGTCAGTCGTCTCGACGCGATCGCCGACCTCGACATCCTCAATCGGTACCAGCCCCTCCGAAGTCCAAACCTCGGTGTGGCCTGTGAAACAGCCACAAGGGTTCACCTTGGCCCCCTTACGTAGGAGCGATAGGGCGTCTCGGAATCGATCGAACCGTCGCGCGAGGTTGGCCAGACTCGACGCTTGTCCACCGAAATCAGAGGCTCCCAGAGCGTCGGCGATCGCTCCTGCCTCGTCTCCACGACCGGCGGAGATCAACGCGTTCCAGACATCAGCCAGGTTGCCGACGCCGGGGAACAATCCGAGAACGCCCAGGGCGATCTGAGCCCCATCGAGAGTGAGTTCGGTCGTGTCTAGCGAGATCACGCCCGGCTGCATCGCTTTCATCCATCCGGCGACCGGATCGGGGAGCGCGGCGCGCACTCCCGTCGAGCCGCTGATCCCCTGGATCTCTTGGCCCTGCGAGGGAGAGCCGAGCGAACTGATAGCTTGTTCGAGCCGACTCTCCTTGGGCGCGTTGATCGCCCCGGTCTCGACGGACACGGTGTAGGCGGCGTCCACGGCCAAGGCCAGCAGGTCCGCTCCCGCGACCACGGCGCAGCTCGCACCGAAGGTGAAGGGACAGAAGATCGCACCCGCGACGATGCCCACGGCGCGAATCGCGTCGCCCAACACGCCGCGTGTGAAAAGCCGCTGAAAGAACTTGCCGACCTTCTTGAAGACGCGCTTGAGTCCGAAGCCGCTCGGGTCCACGAACGTCAGGGGATTGTTCTCGACGTAGGAGTATCGATTGAGCCCCTGCGTGCTCTCGGGAAAGTCCACGAATGGGTCTGCTGTCAGAAATCTGCCGAGCTCCGGGTCGTAGACGCGACCGCCCATGTCGACCAGACCGAGCGCATCGAGCTGCTCATGACCCCCAAAGCCTTTCATGGTCGAGCTCTCGATCGGATCGGACGCCGGGCTCCAGTCCGGATTCCGCCGCTTGCCGAACGCATCGAAGCTCAGTCGCTCGAGGACCGCTCCAGTAGCACTTGTAATTGTGTCGATCGAGCCGAGGTGGTCGCGGTGGAGATAGCGGGTCTCGTCCTCGCCCTCGCTCTTCCGGGTGACGATCGCGATCGTCTGGCCGGCTGCGCGAACGAAGTGCCGCTGCTCGACCTCGCCGTCGTTCGTCTGCGACTCTTCATAGATGCCATCGACGAAGTAGGTGATCGAGCTCTCCGAAGGCCCGGTCCCGACATCCTCACGAAGAAGAACGCCGCGACTCTCGTCGTAGAGGAAGCTCGACCAGTTCTGCCCCTGGTTGCGCGACAGGAGCCTCGGCTTGTCGAAGGCCGTATACGAGAAGGCATCGACCTCGCTGCCCGAGGCATCGAGCCGGCGAATCTGGTTCCCTCGGGCGTCGTAATCATAGCGTCGCGTCAAGGCACCAGTGGTCGCGGTAACGGCGTGCGGACCTGCACCGTCGCCATAGGTGTAGTCGCCAACTCCGGACTTGGAGGAGATGTTCCCGATCGCATCGTACTGGAACGTCTGCGGTGTCTGCCCTGTGACCGCGGCCCGCTTCAGGCGGTTCAGCGAGTCATAGGTGAACTTTTCGGCGAGGTCGTCCTGGTTGCGATCGATGCGCTCAGTCAGATTTGCCAGACGGTCCCAGCCGTACGCCAGATTCTGGACCGAGGCACCGCCACCAGCCCCGGTGCGAACCCCGATGAGCTGCCCAGTCCGTGGGTCGAAGGTGTTCCGGCTGGTCAGGCCATTGCCGAGCGAGTCCTCCAACAGCCGGCCCGCTGCGTCCCGCGACACGCCCGTTCAGTACGCCGCGTTGGTCTCCGGGTTACGAACTGCCGTAAGGTAGCCAGATTCATTGTACTGGCGGCGCACTTCGAGGTTGGTCGGATACCGAATCCGTTCGACTCGGCCGAAGGCATCATAGGTCTGGGAAGTGACGAAGCTCTTGCCGTCGATCTCGACTCGCTGACTGCTCGGACGCCCGAAGCGATCGTAGCTGAAGCTGCGCGCGTACCGCGTGCCCTCCTGATTGCCGGCTACCGCTGCCAGGGCTCCGACTCCGTTCGCCGCCGAGTCGTACGTGAAGGAAACGGACGCGCCCGGCTCGGTCCGCTGGAGTAGCCGCCCGAGGAGGTCGTAGTCGAGTCGCTCAACGTCCCCGTTCGCGTCGGAAGTGGTGCGCAACTGCCCGAGCGCGTCGTAAGTGAAGAGCGTCAGACCTAGGTCGGGATCATCGAGTGTGAGCTGACGCCCCAGCGCATCGTAGGTCGCCAGCGTTTCATTTCCCATGGGGTCGCCGACACGGAGAAGGCTGCCTTCGCCGTCGTAGCTGAAGACCTGCTCGCCTCCGATCGCGTCGCGAACCTCGACCAGGGCGTCCTGGCTATTGCGCGTCTCCCGTCGCGTCTGGTCCAGGGCGTTCGTGGTGGTGGTCACGAGGCCGGCGTACGCGAAGCGAGTCACGGATCCATCCGGTTCGGTCTGCTTCAAGGTGCGATCGAGTGCGTCGTACTCGAACTGGGTCCAGAAGACCGGGTCCCCGCTGAAGTACTCCGCGGACCGCGCCCGAACGCGTCCGAGCGAGTCGTATCGGGTATCGGAATCGGCCCAGCGGCCGTCGAAGGCCTGGGTGGACGCGCGAACCTCGCGCCCGAGCAGGTCCAGGACCGTGGCGGTCGCCGGAGCCCCCTCGACCTGCTCTTCCACCCGCAGGACACCCGGAACCCCGGCGCAAGCACTCGGCTCCGAGTCGCAGAAGCTCCGGAAGGTTCTGCCCTTGCTTCCGTCGGCGAAGGCCGTCTCTATGACGCGACCGACCGGGTCGAAGCGAAAGCTCGTGCGGAGCCCGTTGGGATCCGTGGTGCTCGTGGGATTTCCGAAGCGCGCGTCGACCGTCTGCTGGGTCTCGTGTCCGAGCGCGTTGGTGAAGCGAGTCGGGAAACGGCCCGTCGGCTCGTACGTGGTCTGCTCGCCTCGGAGCGGTACGTCGGCTCCCTCGATCGTCGTCGAAACGACATTGCCAAAGACGTCGTACTCGAAGCGGCTCACGAGCTCGAGCGACGTTTCCGGCTGTACGATCTCTGAGGTGCGGAGTCCCCGCTCGGGCTCGTACTCGAAGGTGGTACGCCGCTCGACCGGCTCCGTATTCGGAAAGCTCGCGATGCTGCGCAGCTCGAGAATCTGGCCGATGAGCCAGCTGTCGGCATCATTTGCAAAGGTCGTGATCGTCTCTTTGCGAAACCCGTCCATCGAGGTCGAGAGCACGAGCGTCGGGTTGTTGAACGCGTCGTACTCCATGCGCGTCATGCGCGAGGCGAAGGCCTTTCCGTCGAGCTCGAAGGTCTCGTCCTGCTGGCTCGCCATGAAGCTGCGTACGACCTTCCCGCCGAAGCTCGGGGCCGTGTCGTATTCGGTGGCCGTGCGCATGCGCAGCTGCCCCTGGAGCGAGCGCATCTCGACGAACGTCTCCTTTCCCTGCAGCGGGAAGCCCTGCGCGTAGCGCGAGGTCATCTGGATGCCGCGGTTGGGGTTGAACTCGTCGATCTGCGCAAAGCCGAGGGAGATGCCCCGCTCGAGATCCATGCGCATTCCGGAATACACAAATGTGCGTCTAAGGCGGATCGGTTGGCCGACACCGTCCAGGAGCCCGTTCGTGGTCTCCATGGCGCTGACCACGGGAAACGGAGCCTGAAAGTCCACCACGGGGTAGACGGCTCCCTGTCCCTTGTCGTAGACATCGGGATCGGACAAGGTCTTGTACTCGACCGACGTCTCCTTCCCGTTGCCCTCGCGCACGAAGGTGAGTAGATCCGGTCGCCGGCGCTTCGTGAGTCCCTGCTCGAGCCGATTGTCCTCGGTGCGGTAGACCAGCTCCTGGAGACCGTCCCCATCCAGATCGGGGTAGGCAACCTGCCCCAGGATCACGCGTTCCGGTTTCTGCAGATACGTCTGGATCGGGCGGAACCCGCCACCGTCGGAGAGGCGGACCAGAACCTCGCTGCTCACCGGGTCGCGCCCGGTCTCGCGGCGGTAGGCGATGTCTGCACGGCCGTCCCCGTTCAGGTCGGGATACTTGGCCTGGCCCGGGCCGATCCTCTCGGTCGGAGCCTGATCCAGCACACGTTCGGCAGCCAGGAATCGTCCCCCGTCGGACAGGGCAACGAAGTACTCGTTGCTCGACAAGGTGCGGTAGATCAGGTCGTCGCGACCGTCCCCGTTGAAGTCGGCAAAGTCGATCTCGGTGTCCGCGACCGAGCCCGGCAGGTCGATCCGGCATGCCGCATTCGAACCGAAGGCGACGAAGCGCGTACCGATCCAGGGATAGACGAGCACACAGTTGTTGGCGTCCCGATAGACCACATCGGGCAGGCCATCTCCGGTGACGTCTGGATAGTCGACCTGAACGTCCGGACTGTTCCCGGGCACCCCGACCGTGTGCACCTGCACGGCGGCTTCCAAGCTCGAGCCCGTCGAGTACTGAACGAAGATCCGATTGTCCACACGCCGAAAGATCAGATCATCGCGCCCATCTCCATTCAGGTCGTTCAGCTGGAAGAACGCGGCCCCAGGTCCATAGCTGGCGACGAGGCGCTGCGACGTGAACTCGGATCCGTTCGAGAGGAAGGAGTAGAGGTCGCCATTCGTGTTCGCGACCACAAGATCCTGCAGACCATCTCCGTTCAGATCCCCCAGTGTGGGGTTCGTCTGCGCGAAGTTCCCGATGTTCTGCGGGACCAGCCAGCGCGAGAAAGTCCCGAGAGTGCGCCCTGCCTCGCCTCCCAGCGCCACTCGATATTCGTTCCCAGGCGTCTGATACACGACGTCGGTTCGGCCGTCGCCGTTGGCATCCCCATAGAACAGACGCCCGTCACTGATGCTTCCGCCGAGCGATCCCACCCGGACGATGCTCTGGATTCCGAATCGGTCGCTGCTGTAGCTGAAGGTCGAGGCCGGCAGGCAGGCCGCCGCTCCCCTCGCATCGAAACCGCACTGGGTGATCGAACTCAGCCTGGAGCGCGACGTCGCGAAGGATTCTTCGTAGCGCAGCCGATACGAGACGACCGGACGGCTACCGGCGAACGTATCGACCGACTTCAGGCGCTGATCGAAGCGCGTGCGCCCGGCCGGACCGAAGGTGACGCGGACGTCTCCCGCCGGACGCGCCTCGTACTGGAAACGAACCGAGTTCTGTGCCGCGACTCCAACGACGTCGTTCCCCGAGTAGTCGATGCGCGAGAGCGCCAGCATCTTGTTGTCGCTCTGGGAGAGGTAGGTGTAGCGCGCGAAGTTGCCTGATCGATCCCGGACCGACGACAGCCCCCAGAGCAGGATCCCGCGCCCTCCGGCAACGCGCGCATTCGCCGTGCTTCCGAAGTCCAGGATCTGGCCATTTCGCAGCCGGACCTCGAAGCGAGTCGGATTGCCAGTGCTGTCGACGACCGCAGTGACCTTCTGGAATGTCTCGATCTCGGTGCGGTAGGAGACACTCGTTCCGGAGCGCTCGACCTCGATCAGGCGCTCTCCGTCGAGACAGAAGCGGTCGTTGTCATCGAAGTCGACCGGATCGAAGAACCCATCGGGCACGATCGCGGCGGGGCAGCGAGTGACGAAGGACAGGCCACCGATCCCCCATCCCATGCCCAGCAAACCATTGCCCCGCTCGCTGCTGTACGACAGCGAGAGCGGTGGGACCACGCCCCCGCTACCGGGTGGCACCGCGATCGGAACCGAATAGGTCAGCGCACCATTGCTGGTCACCTGGAATGCGATTGGCGTCGAACCGACGAGGGAGACGTCGGGATCATCCGGATCGCCATCGAAGCGGTTCTCCTCCCCGTCTCCGTCCCGATCTGGATCCCCGTTGTCCCCTATGCCATCGCCGTCTCGATCTGCGGATTCGAACGGATTGCGCGGAAAGAGATCCCGATCGTTCGGGACACCGTCTCCATCGATGTCGCGATCGTTTCCGTCGGCGATTCCATCGCCATCGAGGTCGTTGACCGGATCGAACAACAGGAGCTCGAGCAGCTCCGGAGTGATGTCGTCATCCTGGGAACGAGCTCCCGTCAGCGGCACTGCCACGCTGAGCAAGGCTCCGATCAGCACACATCCCAGCTGACGCGCCATCATCCAGCGCCGCCGCTGGCCGCCACGCGCACTCATCTCCAAAGTCATGCTCAGGGTCCCTCTTGGATCATTCAGCAGGGAGGATCGTTCAGCGGCAAGAGTCATTCAGCGGGAACTTCCAGCGACGCTGGCAGCAAAGCCGGTCTGGTGCGGGCACACCAGGCGCCCAGTTTCTAGACACACCCCACTTCGTCAACCAAATGGCAGCTCGACGGCGCCGGTAGAGCAACCGCTACAACACGTTGACCTGTTTGATCGTGCAGACAGCACCCTCCTGCGTGTAGGTGATGTTGACGATCGAGCCCTTCATCTTGGCCGCCAATAGAGTGGCGTAGAAGATTCGGCCGAACGTCGTACTGGGATCGAACGTGATGAATCCTCCGAGGAAGCAGTCCGAGCTCACCGTCGGTTCGTCGACGACGACGGAGGCCGTTGCACCATTGATCCCGAGCAAGCCAATGGTCTTACCAACTTCGGATTCGTCTGCTGCCTCAGCAAAACTCGCTGACGTAATAAGAAGACCCACTCCGAGCATGCAAGCAACTACGCGATTCATGAATTGCTCCGTCATTCAGATGATCACACCAGCCCAGCCACGCACAGCATCTGCGCCGGTGCCTGAGCCCCCGCGATTCGTATGTCGCCACTGTATGCCCCGACAATCGTCACGACTACTAACTACGGAAGCGGGACAATATCGAACGCAATGACGACCTGCGTGAACAGGGCATTAGAAGTTCGTGAATCCAAGCATGCAACAGTTTGCCCTGGAGAGCACCCCTCGCCTGTCTGCCAACTGGCAGCCAGGTGCGCGAAGCCGACCATGAAAGTTCATGGATTCCTTGAAGACTCGTCTCTACGATGCCCGCACTGCGCGACTCATGCTTCCTCGTCCACTGAACAACTGACGGCCTCGACACAAAGTTACGCGCTCCACGCCCGCCGGAGCGAGGAAGTGTTTCTCGATGGAACTCGAGAAACTCACTAGCTGCACCGAACGGCCGCATCGACCCACGCGGCCACGTCCATCATGCGCAGACGACTGCGATGAACGTGCAAGGTGCGCTTGATCCGAACGAGCACCGGTCGGACCGCTACAAGCAGAAAGGCTTCGGCACGACCCGACCGTCTCGGAGTCACCCGAAGAAGCCCTCCCCAGTAAGGCCACTCCGGACGTACGAGATTCGATACAGCGCGTGCTGTGACGAATTTCGCGGTCTCGACTCAGAGTGGCACGGAGGACAGGAGCACGTGCAGAAACCACAGGCGAAGATTGATGGGACAGGATGGTGCGCATGCATTCCCATGGACCGAGCCACGACCCTGGGGGAGCACACGCTGGGACCGTGGTTCCGGTCGCTCCCCGTCTCGATGCTGACCCAGAATCCGATTGCACCGTTCAACTTCGTGCTGCGCCTGGCCCTCGCGGAGCTCTTGGTGCCCAATCTTGCATCTCGTAGCTTCAGGGCACCACTGGGCGTCAGATACCGCCGGCGTCGTACTAGCGCATGAGTTCGGGCACACAACAGGTCTCGCTCACTCACCTTTGGACCCCAAGACTGAGCGGGGTCGCCGCGCAATCATGCGAGAGGGAAGAGTAACTGCGGGCAACAACCTGCTGGAACCAAGAGAGTGCCAGCGGTTCCTTGCCATCAAAGATCCAGACCCTCGCCCCGGAAGCAGTTCGGCCGCTAGCGAAGTGCCAAATCCGCGATCACTCGCTTCCTCTTCGGAACAGGAATCAGTTCCTCCGGACATGCCCATTCGCGAATTCATCGACGGAGTCCGGCTTCACGGCCTTCCGCGCTGGTATGTCTCTTCAGAATACGGGAAGGACGACAT